>JBCDGZ010000005.1:0-92008 GCA_038750655.1 Bacteroidota bacterium | reverse complement strand
GTCCGGATCCTTTTCGGAGGGGATGCCCCACATAGACGGCGAAAAGGCAAAAATTCCATAAATATTTACTTTTAAATTATACAATTTATTAATTATTTGAGGTCGCAAAAAAATGATAATAGACTGTTTATCAAACCTTTACAGGAAATGAAAAAAATCAAAAAAAATTCACCTTTTATAACCTCACAAGCCTTCGGTGGCAGACTACTACGCCTTCCCAGAAGCCATCAGCGAATAGCGGGGCATCTCACAGCGGAACTTCCCCTCGTACGGATAAGTCGTCAATTCCTTCACTCGAATCACTGCATTGATCTCCTCGTCTTCGCATTCTCTAAAATCAGCATACTTCCGGACCAGCTTTTCCGCCTCGGCAAAGAACAGTGCACGATCATAGCCGTAAGCCTCTCTGAATTTTTTGAGCCCAAACAAAGAGATCAAATGATCCAGTAAATCCTCCTTGGCGGCCTCCGCCGTCTCCGCTTCGATCACAAAGGGATCATAGCTGTAGAAGACTTCTACGTCGGCAAAGCCTGCAGTCAGCAAATCGCTGCGAAGCTGATCCTTGTAGAAATGGATGAAATCATGCCCCGTGTAAGTAAACTCATGCAAGACCTCGCTGTACCATTTGCTGGTCATGCTATCATGCTCGTAATCGTGAAAAACGATGGTACCGCCGGGTTGGAGTACCCGCTTCGTTTCTTCGAAGGCCTTGAGGCGATCTTTAATGGGAATATGGTGGGTACCGTAGGCAAAAATCACCGCATCCAGACAAGCATTCTTAAAAAGCAGATCCTGAGCAGGCTGACGAATACAGGGAATATTCTGCTTGAAGGCATTCTCAATCATCTCTTCCGAAATATCGTTGATGATAATTTTTAGATGATCATAGTTCAATAATTTGGCAGCGCGATACAGCGTTCCGTTGCCCCCCAAAATATCCAAAACAGTCTTATCGCCATCGGCGGCCGGGCCGATCAGATTAAAGATGGACTGAAAGCCAATACTGCGGTTGAGGGGATATTTATTCTGAGCCAAAAAGTAGTCGCGACCGCGGCCACCTTTGGTATCTCCTTCAAAATCAATGATCTTCATTGCTGAAAATATCTGCTTGATATTTTCCGAGGAAAAACGCTCCCGATCTAACAAGGAATGTAAAAACGGAAATTTGGTTTTGGTAATCTCAAAGTACTCGCTCACTGTTACCTGGCTGAAATACTTTACCGTCGGTTCTAGAAACATAGGATGGTGGTTGGTTGCCAAAAGAAAGCCAGAATAGCCCATACAGCCTATCGCATGGTTTTCGATCAGCACATAAATAAAATAGATTTGGGGGGTGTTAACTACTCATACTTCAATGTCTCCGAGGGGCTTACTTGAGCGGCCCGAACGGCGTGCAATCCAGTAGTCATAAAGGTCAGTAATAGGGTGAACAGCAGGGCCAAACCAAAGAGGATGTAGTTCATCTTGGTTTGGAAGGCGAAATTTTCCAACCACATATTGATAATGAACCAGGCTGCCAGGAAAGCTGGAATGGCCGCCAAAACCACCAACAGCACAAAGCTCTTGGTCATCAGCACAACAGTATCCCAGACACTGGCTCCCAGAACTTTACGAATGCCCACTTCCTTGACGCGCTGGCGAGCAAGGTAGGAAGCTAGGCCGAATAAGCCCAAAAAGGCAATCATTAGGGTGACGAAGGAGAAGGCCAGAAATATTTTACCGTGCCGCTCATCGGTCTCGTAATCCTCTTGAATAGCCTCATCGAGGAAGCGGTATTCAAAGTCTTTATTGGGATAAACGCTGGCCCAAGTTTTTTCGACGTGGCTCAGCCCGGCCTTGAGGTCGTCGCCGATCTTGATGTTAACGCGCCGGGTCGCAGGAGAGAGCCAGAAGAACTGCGGTTCCATCTCGCTGTGCAGTGATTTTACATGAAAATTATCCACCACACCAATTACACTAAAAAAATTAGGATTTTCTTGATTTCCAAGCCGCACTTTAGTACCCAATGCAGGTTCTTTTAAATCCAAGCCTTTGGCAAACTTTTGGTTGATGATCACACTTTTATCGTAATCCGAGGGAAAGTCGCGAGAAAAATTTCGTCCTTCCTGCAACTTGATCCCCATCGCCTCTAAGTAGTCATAATCGATCTGGCCAGCCAGCACTGCCGATTGCACTGGCCCAGTTTTGGCTTCGACACTAACCACTTGCTTAACTAACCCTCCAAGGCCAGGGACAAAGCTGCAAGTAGAGACCGTTTTGATATGAGAACTTTCTTTCAACTGCTCTTTCAATACAGGTACTTTTTGCAATTCTTCCCGTCCGCCTAGCATCAGTGTAATGACTTGCTCCTTCTCGAATCCTAAATCTTTCTGCTGTAAATACCGCAATTGATCATAGATCATTCCCGTACAAATCAGCACAAAAATCACAACGATAAACTGTACAGCCACCAGCACTCGGCGCAGAGGCGCTCCCTTCATCGCCTTACTCTTCATAACTGTAATGGGTTTGAAGGAAGAAAGAAAAAATGCAGGATAACTACCGCCTATAATGCCAAGGATAAAAATGATGCCCAGCATCCCCAACAGTAGGCGGGGTTGCCAGAGCTGCGAAGTCTGCAACTGTAAATCCAGCGCGCTGTTGAGCGGAGTGACGACCATCAGCACGATAGCTAATGCTAGCCCAAGAGCCAGGAGGGTAAAGACAACGGATTCTGATAAAAACTGGGTAACCAACTGCCTGCGATCTGAGCCCATCACCTTGCGAATGCCGATTTCCAACGCGCGGCGGCTGGCCTGTGCGGTGACCAGATTGACATAACTAATGACCGAAATCAGCAAGACCAGCAGACCTACCCCGATGAAGATATAAATGTAAATATATCCCGCTGTCGTATCCAAGTGAATATCCACCAGTGGCACCAGCTTGTGGGTCGCATTGAGAATGGTGGGATCGCGGTTAGGATCTAAATGTTTATCATATACAGCAGTCAATTTACCAGCCAAGGGAGCCTTGTCCACCCCCTCTCTAAGCATAACATAAGTATGTACTTTGAAACGGCCAAAGTAATAGTTGTCCAACTCCGGGTCGGTCTCCGCAGATATAAAGGCATGGGCAAACAAGTTGGTATTTCTCGGCATGTCTTTATATACCCCAGATACAATGAGCGAGTACGTAGTATCCAAGCCAATCGTATTGTGCAACATATCCGTTTCCAGCAGTTTGCCCAATGGGTTTTCGTCCCCAAAAATTCGCCGCGCCAGATTCTCAGACAACACGATCTTATTCGGTCCCTGCAAGGCTTGACGAGGCGATCCATTGACTATATTAAAACTAAAAAGGTCGAATACTGAAGAATCAGCCGCCAGCACTTCCTCCTCCTCAATCAGTTCTCCTCCGTACTTAAATTTCAGCTTATCCTCCGACCAAAAAGCGTACAGCCGAGCGAACTGCTCAAACTCTGGATAATCATTGGCTGCGATAGGCGCCAGGTTAGCCGGCGAGAGCTGCGACTTGACATCCATCACCCGATCCCGAGTCTTAATCGCAGTTGTGGTTACCCGATAAAGACGATCTGAGTTCTCGTGAAAACGGTCAAAGTTAAGTTCAAAATCAATGTACAATAAGATCAATAAGGTCGTTGCAATACCAATGGTTAGGCAAGCCAAATTGAGGATAGTGTAAGCGGGCTGACGGTAAATATTACGCCAAATGATAGTTAGGTAACTCTTAAGCATAAGACTTTTGATTGTTTGGAACGATGGTAACAGGGGCTTAGGAAGAAGCCCTAGAGAGTGGAACCGAAAGATATTTAATTAATAGGAAAAATACAGATTTATAAGCTCAATTTTCTCAACTTCTTTTGCCCCTCCGCCTTCGGCTGCTCGGTCGCCAGATGCGCCGTCAACTGCCCAATACTCGGATAATCGAACAAATCGCTGACTTTGATCCGATCGCCATACAGCTCTTTTAAATGATGTAGTAATTTGATGATCTTAATCGAATTACCGCCCAGCTCAAAGAAATTGTCATAAATCCCTACCTGCTCCAATTCCAATAACTCCCGCCAAATGGCCGCCAGTTGCTGTTCCTCGGCAGTTCGTGGCGATTGGAAATGTTCCTCCGGCAAAGCCATGTGCTCTGGTACGACCAAAGCACGCTTATTGACTTTTCCGTTGGTAGTCAGCGGCAGAGAAGCAATAGGCACCCAGATAGACGGCACCATATAAGTCGGGAGCTGAGTTTGCAAATAGGCCTTCAGCGCCTCTTTATCGAAGGGCCCTTCGGGCACCACAAAAGCCTCTAGCCGCCTTACCCCCTTGCTGTCCGGTCGGGCCAATACAATACCGCGCTGCACCATCGTCGACTCATTCAGCGCACTCTCAATCTCTCCCAGCTCAATCCGATACCCCCGCACCTTTACCTGATCATCCATCCGCCCCAGAAACTCAATGTTGCCATCAGCATACCAGCGAGAGAGGTCTCCCGTGCGGTAAAGACGAGACTCCGCACCAAAGGGACTGTCGATGAAGCGCTCGGCTGTCAGCTCCGGATTGTTGAGATAGCCCGCAGCAATCCCCGCTCCGCCGACCCAAAGATCACCCACCACCCCTACGGGGCAAAGCTGCCGATTTTGATCCAATACATAAGCCTGCCGATTGCTACAAGGCTTACCAATCGATATGCGCTCCTCAATGTGATCGCCAAACAGGAAGGTGGTCGAATACGTGGAATTTTCCGTAGGGCCGTAGCCATTCATAATGGTCAGTGCCGGATAACGCTCGCGCAGCCGGCGAACGTGCCGCGCAGAGAGCTGTTCACCGCCAGACATCACTGTTTGCAGGCCTTCAAAAATCGCCAGATCGGTGTCAATGAGCTGGTTAAACCAACCCGTTGTGCTCCACATCATCGTAGCCCTATACTTGCGGATCATATCTTTTAGCAACTCCATATCCAGTAAGATATGCTCTGGACAAATGACGATCTGGGCCCCGTTCAACAACATCCCCCAATACTCAAAAGTCGAGACATCGAAGGAGGGAGAGCAAGTGGAAAGCAGTATTTCTTCCGAATGAAGCGGCAGATAATCACCACCTCTTACCAAGCTGACCACATTCTGATGGGTAACGATGACGCCTTTAGGCACCCCGGTTGTTCCAGAGGTATAGATGGCATAGGCCGCGGTCGAAGGCGCTAGGTTGAGTGCTGGATTGCTTGAGGGGAGGTCGGCCAGTTGGGCTTGAATCTCCTGCAATTTTGGGGCAGTGATGACAAAATCATTGCTTTCGGAGCACATGTAGTCGATCCGATCCTGCGGATACTTAGGGTCGACGGGAACGTAGGCGCCGCCGGCTTTGAGAATAGCCAGGGCGCTGACGATGAGGTCCAGGGAGCGGGGCATGCAGATGGCTACGAAGGGATTTTCGTTGAGCTTAGCGTGGCGGATGAGGTAGTGTGCTAGGCGGTTGGCCCGCTCGTTGAGGGCTTGGTAATTTAGGAGAAAATCGGCTTCGGTGATGGCAGGCGCCGTAGGATGCAGCCTGGCCTGCTCTTCGAACAACTCCGTGATGCTCTGCTCGGCAGGATAGGGAGCCTTGGTATCGTTGAAGGCCAGTAGTTGTGCCTCCTCTTTGCTCGACAAAAGCCGTAGGCTGCCAATGGGTGTTTCGGGAGCGGCCAGCACGCTGTCCAGCAAAAGCTCGAAGTGCTGCATCATGCGCGCGATCGTCTCATGGCGGAATAGATCAGTGCAGTAGACGATCTTTATCTTGAGCCCTTCTGGTGTCTCCATAACCCCCATGGTCAGGTCAAATTTGGCCGTATCCGATTGATGGGGCAGCGGGTTCAATTCCAGCTCGGCCAGATCGAATATGGGGGTATCGGGTGTATTTTGGAGAATGAGTAACACTTGAAAGAGAGGCGTCCGGCTGAGGTCGCGCTCCTTCACAACGCGGTCGACGATCTGTTCGAAGGGGACATCCTGGTTGGCGTAGGCCGCCAGGGTATTGGTACGAATCTGCTCTAGCAATTGGAGGAAGGAAGGCTGATCACTGAGGTCACTACGCAGCGCCAGGGTGTTGGCAAAAAAGCCGATCAAGGGCTCCAAATCCTGGTAACGGCGGTTAGCGATCGGCGTTCCTACGCAAATATCATTTTGCCCGCTGTAGCGATGCAGCAGCACTTTTATCAATCCCATCACCACCATAAACAAAGTAGCGTTATTGGCCTGTGCCAATTGCAGCAGCCGATCCGTTTTTACCCTATCAATGCTGATCCTAAGCTGATCTCCGCGCGTACTCTGTATAGTAGGACGAGGAAAGTCAGTAGGCAACTTTAGTGGTTCTACCTCTTCCAATTGCCCAACCCACCAGTCCAGTTGCTCCTGTAATAGCCCGTCATTTTCCCGAGCGCGCTGCCAAAGAGCATAGTCAGCATACTGCAAAGGCAAAGCCGGCACTACTGCCTCCTTATTTTCTACAAAAGCAGTATAAAAGGCAATGAATTCTTTCATCAACACACTACTCGACCAACCGTCCGAAGCAATATGATGCAGGACGAAGACCAGCAGATAATCCTCCTCCGCCCGCTCGATGAGATGTAGGCGAATCATATGGTCTGCGGAAAGATTGAAAGGGCTGGTTAGCTCTCTGCTCAGCCAGGCCTCCATCTGCTCCTCGGTTTCGAAATGCCCCTGCGGAAAGAAAGTCAATTGCCAACTGTCCTTCGGCAACAGTTGCTGACCGGCCTCCCCATCCTGCTCCACGTAGATGCTGCGCAGCACTTCGTGCCGATTAACAATGGCATTGATAGAGCGATTCAAAATGGTCTGATCTAAAGGCCCTTTTATTTCCAGTACTGACGGGATGTGGTAATGCGAACTGCCCCCCAGTTTGTCGATAAACCATAATCTGGCCTGAGAAAAGGAAAGGGGAACGCGCTCCGGACGGGGTTGCGATCGAATAGCTTGCAGCATCGTATTTTTCTCCCGGCTGTCCAAAATGACGGCCAATCCAGCAACAGTTGGGTATTCAAACAACTCTCGGATGCTCACTTCTAATTGCATCCGAGAGCGGATGGCCGAAAGCACGCGAGTAGCCAAAAGCGAGTGGCCGCCCAGTTCGAAAAAATGGTCATGGATACCAATTTTATCTACACTCAACAACTCCTGCCAGATGGCCGTCAGCTGTTTTTCCGTAATACTGCGCGGCGCTCGGTAGGACTTTTCGGTTAGTGTAGTCCAGTCGGGCTCGGGCAGCGCTTGGTAGTCTACTTTCCCACTGGTGGTCAATGGCAGTTCGGCCAGTTCAATCAGCAGAGCAGGAATCATATAATGGGGCAATTGAGTTCGGAGTTGCTGTACAACTTGCTCCTGTACATACTCTTTCTCGGCAACGACATAAGCAATCAATTGCCGGTTATCGCTACGCTCTCCTCTGGCCATCACCACCGCTTGACGGATCATAGGGGATTGTTGTAGGATGATCTCAATTTCACTCGGCTCAATACGGTAACCTCTGATCTTCAGCTGGTTATCTATCCGCCCCAGGAATTCGACATTACCGTCGGGTAGCCAGCGGGCCAGGTCGCCAGTGCGGTAGAAACGCTGATCTGGTTGAAAGGGGTTGGGGAGAAAACGCTGAGCGTTGAGGGCTTCCGCATTGAGGTAGCCGATGGCGAGGCCAGCCCCGCCGACGTACAGCTCACCAGCAACGCCGATGGGGCAAAGCTGCCCGTGCTGATCCAGAATATAGGCACTGCGGTTGTTGAGGGGTTTTCCAATTGGAATGTTTTCCTGCACCTCCTCTCCTATCTCGTAGGTCAAAGAGAACGTCGAATTCTCCGTCGGGCCGTAGCCATTGATAATTTGCAAGGCGGAGTAGGCTTTCCTCAACTTTCGAACGTGGTAGGCGGATAATTTTTCTCCCCCCACAATAACACTCCGCAAACCAGCAAACAAACTAATATCTGCTTCTACCAGCTCATTAAACCAGCCCGCAGTAAACCACATAAGGCTGCATTTTTCTTTTTGAATCAAGGACTTGAGCAATGGTGGATCAAGCAGGCTCGTTTCGGGGCAGAGCAGTAGCTTACCGCCGTTGAGCAGCATCCCCCAGTACTCAAAGGTCGTCGCATCAAAAGAAGGCGAGCCGGTAGAAAGCAAGACGTCTGAAGGTTCTAGGTTGATAAAACAGTTATTCTTGACCAAGGAAACAACATTCTGGTGACTGACAATTACGCCTTTCGGCTGACCGCTGGTTCCGGAGGTGTAGATGACATAGGCGGCATCATAGGGATGGATCGAGACAGCTGGGGCTTGTGAAGAATATTGTGCGATGGTGCTGGCTTCAGTATTTAGCATTTTTTCATCTAAAAAATACGAAGCGGCACTATCCGACTTCATGAAATTGACCCGCTCCTCAGGGTAGCGAGGATCGATGGAAACGTAGGTGGCACCTGCTTTGAGAATGGCCAGCAGGCTGACGATCAAGGCTGGGGAACGTTCTAGCAAACAGGCTACCCGATCACCAGGCGCAACCCCTTTTTCAATTAAATAATGGGCCAACTGATTGGCCTGTGTATCTAGTTCGTGGTAACTCAAGCGCCGATCTTCGAAAACAATGGCTTGCTGCTCGATATTGCGGCGAACCTGCGCTTCGAAAAGAGCGGGGATGCTCTGATCAGCAGGATAGCTGCCCGTCCTAGCATTGAATTCCTCCAATAGCTGCTCTTCCTCTAGCGGGTTAAGGAGCGACAGTTCGGCGATGCCACATTGGGGATTAGCAACGATGGAACGGAGGAGTTGTACAAAATGATTTTGCAGTCGTTTGATGGTCGCTGGTTGGAATAAATCCTGGCAATATTCCAAGGTACCACTCAGGCCCTCGGCTCCCGCACTCATCGCCAATAGCAGATCAAATTTAGTACTCATTTCAGCAAAGGGCAATGGCTCGATGCTTAGCCCTTCCAATTCAATCGCTTGCCGCTCTGTTTCATTTTGCCAACTGAAAACCACCTGGAATAAGGGACTGCGACTCAGGTCTCTTTCCTTAACGATTTGATCAACAATTTTTTCAAAAGGCAGCTCTTGGTGTTGAATAGCTTCCAGGCTGGTCGTTTTCAACTGTGATAGAAAGCTGCTGAAGCCAGGGTTGCCCTCCAACTGACTACGCAAGGCCAACATATTAACAAACATGCCCACTAGGCCCTCCGCCTCCGGCTGATTCCGATTAGCAACAGGGCTGCCCACGCAAATATCCGCCTGCCCACTGTAGCGATACAGCAAAACATTGAACGCCGCCAACAGCAGCATATACCTACTGACGCCCTCCCGCTGGGCCAGCAGCTCCAACTGTCGACTCAAAGTAGGGTCGAGGCCAAAGCGATGCGTCGCTCCCCGAAGGCTTTGGATCGCCGGGCGGGGATAGTCGGTCAGCAGGTCGAGCGGAGCGAGATCAGCCAACTGCTCCCGCCAGTAGTGCATGTGCTCGGCCAGTACGGCTCCCTGCAGATAGTCCCGCTGCCAGATGGCGTAGTCCGCATATTGGATAGAGAGGGGTGAAAGCAAGGGATTTTCCCCGTTATGGTAAGCCTGATATAGGGCCAGCAGTTCTTTGATAAAAATGGGAATGGACCAACCATCGGCAGCAATATGATGCAGAACGATGACCAATTGATGATGTACTTCGGACAGTTGAATTAGCTGTGCTCGCAGCATGTGGTCCTGCTGCAAGTCGAAGGGCTGCGTCACACAAGCTTGAAGGAAAGACTCCGCAGCAGAACCCTCCGCCGCGGAGAAGATCAGCTGCCACTGATCTCTAGGAAGTATTTCTTGCCAACGCTGACCATCATCCTCACGATAGACAGTCCGCAAAATCTCGTGGCGATTAACCATCGTCTGAAAGGCAGTGGTCAAAAACCCTTGATCAACTTCACCTTTAAGCTCCAGGACGGTTGAAATATGGTAGTGCTGGCTGCCTTCTAGTTGGTCAATAAACCACAGTCGCTCTTGGGCAAAAGACAGGGGAATGCGCTCCGGCCGCTGGCTAGCTTCAATGGCTGGTAGGGCTTTGAGTTGCCCCTGTGCAATTAAAAAGGCCGAGAGCTCGGCAACCGTCGGCATCTGAAAAATATCCTTCACCGAGAGCTCCACGCCGATCTGCTCCTGAACAACTGACAGTAGACGGGCAGCCAGTAAAGAATGGCCGCCCAGCTCAAAAAAGTTATCGTGTACCCCGACTTGTTCTAATTTCAGCAAGGTCTTCCAAATGTCGGCCAACTGGGATTCGCTCTTGTTGCGCGGGGCCACAAAATGCTTCGCCTGTAAATCCTCGACGTTGGGAAGTGGCAAATTTTTTCGATCAATCTTACCATTCGTATTAAGAGGAAATTCCGGTAAAGTGATGAGTAGTGTGGGGATCATGTACTCTGGCAGTTGCGCCCGTAGTTGCTGCTGTACTACCTCCTTATCCCAAGCCCCTTCGGGTACCACATAGCCAATTAACTGCTGGTGGCTTCCCCCCTGCTGAGTGGTCCGCACCACCGCCTGACGAACCAGCGGAGATTGCAAGAGGGCATTCTCCACTTCCCCCAATTCAATGCGATAGCCTCGAATCTGCACCTGATTATCTATACGACCGAGAAAATCCAAATTGCCATCGGCATCCCAGCGGGCGAGGTCCCCCGTTCTGTACAAGCGTACAGGAGTTGAGCCGTCCAGTGAAACTTCAACAAATTTTTCTGCATTCAACTCCGGACGCCGCCAGTAGCCTTTGCCCAGCCCAGCCCCCGCGAGATACAACTCCCCCTTCACTCCCAGTGGCACCAACTGCAAGTGCTGATCCAACAAATAGATATACTCATTAGCAATCGGCTTACCAATCGGAGGCATCCGATCCTTGTCTCTGGGCTGCAGCTCATAACTGGTGCTTATAACGGTCGTTTCCGTAGGCCCGTAGTTATTAAAAAGTCGATAGGAGAGATCCGTAATATCAATAGGCGGTAATGCATCGCCGCCGGTAGCCGCAACCTTCATCGCCATGTCCACCCCTCGGGAATAGTTGACAAAAGCAGGGACTAAAGCGGTGGGCAGAAAGGTATCGGTGACCTCATTTCGCACACAAAATTGTACCAGCGCCTTGGCTAACATCCGTTCTTCCTCATTCGGAATACACAAGGTACCTCCCGTACTCAAATAAGGCCAAATCTCCCAGCACATGGCATCGAAGCTAATGGTTGACATAAATAGCGAACGACACGCTTCGTTAGTGTTGTAGGTCTTGATATGCCACTGGACGAGGTTGGACAATGAACGATGGGTAATCATCGCTCCTTTGGGCTCGCCGGTCGAACCAGAAGTGTAAATGATGTACATCAGTTGCTCCATATGGAGCTCAACCTCCGGTTGCTCGATAGCAGCACTATTGATCGCTGTTGCTTCCGCCACACAATCAAGTATAGCCAATTCCTGCACTCCTTGAAATGGAGCCGAGTACAGTGTTTTGGTAATCACCCATTTCAATTCTGTATCTTTTACCATATGCTGAACACGGGCCTCGGGTATTTTAGGGTCAATAGGAACATAGGCAGCGCCGGTCTTTAGAACGGCCAGTAGGGCACCAATAAATTCTGGTGAGCGATCCATGCAGACGCCGACAAAATCCTTAGCTTCTACCCCTCTAGCAATCAGGATATTTGCCAGTTGGTTAGAATAGCGATCCAATTGTTGATACGTCCAGGGCGTCTCTCCTGCGACGGCTACTTTTTGGGGGCGCTGTTGCACTTGCTCGCTAAAGCAGTCTAGGGCATTCTTCGATTCATATTCCTCCGCATAACCCGCCAGTTGATTCAGCAGCAGGGTTCGCTCTTGGTCGGATAAGATGGAGAGCTCAGAGAGGGGAGCCCTTGGATCGAGGACAATGGATTGGAGCAATAGCCGGTAATGTTGCAGCAAGCGCTCGATACTTTTTTCGGCAAATAAATCGCTACAGTACGTTACCAAAAAGTGGAGGCCCTTAGTCGTTTCGATAACTTTAAAGATCAGGTCATACTTGGCAACGGTGTAGTTGGGGGTTTCGGCGCTAAAGCTCATGCCCTCTAATTGCAGGCTGGGTAAATCTTTGTCGTTTTGTAATAAAAATACGACTTGAAAAAGTGGGCTCCTGCTGGTATCGCGATGCTGTACGAGGCGATCAACAATCTTTTCAAAAGGAACTTCTTGATGATCATAGGCATCCATTACCGTCTGCTGAAGCTGTTCTAGCATCATGGTAAACGGCTGGCTGCCCTCTACGCGACTGCGCAGGCAAAGGGTGTTGACAAAAAAGCCAATCAAGCCTTCCACCTCCGGCTGCGTACGATTGGCAATTGGCGTACCTACCGCTAAATCCTCCTGCCCTGTATAGCGGTACAGCAAAACCTTGAAGGCGGCCAGTAAGAGCGTGTAGAGGGTGACCCCACGTGCCCGGGCCAACTGCTGTAGCGCAGCGTACAGATCGCCATCCAGTTGGACCTCCAGGGATTGCCCTCGGGTGCTTTGCAGCGTTGGGCGGGCGAAGTCGGTGGGCAACTCTAGCGGCGGAAGGCCTTCCAACTGACGTTCCCAGTAAGCCATTTTTTCCTCCAACACCGCGCCGCGCAGGTAGTTGCGCTGCCAATGGGCATAGTCAGCATACTGGATGGGGAGCGGTGGCAACAAAGTCGCCCTAGCGGCGCGCCCCGCCTGGTAAAGCGCAATCAGCTCTTTGATAAAGATCGGTGTCGACCAACCGTCGGCAGCAATGTGATGCATGACCATCACCAGCAAATGCTCGGTTTTGGAAAGTCGCAGCAGCTGCGCGCGCAGCATATGGTCTTTGGATAAATCAAAAGGCTGGCGAAGCCGCTGCGCGATGTACTCTTCAATAGCCTTAGCTGCCTTCAGCCCCTCCATTTCTTCATACTGCAACTGCCACGCCCCCGCTGGCATCACCCGCTGATACGGGATGCCATCTTTTTCATAAAACACCGTCCGCAGCACCTCGTGACGATCGACGATGATCCGAAAAATAGCTTCCAAGGCTTCTCGCTCCAAACGCCCTTTCAAGCGCAAAACAATCGGAATATGGTAATGCGTACTGCCCGTCATTTTATCAACCAACCATAACCGTTGCTGATCAAAAGACAGCGGAATATCTTGCGTAGCGCGACGATCAAAAGCCAAAATACCTCGCCGCTCCTCCACATCGACTTGCTTATTTTCTTCTTGTAAAAACTCGATGATGGCCGCTTTCTGCTCCCTTAGTTGGGCGATGAGTTCAGGGTCCAATTGCTGGTCTTTGGCAGCTTTCAACTTTAGCTGGCCCTGATCCAAAAATACGGAGATGCCTTTTTCAAAAGCGGTATTTAATAGGGCAACGACTTGCTTAGTCGCCGATGCGTCTTTGGTGATTTCATTTTTCATAAACCTAAATCTTATTATAATTCTACTACTTGGACTTCGCCGTCGTCCTCTTCTTTCTTAACCAATTGTTTGACCTGTATGTATTCTCCTAGATCAGCGATACAAGTAAACTGGAACAACATTTTTATGGGAATATCAATAGAAAATTCTCGTTTGATGGCCGCAACGACTCTCATCACCAGCAGGGAATGCCCGCCCAGCTCAAAGAAATTGTCGTAGATGCTGACTTCGGGGGTGTAGAGTAATTCCTGCCAGATGATGGCCAGGCGTTCTTCGATGGCATTACGGGGAGCTACGAACTCTCGGGCAGCCAAGGTCAGCTCGTCAGGATCGGGTAAGGCGCGCCGGTCGATTTTGCCGTTGGGTGTCAGCGGAAATGTATCCAGCTCAATGATCACCGAAGGGACCATGTATTCGGGCAGCTGCGCCTGGAGGCCCGCCTTGATCGTTGCCGCCTCGAAGCTGCCCGAGGGCAGCACATAGGCAATCAAGCGCTGATGACCGCTGGCGTCGGGCCGAGCGACGACCACCGCCTGCTGCACCGCTGCCATTTGCTCCAAGGCCCGAGTGATCTCTCCCAGCTCAATGCGGTACCCCCGCACCTTCACCTGAAAGTCTACTCGCCCTCTAAACGCTAACTGCCCATCAGGCAGCCAACGCGCCAAATCTCCGCTGCGGTAGAGCCGATCACCAGCGACAAAGGGCGAGTCAATGAATTTCTCTTTCGTCAGCTCCTCCCGATTCAGATAGCCTCTCGACACGCCAGCCCCGCCGATGTAGACTTCACCGACTACGCCCTTGGGCACCAAATTTCCGTAGGTATCCAGCACGTAGACACGGGTATTCGCCAAGGGCTTACCGAGGGGTAGGCTCGCTAGATGATCAAGGGCCGTCGACTCTTCGTATTCGTAGACAGTCGAGTTGATCGTCGTTTCGGTAGGACCATACTTATTGAAAAAGCGAGCAATTTTGGCCCAGGGGCGCGCCAGTGCTAGCGGGCAACGCTCACCACCGACTAGTACCCGCCGCAGATGGGGGTAAGCTTTGGGCCGAATAATTTGTAGGAGGCTGGGCGTAGCGTGTAAATGGGTGACAACTTCCGTACTTATCATGCGGTCCATCGCTGCGGGATCTAATAGGGTCTCGCGAGAGAGGAGCACTAGCCGGACACCGAAGATTAGCGATAGAAAGATTTGTTCGACGGAAGGATCGAAGACGTAGTTGGACGTTTGCAGCATACAATCATCGCTGCGCAGGTCGCATATGGCATATTGGTAGAAAAGCTCGTTGACGACGCAGCGGTGTTCGGTCAGGACGCCCTTGGGGCGGCCAGTGGAACCAGAAGTATAGATGATATAGGACAGGTGATGGGCCTGAGCAATGAGGAGAGGATTATCCTTGGGATATGGCGTGCTCACCGCTTTGAAGGCTTGCAGAAACTCGTCATCGATGAGGACCTTGCTGGCGCTATCTTCCAGCATGAAGCGAGCTCGTTCTTCGGGATAGCTGGGGTCGATGGGGACGTAGGCAGCGCCGGATTTGAGTACCCCCAGGATTGCAATGATCATCCATTCGCTGCGCTCCAATTGAATGGCTATTCGATCGTCTGGTTGAATCTGATAGTGTTGGCGGAGGTAATGCCCCAGTTGATTGGCAGCGGTATTCAGCTCGCCGTAGGTCAGCGATCGATCTTCGAAGCACAAGGTGATTTGATCAGGATGTCGCGCCACTTGTTCTTCAACTAATTGAGTCAAAGTAGCGCTTGTCGGCACGTCGAATTCGGTTGCCGTATAAGTTTCTAGCAATTCATAGCGCTCGGCTGGACTGAGCATAGACAGTTGATCAATCCTTTGCCGTGGAGCCCGAACAATAGATCGCAAGAGCTGCTGAAAATGAAAACCCATCTGCTCCATTGTTCTGCGCTCGAATAAGTCCCGGCAGTACTGGAAGTCTGCCCGCAGGCCCTCTGGGTGCTCCACCGCAGAAAAGACCAAATCAAGTTTCGCCGTCTCTGCCTTATCCTCTTCCAAGGCAATCTCTACGCCCTCTATATTCAATTCCGGCAGCGCCTCATTATTTTGCAAAACAAAAATGGTTTGAAAAACGGGGGTTCGACTGCCATCTCGTTCCTCTCCCAAGCGTTCGACAATTTTCTCAAAAGGAATGCTCTGGTACTCATAAGCTTCTAAAGTCCGCTGCTTGACCTGCGCCAATAATTCGATAAAGCTCGGCCGATTACTCAGGTCACTGCGCAAGGCCAGGGTATTGATAAACAATCCAATCATCGGCTCCAAAGCCGCCTGCCTACGATTAGCGATAGGGCTTCCCACACAAAGATCCTCCTGACCGCTGTAGCGATAAAGCAGCACCTTATAAGCACTGAGCAGTAGCATAAACAGACTGACGCCCTGTTGCTGCGCCAGCTCTCGCAAAGCATTCATCAACTCCAAATCCAGCTCAAAGTGGATAGCCGCTCCCCGCGTACTCTGCTGCACCGGCCGCCGAAAATCAGTTGGCAAATCCAAAGGAGCCAGCCCCCGCAGCTTTTGCTCCCAATAGTCCAAGCCCTGAGTCAAACGCTCCTCGTTCAAATGCTGACGTTGCCAAAGCGCATAGTCGGCATACTGAATAGCTGGCGGCGCGGTTAAAAGCAATCGGCCATTTTTTAATTGCTGATAATCGCTCATCAATTCCCGAATTAAAATAGGCGTTGACCAACCATCTGAAGCAATGTGATGCATGACGATAACCAAGCAATAGTCTGCGGCCCCAAGCTTCAACAGCTGAACGCGCAACATATAATCTTTGGAGAGATCAAAAGGCATATTGATTGCCTGAGCGATCTGCTCCTCGTAATCTTCCGAAGCGATTTCTTCAACACGCCAAGTCCACTGCCCTGGCATTAAGACCTTTTGGTAAGCCTGTCCTTCTTCCTCTAAAAATACCGTACGCAAAACCTCATGGCGATCAACGATTGCGCTAAAGGCGGCTTGCAGAGCCGCTTCATCCAGCGCCCCTTTGATGCGAAGGATGGCCGGCACATGATAATGCCGACTCCCCGCCAATCTGTCAATGAACCAAAGCCGTTCCTGCGCAAAAGAAAGCGGAATGCGATCGGGGCGCTCAGTTGGCGTAATCTTGGACAACAATTTGACACCAGTCTGCTGGTTGATGATCTTGGCCAACTCAGCAATGGTCGGTTGGGCAAAAATATCACGGATGGCGAGGCGAGTGGATAGCTCTTCGCGGACAGCGGAAGCCATGCGTGTAGCTAGTAGGGAATGGCCGCCTAGCTCAAAGAAATTATCGTGGATACCGATTCGCTCTAGCTGTAGCAGCTCCTCCCAGATAGTGGTCAAAGTTTGCTCCTCAGGATGACGGGGTGCTACATAAGTCCTCTGCTGCATATCGGAAGCAGCTGGTTTGGGCAGAGCCTTTTGGTCCAGCTTTCCGGTGGGAAGTAAGGGTAAAGTGTCAATAGTCAACAGGAACGCTGGGATCATGTAATTCGGCAGGTAAGCCTTTAAATGCTGGTCTACCGTCGAGCGATTAAAGTGAGCATTGGCGACCACATAAGCGACCAATTGCTTGGCTCCACTCGCGTCTTCCTGGGCAATCACTGCTGCCTGTTGCACCCCTTCAGCGGTGGCTAATACCTTCTCTATTTCTCCCAGCTCCATCCGATACCCTCGCACCTTCACTTGGTTATCCCGACGCCCTCTAAACTCTAATAAGCCATCCGGCAGCCAGCGGACCAAGTCGCCCGTACGATAGAGTCGCTCTCCAGATTGGAAGGGCGAGTCCACAAATTTTTCTTGCGTCAAGGCTTCCTGATTGAGGTAGGCGCGCGCCAGCCCTGCTCCACCGATGTAGAGTTCGCCGACTACGCCGATAGGGACCAGCTGATGGTAGTCATCCAGTACGTAAAGTTGTACATTGGCCAAGGGGCGACCGATGGGCAGCAGTTGGATATGGGGGGCCAGGGTTAAGGGATCATAGGTGTAAAATGTAGCGTTGATAGTGGCCTCGGTTGGACCATATTTGTTGAAAAACTGAGTATAGGGGGCCCAGGACTGCGCCAGCTCCATAGGGCAATGCTCCCCACCAGCGAGCACTCGTTTCAGTGTGGGGTAGGCCCGGGGGCTTAGGGTTTGAAGCAAACTGGGCGTCGCGTGAAAATGGGTAATTTGTTCTTTTTCCAAAACTTGGTCGAGCAATACGGGATCGAGGATATGCTCACGATCGGTCAGCACTAGTGTAGCATTGAACAACAGCGAAAGGAAAATTTGTTCGATAGAAGCATCGAAGATATAATTGGAAGCCAGCAGAATGCGGTCCCCTGCTTGCTGGTTGAAGTTATCGTATTGATCGTATAATTCGTTGACCACTGCACGATGCTCGATGAGGACTCCTTTGGGTTGGCCGGTGGAGCCGGAGGTGTAGATGACGTAGGCCAGATGGTGAGGCTCGGTGATAGTTGTAAGGTTGGTTGAAGAAAAATTAGCCGAGTGTTTTTGGTAGGCTGCCAATACATCAGCATCAATCAAGACTTTAGAATCACTGTCTTCAATCAAGTATGCCTTCCGTTCTTCTGGACAAGTAGGATCGATAGGAACATAGGCGGCCCCCGCTTTCAAAATCCCTAAAATAGCGATGATCATCCATTCGCTGACATCTAAACAAATAGCGATTCGATCATCAGGAGTAATCTTATATTTTTCCCTCAAAAAATGGCCCAGCCGATTGGCCGCTGCGTTCAAGTCGGCGTAGCTCCACTGCTGCTTTTGGTATTGTAGAACAATGTCTGCCGGATGCAAAGCCACCTGTGCTTCGAATAAATCAATCAATGTTTTATCAGCCGGAAATTCTTTTTGGGTGTCATTAAAATGAGCCAACTGCTGCACCTCTCCCTCGCTCAACATAGGAAGTTGAGCCAACTGCTGATCGGCTGCTGCAACAATGGATTGCAGCAATTGATAGAAATGTTGGAATAGCCTTTCGATAGTAGTGGGTAAGTAAAGATCGGTGCAATAACTTAGATCCAGTTCAAGCCCACGGGAAGATTCGAAAAAGTTAAGGAGGAGATCAAATTTTGTACTATCATAGCTGTAGCGTTCTTCACGGAGCTCGAGGTCAGCCAATTGAGCAGCAGGCAATGGGGCATTATTCTGTAAAACCAGCAGGACCTGGAATAGTGGGCTATGGCTGCGGTCTCGTTGGGTAGAAGTTTGGTCAACAATTTTCTCAAAAGGTACCTCCTGATGAGTGTAGGCATCTAAGGTCATGGCTTTGATCTGTTGGAGGAATTGTAGGAAGCTAGGATTCCCACTCAGGTCACTGCGCAACGCCAGGGTGTTGATAAAAAAGCCAATCAGCGGTTCAATCTCCGCCTGGGTACGATTCGCAATAGGGCTACCTACACAAATATCCGTCTGCCCACTGTAGCGATACAGCAGCACTTTAAATGCCCCCAGTAAAACCATGAATAAAGTCACTTCCTCCCGATTGGCTAAGGTCTGTAACGGCTCCACTAAGGAGGACTCAATTACAAAACGCGCGGACGCTCCTTTGGTACTTTGAATCGCAGGACGCGGAAAATCCGTCGGCAAAACCAAAGGGGCCAGCCCCGCCAACTGCTGCTTCCAATACGCCAACTTCTCTTCCAAAACCTCCCCCACCAAATACTGACGCTGCCAAATCGCATAGTCAGCATACTGCAAAGGCAATTCCGGCAAGACCGTCGGCCGCCCTGCAACCTCCGCCTCATACACCTCCATCAGCTCCCTCATCAGCACACCTACCGACCAGCCGTCCGAAGCAATATGATGCATCACCACAATCAGCAGATGCTCTTGCGCCTCCAACTGCACCAGATGCACCCGTAGCATATGATCCTTCGTCAAATCAAAAGGCCGATTCACTTGAGCAGCAATCCACTCCGGCTTCACCGCCCCCACCGTAAACGCCATTGCCCACTGCCCCTCCGGAAGGAGCTGCTGATACACTTCCCGACGCTGCTCAACATACACCGTCCGCAGAACCTCATGGCGATCAGTAATCGCCCCAAAAGCCGAGGCCAGTGCCGTACGATCCAAGCGCCCTTTCAACCTAAAGATGGCCGGGACATGATAGTGCACACTGCCCTCCAACTGGTCAATAAACCAAAGTCGCTCCTGCGAAAAAGACAGCGGTAGCTGCTCCGGTCGCTCCTGTCGTTGTACCACAGGCAAGAGCGGTGGTCGCTGCTGCTCAATTCTCGCCGACAGCTGAGCGATGGTCGGACACTCAAAGAGGTCGCGGATGGCCAGCTCACTGTACAGCGACTGGCGGATGGCGGAGACTATTCGCGTCGCCAGCAGGGAATGGCCCCCTAGCTCGAAGAAATTATCGTGTACCCCGATGGACTCCAGAGCAAGCAGTGACGACCAGATGCGAGCCAGCTCTTGCTCGGTCGCATTGCGCGGAGCCAGCTGGCCTTCGCCTAATAGCCCACTATTGTCCGGCTCGGGGAGGGCCGCGCGATCGACTTTCCCATTGGTGGTCAGCGGTAGCGCGGACAGTTCGACAAACAGCGGAGGGATCATGTACTCCGGCAACCGAGCCTTAAGGAAATCCTTGAGGGCCGCCGGATCGAAGGCATCCTTGGGCACTAGGTAAGCGACGAGCTGTTGGCTACCGCTGGCGTCCGCCCGAGCAATGACCACTGCCTGCTGTACCGCCTCCGACTGCTGCAATACCCGCTCAATTTCCCCCAGCTCAATCCGGTAGCCCCGTACTTTGACTTGAAAGTCAAGGCGACCCCGAAATTCTAGCAGGCCATTGGGCAGCCAGCGCGCCAGATCGCCCGTCCGATAAAGGCGTTCGCCCGGATGCAGCGGCGAGTCGATGAACTTTTCGCGGTTCAAAGCTTCGCGGTTGAGGTAGCCCCGTGCTACCCCCACTCCGCCGATGTAGACTTCACCAACTGCACCCAGCGGAACTAGTTTTTGGTGAGCATCGAGGAGGTAGATTTTGGTATTGCCTAGCGGCTGCCCAATGGGTAGACTGTGCGGATGGGTCTGGACAGCAGCTGAATCGTATTCGTAGATAGTAGAATTAATCGTTGTTTCTGTGGGGCCGTATTTATTAAAAAACCTGGCGTAGGAGGCCCAGGACTGCGCCAGCTCCAGCGTGCATTGCTCGCCACCGGCCAATACGCGTTTAAGGGCAGGATAGACCTTGGGCGGTAAGGTATTGAGCAGGCTGGGGGTAGCGTGAAGATGGGCGATGTTTTCCTCTCGCAAGAGCTGGTCGAGTAGCTGAGGGTCTAGCAGGGTTTCGCGGGCGGTCAGCACGAGGGTAGCGCCGAAGAGTAGGGGTAGAAAAATTTGTTCGATGGAGGCGTCGAAGACGTAGTTGGCGGTTTGGAGGATGCGGTCTTCGGGCTGAAGGTCGAAGTTACGGGCTTGGTAGCTGAGTTCATTGATGGTGGAGCGATGCTCGGTTAGGACGCCTTTGGGTTGGCCGGTGGAGCCGGAGGTGTAGATGAGGTAGGCCAGGTGATGGGACTGCGCTGCCGCAGGCGGGTTGGCCGCAGAATATTGAGCTGCCGCCTGCTGGAACTGCTGGAGTTCTTTTTCATCAACCAACACCGCTGCACCGCTGTCTTGCAACATAAAATCGATGCGCTCTTGCGGATAGTTTGGATCGATGGGTACGTAGGCCGCTCCCGTTTTCAAAACACCCAAAATAGCAATGATCATCCATTCGCCGCGCTCAAGTGCAATCGCCGCAAAATCTTCCGGACCAATTGTATACTTTGCTTTTAAATAGGCACCTAACTGATTCGCCCGCTCATTCAATTCCTCGTAAGTCCATCCTTTTCCTCCAAAACGCAACGCCTCTTGTGTGCTCCGCTGCACCACTTGCTCCTCGAATAATTGGATCAGGGTTGTGTTTTTGGGATAATCGTGTGCTGTTGCGTTGAAGTTTTCAAGTAATTGTATGCGCTCCTTGGCGGTCAAAATCGACAGTTCACTCATTGTTTGATCAGGACGTTCCAAGGCCGCCTGTAAAAGTTGTTGATAATGCCCCGCCATCTGGGCAATCGTCGCCTCACGGAACAGGTCACTACCGTACTCTACCGTCACTTCAATTATCCCTTCCTGCTCTTCAATTGCAGAAAAGATAAGATCAAATTTAGCGTATTGCTCTTCCAATTCCTCTGGTGTCAAGCGTAAGCCCTCCAATTCCAGACTCGGTAAGTCCGGCGTATTCTGCAAAACAAAAACCGTCTGAAAAATCGGCGTTCTACTCAAATCACGCTCCGGCTCCACCTGCTCTACAATCTGCTCAAAAGGTACCTCCTGATGAGCATAAACATCCAGCGTATGCTGCTTCACCTGCTGTAAAAAATCTTTAAAATTAGGCTGCTCGGCAAAGCTACTCCGAATGGCCAGCGTGTTGAGAAACAAACCAATTAAGCCTTCCAACTCGGTATGACTCCGATTGGCGATCGGTGTCCCCACACAAATATCTTCCTGCTGACTGTAGCGATGCAGCAGTAATTTAAAAGCCGCCAACAAGGTCATAAATAAAGTGGCTTCCTCTTGTTGTGCAAAGGCTTTAACCCGCTCTACCAACTCCCGCTTTATGCTAAACTGAAAACTAGCTCCTCGATTACTCAAGCGAGCCGGGCGCGGAAAATCAGTAGGCAAGGCCAAAGGCTTCACCCCCGCCAAATATTGCTCCCACCAATCCAATTGCTGCTGTAAAAATGTACCTTGTAAGTGCTCACGCTGCCAGAGCGCATAGTCGGCGTATTGGACAGGTAGCGGTGGCAGTTGGGATGGAATTTGATGAATGAAAGCCCGGTAAGCTTCCATAACTTCTTTCACCAAAATGGCAAAAGACCATCCATCCGCTGCAATATGATGCAGTGCTAATACTAGCCGATAATCTGCTTCTCCACACCGAATCAGCTGCGCACGCAGCATATAATCTTTGCTCAAATCGAAGGGTCGACGGATACTGTGCTGAATAAAATCAAGCAGTTTTTCCTGCCCCCCTATTTCCTCTACTGTCAATAATTCCAACTGCCAATGCTCCGACGATTGAATCTGCTGCAAGGTACGCTCCTCGTTTCTTACAATCACTGTTCGCAACACTTCATGCCGCTCCACCAACGTTTGAAAAGCGAAGGCCAACGCTGCCTCATTGACTGGGCCTTGCAAGCGAAGTAAGGCCGGCATATGATAATGCTGCGTTCCCTCAAATTGGTCAATAAACCAGATTCGCTCCTGCGCAAAAGATAACGGAATAGCAGCTGTCGCTGATTGAGGATGAATCGGCGGCAATGCTTGACGCCGGATTTCTTGCTGTAAAAAATTAGCTAACTGAGCGATACTCGGCCGTGAGAAAAAAGTGCGAACTTCGATCTCGCGATCTAATTTTTTGCGGATCGCCGCAACCGCCCGCATCACCAACAGCGAATGGCCCCCTAGCTCGAAAAAGTTATCGTGAATACCGATACGGTCTACTCCTAGTAGGGACTGCCAAATCTCTTGCAGAGCTTGCTCCACATCATTCCGTGGCGCTGCATATTCCGTACGCTGTAAAAGAACAGCCTCCGGTACCGGCAAAGCTTTTTTATCCACTTTACCACTAGGCAACAGAGGAAATTCCGCCACAGTAATCAACTGCTGAGGCAGCATGTAATCGGGCAGCTTGCTCTGCAAATAGATCAGGCACTTAGCCTCATCAAAGGATTCCTCCACCAGCAGGTAAGCCAATAAATAGGACTCCTTCGCCTCCTTTCTTACCAGAACTACCGCTTGCTGAATATCCGCATACTGATTGAGCTGCGCCTCAATTTCACCCAGCTCAATCCGATGCCCGCGAATTTTTATCTGATCATCAGAACGGCCCAGAAAAAGGAGCCGACCATCTGGTAGCCACTTGGCCAGATCACCGGTTTTGTAAACCCGAGCTTGAGGATCATTTTTGAAGGGATGGGGAATAAAACACTCCGCCGTCAGCGCCTCCCGATTCCAGTACGCCTGCGCCAACGCAGGCCCACCGAGCAGCAGTTCGCCAACTGCACCAATGGGCAGCAAGCGCAGGTGTGTATCGACAATGTAGGCTTCGGTGTTCGCCATCGGTCGGCCGATAATATTTTGATCAAAAGAAGAAATGTTGGGATCAATAATCGCGTCGATGGTGGCCTCGGTGGGGCCGTAGTGATTATTGATGGAAACGCCGGGAAGGCGCCGTTGAATCTGGCGGACCAAGGCGGCGTTCAGGGACTCGCCGCCGATGCAGATGCCTTGCAAGGAAAGCTGCTGGGCTTGCTCGGAGGACAGGGCTTCGATGAGTATGGACAGATAGCTGGGGGTACCTTGGAGGATACTCACCTGATGGGTCGCCATTTTTTGGAAAAGGGCATCGGTTTCGTAGAGGTCGGCCTCTTCGGGAATGAGCAGTGCGCCGCCGCAAATCCAGGGCAGGAAAATTTCCAGTAGGGAGACATCGAAAATATAGTTGGTCAGCAGGCAGGTGACGCTCTGGTCGTTGAATTGGAGCAGCTGCCTTTCGTTGGTCAGTCGGAGTTGGAGGCTGCCGTGGCTGACCATCACACCTTTGGGGGTGCCGGTGGAGCCGGAGGTGTAGATGATGTAGGCGAGGTGGTCGGGGCGCAGTTGGATAGCCGGAGGCCCTGCGGGCGCTTCGGCGATGGAGGGCCAGTCTTGTTCTAGGTTGAGGACCTTTAGAGCAGGTGCATCAACAGGGAGTTGAGATTGGCTTTGGGCGTTGGTCAGTACGACGGAGCACTGGCTGTCTTGGAGCAAAAAACGGATGCGCTCTTTGGGGGAGCTGGGATCGATGGGGACGTAGGCGGCACCGGCTTTGAGGACAGCCAGGATGGCGACGGCCATTTCGGTGGATCGGTTGAGGCAGAGGGCGACGTGGTCGCCTGCTTTGGTGGAAAGACCTCGGAGGTGGTGGGCCAGCTGGTTGGCGCGTTGGTGCAGGGCTTGGTAGCTCAGCTGTTGATCGGCGAAGAAGAGGGCAGTGCGGTTGGGTGTTTGTTGGACCTGGGCCTCTAGCAGATCGAGGAGGGTACGATCTCTGGGGTCGTCGGTGCTGGTGGCGTTGAAGGTGTGGAGAATTTGCTGACGTTCGGCAGCGGTAAGTAGGGAGATGCGGCGGAGTGGGGTTTGGGGATTTCGGATCAGTTGGGTGAGGGCTTGTTGGAAATGTTGGGTGAGGCGGTGCAGCCCGGGGGCATCCAATACCTCAGTATTCACCGAAAAACTAATTTCAACTTCTTCCATTACATTCACCGACAAAGAAACATTATAATGATCATTTTCGTGAAAGGAAAAATCACGTACGCGCAGCGTCTTTTCCTTCGCCGACAGCTGTGGGTCAATCGGATAATTTTCGATGGCGATCAGGGTGTCAAATAATTCTCCTCTCCCCTCTTGTCCCGCAAACCTTTGCACATCAATCAGTGCAGTATGCTCGTGGGCCAGCCAAGGATTCTGCTGCTGCTGAATGCGATTCAAATAACCTTCGACGGTATCCTCCGCTGCTATTCTTACTCTAAACGGTAAGGTCTGTGCAAATAAACCCACCATCCGCTCAAGCCCTGCAAAGGCATCCATTCGTCCGGAAACTACTACTCCAAAAATCAGATCGTTACTATTATGGTATTGCTGTAAAACCAAGGCCCAAACACCGTACAACAATGTAGCTAGTGAAAGCTGCTGCTGGGCTAAAAAATCATTGATAGGTTGACGGGTAAGGGTTAAGGTTTCTTTGCGCCATTCTGGTACCGTTGCCAAAGTGGATGCAGCTTTCACAAAATAACTCGGCACTGCTTCTTGCAAATAGCTTTGCCAGAAAGTACACTGCTGCTCCTTATCCTGTTGCTTTAAAAAATTCAACTGTCGCTTCAACGCTGGACGGGGTACGCGCAAAACTTCGGCCCCAACCAACAGCCGTTCATAATGTTCCAGTAACTCTTTCAATACAATTCCTAAACTCCATCCATCAAACAAAATATGATGGTAGCTCAACAACAAAACATGACGCTCCAGCCCTAGCTGAATAAGCTTTAGCCGCAGTGGAATCGTCTCCATATCAAAACCAAGGGTCAAGTCCTGCTCTTTGATTTTTTGAATTTGCGAAGCTGTAGCCTTTCCATTTTTCAACTCCTCAAAAACAGCTTGCAGCTTAGGGTCTTTGACAATCACTTGTACGGGATTGCGCAATTTTTCCCAGCGAAAGACAGCACGCAAAGCCTCGTGTTGGCTCAGTAACGCTTGCCAAGCCTTTTCCATCGCCTCACGATCCATTGGTCCTTCCAACTCCAAGGTAATTTGCTCACAGTAATAGCGAGCATTGCGGTTGTTCAGGTAATGATACAACAATCCTTCTTGCGTAGCATTCAAAGGCAGAATATCCTCTACATTCGTTTTATCTAGTAACTTATTTTTGATACTCATAGCATTGATGGTCTCCTGCAAAAGGAGAGCAGGCAGTAGTTAGTTTAGGATAAATAGTTTATTGTGTTCTAGGAAAACAGGGTCTCTAAATCTCCCGCGTCAAGTTCAATCGCATCAAAATCAGAGGGGCTAAGATGAATAGTATGTTGCTCTTGTAGTTGGGTTGAAATTTGTGCTAAATAGTCAAACAGCCGAGCCTGGAATTGCTCCATACTGCTGGGGCTGAATAGCTCGGTGCTGTATTCCATATCGATTTGTAAAGCTTCGTTGATGATCATCGCATTAAGACTAATCGGAGCAGTCATGTGATTCTCTGCACTGATGTCCCGTCCCGTATTGAGAGCTTGGTATTGAAATAAATCATTGTCCACCTCTTGCATAAATTCTCCGAGATAGTTGACCCGAACCGTAGGTGGGTAGACCTGAAAATATAGTGGATAAGCCATCCCGTAGAAAGGGACCGCTCTGATTTGTTCTTTCACATCAACCAACAGTTCGCTGAGGTTTGCGTCCTTCAATTCCAAGTAAAGTGGATGGAGCGCAGTAAACCAGCCAATGGTTCCCGAGACATCGACTTCCTCCAAATGACGACCATGCGTTTCCAATTCTATGATCAGCCGCGATTGTCCTGTCCAGTCTTTGAGGCTGAGGCCAGTGGCTAGACAGAGAATCGTTTGTAAATCCGTTTTGTAATAGGTCTGGCTGTTTTGCTGTATCGCACGTGTGGTATTAGCATCGATACTTCCACTAAAATTCGCTTTATTTTTTTCGTAAAATTGCGAAGTAAATTGATCAAAAGGCAAAGCGAAACCGTCAAGTCGTTTGGCGCTCCAATACGTTCTAGCTTCCTCCAGCTTAGCGTGCTGTGCAGTCAGGACCTCCACCCAATCTCGCATAGCGGCGGTCTTCGCGGGAAAGCTGGCTGTTGTTGTAGCCGTAAAATTTTGGTACAACCGATAAAAGTCCGCGAGTAAAATACGCCAGGAGATACCATCAATAATCAGGTGATGGGCAGTGATCAATAGCCGTGTAGTTTGATCTGAGCAGCGGAAAAGGGCCGCTTTGAGGAGCAGATCTTTTTCGAGATCAAACTGACTTTTTAGCTGCTCGCCAATGACTCGAAGTTGATCTAGTTCTTGGGTAAGATCGTCTTGTCGGAGATCAAATTGTTCCAGCACAAAAGGCTGATTGATGTGTTTAGGATTGTAAAATACTTCTCGATTTTGTAGGTCAACATTAGTACGCAGTCCATCGAAATGATTGACCAACTGCTCAAATACCGTTTGTAGGCGCTCGGGCTGCGGTGCGACTTTAAAGGCCAGGAGTACAGATTGATTATAATGCTCGGGGTGCTCAAATTCCTGATCGAAAAACCATTGCTCGATGGGGTGCAATGCGCGCTTGCCTTGCAAAGGCTCTTGAGCGCGGGCCGCTGCTGCTGACAGTCGACTCGCCTCATAGCTGATTTGCTCAATTGTACGGTACTGCAAAACATCGCAGGTCTTCACTGCTAAGCCTGCCCCCCGCAGGGCCGTTGCCATCTGCACTGCCTTAATCGAGTCTCCTCCCAGCGCAAAGAAATCCTCCCTCACCCCAATCTCCTCCTGCTGAAGAATCTCGCGGAATACCTTCGCAATCTGCTCTTCCATCTCGGTCTGAGGCAAGCGCTGTTCAGCATTCGACTTTGGCGTAAGTTTCAACAAGGCCACCTTGTCAATTTTCCCATTCAAAGTCAAAGGCAACTGCTCTAGCCTCACCCACTGCTGCGGAATCATATACGAGGGAAGCTGCTGGCGCAACCAGGCCTCCACCGTCAAAGCCTCCAAATGTACCGGAGCAACATAGTAGGTGAGCAGCCGCTCTTGCTGTGCCAACACAACCGCCGCCCCAATCTCAGGGTGCGCGCTGAGCTGCTGACTGATTTCTTCCAGCTCAATACGATAGCCTCGAATTTTGACCTGCTGATCCTTACGCCCTTGAAAATCTAAGGTCCAATCGTTGAGCCAACGAACGCGGTCTCCGGTGCGGTAAAGTCGTTCATTCGAATCAAAGGGCGAAGGGATAAACCGCTCTGCCGTCAGCGTCGCTCGGTTCCAATAGCCTCGGCCCACCCCAGCCCCAGCGACATACAACTCTCCGCTGACACCCTGTGGAACAAGCTGCAAAGCTTCATTAAGAACATAAACCTGTGTATTGGCTATTGGTCGGCCAATGGGCACAAAATCTCGCTGATCCTGCGCGGGGTCAAAGCGATGAACCGTACAACCAACCGTAGTCTCCGTCGGCCCATACTCATTGTAAAGCTCAACTTGCTCCCCCAACTGCGCCAGGGTCCGCTGTGCCAATTGGCGATCCAGGGCTTCCCCACCGACCACCAAGCAAAGCGGCCGCCGCAACCTCGGCAATTTAAGGGTCAACTGGTCCAGCACGCGCAGATGCGAGGGGGTAAGCTTGACCAGCCCCGTTGCTCCATTTTCAAAAATCTCCTGCAAATGCTCATCTACCGTCCCCTCCCCTTTTATCATAACCGTATTGCCCGATAATAGCGGGACAAAGACTGCCGTCAAAGTCAGGTCGAAAGCCATCGAAGTGAACAGCGGGGAAGCCAAGGCTCCCGGCCGAATGTATTCTTGCACTGCCCAATCAAGATAATTGACCATATTGCGATGTTCAATGATCACCCCTTTCGGCCGTCCCGTAGTTCCGGAAGTATAGATCATATAAGCCAGCTGGCTAGGCTTCACCTCCCGCTGAACCTGTAGAGCCGTCGCCCGCAATTGATGATGGTCAATCAGTAGCAACTGCTCCTCAGTAACTATTGCAAAAAAATCAGGATCGGCCTCCAGACTTTCCGAATTGCTGAGTAAAAACCGAGCCGCACTGTCTTCCAATAAGAACTGCTTACGGCCTGCCGGCAGCTGCGTATCGATTGGCACGAAGGCGCCGCCGGCCTTGAGAATGGCTAGCAGGCTGATGATAAGGTCGATCGAATTGTTTATAGCAACGGCAACGCGATCTTCGCTTCGCAGGCCCTTGCCCAGCAGCTGAATAGCCAGCGCATTGGCCTTTTCATCGAGTGCTTTATAGCTGAGCGTTTGTTGATCGGCAATGAGGGCCGTCTGGTTGGCGAAGCTGCGAGCGATGGTTTCGAAGCGCCGTGGTAGTGTCGCTGGTTCAGCAATGGCTGGTGTGGAAGACGGGCGGAAACGTTGCTTTTCTTCTATACTTAACCAATCCAGTTTCGCCAGTTCTTGATCACTTTGTCGCAGAATGGCTGCTGTGAGTAAGAGGAAATGTTCCCCCATCTTTTGTACAGTACTCTGTTCAAAGAGGGCCGTCGCATACTCCAGTTCAAAGTAATAAGTATCGGCAGTAGGAAAGACTTCCATAGTGAGGTCGTACTTCGCTGTTCCGGGATCAAAAAACGCGCGTTGTATGGCTAGCCCTGTAGTGGACCAATCGGGGAATTCCATATTCTGAAAGAGAAACATGGTATCGAATAAGAGCTGGCGATCCGGGCTGCGCTGCACCTCCAGCGTATTAACCAAATCTTCAAAAAGGTAGTGCTGATGATCCAGTGCTTCGATATAATGCTTGCGCAATTGGCGAAGGTAGCTGCGAAAACTTTCGCCTTTTGCTACAGAACTTTTGATGGCCAAGTTGTTGACAAACATTCCCAGTGAATGAGCGAAGGCCGGGTGGCTCCGCCCAGCGACGGGAATGCCGACGATGAGGTTGTCCTCGGATGAATAATAGCCAAGTAAGACTTTGTAGAGCACCAGAAAAATTAATGCGGGACTGACTTGCTCCTCCTCCGCCAGCGCCTTGAGTTGTTGGCTGTGGGTGGAAGGCAACTGGAAGGGCAGACGTGCGCCTTTGCTCTGCCACAGCGAGGGGCGCACCTTATCCGTATTTAACTGAAGGATGGGTAAGGCCCCTTTTAGGTTTGACTTCCAGTAATTGGCCTGATGGCGGTATTGGTCTTGTTGTCTCCACTGCTGTTCCCATTGGATATAGGATTTGTAATGTACTGTTGGAGGTGCGATCTCTTTACCCTTGTACCGCTCAAATAGCTCCTTTAGAAAGATAGATACGGAGATGCCGTCCATGATGATGTGGTGAAAATCGAGGAAGAGCCAGTGTTGATCTTCTTCGACTTGCAGTAGGCGCGCTCGGCAGAGGGGAGCTGTGGTGAGATCGAAGGGTTGTAGCTGCTGAGCGATGATGGCTTGAGCCTCCTTCGCCTCGACTTTGAGGACTTCAAAGGGGAGGGCTACCTGGTCTTTGATTTGCTGGACGGCTTCGCCGGCTTGCCAGTCGAAGGCCGTGCGCAGGGCTTCGTGGTCGTGGATCAGCTGGCCGTAGGCGGTTTGGAGGCGATCGCTATTTAGGGGCCCCTTGATGGATAGCAGTAATGGTAAGTTGTAATTTAGGGCTGTTTTGTCTAGCTGCCACTGGTAGAATAGCCGTCGCTGTACGGAGGACAGTGGGTAGGTGGCCTGCGGGGGGACGGGCGATAGCGGCAGTGGGTTGCTGGCCGTGGCCTCCTGGAGGAACTGACTCAGCATAGGTAGGCTCAGGGGTTCGAAGAAGAGGCGAACGGGGAGTTCTACGCCGAACTGTTCTTGGATAAGGCCGATGATTTGCCCGGCTTTGAGGGAATTGCCGCCCAGGCTTTGGAAGGTATCGGCGGGGCCAACGGGCAGGTCGAATACTTTTTGCCAGATGGCTTGGAGTTGTTGGATTGTGATGTCTTGAGATGCCGTAGGCGTGGAGGACCGTTTTTGTTGGCGCAGTTGGGCTAAAGTTTCTAATACTTCATCAAAATGACCTTCTTGATAGTCTCGACAAAGTTGAAAGCGTTGTACTTTACCGCTAGTGGTCTTGGGTACTTTTCGAATGGGAATAACCTCATCAATTTCAATTCCAGCCTCCTGGCTCAACTGCCTTCGGCAGCGATCAGCTATCGCTAAAAAACGCTCCTGATTTTTACTTTTATACAACAAAAAAGCCAGCACCTTTTCCCGCTCCAACTTCGCATCCGTATACGCCGTAATAACGATTTTCCCCAAACCTACTCCGTCTACGGCTTCCGCCAAACGTTCCAGATCATGAGGATAATAGTTTTGACCGTTGACAAAAATAATCTCTTTAGCCCGCCCCGTAATATACAATGCTCCATCAATGATGCAGCCCAAATCACCAGTGTTCAGCCAGCCCTCTTCGTCGATCGTCTTAATAGTCGCTTGGGGATGATTGTAATACCCCTGGCAAACATTATCTCCTTTGATCAAAATATACCCCACATATTCTTCCGCCAACTCTTCCTCTGCTTCATCAACAATCCGTACTTCTACATGCTTCACCGTCGTCCCCACCTTTACAAAGGCAACACTCTCCGGCCCTTCCGTAGTAATCAACACTTGTTCGCCCGTGTTCAAACTCTTCCGATGTAAATACATCGCCTCCGGTACCGCGTCCAAAGGCGTAAAGCTCACCGCCAGGCTAGCCTCCGCCAAGCCATAAACCGGCGTAATGGCCTCCGGCCTCAATCCATAGGCTTCCATCTGTTGAGCAAAGGCCCGACAAACTTCAATCGAAACAGGCTCTGCCCCGTTGATAATCCCTTTCAGTGAAGACAAGTCCAGCTGTGCCATTTTTTCTTGATCAAAGTAGCGCATCGCAAAGCGATAACCGAAGTTCGGCGAAGCCGTCAGAGTAATCCTGTGCTCAGCGATTTTACTCAACCACAAATTCGGTGAACGTACAAACAAAGCACTTGGCATAATATAATGCTGCCACCCCATCACCAGAGGGACAAGGTGCATCCCGATCATCCCCATATCATGAGTCAGCGGCATCCAGCTCAGCGTCCGCTCTTCCTTTCCAAAGCCATCCACTGCATCAACTATAGCTTCGATATTACACAGCAAATTGCGATGACTCAACACCACTCCTTTGGGATCACCAGTAGAACCCGAAGAGAATTGGATGAAGGCAATATCATCGGGACTTGGTGCATAGCCCACCGCCTTTTTCTTTTCCGGTTTTATTGTCTCCAAAAGAATGACTTGATCCAAAATATAATCACCGTATGCTTCCTTGGCCCACCCCGATTGCTCGATATTTAGCTGAGTGCTGATCAGCCGGGGCCGCTCCAGATAAGGCCATACTTTAAGTACTTTCAACCTCGTTTCTTCTCTTAAGGCCAGCTCCAATGGAACCGGAATAATTCCTCCCAAAAGACAAGCCCAGAAAACTTCCAACAGCTGCTGATTGTCCTCTAGCTGTATTACCAACTCCTCCCCTGCCGCTACACCAAGCTCTCGCAATCCCGTTAGCAATTCCTGCGCACGATCATACAGGTCCGCGTAGGACAAGAATGCTGCTACCTCCTTTCCCTTGATGAACTGAACGCCCCTATCTTGAACCAAGGCAAGAGCGGACAGGGCTTCTCCTAAATGCTTAAATGTTACCATGTCTTGAAGTCTTATCCAATCACATTCAACACCGGCTGAATTGGCCGATGGTCACTAGAACAAACAAACTCTGGGCGCTCACTTGAGAGGGGAGCATTATGAATACTGTTGTAGGTAATGATGATGGTATCCCGTTCGTAGGGAGACATATTACTGTTAGAGGCGTGAAAAAGATTGGGGTGAAAAAAGATGGTCGCTCCAGCCTTATACTCCAACACTTGAATGCCATTGCGATCCGCCATTTCCCGGATCATTTTTTTGTTGATGGTGTATTTCAGATTGGCCCCCAAGGCATGCTTAAGGTCTTTCTCACTGCCATCCTTACGATCTAAAATGGCCTTGCGTTCAAACTCCACGACATCAAATTTGTGCGAACCGGGAATCACCATCAGTGGCCCTTGAAAAGAACGCGTATCATCCAAATAGATCATCACTGAAATCATATCTGGTATTTTAACACCGTCGTCAAGTTGCCAGTAGGGAAAGTCCTGATGCCACTCCCAGGGCCGGCCAGCGAAGGCTCGTTTGAGATTAAGCTTGTATTGATAGAGGTACAGTTCTGCTTCAATCAAATCCATTCCGGGTTGCAGGAAACGCGCATCACGAAAGAGCAAATCAAAGTGTTGGTTGTGCTTATCCGGAGCAAAAATGGAGCGGATCACCCCATCCTCTTCACAAATGACATTGGGCAATTCTTTGAGGATATCGAATTGACGAATCCCCGTCTTTAACTGCTGGATTTCCTGATCGGAAAGCAACTGTTCAACGACCAGAAAGCCATCTTGATCGTAAGCATTCAACTGTTCTTTACTCAGTTCCATTTTTTTAGTTTTGGGAAATGTAAAATATGCGGCTTACTGCGCCGCCTCCGCAGTTGGCGTTTCGTTTTTTTGTTTTTCTTCTTCGTTAAACGTTAGACGGTAGGCCAGTTGGGAGAGTTGCTGCTCTTCGTTGTGGCGATAGCTGAAATGCTCGTGCTGTTGTAAAGCTTCCGTAATGGCAGCTAATTGTTCTTCTGTTGTTGGAGTGAAGAAAAAGATGGCCGCGTTGAGGCGCGTGAGCAAATTCTCGTAGGGTAACTCCCAAGCTTGGAGGAGTCCGTCAGACTGTAATTGGTCCAGGTGATTTTTGACTTTAATGATTGATGGTATCTGCATAAGTGAATTTATTTTATTGAGCGTGAGAAGAGCGACTGCTAGCGATTAGCTTGCGGGCAATCAGCTCCATAATGGCTTGTTCGTGGTCTAAAATAAAAAAGTGATTGCCTGGCATGGTGATGACGTCGAGGGGAAAGCGGCTTTCCTTTTGCCAGCCTTGGACTTCTTCATCAGAGATGCCCTCTTCTGATCCAATCAGCAGGGTGATGGGAATATCCATTGGAGGATGGTTCTCGTAGATATAGGTTTCGCCAGCCTGCATATCGGCACGGAGAATGGGTTCGAAAAACTCCATCAATTTTTCATCTTCAAACACTTGGGTATCTCCGCCCATTTCTTTGAGTCGCGCGATGAACTGCGGACGAGGCAACAGGTACTTCGGTGGCCGGCCGTGCCGGACCGACGGCGCTCCACGCCCGCTCAAGATCAAAGCCAGTGGCGGTGGCAGCTGCTCACGAAATATCCTCCGCGCCACCAGCAAGCCCAGCAAACTGCCCATGCTGTGTCCATAAATAGCGTAAGGCTGATGAGCATAAGGCTCAATTGAAGGCAGGGCATCCCGCACCAAATCTTCCATGTTGGTCAGACAAGCCTCGCCCAGCCTGCGGCCGCGCCCCGGCAAGTCCAATGGATGCAAGACCAAGTTCTCTGGCGCATGCTTCACAAATCCATTAAAGGAGTATTGGCTTCCTCCAGCGAAGGGGAAGCAAAACAATCGTATTTTATTCATAGTCGTACTGAGATTTAAAGCAGGGTTCGCATCAACTGCACCAGTTCTTGCAAGTGTTGGACAAACAATTCATCGTGGCCGCCGGTGACGTCTAGCTGTTGGAAATCGCCGCTTGTTGTTTGCTGCCAAGGCTGCATGTCGACCGCTTGCTCGGTATCGTCGGTGGGCAGGCCGCGTAGGCCAATGATGGGCGACTGAATGGCTCCGCTGACGACGTGTTGTTCGAGTAGGCGCATATTGTTGAGGTAGCCGGCGTGAGCGGCAGCCTGGGCCGCAGGACTGTAGGCGGCTTCGAAGGCCGCTTGTAGGGCTGGGGGGATTTTCAGCCCTTTGATTTGGCCTTCACCGCTGGCTTGGGCCAGGTAGGGGGCATCGACGAGCATCAGTTGTAAGGTGATGCCTGCTTGTTCGAGCAGTTGAGTAAGTTCGAAGGCGACGTAGGCCCCAAAGGAGAAGCCCAGCAGATAAATGCTAGAAGACTCCTTATGCTGGCAAAGGGACAGTACTTCATCGAAGAGGCGCTGGGCTAGCACTGCGATAGCACTTGGAGCTTCCGTATCTGGATTGGCTTGCAACAGTTGGTACTGTACTCCATAGACATTAGCAGCCCCCTCTAATTCATTGGCAAAAGATTGGTAAATCAACGGCAGTCCCAAAATTGGAGGCAGACAAATTAGAGTTATTCCTTCTGGGCTTGCTTGATTCAGCGGATAAAGTAAGCTGCTGCTTCCTTCTGCTGTTCGCGAGGCTTTGAGGAATCCGGCGATGGTCGGGTGACTAAATAGTAAGCGCAGCTCCACCTGTACAGCCAAGACTTTACGAATCTGAGCCATGAGTTGTACCAGTTTGATACTATTCCCTCCTAACTCAAAAAAGTTGTCGGTTACTCCAACCCTATCGACTTGTAGAATCGCTCGCCAGATCGCTGCCAATTGTCTTTCCGCCACGGTTTGCGGTGCGATGAATTGAGGGCTCGATCTTACCGAGTTATCCAGTACGGGCAAAGCGCGTTTGTTGATTTTACCGTTCGCAGTCAGCGGAAACTGTTCGAGTTGTATCCAGAAATTAGGCACCATGTAGCTCGGCAGTTGGCGACCTAGTGCTGCTTGTAATTCTTTTTTGTCCATCTCCCCTTCCAGCTGTACATAAGCCACCAAATGTCGATCTTCGCCTGCATCTCTTGCGAGTACTACACATTGCTGCACACCTGCATGCTTCATCAGGGCTTGCTCAATTTCCCCCAACTCTATGCGATACCCCCGTACTTTGACCTGTGTATCTTTACGACCAATGAAATCCAGCTCGGCAGTACTGGTCCAGCGCGCTAAGTCGCCGGTGCGATAGAGGCGCGCACTAGGATCAGTGCTGAAAGGGTTGGGGATAAACTTCTCGGCAGTTAGTTCAGGACGGTTCAAGTAGCCCTGGGTGACCTGATCTCCACTGAGACAGAGTTCTCCGATGAGGCCCGGAGGCAGGAGGTTCTGATGATCATCCAGAATGTAAGCCTGGGTATTGGCAATAGATCGGCCGATCAAAATTGGGGTATCAGGCTGTAAGCGGTATAGGGTACTGTATGTCGTATCCTCAGAAGGCCCATAGAGATTACGCACTTCAATGCGCTGCAAATCCAGTTGATCGCGAATGGCCAGCGGGATAGGCTCGCCCGCCATGTTGATGACATTGACCCGGCTAAGGTCGGCCTCCATGTCCAATAAACCACTCATCACACTCGGCACCGTATTGATCAGAATCTTTTCATCCTCCAGCAAGTACTCCACAATCTCCAAACCATTATTCAATAAACGTAAGCACTTGCCACTGCTAAGGGTATGGAATATTTCGAAGATCGACAGATCAAAACAAATAGAAGTAACGGCATAAACAATGTCAAAATCACTATTGGCAAATTCTGCCCTACTCCAGTGTAGAAAGGCATTTAAATTTCCGTGACTAATGGCCACCCCCTTCGGCTTCCCCGTCGAACCAGAAGTATAAATCACATAGGCCAATTGCTCCGGCCGGCAGTTCAAGGTTAAAGCCTCCATAGGCTCCGTAATATATTTTTCCTCCTCCATCAACACCAGCAGCATCCCCACCACTTCGGTAAATAAGGCTTGACAGTTGCAACTGCTGATCACGAAACGAACATCCGCATCCTTGATGATATAGTCGATGCGCTCCTGCGGATAAGTCGGGTCAACCGGTACATAGGCCCCGCCCGCTTTGAGGATCGCCAACATCGCCACAATCATATCCGGCGAACGATCCATGCACAAGCCTACTAGCTGCCCCTGCCCAAGCCCCTCCTTGCGAAGGTAGTACGCCAACTGATTGGAGCGTTCATGGATTTGGCGATAGGTCCAGCCTTGCGCTCCAGCAATCAATGCCGTTTGCTCTGGGTGCTCCACTGCTTGTTGGTATAATAGAGGTAAAATCGTTTCCGATTTGGGATAGTAAATTGGAGGAGCGTTAAATTGCTCTAACAGTTGGGTCTCCTCCTCTGCTGTAATCAATCGCAGTTGGCTGATCGGCTGTCGGGTATCCTCAATAATATTTTGCAATAAAAGCTCAAAGTGGCTAGCCATCCGCTCAATGGTTTCCGCAGTAAATAAATCGCTGCAATACTCAATCCCCACGGCCAAATGATCGCTGTATTCATTCACCGAAAAGCTCAAATCGTATTGAGAAGTCTGGTGCTCATAGGGGCCAGGACTAATACTTAGCCCTCCTAAGTCGGAGGCCAGATCATTATTAGCTTCTGGGGTATTATGCAAAACAAACAGGACCTGAAACAGCGGGCTTCGGCTCAGATCACGCGTCGGCTCTACGCGCTCAACGATCTGCTCAAAAGGTACCTGCTGATGGGCGTAGGCGGCCAGGGTATGGTCTCTTACCGTTTGCAATAGCTCGACAAAATGCTGATCGCGCTGTAGCTGTGTTCGGAGTACAAGGGTGTTGAGAAAGAAGCCGATGAGCGGCTCTAATGCTCTTTGCTCGCGGTTAGAAATCGGTGTACCCACACAAATATCCTCTTGCCCGCTATAGCGATAAAGTAGCACTTTGAAAGCCGCCAGTAAGGTCATGAATAAGGTTGCTCCTTCGGCAAGGGCGAGGGCCTTGAGCGGGTGGAGCACGGAAGCGTCCAAGTGGAAGTGATACAGTGCTCCTCGTTTACTCTGTGATAATGGTCTTGGGAAATCCAGCGGTAAGTTGAGCGGGCTGAGGCCGTGGAGTCTTTCGGCCCACCAGTTCAGCTGCTGCGCTAGTACTTCAGCGGAGAGTTGTTGGCGTTGCCAGAGCGCATAGTCGGCGTATTGTACTACCAGTGGTGGCAAGTCCGGGGTTTGGCCGGCCAAGCCTGCACGATAGCCTTTTAATAATTCCTCTACCAAAATTCCTCCCGACCATCCATCGGAAGCGATGTGATGGACAACTAGGAGTAGTAGGTGCTGCTCTACATCCTGCTGCAACAAATGAACACGCAGCATATAGTCTTTCGATAAATCAAAGACTTGCTGGCAGGCCGTATTAATCAACTGTTGATAAGCTTCCTCCTCCATTCCCGAAATATCTCGAACTTCCATCGTCCAGCCTTCGGCGTCCATCACCTCCTGATATGCCCTACCGTCCTCCGACAACAAGCGCGTTCGCAATACTTCGTGCCGCTCCACAATATTCCACAAAGCCTGCTCCAGCGCCCTTCTATTCAGTGGCCCTTCCAGATGTAAGACCGTTGGCATATGGTATTGTACACTACCCTCCAGCTGATCAATAAACCAGAGTCGCTCCTGAGAAAAAGAGAGGGGGAGACGACCTTCCCGAGGTTGTGGTGCGATGGCCGGCAATTGATTCAATTGTGGCGCTTGCTCCAAAAGTGTCGCCAGCTGTAGGAGTGTAGGGTGAGTGAAAAAAGCACTGACTGCGACTTCGAGTTGCAGCTGCTCCCGAATCATCGCCACTGCTCGCATAGCCATTAAAGAGTGGCCGCCTAGCGCAAAGAAGTTATCGTATTTGCCAACGCGCGCTACTTCCAGCAATGCCTCCCAAATGGCGGCCAGCTGCTTTTCTAAATTACTTTGGGGCGCAGCATAATTTTGTGCTTGCTGACTAAAATCAGGTAGTGCCCTATGGTCAATCTTACCAGTTGTTGTGAGCGGTAGCTCATTGATTTCTATCCAGATCGCAGGTACCATGTAAGCAGGCAATTGCTGCCCAAGCTGCGCCATCACCTCCGCCTTATTCACCGCATCCGCTGTCAGGGTGTAAGCAATCAGTTGCTGGTTGCCATCGGCGGCGGTACGCGCCAACACGATGCATTGCTCGATAGCGGCACAGCGACGGATCGCTGTTTCCACTTCACCCAGCTCTATACGATACCCTCTGATTTTAACTTGCTCATCTTTCCGCCCTTTGAAAGCAACAGTGCCGTCCGGCAGCCAGCAGGCCAGATCGCCCGTGCGATACAGTCGGCTATTCTCCTTTGGATCAAAGGGGTTCGGGACGAAAGCGCTGGTGGTTAAATCCTCGCGGTTGAGGTAGCCGGAGGCCACACCGGCTCCACCGATCAACAGCTCACCAACAACGCCAATCGGCAACAGCTGGTCGTTAGCGTCGACGATATAGGCGGAGGTTTGCGGCAGGGGCCGCCCAATGATATTTTGCTCAAAGTGCTGCACGTCTTGGAAGACGAGGGCGTCGATGGTCGTTTCTGTCGGACCATAATGATTGTTAATTTTTACCTGGGGTAGATGCTTACGAATCAACTGTATTAAGTCATCACTCAACGACTCCCCGCCGATGCAGCATTGTTGGAGTTGCAGACTTGCTGCTTGCTCGGGGTCGAGGGCTTGCATCAGGCTCTTGATATAGCTTGGCGTTCCTTGTATTAGGGTGACGCCTTCTTCGGCCAAGAGCTGCAGCAGGGCTTTCGGCGCGTAGATTTGCTCAATTGTAGGAATGACAACTTTTCCACCTTTGATCAGTGGCAAGAAGAGTTCGAGCAGGGAGACATCGAAGCTGTAGTTGGTCAGCAGGCAGGTGCAGACGGTGGGGGTGATGCCCAGTAGCTGGGCTTCGGATTGTAGCCGCATTGACAGATTAGCGTGGCTGATCAGGACCCCTTTGGGTTGGCCGGTGGAGCCGGAGGTGTAGATGATGTAGGCCAGTTGGTCGTCGCTGATAATTCGCTTCAGTGGTGTGTCTGGCTGCTGCTGAATGCTTGGCCAGGCTTGATCGAGAACGATGGTCTTTGCTTCGGTTTGCTCTGGTAGTGCCTTGAGGGCTTCCTGATGAGTGATGACCAGATCGGCTTGGGTATCTCGTAGTAGGAAGTCCATCCGCTCGGTGGGGAGGCTGGGGTTGAGGGGGATGTAGGTAGCGCCGGCTTTGAGGATAGCGAGGATGCCGAGGAGTATATCCTGCGAACGGTTGAGGCAGAGGGCGATTCGCGGCGACTGGTGGCTTTGCTGTAGGAGGTAGTGCGCCAATTGGTTGGACTGCTGTTCGACTTGATGGTAGCTGAGACGTTGGCCAGCGAAGCGCAGGGCGGTTCGTTGGGGAGTTTGGGCGACTTGTTGGCGGAACAGATCGATCAGGTTGGCCTTGCCCGCAGGACGTTCGTCGGGCGCATGGAAGTGCTCTAGCAATTGATGATTCATTGACGCAGGAAGCAACAGCGTATGATCAATTACAGAGGAATTGTGGTGAATCAGCTGTTCCAAAATGTGTTCAAAAAATTGCCCCAAGGTCTGCATATCAAGTCCAGATTGCAGTTGGTATTTACTAGCGAATGCTACAGTCAGTTTTCCATCGGCTGTAATATCAATAGAGGTATCCAACCAAGTGTTGGTGTCCCCAAAGCCAACTAACTCTAGTCTTTCTTCCTCGACCGTTTCGTTTTCCTCCTCCGAAATTTCTAGGTCTTCGTAAACGTGAAAATCGGTATAATTGAAAAGAACGTCAAAGAATGGATTTCCATTAGGGGAATGTTCTTCACAAAAGCGGGAAATCTCATAAAGAGAAATCCGATCTCCGTAACTCAGTGCTTTGAGTTGGTGATCGACTGTATGTAAATAAGTCATCCAACTTTCTAAGACCTCCTTTTCCAGAATGAGCCTTACGGGCAAGGTATTCAGAAAGCAGCCCAATATTTTATCTCCATCTTCACGAAGCGGGCGCAGGTTGGACACCATACCTACCGTCAATTCCTTTTCTCTGGTCAATAGTTTGATGGTATAAGCAAAAGCTGCGAAGAGTAAGGTCTTTAAAGACAATTGCTGTGCTTTGGCCAATGCTTTTAGAGATTGTAGAGTAGCTTGATCATAGGTCTTAATGTAAACATCCCGCTGCTGCTGCTCACTAAAGATGTGGAGCCGCTTGTAGCCCATCATTTTTTTCCTCCAAAAATCAGCGTAGGCCAAATTGCTTTTCTCTACCCAATGATCTACTATGGCCTCCCGGTTACTGGATTGAATAGGAGCAGGTTGAAAGTCAGGATTGGCCTTTAATTGAACATACAATTCGTTCAGCTCTGTATTCATCAGAGCAAGGCTCCAACCATCGAGGATAGCATGGTGAAATTGTAATAGATAAACCATCTTGCTCTCACTCAGCTGAAAGATACTAGGCCGCCACAGCGGTGCCTTGCCAAAGTCAAAAGGTCGCTGATGCTCCGCTGCTATGTAGGTCTGAATTCGCGCCTGCTGCTGCTCTGCGGAAAGCCCTCGCAAATCCTGTACATCGACTTTTATCTCTATGCTTTTATAAACCAGTTGTAGACCTTTATCGTAGCCGTGCAGATCGAATGCGGTCCTCAAGATGCTGTGCTTCTCTGTCATTAAGTGCAGACATTTTTCAAACAAGTCCACCTCGACCATTGGCAACTGATAGATAAACTGATCGTGGTAAATTCCGGAGCCGGGATTGAGCTGCGAGGCGAAAACCATCCCCTTCTGAATATCACTCATGGGATAGACGTCAACCAGTTGCGTAGCATCTGGATGCTCGGCTAAGACCTGCTCTCGCAGGGCCTTCAGCTCCTCTTCTATACTTTCTCTTCTAGCCGCTTGCGCTTCATCCTTGGCTGCGTTATGCTCAAAATATTGCGTAGTAGCCAGAATGGTTGGCGTCTCATAAAAGTGCACTACGCTGATGCTTCGCCCCAACTGCTTCTCCATTCGACTGATCACCCGAATCAACACAATCGAGTCGCCTCCTATGCCAAAGAAGTTATCTGTAATCCCCACTTGATCCAAGCCCAAAACCTCCTGCCAGATGCTGGCAATCTCCTTTTGTAATGTCGTCTCTGCTGCTCGGTATCCACTACCGGCTGAGGTCTTAAAATCAGGTTCAGGCAATGCCTTCCTATTAATCTTCCCATTGGCATTCAATGGAAACGCATCCAACTTCATCCAAATCGCCGGAACCATATATCTCGGCAGCTGCTCGGCTAACTTGTGCTCGAGGTGTTCTACTTCGAGCGGCTGCTCGGTGGTAATATAGGCCACCAGATGCTTACCACTCGCCCCTCTATCTTTGGCCAAAACGACCGCAGCAACAACGCCTTCGAACTGCACAATTCTGTGCTCAATTTCTCCCAACTCAATCCGGTAGCCTCGAATCTTCACCTGACTATCCCGACGACCAATAAAGGCGAGGTAGGGCGTCCCTTCCCAGTTCACCCAACGCACCAAATCTCCAGTGCGGTACAATCTTCGTCCCTCGCGGAAGGGATGAGGAATAAATTTCTTCGCAGTCAATTCCGGCCGATTCAAATAGCCTTTGGACAGCTGATCACCACTGAGGTAAAGCTCTCCGAGCATCCCCGTAGGCAGGAGCTGTTGGTGTTCGTCCAAAACATAAGCCTGCGTATCTCTAGTGGTTCGACCGATAAAAACGGGAACATCTTTTTGGATTCGAAAGTAGGTACTGTAAGTCGTATCTTCGGAAGGACCATACAGATTGCGGACCTCAATTCGGTCGACGTCCAGTTGGTTACGGAAGGCAGGAGGTAAGGCCTCCCCCGCTAAATTGATCACATTAACATTGGACAGATCAGTCTGCTGATCAATCAAACTTTGCATCATACTCGGTACGGTATTAATCAATATCGCTCGGTCCTCTGAGAGGTATTCTGTGATCTCTAATCCACTCTGCAACAGGCGTATTTTTTTACCGGCACAAAGCGTGAAAAAGGTTTCAAAAATTGAAATATCAAAACATATCGACGTTCCGGCATAGGTTATTTCAAAATTACTGTTCGCAAACTCTTCCAATGCCCATTTCAAAAAGACGCTGATATTATACCCACTCAATATAACCCCTTTCGGACGCCCCGTTGAGCCCGAGGTGTAGATCACCACTGCGGGGCCTTCCAAAGACTCGGGCTTAGGCAGGACTGTGATGGGTTCTTTTTCAATTTGCCGTTGCTCCTTTTCTAAGTTAATTAAAGCTTGTTCTTCTACTAGCGGTAGCAGCGGTTCACAAGCCGAGTCAGTGAGGACAAATGGCACTTGGGTATCTTCCAGGATATAGCGGATGCGTTCGGTCGGGTAGGTAGGATCAATGGGGACGTAGGCGGCGCCGGCTTTGAGGATGGCCAGCATGGCGATGATCATCTTCGGACTGCGCTCTACACAAAGCCCAATGAGTTGCCCTTGCACCACTCCTTGCTTCCGAAGGTATTGCGCCAACTGAGTAGAGCGTTGGTCTAATGTTTTATAGTCCAATCGCTGCGCCCCAAAGATCAAAGCGGTATGTTCTGATAATTGAGTGACCTGATCTTGAAATAGCTCAAGCACACTCCGCTCATCTCCGTCATTAGAAGCGGTATCGTTATATTCAATCAACTGCGCTTCGCGCTCTTCCTGACTCAATATCTCCAGCTGTCCAATCGACTGCTCAGGCTGATTGACTACTGCTTCCAACAAGACCTGATAATGCTCCACCATCCGTTCAATACTGGCTTCCGTAAACAAATCTACACAGTACTCCACCCCCACATTTAACCCTTCTTTGGTCTGGGTAATATTGAATGTAAAATCAAATTTGGAAGCTTGAAATCCCGAAGCCGAAAAACTAAAATCTAGTCCTTCTGCTGGTGCTGTTGATGCCGCTGCATTATTTTGAACAGCAAACATGACCTGAAAGATCGGACTGCGACTCATGTCTCTAGATGCTCCCAAGTAGTCGACTATTTTTTCGAAGGGCAATTCTTGATGAGCATAGGCTTGTAAGGTGGTTCGCTTCACCTGTGCCAGCAAGTCGGTAAACTTCGGATTCCCACTGAGATCACTGCGCAGTACTAGGGTGTTGACAAAAAAGCCAATCAGAGGCTCAATGGCCTGCTGCGTGCGGTTGGCAATGGGGCTTCCCACGCAAATATCGGTTTGACCGCTGTAGCGATATAGCAAAATTTTAAAGGCACTCAACAGCAACATGAAGGGGGTAACCCCCTCTACCTGAGCCAACTGCTCTAAACCCTGACTAAGTGTTGTAGGAACTTGAAAAGCTAAGTAGTTGCCCTTGGTACTCTGGCGAGGAGGGCGGATAAAATCGGTTGGAAAATCGAGGACACTGATGCCCCTGAGCTGCTGCTTCCAGTAAGCAAGTTGCTGCGCCAACACCGGACCTTCCAAATAGCGCCGCTGCCAAAGGGCATAATCGGCGTATTGGATTGGGAGGGCGGGAAGCCGGGCTTCTTGTCTTTTAAGTTGGGCGGTATAAATGGCTTTTAATTCTTCTACAAAAATCGCTTCCGACCAACCATCGGAGGCAATGTGATGGAGCACTAAGATCAATATATATTGCTCCGACGCTGTACTTAGTAATTGTGCTCTTAGCGTATGGTCTTTGGTCAAATCGAAGGGGCGATTCACCTCCGTTTTGATGTGTGTAGCCAGCTCCTCGGCATTCAGCTCGAATGGAGTTTCCACATACTCTAGCTGCCACTGGTCTTTGGGTAAAATATGTTGCCAAGCTTGTCCATCCTCCTCTACAAATATCGTACGTAGCACTTCATGGCGGTTGACCATTTCTCGAAAGGTGGCCTCTAGTAACGTTCTTTCTACGGCACTATGAAAGTGCAGGACGGCTGGCATATGATAGTGTACACTCCCTTGCAGTTTATCGATAAACCATAGGCGTTCCTGAGCGAAAGATAGCGGGATTTGGTCGGGTCGTTCTTCACGAATAATTGCCGGTAGGCCGACGCTTGGTTCTTTTTCAGCGATACACTTCGCCAGGCCAGCAATGGTTGGATAGTCAAATAAATCGGAGATAGCCATTTCGGTATTCATCTCTTTTCGAATGGCTGAAACGACTCGTGTGGCCAGCAGGGAATGCCCACCTAGTTCGAAAAAAGAATGGTGGATACCGACCTTCTCTAGCTTTAGTAAGCCTTGCCAGATGCGAGCCAGCTGTGCTTCCGAAGCATTGCGCGGAGCGATGTAGGTTTCGGTGGGGACTTCAGAAAAGTCCGGCTCTGGTAACGCCTGGCGATCGATTTTGCCGTTTCGGGTCAGCGGTAGTTCGAACAGTTCGATGTAGTGCTCCGGTAGCATATAGTCGGGCAGCTTACTCCGAAGGAATTGTTGCAGGGATGCCTTTTGATAATTTTGTTTAGGAACAATATACCCCAACAGCCTACGGCTATCCTTATGCTCCCCTTTCACTAGCACAACGCTCCGACTGATCATTCCCGACTGCTGTAACTGTGCTTCAATCTCTCCCAACTCAATGCGGTATCCCCGAATCTTCACCTGATGATCAGCACGCCCCAGAAATTCGATATTACCGTCGGGAAGCCAGTAGGCCAAGTCGCCAGTTCGATACAAACGATCCCCAGCTACAAATGGATTATCAACAAATCGACTAGCAGTTAAGTCAGGATCATTGAGGTAAGAAAGGGCTACTCCACTGCCACCAACCCACAGCTCCCCGGCGATGCCCACGGGACAAGGTTGCATAGCCGCATTGAGAACATAAGCCCGACGGTTACTCAGCGGAATACCGATGGGAATATTTTCCGTAACCTCCTCCTCGATCCGATACGTTAGCGAGAAGGTCGTATTCTCTGTCGGACCATAGCAATGAATGATCGTCAACTTCGGATAGGCCGCTCTAACTTTAGCGATATGAGGAACCGATATTTTTTCTCCTCCTACCAAAATACAATTCAACGATTCAAAAATCGTCACATCAATTTCCACTAGCTCATTAAACCAACCAGTGGTAAACCACATTTTGTTGGCTCCGCCCAGCGTAATTGCTCGCTTGAATAAAATAGGATCGAGTAAAGTCGTTTCCGAACAAAGCTGTAATTCTCCTCCGTTCAGCAAAATGCCCCAATATTCGAAAGTGGCCGCATCGAAAGAGGGCGAACCTGTAGAGAGTAGGACATCCGTGGCCTCCAATTCTAGAAAGCGATTGTTCTTCACCAAACTTACTACATTGCGGTGGCTGACCACGACACCTTTGGGCCGCCCAGTCGTTCCGGAGGTGTAGATTACGTACGCAGGATCAATTGGTGCAGGTTGGTGTGATGGATTTATTACCGGAGCAACGGCGATTGCCTTTTTATGTTGGTTTAAAAAATCCGCATCAATACAAATCGAACATTGACTGTCTGATTTCATATATTGAATGCGGTCCTCTGGATATTTTGGATCAATGGGAACGTAGGCGGCACCGACTTTTAAGATGGCCAGAATGCTGATGATTAATTCCGGTGAGCGATCCAGACAGAAGGCGATCAAGTGTTGAGGTTCTGCCCCTTGCTGTATTAGAATATGGGCCAGCTGATTCGCGCGTTGATTCAATTCATCATAAGTCAACCCTTCCCCGTTAAAACTCAAGGCCGTACGCTGAGGATGGGTCAATACTTGCTGTTCAAATAGCTGTAGAATATTTTTATTTTTTGGAAAAGGACGGTCGGTAGCATTCCATGTTTTCAGCGTTTGTTGTTCCTCTTCCTTGGTCAGTAAGCTCAATTGATCAATCGGTAGCTGAGGATTGCGCAGTACTTGCTTCAGCAGTTTTTGGTAATGGTCGCCCATACGCTTAATCGTTTCTGCCTTGAAGAGCTGGGAATTATATTCTATCCACAGCTCCAACTGCCCCGCCTTCTCTACAGTCGATACCGTCAATTCAAACTTGGCGCCCACCCGCTCATTGAGGACGGGGCTAATTCGAATGGGGCCTAAATCGAGTGGCGGCACCTCCGGAGTATTTTGTAAAATAAAAACGACTTGAAAAAGAGGGTTATGACCCAGTTGCCGATCTTTCACCACTGCCTTAACGATCTGATCAAAAGGAATCGCCTGATGTTGATAAGCCGCCAGCGTCGTCGTCTTCACCCGCTCTAACAACTCCCTAAAACTCGGATTTCCTCCCAGATCAGTACGCAAAGCCAGCGTATTGACAAAAAAGCCTACCAGACCTTCCAGCTCCTTGCGCTGACGATTCGCCAGCGGCGTTCCTACGCAGCAATCCACCTGTCCAGTATAGCGATACAACAATATCTTAAAAAGGCTCAACAGCCCCATAAATAAGGTGGCCCCCTGCTCAAGGACTAAAGCTTTTAGCTGCTCCGTCTGCGCTTGATCAATCTGAACCCCAATCATCTCTGCCGCTCCCCGCTGCCCTCGCTGTCGCGCAAAATCTGTCGGTAAGTCCAACACTGCCGTATCCTCCAATTGCTCTTCCCACCACTTCAATTGATCCATCAATCCTGCCTTCGACAAGCGCGTTCTTTGCCAAATTGCATAATCTGCATACTGGATAGGTAAGGCTGGCAGTTGGGGCTGCTCCCCTGTCGCAAAGGCACCATAGAGATGAATTAAATCTTTCACCAAAATAGAAATCGACCAACCATCCGAGGCGATATGATGAACCATTAAAATCAACACATGCTCCTCTTTCCCACAGCGAATCAAATGTGCCCGAAACATATAGTCGTTCGACAAATCAAAAGGTCGCTTCAATTCTTTCTCCATAAAATCCAGCGTGTAGGCCTCCTCCGCAAAAGCGGCCCCTTCACTGTAGTTCATTACCCAATCCTCAGCTGGCATCAACACCTGCCAAGTCTCCTCCCCATCCGTCTTGAAGACCGTCCGAAACACCTCGTGCCGCTTCACCAAGGCCAACAAAGCCGCCTGCAAAGCGTCAACATCCAAGGGGCCCTCCAAGCGCAAAACCTGAGGCACATGATACTGTACACTCCCCTCCATCTGATCGATCAACCACAGCTGCTCCTGCGAAAAAGACAGCGGAATGCGAGGATACAAACTGCGATCATAAGACCGAATCCCTTCCTCCTTGCCCCCCTGCTTCTTGGCCGTCGGCACATCTTGCAAAAATTCCAAAATATCCGCCTTGTAAGCCTTAATCTCCTGCAACAAACTCGGATCGATCTGCACATTTTTATCCGTTCTGATCTTCAGTTTCTGCTCTCGCTCAAACACGAAGACCCCCTGTTGCTGGGCTCTGCTGAGTAAACTAGCGACTTGGTTATGTTTGGTGTTCATAGTTGGATGTGGCATAGCCATCCCTTCGGGACCTTTGGCATTTTGGATGGATGATGGACGGTCGACGGTTGACGGTTGACGGTTGACGGCGATCGTAGGGATTCGTTTGGCTCGTAATAGTTCGTATAATTTTGATGATTAGACACCTGCGGTGTCTTGGGCGGTGGACGGTCGACGACAATTATAGCTGTCCAGCGGTTCGCCCGTCTACCGTCTACCGTCAACCCCAGCGCCAAAGGCGCAAGGCCGGCCCTAAGCCGCCCCACCAACTGCCAAAGGCAGTCTAAAGATCGTCGAGGTCAAATTCTTGCTGGTCTTCTCCTGCCTCCGGTGTGCTGAGGACATCCAGATAGCTGGCGAGAGGGGCGATGGTTAAAAGTTGAAATATTTTTACAATGGAAATTTCTAGCTCAAAAGTTTCTTGAATGGCGGAAACCAGTCGAGTGGCTAGGAGGGAGTGGCCGCCTAGCTCGAAGAAATTATCCTTGATGCCTACTTTCTCTACTTGTAGTAATTCCTGCCAGATGGCCACCAGCTTTTGCTCAGTTTCGGTGCTGGGGGCGACATAGGCTTTGCGGAGGAGGGCCGACTTGTCGGGATCGGGTAAGGCGCGGCGATTGAGCTTGCCGTTGGCAGTGAGGGGCAGAGTGTCTAGCGATACCCATAGGCTGGGGATCATGTAGTCGGGTAAGGTCTTGCGGAGCTGGATTTGTATTTTTCCCTTGTCCCACGCTCCTTTGGGAACGATATAGGCCACCAGGAGCTTGATACCTTGCGGAGCCGTCCAGGCCTCCACCGCACACTGACTGACATCTTCTAGTTGCGACAACTGCTGCTCCACCTCCCCTAGCTCTAGCCGATAGCCCCGAATCTTGACTTGCCGATCCGCACGACCCAAAAACTCTACGATACCCTCGGGAAGCCAACGCGCTAAATCGCCGGTGCGGTATAGGCGTTCTCCTTGCATAAAGGGTGATGGTCGGAAACGCTCGGCTGTCAGCGCCTCGGCGTTTAGATAGCCCAGGCCGACCCCAGCCCCGCCGACCCAAAGCTCACCGGTTACGCCGATGGGACAGGGAGTTAGGTGTTTGTCGAGGATGTAGGCCCGGCGATTATTGAGGGGACGGCCGATCGGGATATTCTCCGCTACGGGAGGAGGGATGGTGTGGGTCAAAGAGAAACTGGTGTTTTCTGTTGGCCCATAGCCATTGATGATTTGTAGTAAGGGGTAATGTTGTTTCAACTTTCGGACATGGGGAGCCGATAACTTCTCGCCACCAATGATGATGCTTTGTAAAGGTTCGAAGACCGTGATTTTGTGCTCTACCAATTCGTTAAACCAACTCGCAGTAAACCACATTTTGGTACACGCTTTTTGTTGGATCAATTGCTGCAACTGTTCGGCATCTAGCAACTCTGCTTTGTCACAAAGGATCAACTCTCCACCGTTGAGCAGCATACCCCAGTATTCGAAGGTCGCCGCATCGAAGGAAGGAGCGCCGGTAGAGAGGAGGCGATCATCCTCGTCCAGTTGGATGTAGTCGATCCCCTTCACTAAGCTGATTACATTTTGGTGGCTGATCAAAGTGCCTTTGGGCAGCCCCGTTGTACCGGAAGTGAACATGGTATAAGCCAGGTCGTTGGGCTGGTTGACTGCGGGCGGATTATCGAAGCGTTCGGGCAACTCGGCAGCTTGAATTTCGGGGATATAGAGTTCGCCGGTGAAGCCTTCGAGTTCGAACATGTATTCGGTGGTGGTCAGGAGGAGTTCGACTTTGGCTTCTTTGAGGATGGCCAGGTTGCGCTCCCAAGGGTTTTTGCTTTGTAGGGGCAGGTAGGCGGCCCCGGATTTGAGGATGCCCAGTATGCTGACTAGGAGTTCGGTGGAGCGATCCATGAGGAGGGCAACGAGTTGGCCGGGGCGGCATTGGTATTGGTTGCGCAGGTGGTGGGCCAGTTGATTGGCTTGGCGATTTAGCTCCGCGTAGCGGAGGGTTTGGTTGTTGTAGCTTAGGGCAGGGGCCGTAGGCCGGCGGGCGACTTCTGCTTCGAAGAGGCTAACGATGGTTTGATCCGATGGGTAAGGTTTGTCGGTTGCATTAAAGGTGCTGAGGACTTGTTGTTGTTCTTCCTCTCCAATAAATTTCAGTCGATCAATCTCCAGATCAGGATTTGTAGATAGCGCCACCAGTAGCTGCTGATAGTGCGCTGCCATGCGCCGAATAGTTGTAGCTTTAAATAAATCGCTGCAATACTCTACCATCACATCCAAGCCCCAGTCCATCTCTGTGATGGTAAAGGTAAGGTCAAACTTAGAGCTGGGCTGCCCCATCGGTGCGGCAGCAATTTCAAGGTCACCGAGGTTGAGGGTTGGAGCTTCTGGCATATTTTGCATGACAAAAACAGCCTGAAAAATGGGATTGCGGCTGGCGTCTCGCTCGACGGCTACTTCTTTAACGAGTCGTTCAAAAGGAATTTCCTGATGGGCATAGGCTGAAAGGGTAATCTCTTTGAGGGCCTGTAAATAATTACTAAATGATTGTGTTCCCTCTACTTGGCTACGCAGCGCAATAGAGTTGATGAAACAGCCAACCAAAGGCTCCAATTCTTTGCGATTGCGATTGGCAATGGGGGTCCCTACACAAAGGTCTTCCTGCCCGCTATAGCGATAAAGCAGTACCTTAAAAGCCCCCAACATGTACATAAATAAAGTGGCCCCTACCTTGCGACACTGCGCTTGTAGCGTATCCGCCAGCGCTTTATCAATCTTAAAACTTAAATGACCTCCAGCAGTACTCTGTACGGCCTTGCGAGGAAAGTCAGTGGTCAAATTCAAAGGGGCTACGCCCGCCAACTGCTGCTTCCACCACCCCACCTGCTCTTCAAAAGCAGCACTCGACAAATGCTGACGCTGCCAAGCCGCATAGTCCGCATACTGAAGCGCCGAAGACTCCACCCGCAAAGGACGACCGGCCTGCTCCGCCTCATAAAAGCGAATCAAATCATCAACCAACACCGACAGTGACCAACCATCGGCCGCAATGTGGTGCAAAATCAAAACCAGCAAATACTCGTCCTCCCCGATCTTCAAAAGCTGCCCCCGAAACATAAAATCCTTCGCCAAATCAAAGGCCCGCAAAAGCTGCTTCCCCACATACTGCTGCAAGGCATGCAGCTCTGCCAACTCCTCCCCTTCTCGATAATCTAGGTGCCAATCTTCCGCCGAAAGAAAATCCTGATACGGCCTCCCCGACTCCGTCTTAATCACCGTCCGCAGAGGCTCATGCCGCTCAACTATCGCCCGCAACACCTTCTCCAAGACCTCCCTTCTCAAGACCCCCTTCAGCTTCAACACCCTCGAAACATGGTATTGCAAACTGCCATTCAGCTGGTCCACTAACCAAAGGCGCTCCTGGGCAAAAGATAAAGGAATCCTTTCCGTTCCTCCCCGCTTCACCACCGGAATCGCTGTCTTCAAGTCTAACGACTCCCGCTGCCCAGCATCTTTTAAGAACAATAACAACTCCTCCTTATGCTCCTTAATTTCTTTAAGAATAGAAGGATCAATCTTAACATTCTTGGCCGCTTTAATCATCAGCTCCTCCTGCTGCTCATACACCGACAGACCCATTTGCTGGGCACGGCTGATGAGGTCGGCTACTTGTTGATAGGCTGTCTTCATTTTTTTACTTTGCTTTGGGGGCTTCACCGGATTGGTTGGGGTTCGCCCTGTGATGCGTTCACTGCTTTGGGTTTGGTTGAGCGCCGTTGGCGCTTTGGTAGACGGTGGACGGCGATCGTGATGGTTCGTATTAGGACGCAATTGCTCCGCACTTTTTTGCGTCTCACTTCCTGCCGACAGGCAGGCGGTCGTTTGCCATCTACCGTCCACCAAAAATGCCAAAGGCCCCGAAGGGACGACGATGTCGCGCTACAAATCATCAATATTAAAATGCTCAAAATCTCCATCTTCTTCCTGCTGCTGCTTCAACACATCAATGTAAGCAGCCAAGGGAGCGAGGGACAGGAGCTGGAAAATTTTCAAAATAGACACCTTGACCTCAAACTGTTCTTTGATGGCGGAGGCCAGGCGGGTGGCGAGCAGAGAGTGCCCCCCCAGTTCGAAAAAATCATCGTCAGCACCGACTCGGTCGACTTTTAGGAGGTCCTGCCAGAGGCGGGCCAGTTGCTCCTCGGTTGGAGTAGAAGGAGGAACGAAGACCTTACGGGGCAGGGCCGATTCGTCGGGTGTGGGGAGTGCTCGACGGTCCAATTTACCGCTGCTGTTAAGGGGAAGCTGCTCAACGGACATCCAGAGTTGAGGGATCATGTAGCTGGGCAATTGCTCGCTGAGGTGGTGCTGTATTTTTTCCCGATCCAATTCTTCTTTGGCAATCAAATAGGCCACTAGGCATTTTCTTCCCTTGCTGTCGATCCAATCGATGACAGCGCAGTTTTGTATGGCTTCCATGTGGCGGAGGGCCTGTTCGACTTCTCCCAGTTCGACTCGAAAGCCTCGGATTTTAACTTGCCGATCGGCACGCCCGATGAATTCAATCATCCCGTCGGCACGCCAGCGCGCTAAGTCGCCACTGCGGTAGATGCGCGCGCCGGGACGGAAGGGATCATCGTGAAATTTAGCAGCGGTTAAGGCTTCATCTTTGAGATAACCTCGGCTGACCCCATCGCCACCAACCCAGAGTTCACCGATTACTCCGACAGGGCAGAGGCGCTGATGATGATCCAGGATGTAGGCCGTACGATTATTCAGTGGCCGACCGATGGGAACATTCTCTGGAAACTCTTCTCCAAGTTTATAATAGGTGGAAAAAGTAGTATTTTCTGTGGGACCATAAAAATTGATCACTTCCAAATCAGGACAGGCGGCTCTTAGTTTGTGGACGTGTACCGTTGACATTTTTTCGCCTCCGGTCATGGCCACCTTGATGTGTTGGAACAATTCCAGGTTATTATCAACCAAGCTATTGAACCAACTGGTGGTGAACCACATTTTTGTACAGCCATACCTTTTCACTAATGCCAATAGGGCGGAGGTATCTAGTAATTCGGCTTCGGTACAAAGTATCAGTTGACTGCCGTTAAGGAGTAATCCCCAATATTCAAAAGTACTGGCATCAAAAGAAGGTGCTCCGGTGGACAGCATTTTGTCTTCCGGGGTCAGGTGGACATAATCTACACCCTTCACCAAGCTGACTACATTGCGGTGCGTGACCAGTACGCCTTTCGGTAGGCCCGTGGTACCAGAGGTATAGATGACGTAGGCCAGATCGGTGGGCTGAATTTGAGGAGATAAATTATGGTCCTTCGCCATCGACTGACTTACCAGTTGATCCAGCATTAAGAGGGGCGAGGAGTAATCATTCAGTAATGCCTGATAGTGATTCGTTGACAGTAAAACCTTGACCTCAGCATCTTCAAGAATAGCGCGATTTCGAAACCAAGGATTATTTGTTTTCAGTGGTAAATAGGCCGCCCCTGTTTTGAGGATGGCCAGCAGGCTGATGATCAAACCAGCCGATCGGTGCATCAGTACTCCAGCAATGTGCCCGGGCTCTAGCCCATAATGATCACGCAGATGGTGAGCCAGCTGGTTGGCCTTCCGATTGAGTTCAGAATAGCTCAACTTTAGCTCCCCATCAATCAGGGCCAGAGCCTCCGGGCGGCGGGCAACTTCAATTTCAAACAATGCAACGATTGTTTGTTCCCGCGGATAATGAGTAGGTAAAAAATTGAATGCTTTTAAAATGTGCTGCTCTTCCTCACTCCCCAGCAGACTCAGCTCATCGATGGGTGTAGCAGGTACAGCGAGGGCAGCCGTCAATATATTCTGGAAATGACCGACCATTCGTTCCACCGTTTCGGCAGTGAATAGATCAATACAATATTCTATGCTAAGGTATAAGCCTTTTCCGATTTCTGTCGCCGTGAAGCGCAGGTCGTACAACGATCGTCCACGCTCGAAGGGCTCGTGTAGCAATTCTAAATCTCCCAGCGGTGCAGCCTCCGACTGCGGAGCATTTTGTAAATCAAAAGCCACTTGAAATAAGGCATGTCGACTTCTATCCCGTTCCTTAACTACCGCCTTAACGATCTGCTCAAAAGGGACTTCCTGGCGCTCATAAGCATCGAGCGTCACTGCTTTTATTTTTTGTAAAAAGGTGGAAAAAGCAGGGGTACCACTCAAGTCACTGCGCAAAGCCAGGGTGTTGATAAAAAAGCCAATCTGATTATCCAATGCGTTATCATTACGATTGGCAACCGGGGTCCCGACACAAATATCCTCCTGTCCACTATAGCGATACAGTAGGACTTTGAAAGCGGCCAGTAAAGTCATAAATAAGGTGGTTCCCTCCCGGAGAGAGAATGCCCTCAGACCTTCTACTAAGTCCGCCGGAAGACTGAAGCCCAGGCTATGGCCACGTAAACTCTGCTCAGCAGGTCGAGGAAAATCCGTTGGCAGATTCAGTGGAGGTAATGCGGCCAGTTGGGTAGTCCACCAATCCATTTTCTCGGCCATCACCTGCTCCGAAAAATGGCGACGTTGCCAGATGGCGTAGTCGGCGTATTGCACAGGGAGTGGGGCCAACTGCGGCGGCTCCTGCTTTTGAAAAGCGCGGTACATCGCCATCAAATCATTGATCATCACCCCAATCGACCAGGCATCAGCAGCGATATGATGAGTGACCAATATCAGCATATGCTCTTCTGCGGTATATCGAACCAACTGCGCACGAAACATATAGTCCTTACTCAGATCGAAGGCTTTGCCAATTTCAGTTTGGATAAAGGCCTCCATATTTTCGGGTCTATCGACGGCCATGATTCGCTCCAAGCGCCACTCATCGGCACGCTGCACTCGCTGAACGGGCTGCCCCTCCACCGTATCAAAGGTACTGCGCAGCACTTCATGGCGCTCCACCAGGGCCTTAAGCGACTGGGCCAGGGCCTCTTGATCTAATGGGCCTTTGATGCGCAATATAGCAGGGATATGGTACTGCCGACTGCCCTGGTATTGATCGATGAACCAGAGCCGCTCCTGCGAGTAGGAAAGCGGAATGGCGGCGGGCCGCTCTTCTGCGGTGATTGGAGGAAGCTGGACCGCTTGTGCTCCTTGATCAATGAGGTGGGCGAGGGAGCGGACGGTGGGCTGGGTAAAAATATCTTTGATGGAAAGCTGGACATTCAACTCCTTAGCCACCGCAGCGACGACGCGAGTAGCCAGTAAAGAATGACCGCCCAATTCGAAAAAGTTATCCTCCGCACCAACGGGATCGCGGTGCAGTAGTGTGCTCCATATTTGGGCCAAGATCTTCTCCGTAGCTGTCTGCGGAGCAGTGAAGGGAGCTGACTTTTTCAAAGCCTGCCGAACCAACTCTTGCAGTTGTCTGCGATTCGTTTTACCGCTGCTGGTTTTGGGAAATTGTTTTAGAAATAGATAGTTCGAAGGCACCATGTAGACGGGTAGCAATTGCTCCAAGTAGGTCTTTACCGTCTCTTGATCAAGGCCATTGGGCGATTTGATGCAGGCAGACAGCGCCTTGGTGTGATCATCATAAAACACCAATGCATCCTCCACTTCATCGTGTTGATGCAATTGTATAGCAATGGCCTCCAATTCCACCCGAACGCCTCTGATCTTCACTTGAAAATCTTTCCGCCCCTTGAATTCATACTGCCCTTGTGCATTCACAACTGCTAAATCTCCAGTTTTGTACAGGCGCTCCTCCGCATTGTTGAGGAGAGGATGGCTGACGAATACTTGGTCGGTCAATGCCGCATTCTGGTAGTAGCCCAAAGTGCAGTAAGGCGTTCGGAGATAGATTTCTCCATTCGTTCCCTTTTTGCAAGGGTGGCCGTTTTCATCTAGTAAGATGGCTTTACACCCTTCGATAGGTTGGCCGATGGGGATGGTATTGGGTAGTTGGTCGTTGGGAATGCGGTAGGCAAATTTGACCATCGTGGTTTCGGAGGGGCCGTAGAGGTTGATAAGTTCGGTGTGGTGGCCGAAGACCTGCCGCCAGTTGTGGACATCTTCTCCGAAGAGGCGTTCGCCGGAAAGTAAGAGGTATTGTAATTCCGGCAATTGCTTTTGTGGCTCGTGAAGTGCAGTGAGTTCTCGGAAGAGTGTAGGGACACAATGAATGAGGTTAACCTGTTCATTGGCCAGCCAATCCAGCAGGCCCTCCAGTTGGATAAGTCCATCTCTGCGTGGGGGGAGGCAGAGGGTGCCACCGCTGCAAAGGGGAACGAATAAATCGCGGAGGAAGGCATCGAAGGTCGGGGAGGAGAACTGGCTACAGCGAAGTTGGTCGGGTAGCTGGAGGAAGTTAAGCTCCCAATCGACAAAGTGATTGATGCCTTTGAAGGCTCCGAGAATGGGCTTGGGTTGGCCTGTTGATCCCGAGGTAAAATAAATGTAGCAAGGCGACTCGGGGTGCAACTCAATAGCGGTGATCGAATGCGCTTGCGCGCGTTGATTTTTTGTAATCAAAACATCCTCCTCCGCAATCAAATGGTGATCAAGCGCAGTCAGGTCGTAGCAACAAATTTTAAATTGTACCCCTTTAACTTTTCTCCGAATATTTTGGAACCGCTCCGCACTTTGCTGATCCAGAATAATCCAATCAGGTGCATAGGTCTTTATTAACTCCCGAAGGCGTTCATCAGGAAAATCCAGACTGATCGGCACATAAATTTTCCCACTCTTAAATACACCGATCAAGGAATGAATCATCGCCGATGTCGATTGCAGAAAAACAAAACACAGCTCTTCTCTTTGCTGCCCCGCATCATCCAAATGCCTGGCCAGTTCCTCCGTAGCGTCTTCTAAAGCTTGATAGGAAATACGACGCTGCCCATCAGTGATGGCAGTACGCTGAGGCCAACGTTGTGCATTTTTTCGAAATAATTTAATGACGTTTTCGTGCATCATAGTATTAAGCTATTTTGACAATAGCCCGATTTGTAGCGTGGGTGATTAATCGGCAAAGAAGTCGTCGAGTTCATCTTCTTGCGCCTTTCTTTCTTCTGCGGATAAAAAGTTTAATTGAGTAATCTGCCCCTCCGGCTGCACTAGCACCGACGCCACCAACTCCTTAAAGTGCTGACACATCGCCGTCATCCGCTCTGCACTAAACAAGTCCACCGCATAAACAAAAGTACCGACCACATTTTCACTCCCCTCGGCAATGTAAAGCGTAAGGTCAAACTTCGATTGAATGCTGGCCTCAGGCAATGGACTGATGGTTAATTCCTCCAATTCAATCGCCTCTCCCTTCGGCAGATTGAGCATATTGAAAAAGACCTGGAACAATGGGTTGCGATTCAAGTGGCGCTCCGGCTGAACAATTTCCAATATCTTTTCAAAAGGAATATCCTGATGATCGTAAGCCTCTAAGGTCGTCGTCCGTACCTGTGCCAACAAATCTTTAAAGCTAAGCTGACCATTCAGATCAGAACGAAGGGCTAGTGTGTTGAGGAAAAAACCAATCAATGGCTCCACCTGCGCATGCGTACGATTGGCAATAGGTATGCCCACACAAATGTCCTCCTGATTGCTGTAGCGATAAAGCAGTACTTTAAACAGACTGAGTAAAATCATAAACGGTGTCGCCCCCTCTTCCTTCGCCAAGTTGTACAAAGCTTTACGCGTCGGCCCTTCGAGCACAAAGGTCGCCGCCGCCCCGCGCGTACTCCCCTTCGGTGGTCGAGCAAAGTCCGTCGGCAAATCCAGCATGCTTGTCCCCATCAACTGCTGCTTCCAATAACTCAGCTTTTTATTCAACACCTCCCCCTTTAACCAATCGCGCTGCCAAAGGGCATAATCGGTGTACTGGATCGGAAGCGCCGACAGTCGCGCTTCGCGCTCCTCCTGAATGGCCCGGTAATATTCTACCAGTTCACTCACCAATATCGGCATTGACCAACCATCAGAAGCAATATGATGCGCCACAAAAATGAGTTGATAATGGGCTTCGCCCTCCTGCAATAAATGCGCCCGCAGCATATAATCCGACCCCAAATCAAAAGGAGCATAGGTTGCCGCTTGCATCCATTGCTCGTACTGATCAGTGCGCCAAGCTGTGGCCTGCTGCACCTCCATGCGCCAAGCTGCTGCCTCTCGAACCACTTGCCAAACCTGCCCTTGCTCTTCTCTAAAGATCGTACGCAACACCTTATGACGTTCAACAACAGCGCGGAAGGCCACCTCTAATGCTGGCACACCCAAACTTCCTTTTAGGCGGAAGATCATCGGGATATGGTACTGCGTACTGCCCTCCAAACGATCGATAAACCAAATACGCTCTTGAGCAAAAGATAGGGGCACCTTGGTAGCTCCACTCCGCGCAGTAATCTCCGGCATTGCTGTTTGTCGACCTTGCAGCTGTATAAAACCAGCCAACTCCTCCAATTGATGATGCGAGAATAAGATCGCCACACTCAATTCTATGCCCAGTTCTTCACGAATTGCAGAGAGGACGCGCATCGCTAGCAGGGAGTGGCCGCCCAGCTCAAAGAAGCTATCCTGTCGACCAATTTTTTCAAGCCCCAACAAGCGACTCCAAATGCTGGCCAATTGAATTTCCAGCTCTGTCTGTGGAGCTAAATAAGATACGGTACTAAGTCCCACAGCGTCAGGTAATGGTAAGGCGCTACGATCAACCTTTCCATTAGGCATAAGCGGCAAAGCTTCTAAGGATAGGTAATAACCGGGTACCATATAAGCGGGTAGCTGAGTCAGTAAAGCTTGTTGAGTAGCTGCTTTATCCCAGCCTTCTTCGACGACCAGATAGGCGATGAGTTGCTTATTTCCTGTACCCACTTCACGCGCCAGCACTAAGCATTGACGAACAGTAGACAGAGCCAGCAGTGCCGCCTCAATTTCTCCCAACTCAATGCGATAACCCCGAATTTTGACTTGGTGATCCAAGCGGCCGAGGTATTCAATATTACCATCGGGCAGCCTGCGGACGAGGTCGCCTGTTTTGTAGAGGCGAGCGGTAGGGTCTTTGCTAAAAGGATCGGGGCGGAAGCGCTCCTGGGTTAGCTCCGGGCGATTGAGGTAGCCGCGGGCCACTTGGAGGCCACCGATGTACAGCTCGCCCATAGCCCGAGGTAGAGCGTGTTCGCCGGAGGCCGTCATGATGTAAAGACGCGTATTAGCGATGGCTTTACCGATGGGCACTACTGTTATTGGAGAGGCCGGTACGGGCCAATGGCTGACTTCAATGGCAGCTTCCGTAGGACCGTAAAGATTATGCAATTCGACGTGTGGTAGCTTTTGTCGGAGTTGCGCTACTTGTGCCGAGGTAAGGGCTTCCCCGCTGCACAGCACGCGCTTCAATTTGGGACAGTCGCCCGATTGAATATTGAGTAAGAAAACGTCTAGCATAGAAGGCACGAAGTGCACATAAGTAATTTTTTTCTCCTCAATTAAAGCCTTTAGATATTGGCTGTCTCTATGACCTTCAGGACGAGCAAAAACCAACGGTATCCCAGTGATCATCGGCCAGAATAGTTCCCAGACCGAAACGTCGAAACAGAAGGTTGTTTTTTGTAAAACGACATCGACCGCGTGGTCAAGCTGAAAATAATTTTGTGACCAAAGCAAGCGATTGACCACCCCGCTATGTTGATTCATTACGCCCTTAGGCTGCCCGGTTGAGCCGGAAGTGTAAATGACGTAGGCCAGATTTTCGGCAGTTATTTTTACTTCGATATTTTGCGTTGATTCTTCGGCGATGAAGGGCCAATGCGTGTCCAGTAGGATCAGCTCGGCGGGCGGGCCGGTGATTTGGGAAGCACGATGACTACTGCTCAGCACCCAGCCGACCTGGGTATCTGCCAGTAGGTAGCGGATGCGCTCTTGCGGATAGTCGGGGTCGATGGGGACGTAGGCGCCGCCGGCTTTGAGAATTCCTAGTAAGCCAATCATCATCTCTAGAGAGCGATCAATACAGATGGCGACCAAACGCTCTTTTCGCACGCCTTTGCGCCGTAAGTAGTGCGCCAACTGATTACTTTTTTCATCCAACTCCCGGAAACTCAATTGCTGATCTTCAAAAAATAGTGCAGGCCGATTCGGTACCTGCTCCACCTGCTCCCTAAAGAGATCGACTAGCGTTTTGTTTTGGGGGAAAGGAACAACTTTTCCATCTAACTGCTGAACGAGCTGTACTTTTTCCTGAGCAGATAAAATCCCTAATTGATCAATAGTTTGCGCTGGTGTAGCGATGATAGATTGAAGGAGTTGTTGGAAATAACCCAGCAGGCGATCCGCTGAAGATTGTAGAAATAAATCGCTGCAATATTCAATGGCGACCTCCAAGCCCTTACTATTTTCTACCACAGAAAAAGACAGATCATACTTGGCAACGGTATGGTCTTCCTCCTCCGGAATCAGCTCCAATCCTTCCAATTCCAAGGTGCTTATCGCTGGTGTATTTTGTAGGTTAAAAAGCACTTGAAAAATGGGGCTTCGACTGCGATCTTTTGCCAAACCCAATCGCTTGACAATTTTTTCAAAAGGAATATCCTGATGATTATAGGCCTCCAAAGTCGTCTTTTTCACACGAGCCAATAGGTCGATGAAACGAGGATTAGCTTCCAGATTGCTACGTAGGCAGAGGGTATTGAGGAAGAATCCAATCAAAGGTTCAAAACTGGTTTGACGACGGTTAGCAATTGGGCTGCCAATGCAAATATCTGTTTGCCCTGTGTAGCGATAGAGAAGAATTTTCAGGGCTGCTTGCAAGAGCATAAATAGCGTTACTCCTTCTTGCTGCGCCAACCTTTTTAGCCCTTGGCTAGTCAACTGATCCAGCTGAGTACTGACTAAAGCCCCTTGGGTACTTTGGATACTTGGCCGTTCGAAATCAGTAGGCAGATTAAGGGGTTCGACGTCACTTAATTGGTGTTCCCAATAACGCAGTTTGTCGGCCAACATTTCACCACTTAAATGACGACGCTGCCAAAGCGCATAGTCTGCATATTGTACCGGTAAGTCGGGCAATTGGGGCCTGCCTCCTTTGACTTTCGTGTTATACAATCCTACCAACTCCTCGACAAAAATAGCCAGCGACCAGCCATCCGCGGCGATGTGGTGCAAGACCAAAACCAATAGATGCTCCTCTTCATTCAATTGACCGATCTGCCCTCGCAGCATATGATCCTGCTCAAGGTCAAAAGGCATAGCAATCGCTGCTTTCATCCACGCAGCCCGCTGCTTAGATTCTTGAATCTCTACTGTCTCCACTTCCTGCAAATGCCAGGTCCTCGCAGGCAATAAAGTCTGCACCGGCCGTCCATCAATATTTTTAAACACCGTCCGAAGTACTTCGTGGCGGTCTACAATACTTTGCAAAGCAAACCCCAGCGCCGCCTTATCCAATCCCCCCCGCAGGCGCAGAACAATCGGAATATGATAATGGATACTGCCTTCCAGCTGATCGATGAACCACAGCCGCTCTTGTGCAAACGATAGTGGGACAGTGGCCGGTCGTTCCTGCGGTACCAGCGGTGGAAGAAGCGACTGCTCCTCCTGTGTTTCTAAATGAGCTGCCAATTTCTGAATCGTCATATGACTAAAGAGCAGGCTCACCGGAATTTCCTTTTGCAGTTGATTTCGAATAGCGGCCACCACGCGCATGGCCATCAGAGAGTGTCCCCCCAGTTCAAAGAAATTATCTTTTACTCCTACCCGCTCCACTTGCAGCAAATCTTTCCAAATTGAGGCCAACACTTTTTCTATCTCGCTCGTCGGTGCCACATAGACATTGCTGAGCAGCGCAGAAGCCTCGGGGCTGGGCAGCGCGCGTTTGTCGACCTTGCCGTTTGAGGTCAGCGGCAGCTCCGGTAATTCCATAATCAGCGAGGGAATCATATAATCCGAAAGTTGGCTTTGCAAATAACTTTGGATGGCCAATTTATCGTACTCGCCTTCCGCGACTAAGTAGGCCACCAGGCGCTTATTGTCCTGCGCATCCATCTTAGCCAATACCACGCACTGATTGACCAGCGGACAGGCTTGCAGCACCGTTTCTACTTCGCCCAGCTCGATGCGATAGCCTCGGATTTTCACCTGATCATCGATGCGCCCCAGGTACTCAATGCTGCCGTCCGGTTCCCAGCGTCCCCAGTCGCCACTGCGGTAGAGCAGTTCTTCGGGCTGGTAGGGATTGGGGATAAATTTCTCTGCGGTTAGCTCGGGGCGGCCGCGATAGCCTCGGGCGAGGTTGTAGCCACCGATGTAAATTTCGCCTTTGATGCCTTCGGGCAGTAGGCACAAGTTGGAATCAAAAATATAGAGGCTGGTGTTGTAAACCGCTTTTCCAATGGACGCCTTTACGGGTACCTCCCCTTCAGCAAAGCTATAATGACAGCCCGTTACTACGTGGGTTTCGGAGGGGCCGTAGAGATTGAATATTTTTACCTTGGGGTGGTGTTTTAAAAAAGTTCGCAGGCCTCCATTGATGTACAACTGTTCGCCTGTGGAAACGATTTCTTCTATCTGGTGGCCGTCGAAGGCACTCAGCTCGATTTCGTCAAACAGGGGTTTGAGGGCAGAGTAGGGCATGGAGACGGTGGCGATGCCCTGTTCTAGGATATAGTCTTTGACTTGCCAGAGGTCCTTGCGCAATTCTTCGTTGAGGAGGTAAATGGTTCCGCCGGTACTGAAGGCGTAGTAGATGTCGTGCAGGGAGGAGTCAAAGCTGAAGGAAGAAAATTGCAAGTGTTTTTGTTGGTGTTGAAAACCTGCGGCTTCCATATCCCAGCGGATGAGGTTATAAAGCATCAGCTGGGTTTGTTCGACGCCTTTAGGCTGGCCAGTAGAGCCAGAGGTATAGATGATATAAGATAGGCTTTGCCCTTTAATTTGTCGGGCTAAATTCTCTATGGCAAAATCTTGCAGGGCTTCCCCTTCTTCAATATCCAAACAATCACCCAAGCTCCGCGCCTTCTCGTTCGGCTGATTGGCCAGCAAGACTTTCGCCTGACTATCTTCAATAATGTGCCGCAGCTTCACCACTGGATAGTTGATGTCCAACGGAATATAAGTTGCCCCCAATTTCATAATCCCTATCATCGCAATCGCATACCAACCCGAGCGCTCCATCAAGACCGCCACCCCATCGCCAGGCTTCACCCCCGCACGCGCTGCCAGAAAACGAGCCAGCTGATTGGCCTTATGATTAATAGCTGCATAAGTATAGCGTCGATCTCCAAAAACCAAAGCACAGCGGTCCGGTGTCCGTTCCACCTGCCGTTCCAATAAATCAATAACCGTTTCCTCCTTCGGATAATTCACCCATTGGTCGTTCAGCGTTACGCGCAGGCGCTGCTCCTCCGCAGCAGACAACAGCTGCAATTGTCCGATCGGTGTATCTGGTTGAGCCAGAATCGCTTCCAGAAGATTGTGGAAATGTTGCATCATCCGCTCAATAGTCGCTGCGGTAAAAAGCGCCGTACAATATTCTGCACTGAAATGGATTCCGCTGGGCCGTTCCTCCAAGGTAAAAGTGAGATCAAATTTTGAAATCTTAAAATTGGAAGGCTCCGCCGAAAGCTTCACTTCTCCGAGCTGTAAATCTGGCACCTCTGGCGTATTTTGCAAGACAAATAGCACCTGAAAAATCGGCGTACGACTGCGATCGCGACGGATACCCATCTGCTCAACAATTTTCTCAAAAGGAACTTCCTGATGACTGTAAGCGTCCAGCGTCGTTTCCTTAATTTGAGCCAACAGCGTTTTAAAGGAAGGGTTCCCACTCAGGTCGCTGCGCAAAGCTAGAGTATTGACAAAAAAGCCGACCAGCGCCTCGGTCTCCTTTTGCATTCTATTCGCAACTGGGCTGCCCACACAGAGATCTTCCTGACCACTGTAGCGGTACAAAAGAACCTTTAGGGTAGCCAGCAGGAGCATAAATAAAGTTACGCCCTCTTGCTGCGCCAAGCGTTTCAACGCCTCCTGTTCAGCTAAACCAATCTTTGTATTCCATAGTGCTCCCTCCGTACTTTGTGTCGTCGGCCTCGGAAAATCAGTCGGCAGATTCAAGGGCTCTATTTGATCAAGCTGCCGAATCCAGTAGTTCATTTTTTGCTCCAACACCTCCCCAGACAAATGCTTACGTTGCCAGATGGCATAGTCTGCATACTGCAATGGCAGTGCAGGAAGCGCCGTCGATGTCCCTTCACAAAAGGTACCGTACAGCGCGACCAATTCTTTCACAAAAACAGAAAAAGACCAGCCATCAAAAGCGATGTGATGAATGACGGCCAGCAAAACATGATCCTCCTCACTCCGTTGAATCAAATGACAACGGATGGGATGATCGGTATTCAGATTAAACGGTTCATCGATGGCGGTGGTGATGATTTGTGCAATCTGCTCCTCTCCTTCCGCAATGGTGAAGGCACAGTTCCATTGATTGATCGGTAAAATTTGCTGCCAGGCTTTACCTTCTAGCTCGTAAAAACAAGTGCGCAGGACTTCGTGGCGCTTGACCATCTCGACCAATGCTTTTCGCAGAGCCTCGACATTCAGCGGGCCTTGTAGACGCAGTACTGTCGGCATATGGTAATGCTGACTACCAATCAATTGATGAATAAACCAAAGGCGCTCCTGCGAGAAAGAAAGCGGAATTTGATCCTCCCGCTCTTGTACTTGGAGCGCAGGCCATAATTGACCCTGGGCTTGCTGGTCCAGGACCCTAGCCAGGGCCTCTAATTGGGGATGAGCAAAAATCAATTTAACAGGCAACTCAATGTCAAATTCCTGCCGAATGGCGGCCACCATTCGCATGGCCAGCAGGGAATGTCCGCCGACCTCGAAAAAATGATCACTCAAACTGGGCTTTTCCAGTTCCAGCAAATCTTGCCAGATGTTGGCTAGCTTTTTCTCGATCGCTGTACGCGGAGCAAAGTATTGTTGTGGGGTAAAAATCGAAGGAGGTTCCGGCAGCATTTTTTTGTCTACCTTTCCAGTAGCAGAGAGTGGGAGAGCATTAAGCTCTACAAATTGCGCCGGAACCATGTAATCGGGCAGTCGCTCTTTTAGTTCTTTTTGTAGCTGGTCTTTATCGTAATGGGTTGGAGGGATGAGGTAGGCGATCAATCTTTTATGCTGTGCACCGACGGCAACGACGGCACATTGTCGGACCATAGACAAGGAGCCTATCACCTGCTCAATTTCGCTCAGCTCTACTCGATAGCCTCGGATTTTTATTTGCTCATCAATGCGCCCAGCGAATTCAATTTTCCCATCGGGTAGCCAGCGGCTTAGGTCGCCAGTGCGGTAGAGGCGCTGGGTGGGAAGGGTTCCGAAGGCAGCGTCGATGAAGGCAGCGGCCGTCAGCTCGGGGCGATTGAGGTAGCCCTGAGTGACCCCTGGCCCACCGATTAAGAGTTCACCGAAAACGCCGATGGGAAGCAACTGTAAATGGTCATCGACGATGTAGCTGGTGGTATCGTAAAATGGATGACCGATGATATTGCGTTCAAAGTGCTGGATGTCTTTCAGCGCCGTTGCGTCGATGGTAGTTTCGGTGGGGCCGTAATGGTTATTTAGTTGGACCTCGGGAAGCTGGGCCTTGATGCTTTGGACGAGCTGAGGGGGCAGCGACTCTCCTCCTACGCAAATGGTTTGTAGAGATAAGTCACTAGCCTGTTGGGGCGTGAGGGCCGTGAGTAGTTGGCTCAGATAGCCCGGAGTACCTTGGAGTAAGTTGATGTTTTCTTCGATCATCCGTTGAATCAACTCGGGCAGTTCGTAACGAGTGGCGGAGGAGGGAATGAGGAGATAGCCACCGCTGATGAGGGGGAGGAAGAGTTCGAGTAGAGAGACATCGAAGACGTAGTTGGTGAGGAGAATAGCCCTGATTGCTTGGAGCCGATCGAGGTATTGGCCTTCTCCCTGTAGGCGTACGCTGAGGTTGTGGTGGGTGACCAGAACGCCTTTAGGCTGGCCGGTAGAACCCGAGGTGTAGATGACATAGGCCAGTGCTTCGGGATCGATGGGCTGGCTAGGCATTGTAGCATTAGCCTTTTGTATATTTTCCTCTTCGTCAATAAATAGGACTTCAGTATTTGAAGGGAGATCTAATTTTTCGCTGAATGGAGAATGGGTGATCAGCAATGCTGCTGCGGTATCTTGCAGGAGGTAATGGATTCTCTTTTTTGGATAAGTAGGGTCGATGGGGACATAGGCGTAGCCCGCTTTGAGAATGCCTAAAATAGTAATGGGCAATGCTATGGAAGGCGCTAGGCAAACTGCGATTAATTTTCCAGCGGGGGGCTGGGCCAATAGGTAGTTGGCCAGTTGGTTGCTGCGCTCTTCTACTTCCTGATAGTTGAGTCGCTGCTTTTCAAAAATCAATGCGATCTGCTTAGGATACCGGGTAGCTTGTGCTCTAAATAATTCAATGACGGTAGGCTCCTTACGCTTTGATCTTAATGGTGAATTAAAGTCATGCAGTAATTGTGTTTCCTCTTCGGGGGATAGAAAAGTATAGTGACTGATTTGTTGATGAGGATTGGCGACAATGGCTTTCAGGAGTCGTTGAAAATGGTCCGCCATTCGCTCGATGGTGGAGGCTTCGAAGAGATCGCTGCAGTATTCGAAGCTGGCCTTTAGGCCGGAGGAAGATTCGACGACATTGAGGGTCAGATCGTACTGGGCGCTGATGTGCTCGGAGGGGCCGGAGGCAATACGGAGATTACCGAGTTTCAAGGTAGGCACCTCGGGGGTATTGAGCAAAGCAAACATCACCTGAAAGAGCGGACTACGACTCAGATCACGCTGCGGCTCCACCTGCTCAACAACTTGACCAAAGGGAACCTCCTGATGAGCATAGGCCACCAACGTACGCCGCTTCACCTGTCGCAGCAACTCCATAAAATCCACACCCCCATTCAAATCCGAACGCAGCGCCAGCGTATTAATAAAGAAGCCAACAAGCGGCTCCAACTCCTTACGATCGCGATTCGCCAGCGGCGTGCCAACGCAAATATCCTTTTGTCGACTGTAGCGCGCCAACAAGATTTTGAAGCTACTTAGCAGACACATAAACAAAGTCGCTCCCTCGCGAAGGGCTAGCGCATGGAGCTGATCGCTCGTCTTTTTGTCAATGGCAAATTGATGTATCCTTCCCCGCAAACTCTGCCGAGCAGGGCGAGGGAAATCGGTCGGTAAAGCCAGGGGGCTAAGGCCACTCAGTTGTTTTTTCCACCACTTCATCTTCTCCGCCATCACCGCCTCCGAAAATTCGCGGCGCTGCCAAAAAGCATAGTCCGCATACTGGATGGGCATCGCCAAAAAGGCCGGCCTCTTCCCCTGCTGCAAAGCCTGATAAGCCGTTACCAAATCTTTCACTAAAATGGAAAGCGACCAACCGTCCGCAGCAATATGATGCAAGACCAGCACCAGCATATGCTCCTCTTCTCCACAACAAATCAACTCCGCCCGTAGCATATAATCCTTCGCTAGATCGAAGGGACGAGCGATACAATCCGCAATATAGGCCTTCAATTCTTGCCCTACCCTAGCCTTTTCCTGATAGGCCATCTCCCATCGATCCGCTGGTATTTTTTCCTGATAGGGCACTCCCTGCTCTTCTTTAATCACCATCCGTAAGACTTCGTGCCGCTCCACAATCTGCGTCAGCGCCTTGGCCAAAAGCGCAGGGTCCAAGTCCCCCTGCAAACGAAGTACCGTAGGAATATGGTAATGCACCGTCCCCTCCAATTGGTCGATAAACCAAAGGCGCTCTTGAGCAAAGGAAAGGGGGATTTTTTGCTGCGTTTTCCGATCAAAAGCCTCAATAGCACTTTGCCGAGATTGGGCACCGGCGAGGTTATCTCGCTCCTTTTCTAAAAAAGCAATGATCTCCTCCTTATGATTTTTAAGATGGCTCAGGTAATCCTTATCCAGTGGAGCATGCTTGGCCACTGCATACCGGAGCTTTTCATCCTTAAGGAAAAGAGAAATGCCTTTTTCCTTGGCTTCCAGCAATAAATCTAAAACAGCAGTATCGTTATTCATTCTTGAGGGCAATACAGCTTAGAGTTCAAAGGTTTCTTCATCTTCATCGCGCTCCTGCTCCATTTGCAGCAGCTGAAGGTATTTGGATAGATCAGCAATAGTGGTGTACTCAAAAAGGGACTTGATGGGCACTCGAATACCGAATTGCTTTTGGAGGTGAGTAGATAGACGGGCCGCCAGCAGAGAGTGGCCTCCCAACTCGAAGAAGTTATCGTGAATACCCAGCTCTTCGATGTTGAGCAGCTCCTGCCAAATATCGGCCAGCCCTTGCTGCGTCTCATTCTGCGGCGCTATACGCTCTTTGTAGAATAAGGCGGAGGCATCGGGTTCAGGCAATGCTTTGCGATCAACCTTTCCATTTGCGGTCAGTGGCAATTCTTCGAGCTGGACCAGCAGTGCGGGGACCATGTAAGGGGGTAATTGTGTTCGCAGGTATTGGCGAATGACTTCGCGATCGTAGGCGTCTTGGGTAACCAGATAAGCGACCAGTTGCTTGCTGCCCTTGGCGTCTGGACGGGCGAGTACCACTGCTTGCTTAATGTGCTCATGGCGGAGTAATGCCGTTTCGATTTCCCCTAATTCAATACGGAAGCCTCGGATTTTCACCTGATCATCAATCCGGCCAAGGAAAGCAATTTGTCCTTTATCCGGCCCTTCAGGAATCCAGCGTGCCAGATCACCCGTGCGGTAGAGGCGAGACTGACCGTCGAAGGGATTGTCGATGAAACGATCATTGGTCAATTGCTCATCGTTGAGATAAGCGCGAGCCACTCCATCGCCACCGACCCAGAGTTCGCCCGGAACGCCAATGGGGACAGGACGTAGGTATTGATCCAGAATATAGGCGTGGCGATTGTTCAGTGGTAAGCCGATAGGAATATCATCAGCAACCGTCGCTCCGACTTCGTAGATCAAGGAGAACGTCGTATTCTCTGTCGGCCCATACGCGTTGATGATTTGTAACTTTGGATAAGTTGTCCGCAACCTCGCTACATGATTAAGCGAAATTTTTTCCCCACCAGTCAGCACACTCTGTAATGGTTTAAAAAGGTCGATATTGGTTTCAACCAACTCGTTAAACCAGCCCGAAGTAAACCACATTTTTGTACACTGGTGTTCTTGGATCCGGGCTTGCAGCGCAAAGGTATCCAACAGGGTTTCCTCAGGACAAAGCACCAGCTCTCCACCGTTCAGCAGCATTCCCCAATACTCAAAAGTAACGGCATCAAAAGATGGCGCTCCCGTGGAGAGCAAGACATCGCTAGAGCTAAACTGAACGTAGTCTACTCCTTTGACAAGACTTACCACATTGCGATGGCTCACCATAACTCCCTTGGGAACGCCAGTTGTACCGGAGGTGTAAATCACATAGGCCAGCTGGTCAGGATGCGCCTGCGGGGGAAGCGCAGCCGTAGATTCCTGAGTCACTTTGCTATGCTCTTTTTGGTAGAGTGCTGGACTGATCACAATATTGGCATCCGTATCCTGAATGATGTAATCAATCCTTTCTTTGGGGAGTGTAGGGTTGAGGGGAACGTAGGCGGCACCTGCTTTGAGAATACCGAGTATACTGATGATCAGCTCCGGAGAGCGCGGCAGCGCAACGGCGACTAGGGATTCTGCGCCGAGCCCTTGCTTCATTAGATAGCGCGCCATTTGGTTAGAACGCTCGTCTAGCTGACGGTAGGTCAATTGCTGCCCTTCGAAGCTCAGGGCCTTTCGCTCTGGACTTATCGCGACCTGTGCACTAAATACTTCCACGATGCTTTGCGCTCGGGGATAGTCACTATGCTGGTGCTGACCAGCTTGTAATAGTTGCTGTTCTGTACTTTCCGAAAGTGTAGTCGTGTGGTGGATCATTGCCTGCGGATGGGCTATGATGTAGCGCAGCGTCCGCTCAAAGATATTGGCCAGTTCGGTGATGGGAAGGCCCGACTGTAGGATCTTCCGAGTCGAGAAAGACAGCAGTAATTCATTACCAGTTGTGCTGATCGTGATGTCAAGAAAAGTATTGGTCGCTTCAAAGTTATTCAGTTCCAAAAGATCTTTCGACAGTTCCTCCTCCACTTCGATTTCATCGTAGATATGGAAATCAACGAAATTCAGGAGTACATCGAAAAATGGATTACCCTCGCGGGTCCGTTCGTTTTTCAACAAGGCTAAATCATGGAGCGTAATGCGATTGCGCTGCTTCAATTCTTCTAGCTGTTGCTCCAAAATCTTGAAGTAGTGGTTCCAGCCGGTGCGCTGATCTACTGGAATGTGCGAGCGGAAAGGGAGGGTGTTGAGAAAACAGCCCAGCACCTTATCGCCATCTTCGCAGGCGGGACGCAGATTAGAGACCATCCCTACTGTTAAGTCGTTTTCGTAGGTAAACTGCTTGAGGGTAAACAGTGTCGCCGCGTAGAGCATAGCCTTGATACCGACTGACTCTGCTGCGGCCACAGCTCTGAGCTGAACCAATAATTCTGGCTCAAACCTCAGCAGGTATTTTTTGTAATAATCTTCCTGACTAAAAATATCCAGTCGCTTATAGTCTGCCAGTTCCCGCTGCCAATAGGACAGCGTTGCAGGGCTGGATTGTTCTACCCGATGCTCAATGATCGCTGTTTTGTAACTGGCCTTCAATGGTGCGGGGCGATACGCTGGATTCTTCTCTAAAGCCTTATAAATCGTATACAGCTCTGTATTAAAAGAGGCGACACTCCAACCATCGGCGATAGCATGGTGAGCTTGGAGCACAAAGACCATCTGCTGCTCATTAGTATGAAATACGTCAACCCGCCAAAGCGGAGCCGCTGTAATGGTAAATGGCCGCTTGCGCTCCCCACTCATGAACTGGGCGATGCGCTGCTCTTGCTTCTCCTTGGGCAGCTCCTTTAAATCTTCGTAGCCAATCGAAACCGGCCGACTCTTATAGATCAACTGTACCTCTTCTCCATAATTTTCCATATCGAAAGCCGTACGGAAAGTCTCGTGTTTCTCTTCCATCAATTGCAGCGCCTGCGTCAGACGATCCAAGTCCATCGCAGGAACGTGATAGGCAAACTGATCGTGATAAATTCCCAAAGCCGGGTTCATCAAAGAGGCGAAGACCATTCCCTTTTGAATAGCACTCATCGGATAAACATCCACAACTACTGAGGCATCGGGAAGCTGTGGCCAGATAGTATTTCTCAACGCTTCTAACTCCGCAACTACAACAGCCTTGCGATTGGCCATATCCGTACTCGCCGCCTCATCATCAAAGTAGATACCCAACTGCTCAATAGTCGAGATTTGATAAAAATGTTGGATAGAAATGTCTTTGGCAAAAGCTTGCTTGAGTTGACTGATGACTCGAATCAGCAAGATGGAATCTCCTCCGCTCGTAAAGAAATTATCTTTGATTCCAAAGGGGGGCTCCTGCTGTAGTACCGACTGCCAGATAGCAGCGATGCGCTGCTCCGTCGCCGTCCTTGGCGCAATAAAATCCTCCCGATCCAATTGCAATTCCTCCGGTTTCGGCAAGGCTTTCCGGTCCAGCTTACCACTGGCAGTCATCGGCAGTTGATCAATGGCGATCACAGCTGCAGGAATCATATAATCTGGCAGTTGCGCCTTAAGTTCCTCCAACAATTGAGCCTTATCCAAGGCTTCTTTAGGAACCACATAGGCAATCAGCTGATTGCGATCTTCGCGTGGTTGATGAGCAATGACCGTACAATGCTGCACCTGCGAAGACTGCATCAAGCGACGCTCAATCTCCCCCAGCTCAATGCGGTAGCCACGCACTTTGACCTGGCTATCGATACGGCCCCAATATTCCAACTCCCCTTCCGGTAGCCAACGGGCCAAATCTCCTGTGCGATAAAAGCGCTGTACTTCACCGTTGATTGCAAAAGGCGCAAAGCGATCCTGCGTCAGCGCCTCGCGGTTGAGGTAGGCGCGGGCCAGGCCAGGCCCGCCGACATAGAGTTCCCCCACGACGCCCACCGGCTGCACCCGCCGCTGTTCATCCAGCACAAAGCAGCTCAAGGTCGGAATAGGTACCCCGATGTTGCTGCGGCCGCTAGCGATTTCTTTCTCCGTAATTTCCTTATACGTTACATGCACCGTCGTCTCCGTAATACCGTACATATTGACCAATTTGCAATCGGGATACTGCTGTTTCCAAAAGGCCAACTGCGCCGGCTTGAGGGCCTCCCCTCCGAAGATTACGTAACGCAGCTCCAAGGGGATCGGCTCAGCAGCCACTTGCTCTTGCAGGAGGTAGAAGGCGGAGGGGGTTTGATTCAGCACCGTTACGCCTTCTGTACGCAGCAAGGCTTTGAAGCCAAAGGTATCTCTGGACTGCTCCCGATTCAACACCACCAATCGCCCACCGAAGAGTAATGCGCCATACATCTCCCAGACTGAAAAGTCGAAGCAGAAAGAGTGGAACAGCACCCAGACCTCCTCTGGTCCGAAGTCGAACAATGGTCGATCGGTGTAGAAGAGGCGTACGACGTTGCGATGCTCTAGCAGGACGCCTTTCGGCTGGCCAGTGGTGCCGGAGGTGTAGATGACGTAGGCCAGATTGTGAGGCGCGATGGCCAGCTTGGTGTTGTCGGTATTAAGCTGATCCAGTTGTTGGCGATCGCGATCCAGCAGGAGCAGGGCCTGATTAGGAGAGAAGAGCGATTGGTGCGCCTCGGTGGTCAGGACGATGCGGCTGGCAGTATCTTCGAGGATGAAGCGGATACGTTTCTGCGGGTAGGTCGGATCGATGGGGACGTAGGCGCCGCCGGCTTTGAGAATGCCTAAGATACCGACGATCATTTCGATGGAGCCGTCGAGACAAATACCGACGAGATCGTCTTGTTCTACGCCAAAATTGAGCAGATAGTGGGCGACTTGATTGGCGCGCTGGTTCAACTGCTGGTAGCGGAGTTGCTGATTGCCGAAGCTGAGGGCGGTACGGTTGGCATACTGTTGCGCTCGCGCTTCGAAGAGACTGACGATGCTGGCTTCCTGAGGATAGCCTACTGCCGTTTGGTCAGCCTTGGTGGTGATGTGCGCTTGCGCTGCGGCTGTGATCAGTTGTACTTCAGCAGCGGTAGTAGCTTTTCCATCGATGATCTGCCGCAGGGCTTGTTCGAAATGCGATTTAATCATCTCGACGTACTGCGCTTCCAGTAATAAAGCATTGTAGCTAAAAGTAATGTCGAGGGTTTTGCCCAGTCCGGCGATGATGGTGAGGAGGTAATTGGTTTTCTCCTCCATATGTATCTGGTCGATTTCCAGTGCCCACTTTTTCTCTAGCACTTCGCCCAGCGGATAATTTTCAAAAACCAAAATACTATCGAAGAAATCTCCGCTGATGTCCGTCCACTTTCGAATCTGATTCAGCGCAGTATTCTGATAGTTGCGAGCAGCGGTATGTCCCTTTTGTAGCTCTGCCAGCCATTCGGTGATGGATTGGTTCCATTGGTGTTGGGTACGCAGCGGTAGGGTGTTGATGTAAAGACCGATGCGCTCCTCGGCGGCGTCCAAGTTGGAAGGGCGGCCGGAGACCGTAACGCCAAAGAGGGTATCTTGATTGCCGGTATATTTTGCGAGCAGTAAGGCCCAAATACCTTGCACCAGCGTATTCACCGTAATCCTTGCAGATTGGGTATAGCGACGAATCGTATGCGTCAATTGTTCATCCAACTTCAAGTTCAATTCCCGCGTGTGTTCCGCCCCCTTATTACGTTTTTGGGAATCATTGATAAAAGGTAATAAGCTGGGTTGTTCAAAACCCTGTAGGTAGTCTTGCCAGAATTGTTGTTCTGCAAAACGATCTTGTGCTAATAGGTATTGGATAAAATCTTCGTAGCGATCTTCTTTTCTTTCCGTTAATTCCTCTCCTTTAATCAGCGCACCGTAGGCCGTTAGTAATTCGTTCATCAACAGCGGCATCGACCAGCCATCGAGTAGAATGTGGTGATGGGTCCATAGAACATGGTAGGCGCGCTCCCCCTTCTTGATCAAGGTCAATCGCATCAGTGGAGCCTGGGTAAAGTCAAAGCCTTTTTGTTGGTCTGCCAGCGCGAAGGCTTCGATTTCCAGCGCCTGTTCTTTTGCAGAAAGGTGGCTGTAATCCAGTACTTCAAAAGGGAGGGTCGCCGTTTTGTAGACACACTGCACCGGAATTTTCAAATCCTCATAATAAAAGGCGCTGCGAAGAATACTGTGATTACGCATCAAATATTCCCAAGCCTTTTTGAATTGTACCATATCTACACCAGTGGGCAATCCCAAAGAAAGCTGCTCGACGTAAACCGGCGAACTGGCATCGTAAAGGGCATGAAAGAGCAAACCTTCCTGCAAAGAACTCAGTGGATAAATAGCCGAGATGAGCTGCCTACGGGCCTGCCCCGCCTCCACCGTATTGAGAAAATGATCCAGTTCCTGATGGGTAATCATTGGAGCTAGTCCGCAATCAGAAGGAGTCCAGTGCGGCTCGCGCTGCTGCTGACAATGCTGGATCAACGCCTCTAGATTCTTCAGATAGACCTCCGCTAATTGACGTACCGTATCGGTCCGGTATTGCTTGGTAGAATAGGTCCAGGAGATGGCTAGCTCACCGTCCGAAACAGCGCTATTGATCTCGAATTTATTGGAAAAAGGCATTTCGGGAGAAACAGTATTGCCTGTCGATTCTTTAGCCCTTTGCACCAGATTATTATCTCCCATCAACTGATCAAATTGTCCCAGATAATTGAACACCACCTCCCAACGGCCTTCGGCCAGCGCCGTTCTGACCGCAGCATCGGGATGCAAATAACGCAGCAAACCATATCCCATTCCCTTGTCCGGAATCCTCCGCAACTGCTCCTTCACGGACTTGATTAATGCGGGCAGTGCTCCCGCTGGATCAGCACTTAACGCTACAGGATAGAGGTTGGTAAACCAGCCAACGGTATTGCTAATATCGATGTCTTCAAACAGGGCCTCGCGCCCGTGGCCCTCCATGCCAATGATCAACTTCGAATGGCCCGACCAGTCGTTAAAAGTCTTGGCCAGCGCCGTTAATAGCAGGTCATCCATCTGGGTATTGTAGGCTCGATGAGCTTCCAAAAGCAGGGCGCTGGTCATTGAGGCTCCTAAACGAACGGAGTGCGTTTGCACCTCCTGCATTTGTACGTTCTCCTCAGCGTAATCCGTGGGGAGGGCTTGAAAGTCAGCAACTATGGCCTGCCAATAAGCTTGCTGAGCGGTCACTTTGGGATGACGAGCATGCTGTTCCAAAGCTCTCCCCCACTCGCGGTAGGAACTGCTTTTAAGTCCCAGTTCAATCTGCGCTCCACTGGCGATAGTAGCCAGTGCCGCCGCCATATCATCCAGCAGGATGCGCCAAGAAACACCATCTACGGCTAAGTGATGGATGACAAACAGTAGGCGATTATGCGATTCTTGTTCCGGCGTCTCCATGAGGACAAAGCGAGCCAGCATTCCCTGCTCAATATCTAATCGCCTTTGATAGACTTGACAGATGTCCGTGATGGTGGCCGAAAGGGTCGCCATCGGAGTGGTACTCAGATCGGTGATTTCTATGGTTCCCATGAAGTTACCGTATTCCTGCTGCCAGCCTTCGGGACCCTTGCGGTAAGCAAAGCGCAGGGCATCATGATGGCTGAGCAGCGATTGGATCACCAGCTCTAGCTGACGATGCTCGATGCTCTTATCGACTTGCAAGAGTAGGGCGTGGTTAAAATGAGCATGGTTAAACTCTTTTTCGAAGAACCAGTGTTGGATGGGCAGAAGCTGGGCTGCACCGGTAAGCTGATCCTGCTCGGCGCTGATTCGGAGCGTTTGATTTTCGGAGGTGTAGGCAGCCAGGGCCGCGACGGTTTGGTGTTCGAACAAATCTGGCGGAGTAAGCTGTATGCCTACGCGACGCGCGCGATTGACCACCTGTATGGTCGTAATGGAATCGCCGCCTAAGTCGAAAAAGTTATCGTAGATTCCTACTTGCTCTACGTTGAGCAACTGCCGCCAGATACTCGCCAACTGCTCTTCGACTTCATTGCGAGCAGCTACGTATTGCTTAGTAAGCGTCTTAGAAATATCCAATTGTACCAAGGCATTTTTGTCCACTTTTCCGTTGGCAGTAGTCGGTAAGTCCTCCAATTCCAATAGGATCGACGGCACCATATAATCCGGCAGTTGTTGGCGGAGATGCTCTTGTACTAGCTCGCGATTAAAAGCGCCGTCAGGAACCACATAGGCCACCAAACGTTTGGTCTCCTTCTCCTCTCCTACAGCAAGTACGACTCCGTATTTCACCGAGGGGGCTTGCAGCAGCACTGTTTCCACCTCTCCTAGCTCAATGCGATAGCCCCGAATTTTCACTTGATCATCAATACGACCAAGGTATTCTAGATTGCCATCCGGCAGTCGACGGACCAAGTCCCCAGAGCGGTAAAGGCGCTTCCATTGGGGATCAAAGGGGTTGGAGACAAATCGATCTTTGGTGAGTTGGTCGCGGTTGAGATAGCCGCGAGCCAGGCCCGCCCCGCCGACGTATAATTCTCCGGCGACGCTGAGCGGCAGCAACGTTTTTTCTTCATCCAATACAAAGCAGTCTAGCGTCGGAATCGGTAGCCCAATATTGCTAAGGCCACTCTGAATTTCCGCCATTCCGATCTCCTTGTAAGTGACATGCACCGTCGTCTCCGTAATGCCGTACATATTGATCAGCCTACAGTGAGGAAAGTGCTCATACCATTTTATCAACTGCCCGGGACTAAGGGCTTCCCCGCCAAAGATGACGTACCGCAGAGGGAGCTTGGCGTGGGTCTGGGTGACCTGTTCTTGTAAAACGTAGAAAGCTGTAGGGGTCTGGTTTAAGACAGTGACTTTCTCGTATTGTAGTAGTGCCTCGAAAGCGGCCATATCTTTTGTCGCTTCTTTGGGTACGATGACTAAGCGCCCACCAAAAAGCAGTGCTCCGTACATTTCCCAAACAGAAAAATCAAAGCAATAGGAATGAAATAAGGTCCAGACATCTTCTTCGTTAAAATCAAAGAGCGGAGTATCGTTGACAAAAAGTCGAACGACATTGCGGTGCTCCAAAAGTACGCCTTTGGGCTTTCCAGTCGTACCGGAGGTATAGATGACGTAGGCTAAATTATCCGCTTGGATGGGGAGGCTAGGATTAGCTTTAGATTGTTCTTTTAGCGTGGCAGCCGTGTCGAGCACCATTATCTTTGCCCCTTCCTGCTCAGCAAAATGGTGTTGATGTTGCTGGACGGTGAGGATGTATTGGGCCTGACTGTCTTTCAGCATATACTGAAGGCGGTCGGTGGGATAGTCGGGATCAGAGGGGACGTAGGCACCGCCGGCTTTCAATACCGCCAGTAAGCTGATGATCATTTCGACAGAACGATCGAGGCAGATCAATACCAGGGCTTCCTTCTCCAAGCCTTGATCAAGGAGATAATGAGCCAGCTGATTTACCCTTTCATTGAGTTGCTGATAAGTCTGTGTTTGTCCGGCGAAACTGAGGGCTATTCGCTCAGGATGGTGGGTCACCTGTGTTTCAAAAAGATCAATAATAGTCTTGTCCTTCGGAAAATCAACGGCAGTATTTCGCGAAGCGATGAGAATACTTTTTTCCTCCTCCTCTCCAATCAGCGGAATTTTTCTCAGCGAAATATTCAGGGTAGTAAAGCTAGCGAGGCAGTGGATAAAATGATGATGCATCATTCCGATAAAGGCATCGCTGAAAGCGTGGGGGCGATAGTAAAAGTGTACCAAAAATTGTTCTTCTTCTCGCTCTACACTGATGATCAAGTCTTCTTCTGCCGCTTCGACATCGAGAATAGGATGCAGCGGTTGGTAGCGGATCAGTACATTACTACGGAATAGTTCTTCGTCAATATCTTCCTTAATCAAGGCCAGGGGGAAGCCCTGGTAGCGATAGCAATCTTTGAGGCTTTGCTGTACGGCGTTTAGGCAATTGCGCAAGGGCTCCGTATCGTTGATGTGCAGCAGCAGCGGCACTCGATTAATGGCAAAAGGATCGACCCGACCGTTGGTGTGCAATAAAGGAGTATTGATGATCAATTGTTCTGAAACGCTGTATCTTTTGAGCAGGGTAGCGTAGGCAGATAGTAGGCAAACAAACAGTCCGGTATCATTATCTTTCACCAATTGATATACTGCCGCCAACTGTTTTTTGGTCAATTGAAATTGCTGATGCTGCCGCTCTATATTGCTGGCAGACGACAATGATGCCTTTTGCCTGAACACAAAATTTTCAGAAAACGCTTGTCGCTGAGCTTTCCAAAATTTGAGGTGCGACTCGTATTTTCGGTCAGTAAAAACTACCGTGTCTACTTGCATGGCCGGTATTTATTCTATTTAGGAAGATAGGGTTAAGGAGAACGAATTAGAAGGTATAATCAAACAGTTGATCCGTGTCAGGCGTACCGACCGTGCTCATCATGTCTTCGTCAAACAGTGGAATATCCTTGAGCTTGGTCTTAGGATTATACGCAACGATTTCCAAGAGGCGGAGGTAGCGGTCCAGGATCAATTTAATCGTCTCCTTCTTGTAGAGTTGAACATTATACTCCATGTAGATATTGATCCGATTTTCAGTTTCTTTGGCCAGCCGGAAAGTCAGGTCATACTTAGCGATCGGATAGGCGATTCCCGATTCATCAAAATCCTGCAGCTGGGCATCGGTGCGGTACTTTTCCTCCTGATCTTTACGCTCCGCTTCCCCCAGAATATCATCCGTATTGCGCAGCTCGACGCTGGTATTGAAAAGAGGCAAACGATTTTCTTTACGCTTGATTTTCAAATCTTTGATGAGTTGATCATAAGGATACCATTGATGATCGTAGGCTCCCAGCATACTGTCCTTCATCTTATGTAATAGGTCTTCAAAAGTACCCTCAGGATCGAAGGTAGTACGGACGGGCAGGGTATTGGTATAGAACCCAATTTGATGTTCCAGGTTGTGACTGTTGCGGGCGGAGATCACTGTTCCCATGACGACATCCGACTGATTGGTATAGCGATAATACAAGGCCTTTATCCCAGCAAAGAGCACCATGAAAAGACTAGCGCGATTGGCCTGCGCCAGGTCTTTGACCTTTTGTGAACGCTCCGCGTCAAGGATGTAATAGAAATTAGCCCCTTTCCAAGTTTTCTTAGCCGGCCGAGCAAAGTCCAGCGGAAACTCACTCTCTGGCAGCTCCCCTTTGAAGTGTTCCATCCAATATTTACGGTTGCGTTCCAAGGTAGTACCAGACATCATTTTATTGTTCCATGCCGCATAATCTTTGTATTGAACTTTGAGCGGCGGGAACGGATTTTTCAATCCTTTATCGTAAACGGCGTACATGATGATGGCCTCATTTACCAAAACATCTAATGACCAACCATCGCTGACGATGTGGTGCATGGTACGAATGAAGGCATGTTTTTCTTCTTCCAGTTGCAGGACTTTCGCCCGTAGCATAGGGCCTTTAGAGAGATTGATTGGCGTCAGGTATTCCCGCATAGCGTGCTCTTTGGTCACTCGCTCTTTCTCCTTCGGATCAAGGTGGCGGATGTCAATAAATTCCAGTTTGAACTTGACTTCATCATAGTCCAGTATCTTCTGCCGAGGCTCACCATTGACATTGAGGAATACCGTTCGCAAAGTTTCGTGTCTTTTAAAAAGGGATTCAAATGCCTTTTCCATCGCTGGGAAGTTAAAGCGCCCTTTGATCATATTGAAGGCAGAGAGTAAGTAGGTCAGCTTCTCTCCTTCCATCTGATCGAGGAACCAGAGTCGTGCCTGATTGCGGGATACTGCGTAATGTTCTTGTAATGGTACGCGTTGAATTTCTCTAGAGAATTCAAGTTCACGGTCTTCCTTCATCAACATTTCGACATGCTCGGCCAGGCGTTCGATGGTTGCCAGTTCAAAAGCATTTCTGAAGTCCAGCTCTACCTCAAATTCTTCCTTGATGCGGTTCATCATTTGGATGGTGTACAGCGATTGACCACCGATTTTGTAGAAGTCATTAGTCAAGGAGAGTTCGCCTTTATATTTCAATAACTCTATCCAGATCGCCCCTATCTTTTGCTGGGTATCGGTCCAGGTATCGGGAAAATTGTACTGATCCAGCTCGGTCAACTTAGCAACTTTGGGAGCAGCGGTAGCGACCTTAGGCGTCTCTGTAATCGCCTCCCCATTCGCCGCCTCTTCTAAGTCGAGCAGCGGGCGGAGCCAACATCGAACCGTATCGAACTGATAAGGTGGAAGGGCAAGGCGCCGAGGCTTAAGCACTTGAAACCGGGTACTCCAACCGACTGGAAAACCAAGGAGATACAAGTCTTTGAGGAGGCTCGCCACGCTTGCCGCTTCCAACTGATCTATACACAATACTTCGAATCGGGCATTGCGTTGCTTCTTTTTAATTTGTCGTAAGGTATCACTGATGGTAGAGGCCGGGCCAATATTCAAAAATACGGTCGGGGCAATCACCTCTCGCTTGATCAACTTTGTCATGCGCTCCTTCAAGTCCTCCATCACTACAGGCGTTCTATCCATCGCTGCACGTAGGCCCTCGGCGAGACTACATTCTCCCATTAAAACCTCCACCACATCATCTCCAATCCCTATGCCCAACAAGTGCTCCGTCTCCACCCCCTGCGGGGCCAACAAGCCATAATAGCTGTACTGAAAAGCGAAGTGATAAAAGGCCGCGCTTCGTTCTCCCTCCCCCACTAACTCCCAACAGGCTTCCCATCGCGACTTAAACAAAGGATCAATATCAGCAAAGGCCGCCATCGCCTCGGGCTTACTCTCCAATTCATCCGAAAAGACCAAGACTAGTTTTTCGAAGGATTTTTTCACCTGAACGGGCGGTAGCTCCGCCGCCAAAGCACTGAGCAGCGCCGAACGATCGGAGGCAATCAGGCAGTTGCGATAAGCGTAGTGGTCCCGGCCCGCACTGAGGGTATAGCTCAAGGCATCCAGGTCGAGCCCTTCGTTGGCCTGCAAGTATTCCGCTAGCGCCGCTTTATTTTTGGCCAGCGATAATTTAGATTTAGCGGAGAGGGGGAAAACGCGCACTCGCTGCTCTGGTTGCTTGCTGCCGCTGCTCATTACCGCCGGAGCCTCTTCGAGTACGACGTGGCAGTTGGTTCCGCTGAGCCCAAAAGAGCTGACGCCCGCTCGACGAGCTTGGCCCTCTTCTGTTTCCCAATTTTGCAATGCTTGATTAACATAAACGGCCGCATTGTCAAAATCGATGAATGGGTTGGGGGCGGAGAAATTAATGCTGGGGAAAAGTTCTTGATGCTGTAGGGATAGTACGGCTTTGACTAGGCCGCTAAGTCCTGCCGAAGCATCCGTGTGCCCGATATTGGATTTCACACTGGACACTGCGAAACGACGCTTTTGATCGGTAAATTCGCGGAAGGCCTGGTTCAGGCCATCGATTTCGATGGGGTCACCGAGGCGGGTGGCCGAGCCGTGGGCTTCGATGTAACCCAAGCTCATTGGATCGATTCCAGCGTTGGCCCAGGCTTTGAGCAGCACCTCCTTTTGAGCCTTGCTACTCGGAGCAGTGAGGCTGCCAGAGAGATGAGCGTCTTGGTTGACGGCTGAGCCTTTGATGAGGGCATAGATGGTGTCGTTATCTCGCTGGGCGGCTTCGAGAGGTTTGAGGAGTACGCTGATGACGGCTTCGCCCGAGCCTGAGCCTTTGGCGTCGACAGAGAAGGAGCAGGTGCGACCATCGTCGGAGGCGGTACCGATGTCAATATTGGACTGTTGAAGATTGGGGACGAGCTTGAGGTTGGCGCTGGCGACGAAGGCCATTTCGGCGTCGCCGCTACGGAGTTCTTTACAAGCGAGGTGCAGCGCCACTAGCGAAGAGGAGCAGGCGGTGTCTACCATGAGGGCGGCTCCCCGCAGTTTGAAGTGCCGGGCGATCCGCCCGGCGGTGGCGGCATTCAAGTTACCAGCCAACAGTACTGGAGAAAATTGCTCGGCCAGTCGGTGATAATTCAATTCAGAATCTGCCATAAAAACAGCCGTATTGCTGTCCCAAAAATGACTTGCAGGATAGCCCGAACTCTCAATAGCCTTATAGATTTCTTCCAATACGAGCCGTTGGCGTGGATCCATTTTTTCTGCCTCGTCTAAAGAAATATTGAAAAAGCGATGATCAAATTGATCGATGTCTTCAATATAGCTAAAGGGCTTGTAGGAGGTCTCAGGGTCAAGGGTGGTATGGCGCTTTCTCTTTGTAGAAACAGGTCGCGTCGCATCCTTGCCTGCTCGGAGATTGTGGTAGAGAGTGGTCAGATTTGGAGCTTGCGGAAATCTTCCAGCCATGCCAATAATTGCAATATCGCCTTTCATGGTATTGGGTATTTTTAGTAGTAGTTATGGTAGAATTAGGGGTGCAATAAATCGATTTGTAAATCAACATAATCAGGATAGCTGACCTGGTCTTCGGTGCGATAACTCAGCAGTTGACCGCCATTTTCCAGTGTAGCAATTTCCCTAAATCCAGCAAATTTATAGGTGATGTACATCATCCGATTGCGGTCAGTAGGTAGGAAGTGAGCGCGCAATTGCTTTTGTTCTTTTCGGCTGTAATTGATCAGAAAATTGAGTAAGACGGAACCCACACCCCGGCTCATCACCCGGCAAGACATCAGTAGCAATTTGATCTCCCAGATTTCAGGATCGTTACAATCGATAAGGGCTACTCCAATTTTTCCGTAGCTTCCATACTTATCTTCCAAGGCAGCCACCAGAATAAGCAGCCGATCATCTTCTAGCATCTGTTCTAACTCCTCATATGAATACGTATAGCCGGTGGCGTTGAGTTGATTGGTTCGCACCGTCAATTCCTCCACCCTTTGCAGGTCCGTTTTATTGGCTCTGGAAATGGTAAACTTCATATCCAAGCTCTTGAGAAATTCCAGATTATTGCTAAAGCTGGCTTCGATTTCATTTCGCTTGGCATCAAGCTGATACATCCTCCTGCGGCGGGCCGATTCGTCCGTAATAAAGCGGGGGTTAAAAACGTCCATATCCAACAGCTGATCGATTTGCTTTTCCGAAAAGCACTGAACTTCGGGATGCACAAAGGCGACCTCCTCCCGCTCAAAAGCCTGGTCATCAATGAAGGCGATGGTATCGTAACCAATGTTTGTTTTCTCCTTAATGATCCGCAAAGAATCCGACTTACTCCCCCAATTGATTTGAGGGTAGAGAAAAAATTCATCCAGGCCAAAGTCTTTTAATTTAGCCATTGCATCCTCGTGGGTGTTCCGGCTGGCTACACTTTGCAGAATGCCCCGCTCATCCAGCGTTTGCATAATCGCTCGGATATTTTCGCGCAGCGTCAACTTATCATTTTCAGTCAACACCCCATGCCAAAGCGTATTGTCCAAATCCCAAACGACACATTTAATTTTGCTTTGCTTCATCTCCGTGACGGTATCCGTGTTCAAGGTATTTTGCTTCATAGTTATTGGGTCTTATAATTTACACTTCAATCAATATAGAGCTCCAGGCCGCCACAGGGCTGTTGTTCATCACCATCACCTTTTGACCTTTTTGAAAAAAACCATGCGACAGTCCCTTTGCATAATTCAGCATCACATCTGCTGGGCCAAGGTGCCCATACCGCGCCAGATTCGTACTGCAAACCGGAGCAATCTGAATTTCATAAGCTGCCTCGTAGAACTGATAGGCGCGGGCAGAAATATTTTGCAAAATGAAATGATCAATATCGGTTTTGTTCAGCTCGTTGCGCTCCAAAATATTTTCGTTCAACTCCAAAAATCGATTGCGACTTTCCAAAGCCAGCTCAAAGCCATAGCGCCGCTCGTCGGATAATTCTTCCTTATAATTCTCATAGACCTTATCCTGATAAACCATCTTAAACAGATTCCAATAGCTCCCGTCAATCTTCAACTCCACATCCAAAATCTGGTTATCCTCAGTACGTCCAATAATCAAAGCTAGCCCTCCATCCCCATTAACCGTCACCGGATGGCGATAACGATGAGGCGCTCCCGGCTTACATCCATAGCAGATCAATACATGCTCCGCCCAGTCGTTGGCCTGCAAAAAATCATGGGCCTGCTTAATCGCCATCGACATATCTGTACACCCCAAATCAGAAGTCGTATAAGCCAAGGCATTTTCCGCACCCAGATCATTCTGCAAGCGCGCCGCCTCCGAAACAATAAAAGCCTCCGGCAGCCGACTTTTAATAAAAATAATCAGGTCAATATCACTCCCCTCCAGCCCCGTCTCCTCCAACACCTTGGCCGAAGCCACCCGAGCAAAATCATAGCCCTTGTACTGCGGCTCGATGTACACCGAGTCAATCCCAACGCTGTTAAAATAGTCTAGCTGACTGCCTTGCAGCTGCGCTTTTTCTGGCAGAGCTGCCAGCGCCGTTTTGGCTCCCGCGATGTGAGGAGCGATGGCTTTTATTCCGATCATGGATGAAGTTTTCGCTGTTTCTTGTTTTTTTTTAGAAAAACTTTTAGTTTGAAAAAAAGCTGACTCAAAATTACTTGCACGCTAAAACGATCATTAAATTGCAATATATTGCATATGATTTATTCATATTATTGTGGAATTTTGGGGTTTCCGCCGTCTATGTGCCGAATAGTCTGTCATCTACTGGTACCAAATGATGATAGCTGCGCACATCTTGCGGCCAGAACTGCACAGCATGTATGGGATTGCTGTACCAGTAGGTAAAGTAGACGGCCGGCGGTGGTGGTTGGGTGGGCCCTCCCAAAGCCCCAAACTATACCTACTTTCTAAATCGGCTCTTTTCAACTCAATTGCATACTCCCCTACTTTTTCAGATCGCTACTACTGCTCAACAGCCCCTTACGCCCCTCACTCAAACAAGGTCCCCAAAGCCGTGATCCCATAATCCGCAATCAGCACCTGTTGAATCTCCGAACTCCCTTCGATAATCTCCATAATCTTGGCATCTCGGAAGTAGCGCTGGATAGGCAGCTCCTGGTGGCAGCCCAGGGCACCGTGAATTTGGACCGCCTCGGTGGCCGCCTGAAAGGCGGTGCGGGAGGCGTGGTACTTCGCGATGCTGGTTTGGATGACGGCTTCTGGATGTTTCTCGTCGCGCATTCGGGCGGCATTATAGCAGAGCAGTTCCGCGGCCTTAATATCCGTGATCATATTGGCGATCTTCTGCTTAATAAGCTGAAAAGCTTTGAGGTATTGCCCAAATTGCTGGCGAGATTTGACATAGGCGACGCTGTCTTCGAGGCAAGCGCGGGCGATGCCCAGGGAGCCAAGTGCCACACTGAAGCGCCCATTGTCTAAGGCTGTTTGTACGATTTGGAAGAAGCCCAGGCCCTCTTTGCCTAGCAAGTGAGTCGCGGGGATGGCGCAGTTGTCTAGCCGGACTTCGCCCAGCATGGTGGCGCGGGTGCCGAGAATGCCTTTGATAGGCTGGACGCTGAGGCCGGGGCGGTCGCGTTCGACCAGGAAGGCAGAAATCTTATCACCTTCGCGAGCGAAGAAGAGGTAGACATCGGCGCGCTGACCGAAGGTCGTCCAGCGTTTGTGGCCAGTGATGAAGTATTGGTTACCGACCTTACGATAGCTAGCTTGTAAGCTTTTGGCATCACTGCCGGCGCCAGCTTCGGTGAGGCAGAAGGCGGCCACTTTTTCGCCCCTGGCCAAGGCGGGCAGCCAGTAGGCTTTTTGCTCCTTGGTCCCCCAGCGGAGGATGGTCTCGGCGACCAAGCTAAGGTGTACCGTCAGCAGGCTGCGGCAGGAAGAGCAGGCTTTGCCCATTTCTTCGAGTAGCACGGCGTAGGTAGACTGGTCCCAGCCCTGTCCGCCGTATTGCTCGGGGAGGGTAGCGCCCAGATAGCCCTGGGCGGCTAGGTTACGAAGAAGTTCTTCGGGGAGGTGCTCTTCGCGGTCGTAGACTTCGACGTAGGGTTTGATGTGCTCGCTGGTGAAGGCGGCGAAGGCCCTGCGATCAGCGATGGTTGATGTTTGCATAAAGGCTAGGCTTATTGGGGTTGCAGCTTGCGCAGCACTAGAGATTCGAGGTTATTGAGGGTGCTAAAGTTTTTGATGTCTAGGTCATCGTTGTCCATCTCAATCGAGAAATTATTTTCCAAAAACATCACCAGTTGTAAGGCAAATAAAGAGTTTACCAAGCCCAGCTCAAATATATTGTCGTCATCTGCCAGAGGCACCTCTTTTCCGATGCGCTCCTGCAAAAAAGTTTTGATCTTATCTTTCATGAATTGTGGGTGTTTTAGTATTTGTAAAATCCTTCGCCACTTTTTCTGCCTAGCAGGCCGGCATCAACCATTTTGCGAAGCAGTGGAGCAGGACGGTATTTACTATCGTTAAAATTTTGGTACAGAATTTCTAAGGAATAAAGAATAGTGTCTAAGCCAATCAGGTCACAAGTCTCTAAGGGTCCCATGGAATGCGCCAGGCATTCTCTAAAAATCCCATCTACCGACGCCGCCGAAGCCACATCTTCCTGAATGCAAAAAATAGCCTCGTTGATGTACATCAGCATGACGCGATTAGAGATGAAGCCCGGAGAGTCGTTTACCAGAATACTCTTCATCTTTAGCGTCGCCAAAAACTGGTTGGCGCGCTCCAATACTTCTTCGCAATGGTGATAGCCTTTGACCATCTCTACGGTAGAGAGCAGGTTGACGGGATTGGAAAAATGCAGTCCAATCACATTCTTAGGATGTTTGACCAGGGCAGCGAGCTTGGTAATGGGTGTCGCCGAAGTGTTGGCACCAATAATGGTATCAGCAGCAACGATGTCAGATAACTGGCGATAGACCTGGGATTTGATTGCTATTTTTTCTGGTACATTTTCAATGATAAAGCCGGCTTGACTCAGGGTCTTTAGATCGGTGGTATACTGAATGGACGCGGTAGGTTGGTCGTTTAATCCAGGATTGGATTTCTGCTGCTTTTGCAGCATCAGGTCGAAGCGATGGAGGTTGCGGATTTTTGCTTTTGCTGTTTCCAGAATCTCCTGGTTGATGTCAACCAAGAGGACCTCATAATTAAATTTAGCACAGAGATGCGCTAATCCCTGCCCCATTACGCCAGCGCCAATGACACCGACCGTATTGTTTTCCATATTGTTAAGTATTGGATGGATGAATGGTATTTAGCCCTCAGTAGTCATGGGCGTTGGAGTACGTTTATGTTTGTTGTACAAAATCTCTTTCTCTCCAAAAAGGCGCTCGGCAACGATTCCCCGCTGGGCGCACCAATCGATGAGCTTATTGGACTGAACAATCGGAGTGGACTCCTCCGTATACTTGATACTGCTGATGAATTCTAGCCAGGGCTCCTGCCCCATCGCGTAGACATACACTTCGAGTGGATTGAAAATCTCCACCAGCCCCCGGCCTCGCTCGAAGTTAGAGCCCGCCAAGCGCCGGGATTGATCCTTATCCCGCGCCAAAGGCTGCGGCAGCAGCGGCCCGTAGAGCCAACTCATGGGCGCACCATCGCATTCCATCCCCAAAAACAGAATATCAATGTTGCCCGTAATTTTCTGAATATGGCGATAAAGTTGATTCTCAATATTGCAGGAGTCGGCCATAAAAAGCATTGAAAAGTCCTTTACCCGTACGTGGTGGCACATCTTGGCTTGCACATTTAAGCAGCCGTGCTCGCCGACAAAGGGGATACCCGTGATGGTACAATCAGCAAACTGAATAGTCTCCATTTCCCCAATTTCAATCACATTTTCAAAACCAGCAGCATTAAAGATCAGCTTGAGGTTAGGGTCTTCCAACCGCCCACCAGAAGTTTGAGGAACGACGATATTCTTGATCTTGTGCCGCAACGGCAGTAGAGTTTCGAAGAGAATATGATCTTGATGATTATGGGTAATCAACACATAGTCAATCTGCTCGGGCAGGTCAAGGTCAGAAAAACGATCCACCCCATTGGGATAACCATAGTAGCTGATCACCGGATCGAGCAGGATGCTTAAATCCTTGGTTTCGACTAGGATACACGCGTGGCCGAAATAGCGCATGCGCACTTGCTCCCCTTGGTAGGGTACATAAGCCTCCGGCGCCTCGGTTGTAAAGAAGGATGCAAAGAGGGCTTCCTGCGCTGGTAGCATGTTGAACATCGCCTTTACCTCTTGAAAAGGCCGGGGTTGGCGCTTCATTTGTCCCAATACATCAATGCCTTCGTAAGAAAAAGGAACCTCCAAATGGATCACCGTCGGATCATTATCCAGCCGAGGTGTGCTGAGCACAAAGGGACGTTCATCATTATTGGTTTCCCAAAGTGCGATACTTTGTGCTTCCGGCCGGTAGAATGGACTCTGGTACAATAGAGGTTCAAAGAACCGGAAGGAAGCTTGATTATTCAGGTCGTAAACCAACTCCACATAGCCCTTCAATAGTGCTGGTACTTCCTCATAAAGCGCATTGAGCGAATAGCCCCGGGCCTTTTCCTGTAATAAAGTATTGAGTTCCTGAATAGCCTGAGCCAGCTCGATCAAAAGCTGCTGTTCGCGTTCTGTCTCTGCTTTTAGCTCTTTGATGTCCTGCACATGCTCCACATCCAAATCCATGAATGGCCCACCCCTCATTTTGGGATTACGAACCGCTGCCATGTGAATCTTTGGTGATGCCATAAAAGAATTCATAATCTTAAAATGACGACCAGTGATGTTCAAGGCGGCCGTTGCCGGAGCAATCAAGTGACTCCAGGCGTACCATTTATCTACAAGTGGCTCGATGACAACATTGGGCTTTAGGTATACCGCTTTCATACTCGAATAGGTTTTTAATACATGCAGAAAATCAACCTCTCGAAGCGTATCCAGATCGACGGATAGGCTGTAGATAGCGATCAGGAATGTTTACAGAAATGGACTGACTTAATCCTTCAATCTGGATCAAAAAACGGTGCTTCCCGTGTTCATTGACCAATATTCCTTCCAGTCCAACAAAGGGTCCGCTACTCACCAGGACGCGTTCTCCCTTGCGGAACTTTTGATCGGTAACCAGAATTTCTTCCCCCTCGCTAACGATCCTTCGAATCAACTCCATTTCCTCTTCACGTACCGTAGCCAGTTTTTTCTCAAAAGATAAAAACCGAACGATGCCATCGGTTCCAAGTAAGCGAGGAATCATTGGTCTTGTGGTATGTACAAATACATAACTAGTGAATAATGGAACCTCAACTATTTTGATGCGATCACTCCATTTTCTGCGTACTTTTTGCACAGGCAGATAGACCTCCAATCCCATCCTACAGAGATTCCTATGCACCTTCTTCTCCGATCGAGAGTAGGTGTACGCTACAAACCATTGGTCAGTTCTCATAATAATGTCATAATGAGTTTAATCTTAAAAATCGAACTTAAACAAGAGTGGAGTCAATGTTAGGAGTGGATTAAAATGATGTCGTAGCGGCATAGCTCCGCCGCTTCAGTCCCATCGTTGTGATGAACCAAAAAGTATAGACCCATAATGTGTGGCACATTATGGCGTAAAATTGTACTTAAATACTCTTCACCTATACAGATCATGTAATAGCCAGTATAACCTGACAATTCAGCTAGTATGAATAGCGTTTTGTAGAGTCAGTGTGGGTACAATTCTTAATCTTATGCTTTCGTAGGAATCTTGAAAGGATGTGCAGTAAGTAAAGTCGTCTTCCTTCAGTTAGTGTATGTAAGCATTTTAGTTTCGATAGCTTGTAGTTGTCGAATGCCTTCGGTTTCCTACTACAAGTTTTGAAATGTCCCTTCTTTTTGTAGTTGTTGCGATTGTAGCCTTGTTTCAACAATCAGAGGCAAGACTGTCCCGTATTTGATTGCAGCTTTGGGTCAAACATATAAATTAAACGTCAGTTTTCCAAGATATTGTTAGACATTTTTAATGCCTAGACAATAGGTTTGAGTGGATGGGAATAATTGTGGGCTAAATGATTTCAGCTATAACGTTTCAATCTTCTATAATGTTGGCAAAATGAGCAGATATTTGAGGGGGGATATTTGAACGTTAGTTATCTAACATTTTTTTTGTAAATTAGTTGTGTCGCCTAACTGAAGGAAACCCAACACCATGAAAGACTACACCGAACTCCCCTCCGATCATTACTCCAACCTCAACGCTGTCCACCGCCCCTTCTTTCGTAAGCTCCGCGTCTTCGCCAATGATCCTAGTCTAGCTAATTCGTTAGAGACGGCTTCGATTAATGAGGTGACGCTCAAGGTGATCTGGGAGGTGGACCGCCTCAGTGGGAAATCCATCTTGCAGCCGGGGCCCATCGGGGAGTACCTGGAGGTTATCGACTATGATCCAGCGAGCCGAGCCTTCTATGCGCCGGTAGATTTGAACAATCCCTACCTACTGGCGCAAGACGGGCTACAGCCCTCCGAAGAAAATCCGCAATTCCATCAGCAGATGGTCTATGCGGTGGCGATGACGACCATCGATTTTTTTGAGCAGGCCCTGGGGCGGGTCATCCTCTGGTCACCGCGCGTAGTGAAGGACGAAAATGGGCGTTTCCTCCGCGAAGACTATGTCCAACGGCTTCGGATTTATCCCCACGCCCTTCGGGAGGCCAACGCTTATTACAGCATCAACAAAAAAGCCATTCTGTTTGGGTATTTCAAGTCAGCTACCCAGCTGGCCGCAGGCGCCTCTAATTTCGTCTTCACCTGTCTCTCTCAAGACATCATTGTACACGAACTGACCCACGCTTTGCTCGACGGCATTCATCCTCGCTACCGAGAAACAACCAACCCGGACGTGCATGCCTTTCACGAGGCTTTTGCCGACATCATTGCCTTGTTTCAGCACTTTTCTAACGCTGCTGTTCTGGAAGATACCATCCGAAAAACCAGAGGGAATCTGAGCAGTCAGAATTTATTGGGAAAGCTGGCGCAGGAGTTTGGGGAGGCCATTGGTCACCGAGGGGCACTGAGGGATGCAATTGGTTATACGGATGCCGAAGGCCAGTGGCACGAGAGCCAACCCGATCCAACTAAGCTGGCTGGAACAATACAGCCCCATGCGCGCGGCTCGATCCTAGTAGCCGCTGTCTTCCGGAGCTTCCTACTGATTTACCGATCGCGCATCCAGGATTTGCTGCGCATCGCTAGCCAGGGTAGCGGAAAGCTCGCTCCCGGCGAGCTTCACCCCGATCTGGTTAAGCGGCTGTCGGCGGAGGCCGCGAAGGTGGCCCGGCATATCCTGATTGCCTGCATCCGCGCCCTGGATTATTGCCCACCGGTGGACATCAGCTTCGGAGATTATCTGCGCGCCATCATCACTGGAGATATTGATATGGAAAAAGAAGACCGCTATCACTATCGCATCGCCTTTGTCCAGAGCTTTAAAAGCTGGGGTATACAGCCCGGTGGTATCCGCAATTTTTCTGTCGAATCGCTGAGTCACCGCAATCACCTGGAAGATAATATCGAAGTCGACGATTATATTTTGGATAACAACTGGAACCTCTACGCAGATCGGAGAGAAGCTTATAAATGTATCAGCAAAAATGGCGCGAACCTCCATAAATGGCTAACGAAAGGCCGGGGCCAAGCTTTTCTCAAGGTCTTTGGACTGACGATGGAAGCGTCCGCCGCTCCTACGGTTAGAAGAAAGGGAAAATATCCAAGCATTGAAGTTCACTCCGTTCGACCAGCTCTGCGCCGTGGACCTCGCAATAACTTGGTTACTGATATTGTGGCCGAAATTACCCAAGCGCGCAAAGGCTTTTTTGATCCCTTGGAGCAGAGGCGAATAGACGCCGGTAGCATCGCAGATGCTCAGGCGGCCAAGGCAGATTTTATCTTCCGCCGAGGCTGCACGCTGATCATTGATATGATTACCCAAAAAATTCGCTACGTCATCAAAACGGAGGGCGATGTAAATGACGATCATGCCCTCGATAAAGTCCGGCGCTACCTGCTCGGCGATGCCGTCAAAGGGGCCAATGCCTTCCATGCTACCAATCCATTTGAAGAATCGCACGATGAATATTTCGCAAGGATTCATCGGCACTAAACCCTCGTCCTTATGTCTAGATTCAAAGCTCCCGATAGTGGCATTGCGGTCCGTATGTATCGCCAGGG
>JBCDGZ010000004.1:0-125631 GCA_038750655.1 Bacteroidota bacterium | reverse complement strand
CTATCATGAACGGTAACAATATCAGTGGCTATTATCTATTCTATGAAGTGGATAAGATCGACAAAGAAATGCGCACCTATATGCTGCAAATTCTGGACGAAAATCTAGAAGAGGTTTCTCGCAAAAGAATGCGCAACAGTAAGAATGTTTACCTAGCAGACGCGGCCTTCAACGATAGCTTGATTATGTTGAAGTTCCACGATTTTAAGGAGAAAAAATATACTTTTAAAGCCTATGACCTGAACGGTGAACGGGCCAAAGGCGGCTCTCGCAAATTGGATAAAAAGACCTATGCACCCCCGCTTTTTCTACAAGGAAAAAAGGGCGACTCGCACGATGGGGCCTTATTTGCAGTACCCAGAAAAGGATTTGTACAGTACGCTGCTGTCAAAAATAAAAAATGGGGCTATATCATTGATTTTCTGGGTGGTAGCCGCGAAAAATCATGGAAATACAGGTCGGATAAGAATGCCGATATTATCCATTTCACCAACCATATCACGGCCAACGAAGAGATGATCCTGGTCAATGTTTCTAAAGCTAAGAATGGTTTTGGAAAAAACGTCAACTCGGCCTTGTTGGCCCTGGATGTAGCAACGGGAGATAAAATTTTTGAAGTCGACTTTGAACCAGAAAAACCCATACAGATCGTCAATGGATTTATCGACGAAATCCAAGAAGAAATCATCATTTTCGGTATGTTCTACAAAGAAGGTGCAAAGACCTTCAAGGCCAAGAGCCAAGGACTATTCGCCTATTCGCTGGACTTTAAAGGGAACGTCAAATCTCAACGATACATTTCCTGGGAAGAGGATGTCAGCCAATTCATCAAGATGAATAAGAACGGAAAGATGAAAAACTCCGAGTACCTGGCCTTCCACAATATTGTCCGTACAGCGGACGGGAAGATACTCGTTGTGGGAGAGCAGTACAGTAAAAAAGTGGACGGGGGTAAGATAGCTGGCGGTATCCTCAGCGGCCTTGCTGCGGGCGCACTCGCTGGCGCTACGGGCGGCAATGTAGGGACTAGCGGTGCAGGTCCAACTACCTTCTCAAAATTCGTAATCGACGACCTGATGGTCTTTACCCTGGATGCCCAGCTCAATTTGGAAAGTGTGGAAACAATCGAAAAGGGGCAAACAGAAATGGAGCTTCCCGGAGCTTTTATGAGTCCACAAGTGTTGGCCTATTTCGCTTATGCTTATAATGCCTTTGATTATGCGTTCACTCAGCACAACGAAGATGAATCCATCATTACATTTGGCTACTTGGACTACGAGCGAGTCAAGGGAGAAAAGAATGGCTATGCTTTGGGTAGTGTCAGCTACATTGATGGGGAACTGAGCACCGATAAGATCCCATTGAATCGCGATGCCGCGGCGCTGCGTATCCTCCCGGCTATTCCTGGCTACGTGGCCATCTTTGAGGTGATCGCAGAGAAGAAAAAGGGCAAAGGATTGAAGAAGAAGTGGGTGCGGACCTTGAATATGCGGTTAGAGAAGATTAACTATTAGGTAGCTATTTATCATCATAAGGGCCGTGCCTTTCATCGAGAGGCACGGCCCAAATTGATTTTAGGACAATAGATCAATAAAGGTATTCTTCGTAAGCTGCTGAGGCATTAAATCCACGCTTGCGTCCTCCTCTTTTCCGACCAAGGTAGCTCCTGCATCTAGAAGTAATTTTCGGAAAGAAATGGGAGCAGCGTATTGATAAAGCAAGGCTTTTCTAGCGTGATCCGAATGAACGGAGTTCCCACTGACACTTATATTTCCAAACCCTGCATTGACTAGAACAAAACTCAGCTGTTGATCAGCCTCCGGTAAGAAAATCCCCAAAATTTGTTGTCGACCAACCATATGGGTCTCCGCTTCTAATATCAACTCATTGGGATCAAACATGTAGTTTTGCCTCACTTTAGAGGCTTTTCCAACGATAATTTTGAATTTACAGCCCACACTTCCCGTATAGATATTCAGGATAGAAAGAGAAGGGACCTCTAGTGTATGTTTACTGTACAGCAATTCGGTAGCGCCATGAGTCGCGTCCGTCACATCACCAGAATAGAGTAAGCCCTTAGCTTTAAAATTACTATTCCAACCGACCTTACCTTCTACATTTAAAGAAGATAAATCCAAATCCTCCGCCCCCCATTCATTTCTCCAGTAGACTCCGGAAACCAGCTTAGCGGAAGTAATCTTTGTACCTACTGGAAAGTTGCCCACGAACATTTTCTCAGAGGCAGGAAGCGAATAGTCAACCTGCACTGGATATTTGATCTTAGTGCCGTAGAGGCTCAACGTTTCCAGCAGATTTTCGTAGACCAGCTGATACATAGCTTGGAAGTATTCCCACTTTTCGGTCATCTTCTCTTTCTTCGAAAAGGACCTCCCATTTCTTATTCTGTACAGAAAAACATCTGCGGCGTTCAATCTCGTATTGAGGGCGTGCAGTAAACGTATTTTTCTAAAATTATTTACCTTGTACAGCGCCTGAATGACTTGCCCCTCCTTGTATTGCGTTGAAGTAATGGTATTCAACACATCAACCGGCATTGGCCGATGATAGCGCTTGGAAAGTCTATTAAGCTCATTGATTAGCGGTTTATTCCGAGCATTGGATTTAAACGCCAGCCATAAAGGCTTGAAACGATTAAAGATGGTGGCGCATTTTTTTAGCCCAAATTGATTGAGATGGGTAGAAATATCAGGCTTTGCCTCCTTGATCTTTTTGATCGTATCATCACTCTTGATCAATAAGGTAGATTCCGTGGCCAAGTAGACCAGGTATCTTAGAAACTCCGTTGGAGGAGATGGATAAATCTTTTTCGCGGCGATAATTTTAACTAAAGCCTCTTTGTTCTTGATATGATCAACCGTAGTAAACACATAACCCAGTTCTTCCAGAACCGCTAAAAGCGCATCCACCGTCTCCTCGGCCAAGGCTATTCCGCTGGAAAGCATAGCTAGTGCTTTTTCGATCAATTCCTCAGGAGGAACCCCTTGAATGACCCGAATCGCTAGTTTTTTGATGGCTGGAATGGTTAGTTTCTCAGTAGGAAAATAAATGTATTTAGAAGAGAAATTAGTACCGTAGGTGGTTGAGTAATGAAGCAGCTGATGGACCGCCAGCTCTTCTTGCTTGCTGTTCTTGATGATCTTCCAGGACTTGTGGAAAGTCGCATTCAGTTGCTCTCCATTCAATTGGTCTTCTTCAAGAAATTCCAATACATCGTTCAAAGCATAGGCGGCATATTGGTCAAGGACTAAACCATATTTCAGCGTTTTGCTGTGCTTTGCCTCACATAATTCGCCTTTCGGAACGGCGCCGAAGAGTTGTAAACTTAGCTTTATAATTTTTTTGCTCATTGCTTTATTGTTAAAATATGCGAGGCGTAGGTAACCGAATTAAAATAGGAACGCCCTGTGCAATATTTTTTCTTTTTTACGATACAGTCAGTCAACTCTAGCTCTAGCAAATTAGTTCCTTCTTTCTTCCACTAAAGCAATCTTACCCCCTCTCTTTCCCAAAAGCAATACCCTTGTAACTCCTTCAGCGTATGAGCGTAATGTCTTGCTTATACAACTGCCGACGGCCGTTGAGAAAATCCACCTCGGCGATCAGCACATACACCCCAGCATCCATCTCTTGCCCATTGAACCGGCCATCCCAGCCCTTGGACTCCATATTGAGCGAAATATTATTTCTACTAAAAAGTAAAATTCCCCAGCGGTCGAAGACGCGCAGCGAATAAATTTGCGACAGGCCCTCCCCGCCGTACACCGTTATTCGATCATTAACGCCATCTCCGTTGGGTGTAAAAGCGTTGGGGATATAGACTTCGGGGTCGACGATGAAAAAAATGATGCTATCCCTATCCGAACAGCCGTTGGCATCTGCGATGGTCAGCTCGAAGGTGCTGGTCTCCCGGGGGCGGACGAATGGATAAGGGCAGTTGGTGCAGCTGAGCCAGTCCAAATTATCGCCACGCCACTGCCAGCTGATCAGCGCGCCGCTGAGGGTTGGGCGGAGGTGGAACCCGTCGCCCATATGCAGTGTGGTATCGGCCCCGAGGTCGAGGCGGACCTCCTCCGGTTGGCTCAGGTAGACGGGTACTTTCTTTATACAGCCCCTCGAATCTTCGGTGATGATGGCGTAGTTGCCTCCGAAGAGGTTGTCCAGCACTACAGGCCCGGTGCCGACGGCCTGATAGAGCAAACTGTCCTTAGAGAGGCGAAAGGGCGGCGTCCCGCCGGAGATGTTGTCGATGAAGACGGTACCGTCGGGGATGCCGTGGCAGCTGGGTTCTTGGATGCGAAATTCGAAGCGGACTTCATCGGGTTGGAAAATGCGGAAGTCGATGGTTTTGGTGCAGCCGTAGGTATCGGTGATGGTGAGGCGGTAGGGGCCGGCGTGGAGGTTGGGGAGTTGGGGGGCGGTGGAGCCGGTGTTCCAGAGGAGTTGGAGGGGGGGAGCCCCGGTGGCGAAGATGGCGGCGGAGCCGTCGTTACCGCCGAAGCAGGTGACGTTTTGGGTATCGAGGCGGTGTTGGATGGGTGGAGCCTGGGCGACGGTGGCTTGGAAGATATTGGAGCAGCCCAGACTAGAGACGACCCTTAGTTCGTAGGTGCCGGGTGCTACATTATGTATTATGTTGCTGTTGCTATCAGGAAATTGCTTCCATTGGAAATCAAAAGATGGTTCGCCAGCGGTGGGGCTTACTTCAATGATGCCGTTGTCTAGGCCAAAGCAGCTGATCTCTGTCTTCATATCCGCCTCTACGGTATCGCCTATGATGACTTTGATTTCGTCAATGAGTTTATTGGGCATTCGTCTGAAATAAATATCATCAATGCTGAAATCGTGGCCCTTCTTAGCTGCTTTTTCATTGTATATGACTAGTTGAATCCAGCCAGATACATTAGCCATCCAAGAACCGGTGAGTGCTTGCCAATCACATGAATCTGTGCTTAGCTTAAGCACTTCTCCCTGCTGCAAGATTACGCCATTTTGCATTACCCTAATTCCAACGGTGGGGGGATCATGGTCGTCCAAGGACACAGCCATTACTCCAAATTCATAACATACTCCTTCTTGTACCTCAATATTTTGCTGCCAGTCTATAATTAGCTCTCCACGCTCAGAATCTATTGTCATATAGTTGTAATCTGGACTACTAGAAGATTTACTACAGTCCCACCAACTATTATTTAATCCCGACGGTTTATATCCAACTGCATACTCTCCTACCCCCAAGTGCCCCGGACTCTCATAAAGTGCAAGCTCAGTAAAATGAATCCCTTTAGATACTTCTGCACTACTAAAGTCTCCATTCACAACCAGATTTCGATATTGCGCAGCAATCTCTAGTCGGACAGTATAAGTCCCCGGATTTTGAGGAAAAACTACCGGATTGGCGCGACGTAAATCAGAAAGCTGAACTCCATTAGGATCATAGGACCAATTAAATCTAGACATTTCAGGGGCAAAAGCAAAAGGGGTATCTGCCATAATCTCAAAATTATCATTTGGTAAACATAGGATAACATCTTCGTCCCATCCTAGGCTAAGATCATTAGAATCTACTACCGCTAAATTAGGCAGATCAAGAGACGTGGCAGAGCGCCCACTGAAAGAAAATCCGATCAATAGCAAGATTAAAATAGCGGTGTTCAATAGTAAGTTGTTCATCATTTTCCAGGTTTATTAATAAATGCCCACAGTCATCAAATGTCAGGCAAAATGGGTCCGTCAAATTTATTTTTTTTCATTTTCATTTCCCTACCCTTTTAAAAGTATTAAAGGAACGTTAAGAGACCTCACATTCAGATTTCGTGGGGATATAATGATGTAAGCGCCAGCCGGCTATACTGCGAACACATTTTATCACCTTAAAATTGGAATTATGAAAAAGGAACAGGAAGGTCTAGCAACCTTAAAGGTAAAATCAGTACGAATTACTGTAATCTGCCAGATTCGTGGAGGTCAAACCAGTACCACGAATATAGTGATCGAAGACATAATTGAAATTTAAATATATGATCACTAGTTAAATGCAGAAGCAGCTCCAGACTATAAAGAAAAGGCCATTATCTAGAGAGATATTAGCCGACAAGCAAAGATACAATCAGGAGCTGCTTCTGCTCATCATGCTACTCATTCACCTTACTCAACAACCAATCTTTATAAACCAATGGCTGCAAAGATTGAACATACGCTACTTTAGATTTTTGACTTTTTGCCATGTCCACTAAGCAATTCATAGCTTTAGCAAAATTGAGAAAAAGCAGCTGGGTATTCAAATGGATCAAGCGATTGCGACGAATGTAATTCTCAAAAGCTTTACTCATATGGTGAAGTACAGATTGGTCGGTTTCCAACTCATAATGACAGCGCAATAAAAGAACTTTAGCGCGAATGGTGTAGAAAGAATTGGAAAAATCAATGGTCCCTAAAAGCGTGATGGCCTGCTGATAAGCGGCCTGCTCAAAGAGCAATCTAGCCCGTCCAATCCCCACTGCACTACTGCGAATATTGGCCTCCAGATAGTACTGCCAACGATCAATAAATGCGGTAGCCCAATCGTATTCTTTCAGTTTGCAGGCAATGTTAATAATGTTGTTAAACCGAGTATGTGGCATGTAATTATTTTCAATAAAAATCCATTCCTCCAAGCCTCGCTTATACAGCAAAAAAGTCTCTTCAGCTACAGCCGTATGGCCCTTTTTGATCGTTGAAGCCATATAATTGAATAGGTAGGAGAAAATACTGGCCCGCTCCGGAGCATCGAAAACGGAGGCGTACTCAAAGAATTTTTCTTTCAAAAGTTGATAATCTTCCTCCTTCTGAGAGTGGATTAATTGGAGGGTCAACTGGTAGATTTCAAAGTAAGGTGTATGGTAAAAATCCTCGCTTTGACAGTGGGCTAGCAACTGCGGTAAAAACTCAATCTGATGCTTTTCCTGCAAGATGGCTTCTCGAGATTTCAACTCACAGGCGTAGCGAAATTTAGCAGCGACATAAAAGGCATCCAACTGCTGCATCGCCAACTGAATACTACTTTCTCCCTTGGCCAGTTTTGGGATATCCGAAAAAAAATAGTGACAGTGGTACCATTTCATCTGACGAAAGTAGGACCAAATATTTTGTTCCTTCTCTTTCTGTAATTGCCTCTCCAAGTGATTTAACTTTTGCTGGTAAAGTCCATCATCCCCTCGTTTTCTGAAAATGTCTAGTAACAAAAAATCCCTTTCTGGAAGCTGCTCCCGCGTAATGGTCTTCCACAATAAAAACTCTTCAAAAAGCAGGTATAAATCAGAAAGCGCATTACCAATCTTTCGATAAGCCTGGCTGGAATCATCATTAAATAAAGCCTTAAAAACTTCCGCTCGGCTTTTATCCAACTGATCGATTGAGGTAAGGTTTTTTGCCAGATAGTTGACCAATTTCACCACAGCCAATTTAGCGGAATGGTTGGCGTTAATGTAGTCTACAAAAGCCTTGCGTTCTCTTTCACTCAAGTCTCGAAATAGGCTAAAGAATTTGGTCTTTCGAATGGCCATTTTCTTTTAAAGCTAGCTATTTCCCTTCGTAAATCTAAATTTACTTTTTTGTATATGAAAAATAAATTCAGGATAATAACAAAAAATTGTAACAAGTAAAACTGCCATCAAACTAGACTTTTCCTCCAAGAGCAGGCTACCTTTCAGAAAAATTGAATTTGATTTTCAGATTACAATAGCAACTAAACTGGCCTCCTTTTATGAAAACATTTCCGTTCAGCTATGCCCTGGGCATGCTTGCCTGTGGCATCTTGTGTATACTGCTTTTGCCCGCCCGCCGGGCTGATTCGAAAGCTTATGATCCTCCTGATTATTTGCCGGCTCAACCATCAACTAATACTGCTCTATTTAAAACCAACGGGATGGCTGAATTTTTCAATAACGCTGAGCCAAATAACTGCGCTTCGAATCATTTATGCATCAGAATGACCCGAGATAGCATGGTTGACACTGTTGCATCCGTCTGGTATAGAAGTAAGGTCAATTTGAAAGTTGGTTTTGATTTCTCTATATGTTTTAATGCAGGCAGTAAGGATGTGCTAGGCGGGAAAGGGATCATATGTATCTTGCACAACGATACAAGTGGTATTAACGCTATTGGAAGTGACGCTGATCATTTGGGTTTTGATGGTATAAGTCCTTCAATAGGCATTGAGCTGGATACGCATCAAGATGATCCAGCCATTTGGCAAGACATTGAGGAGGATCATATTGCATTGATACTTAATGGGTCGCTGGTGCAGCCCCAATGGGGTCCTCTACCGATTATCCCAACCTATGATTCTTCCAATCTACCAGACTATAATATTGAAGATAATACCTACCATGAGATTAGGATTACCTGGGATTACGCGAATCAATACTTACGACTATTCTTTGATGAACAACTGCGATTAGCCTATCAGATTGACCTGATTGACAGTCTTTTTGGTGGGGAAGAGACTGCTTTTTTAGGTGCCACATCTGCCATTAGTCAAACGGTTTATGATCTTCAATTGGGGTGCTTACAAAATCGCATTGACGATTATGAAACGCTACCCGAAGAATGCTTGACTGGTAGTACGACTAGTTTCGACCACTGGTATCAAGTGGGTTATCCAGATTTTGGGCAATGGCCGCGCTCCTTTGCTGGAAAGACTGTAATCAAACAGGTGGAAGCAAGCGAAGGGCCTACTGCAGTTGTTTCGCCTTTCGAGCTGATTAATTCAGAGATTAGATTTCGGATGCGGGTAGATGCCTCTCCGCATGCCGAGAATTCTATTGGTTTCCTTATTGGTCATCAAGGGCCTTTCGGTAATAACTTCGATACTAGTCAATACAATGAATATGATACCTGGTTATTTAGCTGGCGGGCTATTGATAGTAATCGTTGTGGGTATGCAGGGAAGGCAGGCTTTAGCCTAGCAAAGGTCAATGGCACGATCCCCGCAGGCTGCGCCCCCGGTGGTGCGACTGATTACTTCTTTGCACAAAACAATAGCAATCCTAATCTCTACGAAATTTTCCCTCCCGAAATCTCTAATACTTTTGGTTGGGTACAAGAGGTAGACTATGACTTCAGGATAACTTACACTTTCTCTAGGATGATAATCGAATTGGATCAAGGGATGGGCTATGAGATTTTATATGACATCGAAGGTTGCTTCGAGCCGGGGCGGGTAGGCTTTTTCAATCTTGGCCAACCTGAAGTCAAGCACAATCAGTTTTCCTACCAATACTACGGTGACTTCGACATTGCTCGCAATAATATTTGTAAGGGCGAAACCACGCAATTCCTTTCCGCAAATACGTGTTTAAGTAATTTTGATAGTACCCATATTCAATCTATCCGTTGGGATTTTGGCGACCTCACCCCTATCCAGTTTAAAGATACTTTGATCACAATAGCGGACCTCAACCCCGAGCATACCTATAACCGTACGGGTAATTTTCCAGTAACACTGATTATTGAAAACAACCTGGGTTGTGCGGATACAATTATCAAAACGGTTATCGTAGGAGAAGGTACCCCTGTAGAACTGCCACCAGATACGCTGCTTTGTGCGGGCGATAGCCTAACGCTCAACCCATTGACGACCTCCGATGTTTTCTTTTGGAATACAGGGGAGACCACCAGTAGCCTCACTGTCACGGATGCCGGCACCTACAGCGTCAGCGTAGCTAGTAGTAATTGTCCCAGTTCTGATGAGATTATAGTAGACTATAACCCAGCCCTTCAACATAACATTATCAATAGTATCCCCTCCTGCTGTGAGCTGTCGAACGGTGAAATTGACCTGCTCATTAGTGGTGGAACACCGCCCTATCAATACCAGGTTGACTTTCAAACTGTCCCAGGTCCTTCTCTGAGTAACTTACCCAAAGGTATTCGTGAAATTTTAATTACCGATGCCGTTGGCTGCAGCTATGGTTTTCAGGTAGACGTTGATGAATATCCCTGTCCTAATTTTAAAGTCTGTACAGAGGATGTCAGCTGTGAGGGAAGTATGGATGGACTGGTGACGGTAAAGCCTGATAGTACAGATTTATTATACAGCCTCGATGGATTCAACTTTAGCCCTCAAAATACTTATACCGGACTTGCCGCAGGAGACTACACGATGTATGTCATGGATGCCAACTGCATTTATCCTCGTGGCTTCACCATCCTTAAGGATAATAATATCGTATTAGAGCTTACTCCCGACACCCTCATTCAGCAGGGTACCTCCCTACAGTTGCTTTCTACTACAAATATTCTAAGTGGTGCAAGCTACAGTTGGCAGCCTGACATTAATATCAGCTGCTTAGATTGCACCAATCCTATGGTCTCTCCCTTAAGTACAACTCTTTACACGCTAACCCTCACAGATGCTATAGGCTGCACACAAAGCGATTCGGTTCTAGTGACGGTAATGCCTGTTCAAAGAGTTTATATCCCCAATGTATTCTCTCCCAATGGTGACGGGTTGAACGACGAATGGCTGATCTATGCAGGCAGTGCAGCAGTTACGGTAGCCTCCCTCAGTAATCTCAAGATTTTCAACCGCTGGGGAGAGCTGGTATACAGCATAGATGATCTTTTCCTGCCTGATGACTTCACAAAAGCCTGGGATGGACGAATCGAAGGAGAGCCGGCGCCACAGGCCGTCTATGTTTTCCTATTAAATATTGCCTTTACTGATGGTACAGAGATTTTTGAAAGGGGTGAAATCACACTGATCCGATAAGCCTAATAAAACATCTTCAAACACCAATACCAACCTAACTATCAAACGATTGATCTATGAAATATCCTGTCATTTTAATTAGCCTAGCCCTTTCTTTTCTATTGTTAAAACCAGAAAACTCTTCTCCGACCCTCGCTTCTAAATCAACTCGGAGTGACCCCGGAGGAGACTGTGTTGAACTACTGGAAAAAGAATTTCTAACTGAATTCTTTATAGCTACCAATGGCGAAAATTGGACGACGAAATGGGGTTGGTATCCTACTCCTGTCCGTGATACTTGTCTTTACGGGGTCTGCCCGAATGAAGAGGGAACTATAGGTTGTCTTAATCTCGCCAATAGTCTTCCGATTAGGAATCCTTGCAATGAAAACATTAATACTCCAACAGGAAATAACTTGAAGGGAGAACTACCAAGTCCCTTTCAATTACCTGAGCTTTGGAGTTTAATCCTTTCTAAAAATGAGTTATCAGGACCTCTTCCAGATTTTAGTCCTTCTCAAGAATTGATGGTGCTCTATCTAGACGCTAACGAGTTTAGCGACTCTATTCCAACGTCATTACTTTCTTTGAGTAAACTGGAGCAGCTCTTTTTACAAAATAATAACTTGAGTGGGCGTATTCCTGAAAATATTGCGGCGAGCTTTCCCCAGCTTAAAAGGTTTTCGGCTAATAGTAATCATTTCTCTGGCCTAATCCCGGACTTTAAACCAACCGATAGTAATAATAGACTATTAGATGTACAACTAGATGGTAATCGTTTCACCTTCGAGGATATTCTTCCCCATTTCGATAGTAATGAACAGTTGAGGGATAGATTCAACGTCCACAACCAAGCTAAAGTCTATGTTGACACCTGCATCAACGCTGCCATAGGGTATCCCCTGCTAATTGATTTGGAAATAGATGACACTGTAGCGACCAACATATATGACTGGTATAAGCAGGATACAATCCACCTTAGACAAGAGACCGTAAATACCTTTTATATTGAAGAGATAAGTCCCGCCGATTCGGGAAGATACACTTGTACAATTACGAACACAATTATTCCCCCAGACACTAGTGCTATCGATAGTGTTGATGGTACAGACCCTTTCCTCACCCTCTACAGCCACCCCATCACCATCAAACCCTGCCTCCCCGGCGTCCTCAACCTGAGAGACACCTTCCTCTGCGAAGGCCAAAGCCTCCACTTCGATCATCCCAACGGCACAGGCCCCCTTGTTTACGACGCCGACAATCCAACAGATACCATCATCTACTCCGGCCTCGCCGACAACGGCTGTGACTCGATCATCGAAATCAGCCTCCAATACTACCCCACCGATGTCGTCGCCATCGCCGAGGCCGAGGCCACCTTCACCTGCCAACCCGAGCTGATGATCCAAGCCAACACCGCCCCCTTCACCACCGGGTTCTGGAACAGCCCTGGTAGCCCCGCAACATTCGACGATACCACCGCTGCCGCCACCACCGTCCGCGACCTACAACCCGGCAACAATACCATCGTCTGGTACCTACTGCACGAGTCCTGCCGCGACCTCAATGCCACCGATACCATCGAAGTCTTCTACCAACCTGAGTTCGCCCTCTCCGATACGACCTTTACCATCATCGACCACCTTCCTAACGGCAAGCGGCTAGAGGTACCCCTCAGCGACAGCCTTCGCTTCCTGCAAGAGTGGCACCTCGAAATCGTCACACCGCCCACCCAGGGCGAAATGCAGTTCGATACGACCACTGGCATTATCTGGCGCTACCAACGCTTTGATTCCTGCCCCGGCGAAGACTTTTTTCAATACCAATTGGTCAATGAAGACTGTGTCTATTCGGACATCGCTACCGTACGAATCCATGTCGTTCCACGACCAAGGGATGACAATAAAATCCCGGATGTCGTCACGCCCAATGGTGATGGATTCAATGATACGTTCATCATCCCTGGCATCCACAATAAGCTCCCGGGCTTTGAAGACAATCGGTTGATCATTTTCAATTCGCGAGGAAACGTGGTCTTTGATCAACAAGATTATCAAAACGATTGGGACGGCGGGGGCCTGCCCACGGCGGTCTATCATTATCACTTCAAAGTGGGTGAGCAAAAGCCCTTTTACGGACAAGTAAGCATTATTCGATAACCTAATCCCCTCTAATAACATGAAAAAATTTCTCCTCTTCCTAAGCCTATTTCTCTTTTTGTCAAACAATAGTTCTGCCCAGCAGGATGCTAATTTTCCTCGACGCAGTGCTTTGATTCATTCTATCCTTCCGGGAGGTATTCCTACCCCCTTCTTAACCCAAAATTACCATCGTTTCATCAGTGCCTCTACAGAACAACAGTGGTCGGATGATAGAGAGCCGAGTGTAGAAAATCTATTTATTAATGGTGAGATGTTGAATAGGAAAAGAGGGAAGACCTCTCGGATAGCCCTCGGTTTTCACTTTTTAAACCAACACACTCAACCTATCATAACGCGATCATTCAATCCTCGAATTGCACTGCGACATCGTCTCGGCAAAAGCCTCTCAGAAGGTAGCATCTCATTAGGTTTTCAACCCGGGCTTATCTGGCAAACTATTGAACGAGCCACTTTTAATCCCTTCCACCCTGGGGACAAGATTTTGCTAAATACTGAACGAGACCGCCTCAAGATCAACTTTAGCGCAGGCGTATCTGTCCATCGTAAAATCAATGAAAAACATACCCTGGCAGGAGGCTACTCCCAGATTGCCATACGTTCCTTTAATTTTAGAGCAGACCATCCCTCGGAAGCCTCTACCCAACAGATTCCCCATCATTACCTTCACCTCACTCACATCATGGGAATTAACAGTTACGGCTATCTGCAAACCCAGCTCCTTTACAGCTGGATCGAGACCCAGGCCGCTCAACTCAATATTAGCACTCGATATTACAGGCCGATCTCAACATCTTATGAAGATGATAAATGGGGGCTATGGATTGGCGGCAACTGGACTCGAAATGACTTGCCCACCTGGGGAGTTGATGTTGGTGTTGGATGGCATAGGAATAAGTTATTGATGTTGGGTATTGGATGGGAGCAGATCAATATCGCGAGAAGAGAGATACTAAGCTCTTTTAATCTGAGCTTAGTCTACGCTGGGAAAAAGCAGAAAAAGAAAAAACGCGATTAATTTTTTCCGTGCCTCCCTCAAAAACCCTGACAATCTCCACTCCACAGGCATATATCCCTAAACAATCAATTGTTCACTAATTCATTACTTATGAAAAATCAAATTCACTTCGCGGTGTCCTCCTTCGGAGGGCATGGCTCCTCCTTTGTTTATCCCCCCTATCTATCGTGGCTAAACTTCTTACGAGAGGAAGGAGCGTTGTCAAGGCAGTGTCTCTCGCAGAGGACACTGACAGTACTACAAAAGGGAGGATAATCGCCGTGTCCCTTGGCAGGAGCTCAGACTAAATAACCACCGCACCACTTAGCAGAAAACGCAACTCGAACTCAAAAGGGATAAAATAAAAATCCTCCAACTCTAAATAAAAATCAAGAAATATGGTACAACAACCCGCCAACAGTAATATCAACTGGGCTAAGGAACTAGAAGCCTTCCAAAAGAAATACCGTTTTGTTTTTGATGAAGATGTCTTGGCAGAAACTGCTAGAATTGTCTACGAAAAAACAAGGAGAGACTTCAAGCTGACCTGCAAACCTTCCGTCTTTATCTATGGCGTTGCTCGTAAGCGACAAATGCATGAAAATCGAGAAAAATGGAAAAAAAATCAATTGTTATCTGAGCTGATTTCAAAAATGCCAAATGAATCAATGGCTAATGATACTAAAGAAATTGAAATTGATGCCGCCCTACTCGAAAGCCCCGAATACTTTAGAAGGCTGTATACCAGATTGAATTACTTTAGCATCCTACAGCGGCTGGATATTCCTAAAGAACGAGAACGGCTAAAAATGTTGATCGCCAGAAAGCGAGACGGCAAAAGCTGGAAGGATATTTTCGAGGAAATGGAAATTAATAGAACGCCCGGTGCAGCGAGAACAGCTGTCTATGAATTGCTAGGAAGACTGGGCCGCATTTTACCACCTCCCCACTACCCCATCATCGAAGATATTCTTTACGGCATTAAAATCAGTATCAACTGCCCCTATATCGGCTTGACCATTTACGATGGCCTTGAGTACAGCCTGCGGCAATTCTTCAATTCCATTGATGCCATTCTCAAAAAGCGTGTCCTCTTCATCGGCCAATGCCGAGGTAACCGTTGCAGTACCATGACCTTACTTGTTGCACAAAACTACAGTTGGGACATCGTAATTGCCAATGAGCAAGCGGTGAAATTTCCAGCAGCAGTTAAGGTAAAAAAAGAACCCATTCACACTGACAATTTAGAAATCGCATTGCAGGTGGCCCTGCGTCGGCTGCCCCATTATGGAGCCATCATCGTCGATAGTTCCGTGCATGGCCGCTACAATAATTTATCCAGAGCCCTAGAGGATCATAAGCTACTGTGCAAATTTCTTTCGCCCATTATTACCGAGGACTGAACAGTCGAAGAAGTAGACATTCCTATTCTAACATCTTAAAAAAATAAAAATGAACCATAATAATTTTAATCGAATTCAGCTTTACCTGAACCACAAAATGACGGGGCAGGAAAAAGAACAATTCGAACTGGACCTCTTCACGGATGTGGAGCTGCGTAAAGATTACGATCAAGAGGTGGAACAACTACAAGTGGCACGTTATCTGGTTGATGAAACACTCAGCGAAAGAGAGGAGCAGCTTTTTGAAGCCTCCTGGCGGGAAGCGACGCAACAAGTGGCGAAGGAGTTGGAGAACGAAAAAAAACCTCAAAAACCAGATCACTCTAGAACTTGGGTGCTAACAGGTATAGCTGCGTTGCTTGTTATTGCGCTTAGCTTATTCTATTTGAATTATCAAACACCTCCAGATAAAGACCTGGATACCACTTACTCGCGGATACCACTCCCCATTGCCGATAATCAATCTTTCAAGATTGACAAACTCCAAGACTATTACGGCCGGGTCCACGAACTCAATGGTGGTACATCGACCAAAGAAGTTATGCAGAATTTGCTCAATAGCTTGAAGGAGGAAGACTATTCACAAGCTATTCTACATTCGGATACTTTTTTTCTAATCACCCACGACTCGACGGCCAGAAATGCTTTGTTCCTCAGAGCATACAGTCTACTACAATTGGATCAACCCAGCGAGGCACAAATCCGAGAAGCCCTGTACATCTTCGAAGAAAAGCTCTTCGATGTTCCCGTTTCCCAAATGATCAGCCCCTGGGAAGTTACTTATTTCAAAGCACTGTGCTACGCTAGGCTCAATAACCAAATGGCGGCCGGTGCGCTACTGCGTCAACTGCTGCAAATCGATTGCGATGATATGGGTGTTTTTTCCGAAAACTGTACGCTGTACAAAAAGGAAGCCCTGAATTTATACAACTCCTTCAATCAATAAAATCATGTACAAACACCTATTATTAACCCTGCTGCTTTGCTCCTTCGTGGGCTACCACAGTTATGGCCAGATCGATAGCGACGGCAAACTACCCTACACCACCCTCCCCTATCAAATCAAATGGAGTCTACAAACAGAACTGCTCAAAACGGATGGGCTGAATGCCTGCGCCGAAGCCGCCAACGGCGACATCATCGGAGTGGGCAGTATTAGCATCAACAAGAAAAATACCGATGCCCTCATTACCCTGCTCAGCCCCGAGCAAAGACAGCGGGGGCAGGCCCCCCGCTCGATCATACTCGGCGGGCCGAACCATGAAACCGTCTTTGAGGTCTGCACCACCACAGACGGCGGCTATCTAGTGGTCGGCCAGACCCAAGGTGGCCAAGACGCGCGCCATCCCTTCCGCAAGGAGGGCTACGCCTGGCTATTCAAACTCAACGCCCAAGGGGAGCTGCAATGGCAGCGACTGATGGCCAATGAGGGCTCTGCCCGCCTGGTCGGCCTCATCGCACTCCCGCAAGGGCACTACCTCGCCGTAGGCGAACGATCGGACAGCCTCTGGCTCTACCGCTTCCAACAGGACAACCGCTTTGTAGCGGAATACCTGCAAGGAAGCAGCACCCAACGCTATTCTCTCCGGGCCGCTACGCGGCAGGGCAACTGGATCGGTATCTGCGGAAGCCAGCAAAGCCGCAGAGCAGCACAGCCCTTCTTCCTCGCCCTCCCCCTGGATCAAGTCTTCGAACCAGGCTACGCCGCCCCCAGGACACTGAGCCTCGATCAGCAAGGGGAGGCGGTGGGCATCACTGGAACGGGGGACCGCCGCTTTCTTATCGTCGGCAACCAGTATGGAGAGCAGGATCAGGATATTGTGGTCTGGGAAGTCGATCGGGCCAAAGGCAAAAGAAAGAAGGTGCTCAGTTACCGAGGTTGGGGGCAGGACACGGCGATGGATATTATTCGATCAAAGCAGGGGGACTACTTTATTGTCGGGTATACTCATTCTTTTCCGCGAGATGCTTCGTTTCAAGATAATCCCTTGTTCTTTCGCCTGACCCCAGATTATCAGCTGGCAGAATGGCTGTTTGATTATCAACGCTATGATTTGAGGGGCCAGCAGGGTGTGCTGCGGAAGCTGGCGCTGACGAGCAACGAGGATTTATTACTGGCGGGAGCGATGGGGAATAGAGGGAAGCGGAAGGAGGACGGTTGGTTATTGAGAGTGGGGCTGCCGGAGGCCGCGCGAATTCCTGTGCCCGTCTTGGCTTTTGTGTACGGAGATCAACCGGTCGTGCTTAGTCCCGTCGAGCGGGAAGTACCGCTTGAACTCCGCGCCAATGTCCACAACTTTGGTGATACAACGGCTTATGATGTTCAGGTTCGCCTCAATCCTCCCTATATGGTAGAACCCATTGGTCGGGAAGTACTTCCCATCGATTCTATCCCTCCGGGCCAAACCAGAAGTGTGGTATTCAAATACCAAATTGGTCCCTTCTTCGCCCCCGAAGAATGCACTTTATATACGGTACTTTGGGAGGATCAATACAACAACCATGATGCCATTGCTCATCTCAAACGCATCCTCCCCTACACGGCCTATCGCCCCTCCCCCGAAGAAGATTACTACATCCCGGAGGACTCTCCAGACTGGCTAGACATCCCTCACGGCCCCAACGCCGGAGACTATAATTGTCCATCCAGCTCCTCTTATCTTATTGAGTGGGCAGGCTATTCGAAGGATACTAAAGATAGCCTGGCTAGTGGATATAAGATTTATGATGACTACATTGTTCTACGAGCTAAAGTAGCTGTTAGTCGGCCACTCGATACCTCTCATTTTAAAATTGACATTAAGCTTGATGGATACCATAGTAATTACCAACAATTAGCAACGAAAGTGCAAAGTGCAGTCATTTCGTCAGATGATTCCCATATCTACATTTGCAAAATTAGGCTAAAAGAAGGCCTCAATACCATTCAACTCTACTTGGATACCGGTTGGAAATCATCGCCCATTCACATTCAATATGAGCCTCCTCCGGTGCATTTCGTTCAACTGAGCATTCCCTATGAGAACATCGATTCCGCATTGTATGCAAGAATAGAAACGTTGAAAGATTTTCTGGAAGAACAGACGGATACGCAAAAGCTGGATCGCATTTACAGTGACCTTCATCCCATTATTTTAAAAGATTCTTGCGATACCCACAAAGAAGCCCTTGAATTTTACTTTGCAAGTATTAGTCAAGACCCCGAATGGTTTGAGATCGAGAACTACCATCGTATAATTTTTCTCAGTTTCTCACACGGAATTACAATAGCAGAAGCTAATCATCATTTTTACATCTATCCTGCGGAATTCAAAGATGAGAAAAACGTGTATAATAATCATATGGATACCAGCAACATGGTAAATAATCATGTGGATACCAGCAACATGGTTAATTTTGAAAAAAATATCCTTGTCCATTTAATAGCATCCAATTGCCGTAAGCTCATCGCACTAGTCGATGCTTGCCAAAGTGATGCAATTACTGAGCAAATGGATGGAGAGATAAAAGCCATTCCTTGCATCGAAGATATTACCGCAAGCGATACCATCAAATCAGCCGTTCCTAATCAACTCTACATCATGGCCTCTACTAGAGGAAGTGCTTGGGCCGTGAAGGAAGATGGAACCCAAAAGGCTACACATTCTCACTTTATCGAAGCACTAATTTGTGCCTTTACAGGCGAATGTCTGGAGCAATTGAATAATTATCCATATGCTCAAGAAGATATGGCGCTCAATAATGATCGTGTCCTTAGCATCAACGAGATGTTCCGCATTTGTAGAGAAATATTAGAAAAACAAGAGCCTGCACAAAATCCTGTCCTGAGCAGTAAAAATATGGATGGTACAGCAGTGTCCACCCGTCAATATTAAAACACACTCCCAACAATACCTCCCTTAGCCAGTGCTGCCCTCAGTGCTGGCTTTTTTCTTTCTCATTTACCCTGACAAACCGTAGCCAGTGAGCATTAATGATAGACGCTAAGGATATATGACTACCTCCAAACATATCCTAAATAATAGCGCTACAATTTGTAACACCAAAATTTAATTATCATGGCTCAATTGAAAATTCAAATCTCCCATTTTCTCCTCTGTATCGTTGTAAGCCTTTTTTGCCTGCCCTCTAGTCAGGCGCAAATTGGCGATGTGACTGTCAACTGGAATGACTTTACCAACAACCAACCCAACATCGGTCTGCACCTCCACCTCATCGAGCCCGTAGGGCTGTACAGCGATGTCAGCTTCTATCGCCATACCTTTGATCAGGATGGCTTCCAGTATGAGCTGCGGAGCCGCGCCTACACCACCGAAGTTCGCTTTTTCCTCTTTGGTGGTGCCAATAGAATTCAAATTATTCCGTCCAAAGATTGGCCCACCAGCGGTCCTCAGCAAGAAGGAGGCTGTTATGATTTCAACCGTCGGTACATCGATCGGCTGCCCAAGAAGATGGACCTCCCTGTGTTGTCTGGACTGTACTTCGCCCCCGGCTTTCAATACCAGCATTCCGAGCTGTATGCCCGCTTTGATCACAACGGGCAGCTCTTCGATAGTCATCACATCAATAGTCAAAGCTTCTTCCTCAGCATCGGTTATCTGCTGCGCATTGAATACCTCACTATCGGTGCTAACTACGGTTACGGGCTGGGGCCAACTAGAATCAGCAGTCCTTCGGAAGCCATCACCGATTTTTTCCGGGAGCAGGCCCCCTGGGGACTCAGCAATGTTGGACAGCTAAAGGTCTTCATCGGCGTCAACTTCTAAGCCACACAAAGGAGAGCTATCTTTTTAGCTCTCCCCCAACCCTTCTCCGCTTTTCTTCTGTCTATCTTCATAAAGCATCTTTATGAAAACTTCCCAATTAATCATACTCACCACCTTCTTGGTCATCGGCTTTAGCTTGCCCAGCTGTAATGATGATGACTTGATACCGGACTGCAACTGTGAGAACACCAAGTTTTTTGATGTCAATGGCCTACTGGCAACGAATTTTCAGATTGATAATGGTAAATTCGAATTGCTGGGCCAGGATAGCCTGAGCCTTGAAGATTTGGGCGGCCTGATGGTGGAAATGAATGTAGATTACCACGCCTTGGTGGAACCCCGAGGACTGGATTGGTCTTTTTCTTTGATGAATACTGCCGATGCCTGCTCCTGTTTAAGGGGCTACGGTGGCTCTAAGACAGAGCGGCTGGTGGAGCTTTCAGTCATCACCCTTAATGACTTCGATGATGCCCATCCGGCTAATTCTAATATTAATGATATACTGACTTATGGAGAAGAGGAGCGGTTCACTTCGGGAAGAACCCAGCCGTTGGCGGACTTTCTGGCCATGAGTAAGACAGAGAACCTGATGCGAGAATACATTTATTTGAAACTGGACAAAGCACCGACTGCTAATCCCGAATTTCACTACCTCGTTCGTATGGAACTGTCGACAGGTGAGGTATATGAGGCGGAGAGTGTACCGCTGATCATCACGCCTTAGGGATACGCTTCAGCTCTTTTAGGGCTTTTCGGCTGATTTTTCCGGTGTCATTTTTGGGTAAGGCGTCTAAAAAATGGATGGACTTAGGCACCTTGAACTTCGCCAATTGATAGGAGCAATATTCCAATAATAGCTCCTCCGAAATCGGTGTTTTACTAACGATGAAGGCTTTGCCTACCTCGCCCCACTTCTTGTCCGACACACCGATGACGGCGGCTTCGCTGACCGCTGGGTGCCCCCTCAAGACTCGCTCAACTTCGGCGGGGTAGACATTTTCGCCACCGGAAATAAACATGTTTTTAATGCGGTCCACAACGAATAGGTAGCCGTGCTCATCTTGCCGTACTCGGTCGCCGGTTTTGAACCAATCGCCGGAGAAGGCTTTAGCCGTTGCCGCCTCGTCTTGCCAGTAGCCGGGGGTGACGACTGGCCCACGCAGCCATAATTCTCCGGCGAGGCCGGGCAGGCATTCCTCGCCATTTTCCTCCACAATCTTGGTCTCTACGTAAAAGTTGGCGCGGCCAATGGAACCCATTTTTATCACGGCATCGTCTTGGTGCAAAGAGGTCAGGTTGGGGCCGACCTCGGTCATTCCAAAACCTTGCCGGACGGGGACGCCCTTGCGGTGCCAGGTCTCGATCAAAGGCACGGGCATCGGCTCGCCACCGACGATGACGTAGAGTAGAGAGCTGAGGTCTGTGGTTTCGAAGGCGGGTAAATCTGCCATCATTTTGAGCATCGTTGGGACGCCCATCAGCAAGGTAAGCCTTTCTTTTTCAATCAATTGCAACACCCTTTCTGGATCAAAGGATTTCATTAGACAGCTGTAACCACCGTGGTGAAAGAAAGGCGTAGTCAGCACATTCCAGCCTCCGGTATGAAAGGGCGGCAGACAGTTGACGGTGCGACTATCGGAGTTGACGACCAACGACAGAGCGGTATTGATGCTGTTCCAAAAAAGCATTTTGTGGGTGTATAGAGCCCCCTTCGGAAAGCCCGTTGTACCCGAGGTGAATAGGATGAAAATGGGGTCGTCGGCCTGAAGTGCAACATTCTTAAAGTGTTTATCGTCGGGGGAAGCGACCGCCGGATCGCAGAAGTCTCTCAGCTCTGCTATCGACTTTCGAGAAGCCTCGTTTTTGAGAACGTTCGAGTCCGATAACTTGGCTTCAAACTTTGAGGCATAAAATAGGAGCTTGGGGGCAGAATTTTTCAATAAATAATCAATTTCTGCTCCCGCCAGGCGGTAGTTCATCGGAACGAGAATAGCGCCAGTCTTTTGCGCGGCACTGAACAACAGCAAATATTCCAGACAGTTTTCGGCGAGCACAGCAATCCGGTCGCCCCTAGTAATGCCTTGACTTCGGATCAGCCAATGGGCCAGGCGATTGCTCAGCCGGTTGAGGTCGGTGAAGTTGAGGCTCCGTCCAGTTTCGTATTCTTTGAAGGCTATTTTTTGGGGGCTATAGGCCGCCCATTTGGCCGCCCAGTCGAATTGGTTAATCATAGTATTTTTTTCATAAACGAAAAGCAGCAGCGGCGAAGGCCAGCCCTCCGCCCGAGCCTATAAAATAGATTAAATCTCCCTTTTTTACCAAATCTTTTTCCCAAGCATCGTTAAAGGCCATCGGAATGCAGGCCGAGCCGGTGTAGCCAAAGTAGTGCATGACGGTGTGCCCCTTTTCGCGGGGGACGCCCAGCCGGTCGAGGGTTTCCCAGATGGCGTTGATGTTAATCTGGGTGATGAAATAGCGGGCCACGTCGTTGGGACCGACGCTATTCCGTTCGCAGAGCCGCTGAGCCATCGCCGTCCAGATGTCGGGGTTCAATTCCTTGGGAAATTTATGGACAAACTTCAATTGATGATCCTGGTTTTTCAGGACCTCTTCGCTGACCGGCAGGTGGGTCCCGCCGCCGTAGATGCCCATCCACCCATTATACTCTCCTTTAGAAATCAATTGACTCCCCATGAAGCCTCGCTCCTCAACGGGCTCCGCCTTCAACAGAACCGCCCCAGCACCATCGGCAAACAAGGTCGCCGTTTTCTTATCCTGCACATTCAAAAACTTACTCATAGCATAGGCCCCAATGACCAGCACATACTGGTACTGATCATCCGCCCGAATGTACTTGGAGCCAATGTCGAGAGCAGTGACAAAGCCTGCGCAGGCGGTATTGATGTCAAAGGTGCCCGCATTCTTGGCGCCCAGGCGATGCTGTACCACTGAGGCCGTAGAAGGCGAAACAAACTCGGGGGTATCTGTCGAAATAATAATGAGGTCCAACTTGTCGGCTCCGACCTCTGCTCTTTGCAGACAGCGGCGGGCGGCTTGCTCGGCTAAATCGGCGGTACTTTCGTCGTCAGCGCACCAGCGGCGCTCGTAGATGTGAACATTTTCTCTCAGCCAGGTATCGACGTCTTCGTCTAGTAGGTCATTAAAAAATTGATTGGGGATTACTTTTTCGGGGGCGTAGGCCCCACAGCTTATGATGCTTGCGTTAGGCATTATTTGTACAATTTAGGTAATGAGCGATTAAGGTCGGTACGACGGTGAAGAGCAGCCCGATGGTGGCTGTCATCCCGGGGTTGCCGAAGGCCAGTTGGCTGTCGGGGAATAAGGTGGTACCGAAAAAAAACAATGTAAAGTGCAGCACTAGCGCCAGCACCGACATGGTCCAAACCAGGGGCAGATTGACTTTTTGGAACAGAACACCGGCCAGCAAAGGCGGTACGGCCGCCAAAACCAGGCCATAAACACCAGCCTGTCCGAAGATGCCCAGCAGCTTGGGAGGATTGAGGGTGACGACAAAAGTCAGCACGGCAATCAAGATCAGTACGATATGGCTGACCCGAAAGGCCGCCCGCATTTTGTCTTGCTCGGAAAGGTCATTTTGACCGAATTTATCCAGAACATTCACCACCAAATCGTTAGCCGTAATCGTCGAAATTCCGACCAGCAAGCCATCCAGTGTAGACATGGCCGCGGCCAGTAAGACAACGCTGATGACGGTGAACAGCCAATCTGGAAAGGCATTTTGTAGGTAAACGGCCATGACCAAATCCTGCCGGAAGGCCCCAGTTTGCGCATCCGTCAGCTGCTCGGGCGAAACGATGATGTGGGCCCAAAATCCTGCCAGCAATAATAAGCAAAACAAGAAAAATACCGCGCTGAAAACGAGGATATAATTTCGCACTGCCCGATCGGTTTTTACATAAAGGGCCTTGGTGAGAATGTGCGGCTGGCAGACTAGGGCCGCACCGATGCAAAAACCAGCGGCGTAGACAGAGAACCAGTCGTTGTATAATTTGCTGTTCGGGTTGATGGGGGCCAACAGATTGGGATCTTTGTTTTGCAGTATTTCAAAAACACCGTCGGTACTTATCATCAATTTTAGGCCCGACCAAATAACAATCAGCGAAACACCAATCATCAAAAAGCCCTGAAACATATTGGTAAACACGTGAGCATAGGTACCGCCAAAAAGAACGTAGCCGGTGACAAAAGTCAAAGTGATAATCAAGGCGACGACGTTGGTGACCCCCAGCAGTTTTTGCATGACAATAGAAATCCCTCCGACCAAGAGGACGATAAAGGCGAAGGTGAGCAAGTTGATGAAGGCAAAGTACAATGAGAAATTCTTTGATCCATAACGCTTACCGATCCAGTCGGGAATGGTGAGGGCTTTCATCTCGGTCCCCATGCGACGAAAGCGGAAGGATAAGATGATGAGCATGATCACAAAGCCCAAATACACCCCAAGGCCCAAATGGATAAAGGCGCTCAGGCCATCGACGTAGACAAAGCCGGGGTTGATGATGAAGGTCGCCGCCGAGGCAGTCGCTGCCGCCAATGTCACCCCCACCTGTACGGGCGAAAGATCGCCCTTGCCGATGGCAAAGCTACCGAAATCATCGGTCTTGCGATGCCCTAGCCAGCCAAGATAGGCCGTACCAATGAGGTAGATGCTAAAGAGTACCCAGGCGAGTGTCATAGGAAGTTGGCGTTTAAATAAAGGAGGAAAAAGGACAGCGTGGCACTGCCCTTTCTCACTCTAAAATTACGGTTTGTATGTATCCAAGCTTATTCTTGTTAGAGCGCAGGTAGGTTGATTCTCAATTCCATAGTATACAGTCCTCTGGTCGGTGCAGCGGCTGTAAATTCCCGCAACTCGGTATTAAACAGGTTACTAGCGGCGGCGGAGAGGGTAACGATTTCGCTAAATCGGTAGCCTACGCTCAGGTCGACGGTGACGAAGCCGCCGAGCGGGCCGTAGTTGAAGGTATCGGCACTGCGCGCGTTTTCTACGATGGGTACGCCGCGATAGGTCAGGTCCTCGTGGGTTTTAGAGGCAATTTGGAAGCTGGAGAAATAATCATACTCCTCTACCCAGCGACCGAAAATACTACCGAACCACTTGGAGCTGCTGTAATTCAAGCCGGCCCCAATCTTGTGCGTAGGTGCATTGACGAGTATGTCAAGGAAGTTAACGACGCCATCGTTGTTGAAATCGTTGTCGAGATTGTCTTCATCAACCGAGTAATCAAAGTACGAATAGTTGAAGGTACCGCTGAGTTGCGGAGTGAAATAATAAGTAGCACCAAAATCAAAACCAAAGGTATTGACTTCACCGAAGTTGATGTAGGTACCTACCAATCCGTTCCACACCCCAAAACCCGACTGTACTTCTTCGATCGGTGTATCGCCTCGCTCGGCAGCCACACCAATAATGGTCAAGGGACTCAAGAAATCTTTAGATATGTTGTAGTAAGCGTTCGCATCAATGAAGAATTTATTTTTGATGAGCTGACCGCGGTAGCCCAGCTCAAAGGTTTGCAGTTTTTCTACCTTCTGCTGCTCAATCATCGTGCTGGCCGTATCAGCCAGGGTAAAGCCTTCTGCATTTCCCAAAATCAATCCAGCAAATAAGTCACCGTACATATTCAGGATAGTCGGAGCAGCGATACCTTGGCCGTAAGTCAAGCGCCAGGTACCTATATCTCCAATTTTCAACAAACCAAATTTGGGGACGATATTGGTGCCATAAATCTCGTGGTTGTCAATTCTAGTTGCCGCCAGGGCCTTCCAGCCATCACCAAATTTATAAGTCAAATGGCCATAGCCACCAACCTGGCCAATCTCAATCGGATCATCACCGCCGCTGTCGAGCAAATAGGTGCCTAGGCTGTTGGCCTCATCGCGCTGGTACTGCACCCCGGCAATCACCTCCAGATTGCCAAAGCTTTCGTTGTACTGTACTTCTGCGTTGAAGCGTCGGGAATCATCCTGGAACAGTGCTCCATTTCCGAACGAACTGACCCGAGCATCGGCATCGGATACCCCGGCATCAATGGCCGCATAGTAGTTCTTGGTCCGCTGGTCAATAGCGTAGGTGCTGTCGGTCTGGCTAATGGTGTAGTAAGCCTGCGCAAACCAGTTCTTGCCCGAGACACGCAGTTGGTAATAGTTGATCGACCAGTCTTTGATCTGGTTACGCCCCACATTGGTTGGAGAGAGGTAGTTGCTGTTGCTGTAGCCCGTATTGAACATGATGTCCAGGTCCTTGACAGGGGTGTAATACAGGCCTCCTTCTGCACGGAAGAAACTGACATCCCGATCAAGTTCCAACTCATTGTAGCCTTCTGCGATACCATCCGGGATGGCATTACCGAGCGAATCGAAAGCGCCGACGCGATCGATGAAAACCGAGTCGGACCATTCAAATTCCGTTGCTCTGGTATACTCTCCAACCACCTTAAAAGCGAATTTTTCATTAATCACCTGAGCATGGCGCAGACGGCCTGAGAAAAAGACATCTCCATCTCCACTAACGCCGGGGTTGATGGCGATGGTCGTTCCAGCAGAGGTACGCGGATCTTTGGTAATCGTGTTGAGCAGGCCGTTGTGGGCGTTGGGGCCGTAGAGCGTCGCATTAGGTCCCAGGATAACTTCCACCCGCTCGATGTCTTCTTTGATGGAAGTGTTCAACGGGCCGAGGGGCAGCCCGGTGGCGATGAGGGTAGAAAAGCGACCATCGGTGACCTGGAGGTTTTTGGAGTTGAAATTGGAGTTAAACCCCCGGATGTTGAAGGCCGGAGTGGCGATCCCCGCACGGAAATAATCGATCCCCTTTTGGCGGGCGATCAGTTCGGCGGGGTTGCCCGCATACTCTTCGATTTCGCGAGCGTGAATGGTTTCTATAGTGGCCGGACTTTCGGTGAGCTTCTCCGGCTTCTTGGAGCCTGAGACCACCACTTCATCCAGTTGAGTACCTTGAGAAAGGGAAAAATCCAGGGTGGCTTTCTCGCCCGTACTAAGGGTAACGGTGCTTTCACTATCGGCAAAACCGACATAACTAATGACCATCGTGTAGGTGCCGGCATCGACACTAATGCTGTAGTTTCCGTCAACGTCTGTAACGGTTCCTGTAGAGGTTTCTTTGATGAGCACGCTGGCTCCGATTAGGGCTTCACCTTCGTCATTACTTACTTTTCCAGAGATGGTTGCGGTTTGGGCGACCGCGGTAAGGCTCATAAAAATAATAGCTACCAGGGGGAAAAATCTTTTCATAGATTGAATGAATTTATTTATAAGAAAATGGGGTAATAGGCGTCTTCACAAATATTTATTTGCCACACTGACATCGAATGCCAATTAAATTTCACGGCGGTGAAAGTATAATGGTCTGTGAAAATGAAAGGAAGGGAAAAAGAACCCACAGAGGTGGACTTTCAGACAAACAAGCCCCCTAAATGCCACTTAAATCATTGATTATCCGACAATTAATTTTCCTTCAAAAAACTATGGACTTTATCTTCCATTAAGGGTAGAGAATCGACAATTATTTTTTCAAGAAATCGAATAGTAAAGCGTTCACTGCCTCGGCCTTCTCCCACTGCACAAAGTGTCCCGCCAGCGGAATCATTTCTACTTTGCTGTTTGGAATACGCTCTTGTCCGCTCTTGGCGACGGCGAGCGGAGTAAGGCTGGGGTGCAGAAATTTATTGGGAATGAGCAGATCATTTTCCCCAAAAATAATGAGGGTCGGCAGCGCGATATTGGGAAGCTGGTCGGCGATAGGTTGATTGAGCATGCCCATGACACACCGAGGCATCATGTTGCAATAATGATCGTACTCAATGGTTTTTCGCATCAGCAGCCGGTCGTCGATCATGAACTGGGCATCGTCGGGCATGCGGTGAAAGTTGAGTTGAAAATTTTTCACAATCTGCGTCTCCGGTGTAGCCTTGACAACCACTGGGGTGTATATATTCTGGAACCACTTTTTTTCTTTATCGGTAAAGGTCTCAAAGCCTGCGGGGGCGGTGAGGATCAGCTTTTCCAGCTTTTCCTGGCTATTCAAGACCGTCTGCACAGCGATCTGGCCGCCCATCGAGTGTCCAATAAGAACGACATTTTTTAGCTTGAGCTGATCGATGAACCCGCGCACGGCATTGGCGAAAAAGTCCATATCGAAGGCATAGTCTCCTCGGCTTGATTTGCCATAGCCCGGCAGGTCGAGTGCGATGCATCGGTAGTCTTTTTTCAGCTCATCAATATTTTTGCTCCAGGCTTTGAGGTTGCTACCCAGGCCGTGGATAAACAGCAAAGTACATTTACCCTTGCCCTCGTCAACGTAGGCTATTTCGAGGCTATCGGAGAATCTGATCTTGTGGACATCGTAAGGGTATTGCCAATCTTGCATGGACAGTTGATTATCGTTTTGGGCAGTAAGATGATAAAAAATGGAGAGGGTAAAAAATGGGAGCAATAAATATTTCATGTCATTTTTCAGCAAAAATAATCATCATTCCTTCGGCATCATCCAAAAAAGTTATTAATTTCAATCCTATTGTCCAATGCGTATCTTTTTCATCTAAAAAACTGTGCATCAACTTTTTAATGGATAAAAATTTACACGACACTATTAAAGTCAACCCTCTCCAAATATCGAAAAAATGCGCCTACCGCTCCAAAAGTTTACCAGTTTTACCAACGCTCTGCTTCCCAATGAGACCGCCTATTTGCTCTCGGTACAGAAATTCGAAGACCAACATCGGCTCAATATTTTGCAAACGGTCGACTATAATGCCCAGCACATCGAACAGTTCACCCCCTACGATACTTCGATCGATAAACGCAAATACAACCACTTGCAAAATTGGATTTCGGCGCAGTTGAAAACCATCGATGTTGATGAGCAGTTCAAACGGATGCTGGATTGGGAGCAAAAGATTATGACCGATTCGATCCAAGCCGTCGAGGAAAAGGAATTGCTAAAGGCCATCAAACGCTACCAACACCCGACCTACTTTTTTTCCAAATTCTATGAGCTGGTCGAAAATTATCGCCACTTTCTCCTCATCCGGCTGCGCTATAATGATCACCAATCGGTGGAAGATTTTTTAAAAAAATACCAGTCGGATTACCTCCAAGCCAAGCAAATCAAAGAAAAATTACACGAGGCCTCCCTAGCCATCGTCGGGCAGTACTCTGGACGCGGCGAAGAATCCAAGCAGTGGGAAACCTGGCTCTCCGACATTTTTTACAATGAAAATCTAGAAGGCCAGATTCGCTATCTCGCCCTGGTTCGCCTCGTTTTCATTTGCCACAATTACCGAAAGTACGATCTGCTGCGCGATAAGTTTGACTACCTCGACGAAAAGCTGACCCAGGGCTTTTACTACTCCAAACGGCTCCTGCTCAACCACTACAACAACCGCCTTATGCTGCACTCCCACTTCCGGGAATACGATACCGCTGTTTACTACGGCTACCTCTCCATACGGGCCAAAACCCACGACTATCTCCTCTATGTCAACAACCTTTGCGCCGTCCTCCTCCGCCTCAACCGCAACCAAGAGGCCCTGGAACTGATGAAGAGTGCTTCGGCCGAAGCCAAGAAAACCCAAAACTTCCACAACCGCATCGGCTTCGTCGCCTTCTACATGGAAGCCCTCAACAAAAACGGGCTAGGCAAAAATGCAGAACGCTACGGCGACTCCTTCCTCATCGGCTATGCTAAAGAAATTTTGCAATACCGCTGGCACCTCTTCTTTTCCGTTTACCTCGAAGCCATGTTCCACCAAGGTCACTACGAGAAACTGCTGAAGACCGCCCAGAAGCACCGCCTCCGGGAGCGCGATAGGGCCTACAGCTCTAGCGCCAATTACCGCCCCATTATCCCCCTCTACCTCGAAGCCTCCCGATTCGCGGAAGGCAGTATTTCCAAAACCAAATTCTTTGAACTCCTCGATGACTTCCTCTCAGCATACGATTTTCGCAACAACAAAACGTTTCGGAAAGTGCTGGAAGGCTTGCAGCTCCGCATTCCAGAGATTTCGGATCGGTTGATGAGGTAATTGTGAGGTCGCCTTGTCCCTTGGCAGGACACACCGCTCGAACGAAACAGGATTATTCTCGCAGAGGACACTGACAGTACTACAAAAGTAGAATCTCAAAAAAAAATACGATTTTATATTGAAATATATAGATAGTTATATATCTTTACATAAGATCAGAATTTTCATCTTTAAACCTTAACCTTCGTATTATGACAAAAGACAACAAATATATCGCACTTGTCACGGGGGCAACCGGAGGCCTCGGCACCCAGATGGTCAAGCGTCTTATGGACGATGGCTACGAGGTAGTTGCTAATTATCGCACAGAAAGTAAGGCCCAAGCCTGGAAAGAAAAAATGGCCGCTGAGGGCTACACCCCTCACCTTGTTAAAGCCGACGTGTCTGATTTCGCTCAAGTAGGAGAAATGGTTAATCAAGTGACCAATGACTTGGGGCCCATTGATATTCTTGTGAACAATGCCGGGATTACCCGTGATGGTAGTTTCCGTAAGATGTCGCAGGAAAATTGGGATTTAGTGATGCGCTCCAATCTCTACAGCGTATTCAACTGCAGTCGCCACGTCATCCAGCCGATGGTAGACAGTGGCTTCGGACGCATCATCAACATTTCTTCTGTGAACGGTCAGCGAGCACAGTTTGGTCAAGTCAATTACTCTGCGGCGAAGGCGGGGATGCATGGCTTTACCAAGACATTGGCCATCGAAGTGGCACGCAAAGGTGTTACGGTCAACACCATTTCTCCGGGCTACATCGGCACCGATATGGTGATGGCCGTAAAGGAGGAAGTCCGCAACAAGATTGTCTCCAACATCCCAGTTGGACGATTGGGAGGAACCGAAGAAATCGCTCACCTGGTCTCCTTCCTCGCCTCTACTGAAGCCAGCTTCATCACTGGAGCGAACTACGCCATTAACGGCGGGCAACATGTTTATTAGATTTTCTGTACTGACGCCCTATAAAAGTAGAGGATGTAGTCGAAAGGCTGCATCCTCTCTTTTTTGTCGTCTTCGGTAAACCGTGTGTAGTTATGGAGTTCACTTAGGGCAAAATAAAAAGGCATCTGTAGCAGATACCTTTTCAAAAAACCCTAACCAAATAAATTATGTCATTCAAACTAATGTAGAACCTCAGAATTACATCTTCATTTTTTGGGTTGTTTACCTAAAAGAAAGCAAAAGTTATGGTGATATTATTTTAATCTCTGTCGATGAGCCACTTGGCAATTGCTGGTGTCAGTAGTTTTTGTGAACGGCCACCGACGAAGACGCCGATATGCCCGCCGGGAAATTCCAGCAATTCCTTATCCTTTGATCCGACTACATCGTTGATGGGTTTGGTGGCGGCCGGAGGCACAATGTGATCGCTCTTGGCGTAGATGTTCAGAATAGGCATGGTGATTTTTGATAAATCCACCGGGTGGCCATCCAGCTTGAACTCCCCTTTGATCAGCTTATTTTGCTGATACATTTCTTTGATAAAACAGCGGTAGGTTTCGCCGGCCTGGTCGGGGCTGTCAGCCACCCACTTTTCCATCCGTAGGAAATTCATGAGCTTGGACTTATCCCTCGTTGTCGTCGGCAGGGCGAAGTATTTGCGCACCTTACCCATCGGCTTGAGTAGGTCGAAGCCGGTGTTGAGAAAATCGCCAGGAATCACGCCGTTAAAACCATCCACCAGCGCATCTACGTCCATGTCTTTGGCCCACTGGAACAGCAGTCCTTCGTCGATGTCAAACTCAACAGGAGTAACCAGGGTAATCAGGTTTTTGATCTTTTCGGGAAATAGAGAGGAGTAGATGAGGCTGAAAGTACCGCCCTGACAGACCCCCAACAAGTTGATCTGCTCCATGTCGTGGCGCTTGCGCACAAAATCTACACAGTCGTTAATGTTGCCAAGGATATAGTCCTCCATCGTCTTGTAGCGGTCGAGACGAGTGGCGTAGCCCCAATCGATGATGTACACATCGATGCCCTCGCTGAGCAGCTTGCGGATGAAGCTGCGGTTGGGCTGGAGGTCCATCATTTCCCAACGGTTCACTAAAGCATAGGAGACCAGCACCGGAGTCCTAGCAACAGGTGCTGTCTCCCTGCGAAAGTGGAACAGTTTGACTTTGCCATCTTCCCACACCACCTCTCGGGGTGCAGTAGCAATGTCAATATCGTGTATTTCGGATATGTTGCGAATAGCCTCAGTGGCCGTATTGACTTGTTCGACCAACTGGTCGGTAATTGTTTCGGACATGATTAATTTTTTTGGGTTGATTGATAACATCAACAATTTCAGTTCATTCAGAACACCTGCTTACTTTGAGCGCAGCGTCTTTGCCTGCTTGGCCCACTCATCGCGGAGGGCACGGCCCTGGAAGGCAGCCAGCAGTTCATCGACCATCGTGTAGTGTTGCTTGGTCATTTTGCTCACCTGCTCAAAAGTGAGGATACCGATGGAGTTGAGCATTTCCTCCAGCTTGGGACCGATGCCCTTGATCTGTTTTAAGTCATCTCTTTGCGAAACGTCGGCGCGGCCAATACCCGCCAAAAGTGCATCGTTGAGTCCGTTGCCCTGCGCAGGCGCTTGCGCAGCAGGCCCCGCTTCAAGAGCCGCCATACGCTGTTCCAGCGAGCGCAATTTTTTCCGCAGAGCGCGATTCTCAATAGCGACTTCATCAGCGTGCGACTTCATCAGGAAGGGGAAATCAGAGAAGGCCAGCTCGACCAATTGGTCCATCTTGGATTTGACTGTTACCCCAGATTTGGCCACTTCGTTTTGCAATTGAGAATAATCCTTAGATTCCAGTACCTCCGTCATGTATTTCTCCAAAACGCCAACATAGCCATTGAAGAAAGACTGATAATCAGGCAGTTGCTTTTCCGTCTTGACCTTTTCACTGAAGAGACGGATGGTGTCTGGCAATGCAAACTGTCCAGCTTGCATGACCTTACCCTGCATCTCCGCGCTTCTCAGAATAAAGGCGATATAAGTAAATTGGATGTCTTTAATCAAACGGGCCATTTCTACTTCCTTGTTCTGCCCCGCCATGTTGTACATCGATTCGAGGTTATCCTGTACCGCTTCATTCAGGCTAAGAACGACCTGCAACATATGGCCAGGCTTCCACTCGCTGGTATTACCCATAATGGATTTCCACTGTGACTGCGTCTCCTTCATCCCCTCGGAAAAATCTTCCATCCAGCCAGCCGTTTGCTCAAACATATCGTTGGCCTGCTGCAGTAAATCCGTCACATTGGTGATGGGGTTCATACCCATGAATTGACCAACAATTTTCTGATAGTCCTCCATCTTCATGAACATTCCGATTCCTTTCCAGTCGGTGATACCGTGCTCAATCATCCGCTGCATGGGCTCCCAGAATTGCTGCATGTTCTTGTACATGTCATTGAAATTCTGGAAGTGGAAATTCTGCGGAGAAGGCAATTTCATCATCAGCGTATTCTGCCAAAACTGATTGGCTTTTTCCACCCATTCGGTCCACTCCTGTGGACTTTGAGAGAAGAGATAAGGCTTGGCGTAGCCATTGACCGGGGGCATTTTAATCCCAAAACGATTAGCATTTTGGGAATAGAAGTCCATCCATTGCTGAGCGAATTCCGTTTGCATTTTCGCCCACTGCTGAAGCTGCTCGGGCGTTTTTTCGTAGGCATCTTTGAGGTCGGTGAACTTAGTTGCCTCTTCCCAGATTTTTTTCTGCGCATTGAACCAGCTGCCCAAAAAATCTTCCTGTTTCTGAACCGGGCTGAACGTTTCAGATACCGTATTGATCATCTTTTTAGAGGTTTCCGACCAAAAATCAAAAGCCTTTTTTTGCCCTTCCAGAAAAGTATCGAATTGATTTGCCATTTTTTTTAGTTGGTTCTCCGAAAAATCCTGCGCCCTGAAACAGTTTACAGGATTCTTCGAAGAAAAGTTTAACTTTTAGTTTCTATCCCATCAATTCCTGCATTGCCTTCGTATTGGCGGTAGCTGTTTCGGCGATGGCTTTGAAACTATTTTGATAAATTTCGGTAGCTTTCTTGAACTGCTCTTGTCCTTTCTCCCAGGTGTGTCTCTTGAACCAATCCTGGTAAAATTCAGTCGTCTTGTTGTAGACCTCTGCCTGCATATCCATAAACTTGGTGAAGGCCGATTGCATGGTCTTCATGGCATCTTCAGGATGCTCCGCTTTGGTCATTGATTCTAGGTATTCACGGCCCTGCGCCATGTAGGTAGCGGCCGTATCTTTGGCAAATTTTTCGATAGAGTTGTCGGGCTCGACGATTTCCATCAATTGGTGGGCATTTTCGTTGAGGGCTTCGGCCAATTTATTTTGGTTGGTGGTAATGGCCTCGAAGATTTCTTTGGTATTTTTCATAATGAACTAATTTTTATACGAGCGTTGAAAGAAATTGATTATCAAATATTTAAACCTTAATTTTTGCAGCTATTCGAAATTTGAGTTTCCTTTTTCTTTGCGAAATCAAGTGTTTTTTATTTGATAGTATAAAGTTAAATGGTGAATAAATAAGATGCTTTAATTACAACAAGTGTATTGGGGTTGACTTTAGAAAATCAGAACATAAATTTTTACTTAAAATTCTCATTTTCAATACTTTATTCTCCCATAATCTACCCTAGACTCTTTTGAGCAAATTTCGCAAAAAATAATGCTCATTTTCGTCTTAATTCACTCGTTCGATTACCATAGCTGAAGCACCGCCACCGCCGTTGCAAATGGCCGCCAAGCCGACGCTGGCATCATTGCGCTGAAGGACATTATTCAGGGTGGTTATAATGCGGGCGCCGGAGGCTCCCAGCGGGTGGCCCAGCGAGACTGCTCCACCGAATATATTCACCTTCGCAGGGTCGACTTCCATGACTTTGTTGAAGGCCAGGGTAACCACGGAGAAGGCTTCGTTGACCTCGAAAAAGTCGATGTCGGACATCGTCATGCCAGCACGCTTCAGCGCCAGCGGGGCCGCCAGCGTAGGAGCAGTTGTAAACCATTCTGGCTCGTGGGCGGCGTCGGCGAAGGAAAGAATCTTAGCCACTGGCTTAAGGCCCAACTCTTGCATCTTGCGCTCGCTGATGAGCACCAGCGCCGAGGCACCGTCGTTGATCGTGGAGGCATTAGCCGCCGTTACGGTTCCCTCTTTGGTGAAGACTGGGCGCAGGTTGGGAATTTTTTCAAAACGTACATTGCGGAACTCCTCATCTTCTTTGATAATTTTCGGATCGCCCTTGCGCTGTGGCACCGCCACCGGAATGATCTCCTGTCCCAGGTTGCCATTCTCCGTAGCAGCAGCAGAGCGCTTGTAGGAGGTGATGGCAAATTGATCTTGCTCTTCACGGCTGATCGCGTATTTCTCTGCCGTTCTGTCTGCACACACGCCCATCGCCATTTCATGGTAGACATCCGTCAAGCCATCCTTGGCCAATCCATCGACGAGTTTGCCATCGCCATACTTATGCCCCCAACGGGCCTTGGGGATGTAGTAAGGAATCTGCGACATGTTCTCCATGCCTCCGGCGACAATAATATCCGCCTGCCCAAGCATGATGGCCTGCGCTCCAAACATGATGGCTTTAGCTCCGGAGGAGCACACCTTATTGACCGTCGTGCAGGGCACGGAGTTGTTCAGCCCGGCAAAGATGGCCGCCTGGCGAGCCGGCGCCTGTCCAAGATTAGCCGAGCAGACATTGCCCATAAAAACTTCCTCAACGTCTGAGGGGGCAATCCCCGCTTTCTCAACCGCTCCCTTGATGGCCTCGGCTCCTAACTGAGTAGCAGAAATAGTAGAAAAAACGCCCCCAAAGCTGCCCAATGGAGTGCGCATGGCAGAAAGAATGTATACGGTTTGCATGAATTATAATTTAAATAGTTAGTTATCTATATATTTCCATATAAAGATAATGGACATTTCTTATACATTCTAGTGAATTTTTAGGTCAATGCCTGTTATATACCCCTCCAAAGTATTGGTTACTAATTACTTAAATCTTTTTTGTCAAATCTATACGTAGAAAGTCAACCTTTATTGCTCCTGCATAAACGTTGAAACGGACATTAGCAAAAACTACATTTGTACAGATTCCAGATTTAGAATCTGTCACGGCAGATTTCATGCTTTGCACAATAAATACTTATAAAATGAACAGATTACAAAATAAAGTCGCTGTCATCACAGGCGGTGCACGGGGCATAGGGAAAGCCACGGCCAGAAAATTCGTCGCCGAAGGCGCTAATGTTGCCATTTGGGACATCAATGAGGACCAGGGAAAGGCTACAGTCACTGAGCTAGAAAAAGAAGGCATTGGGCAGGTGCGTTTCTATAAAGTCAACACCACCGATATTGATGCGGTAATGACTACAGCCAACCAGGTGGTCGAAGATTTTGGCGGCATTGATATTTTGGTCAATAATGCCGGCATTACCCGCGATGCTTCCATGAAAAAAATGACCGCTGATCAGTGGCAGCAGGTTATTGATGTCAACCTGACGGGGGTGTTCAACTGCACTAAAGCCTCTTATCCGTTCATGGTCGAGCGGGGTGGCGGGCGCATCATCAGTGCGGCTTCTGTGGTAGCACACAATGGCAACTTTGGCCAGACCAACTACGTTGCGACCAAGGCCGGCGTCATTGGAATGACCAAGACTTGGGCCCGGGAATTTGGCCGCCGCGGCATCACGGCCAACGCCATCGCTCCTGGATTCATTAATACGGAGATGATTCAGACAGTCCCCGAAACGATTCTTGACAATCTAAAGGGTAAAACGCCGCTGGGCCGCCTAGGCGAAGCGGAAGATATTGCCAATGCCTATTGCTTCCTCGCCTCTGATGAGGCCGCTTTCATCACAGGTACAGTGATGAATGTAGATGGAGGCTTGGTCATGTAAAAACGGTTTATGATTATAAAACAACTGTGCAGCGCTGGTCCGAATCTAGCGTTGCACAATTATTTTTTGTACTAACCGATCTCCACTACGCAAATGCTGGATTTCCAGCCAATAGGCGCCCGCCGGAATGGAGCGGAGGTCCAGCCTTGATCCACTACTTCTAATCTCCTGCTGCTGTCCTCTGGCATCCAGTAAACGCCAAGAAAGGGCATCGAAACGATCCGTCTGCAAGTACAACCAATCGGAAACGGGGTTGGGATAAATAGACACGCTGAGCCTTGCTACATGGTGCAGCGAGGTCAATAGGTCTTCCCCATCACAATCTTCATCAATGCCGTTGTTGAGTATTTCTGTTGCTCCGGGGAAAATATCGGGATTCTCATCATTACAATCTGTGGCATCGGCCACAAACCCCGGCGGTGCTGCACAAGCCAAGGTATCCACCGCCGCATCCCCAAAACCATCCATATCACTATCCGCATAAAAAGTCACCAAGTCCGAATTCTCTCCCGTCGATAGCACCGCCCCTATACCCTGGCTGCTGTTGTAGTACGACCCACTCCCCGTCTGCTCCAAACGCACCGCTTTGACGATGTATTCATAATCAGCATTGGGCACATAGCAAGGATCACTAAAGCTGGTTGCGGTGTGGAAAGCGGCCAGCAGCTCTTGAGGTTCTCCGTTGATCCTTCGGTAAATGTGGTAGCCCAGCTCAGCATCGGCACTGGCTTGCCAGCTGAGCAGAATATCGTTGCTGCTGGTGTCGGCCATCAAATCTGCGGCGGGGCGTAGGGGGTGAAGCCGCAAAGTTGGATCTCCCATCAGCGCGATATGCGTTGATCGCGTTCCAAAGGTGTTGCCGTAGATGAGCGTAGAGGCATTCTGCGTCCGTCGGGTACAAAAGCCGATGTGCGCTCCCTGTGCCATTGGATAGAGCTGCCAGATGGGGCGGCCCGACCAGGCATTGGTTAAGATGTCGCCGCTAGCCAAGGCACTGCGGAGGAAGTTATTCTGGCTGTCCCAATCGCCAAAATAGCTACCGAAGGTCATGGTGAAGACGGTCTGGAGGTCTTTAGCGGCCCAGAGATTGGCGGTGCTGCCGATGCCACTGGCGCTGGTGTAGGAACCGCCGCCGCAGGCGTAAGAGCAGAGGTAGTTCGCGGTGTCCATTTCGACATCATAATTGCCCACCTTCACTGCACTGCCTCCGAACATCGGGACGAAGTTGCGCCAGCCACTCTGACCAAACCCCTCAGTAAGCCCCGGAAAATTGTTCTCGATAATCGCCCGACGTTTGAATCTCTTCTGCCCAATTCTAAAAGCATGATTTTTATTCAAATAGGTCCGCATCAATTCAATTTCTCCTTCGGCAAAAGCAGGCAGGTTATTAAAATCTACTCGTCCCACTTCCAATTCTACCGGCCCCGGAATACTAGACTGATCAAACTTTCCATCACCGGGGACATTATCGTTCACAGGGCGAGAGGGGCTCGTATTGTCTACAAACTCATCCGTCCAGTTACCATCCATCTCCGCATAAAAGACATCGGCGGCCCAAGCCCCCTGATGATCTGTATGCCCATCATAGGATCGATTGCCTGAGTAAGGCACCGGTACATGCCCCAGCAAAAGGACTGCCTGCGAGGCGGCATATTCCTCCTCATACCAATCGGCAATCAAGGATTTCACTTCCCCTACCCCCTGACCACGCGACACCGTAGTTGATTCTACCGCCCAGCCGTCCATCGCCATATCCTCCGACAATTGAGCCAGCTCCACCTGCAAGGGCAGTACTAAGGTATCCTCAATCACCAGCAGGCAACGCCCCCGTTGGTGCACCAGCGGAAGCTCTACCCCCACAGCAATTACCCCAAGCCCCATAGGCCCACCTTGTATGGTCTTTTTGACCTGGTATTCATACACCACACCCGGCTCCAATACCCCAAGCGAATAGCCATTGGCATTGCTGTCGATCATCGCCTCACTGCTTAACGTAGCACTAGGCGTATATGAGACCACTCCTACTTCGTAGCTGAATCCCAAAGAGTCCGGCAACCAACGCAACTCCGCCTCGCCGGTGTTCCCCTCATACTCCAACCATATCGGGACCGACTTGGTCATGTCCACCCGTACCTGACCGCTCAAGAGGCCAGTTTGGCATAACGTAAAAAGCAACAGAAGATTTCGAAGAAGGTAGAGGGTACGCATAAGCTCTAGTTGAAGGAAAGTTTACTTTAAGTTATGGGAAAAAGAGGATTTGCAGATCGTTTCTTTCATTTTTTTCAAAAAAATTTTCTCCTTCGCAATCGCCTAATAATCATGTGCTTACACTCTCAAAAAACTATCAAAATGTTTTTTATTACATATATTTAATTTCTATTATTATGGAATTTTCGTTGTTCCGCCGTCTATGCTGTAATCGCCTTCCAAAAAAGGGTCCCGAAGGAAGGTGATTTTGGCGACTTTGCGGCATCCTAACATGATAGGTAGTAGCGGAGCTGTGGGTAAGCTTTGCGAAAGGATGGGGATGCCGGCGGTGGCGGCAGAGGGTTGGGCCCTCCCAAAGACCCTCCTATGCCCTGCCCTGTAATCAACTACCCCATCAACAACTTACCTATTAGCAACTAAGCAATAACGAATCAACCATCAAACACAACTGAACAACACCCAAGCAGCAATCAAAACCCAGCAACGATTGATTAACAACTGCGTAACAATAAGGTAATAATCACCTAACAGTAAGCTAACAGTCAAGTAGTAGTCCGTCCCCACCTACCCATCAATAATCTTTCCTCCAAAAAGAAGTCTAAAAAGAATAAAGTCTTTACCTTACCGTTCCTAAACTAAACGCCTACAGCGATGGCTTGCTGAACATGCTGGATATAGAGTTGCTCAATTACAACCCGGATACCCCTAGTTTCTATGTAATACTTATTACAGCCCTATTTGCATTTTTCCTCTCTTCCCTCATTGCTATCACCTACGAGCTGACCACCAAAAGCATCTACAAAAAGGCGCACTTCCTACAGTCGCTGGCGCTGATTGCTATCGTAGCGGCCACCGTGATGCAGGCCATTGGGGATAGCTTAGCGCGGGGCCTGGGCATGCTGGGGGCCTTATCGATTATCCGTTTTCGGACGGTACTGGATGATCCTCGGAATATCACCTTTATGTTCGCCTCACTGGCGGCGGGTATCGCCTGCGGCGTCCTCGGTTTCGGAATTGCCCTGACGGGTACACTGGTGTTTTGCATCGCCGCCGTCATCCTGCGCTTCTCACCCATGAGCAATGCCAATGAGTTGATTGGAGAACTGAAATTGCAGGTGCCCAAAAATGATGAGGTACAGGGCTTGATCGAAAAGCGGTTGACGAAGCATTGTACGAATTATGAATTGGATCGCCTCCGCTTTCTCAACCCCAAGAAGGTGCGCTCCATTACCGAGGAGGGGATTCCGACCATCGAAGAGATTTCAAGAGAAAATTTGCAGGAGTTCACCTACCTGATTCGACTCCGCCGCTCGGCTACCGTCTCTGGATTGACCGAAAGTATGAAGGGACTAGAGGGGCTGGAAGGGCTGCGCCTCGTTTTTCAGAAACAAGCCACTAAACTTTGATTGCAGTGAAAGTCAATCTATTCTATATCAGCGTTTTGCTTCTAGGAATTGGCCTCTTTACGGTGCTAAGGCCCCGGTTGCCCGGCAGCGATCTGTCCTTTTATGGTTTTGCCGAGAGCAACGAAACAGAGATCAACTACAACTATCCGGTGGTGGTCGATCGCATTTTGATTACGCCCGGGCAGTCGGTGAAGGCCGGGGATACCTTGATGCTGCTCTCCCGCCGGCCGTCGGAGGCGAGTATGGAGGACCAGACCTTTCGGATGGCCGAGCTGAAGGCGGAAGAGACCATCTGGCGACAAAAGAAGAAACAGCAACTGGCAGAGCTAGAGTTGGATCGCGATCAGCGGGCGCAGGCACTGGCCTTGAAGATTCGGCAGAAGGAGGAGGAATTGAAAAGACTCCAAAAAATCGCTGATAATTTGGTCGAGGCGACGAGTACCGTTCCCCAAGAGGCATTTCAGCCGATACAAGAGGAGCTGGCCGAGTTAGAGGAGGAACAGCGCAGCTTGGCGAAAAACTATGACTTGCAAATCGTAGGTATAAGGGAGGAACTGAGACTGGGAGACAGCCCCTACCGCGAGCAGATCAAGCGACTGACCGCAGAGCAAGCCTTCGAGGCCTCCCAAAAGGAGCAGCGCATTGTGGTTCGTGCGCCTAATAATGGTTTGATTGGCAATATTTCTTGTAAGGAGGAGGAGCATATTCCGGCTTACACCACCCTGCTGTCTTTCTACGAGCCCCATTCTGGCATCATCAAGGGCTATGTCCACGAGGATTTAACACTGCGGGTTAAGATTGGCGATGCCTTTAGGGTGGCTTCGCTGAAGGAGGAAAGCATTCAATATTCGGGCAAAGTCATTGGCTTGGGTTCTCGGATTGTTGAGATTCCAACTCGGCTGCGCAAGCTCCCGGAAATCAAAACCTACGGTCGGGAAGTGCTGGTGGCCATCTCCAAAGACAACCAATTTTTACAAAAAGAAAAGGTCAGCCTCAACCCCATTTCCTCACCCACAGTTCCGGAGTAAATATGCGTTGGTTATCTTTCGTTTTGTTGGCTTTTCCCATTTGTACGTTGGCGCAGTCGCCCGTGACGGCGGAGGTGTTTTTTGCGCAGTGTATGGAGGGGTATGAGGGAGAACCAGCTCCCATAGAAGAGCGAATTTCCTTGCCCTGGGTGGAAACCTATGACTTGCGAACGGAGACCCGGGATTTTGACTTTGGGCAGCAGGAGTATACGTTCCGTATGCAGCCCAGTAGTGGGAAGAAGCGCCGGGCGCAGCGGGCGCTTTCTGATCAGCTTCTTCAGCTGCCGGAGGCCGAAGGGCGGGAGGCTTACTGTGATCGCCTCTTGGAAGCCCATATTGATTGGGGTAGCCTCTTTTTTATCGAGCAACAGTTGCAATTCTACCAAGCTCTGGATACCCTCTATCTGCAACAGGAGCGCCTATTGCTACAAACCCTGGGCACCAATGATTTGGACGCCGACGACTGGTTCAAGCTCCGCATCAAACGCAGCGAAGTAGCCATCGCCCAACAAGAATTACTATTAGAACGGCAGTTGATCGCCGACCAGAATGATTTGCCCAACTCGATCTTCGACTTTAGTAATTTTATCAATACCAATCAAATCCAGGCGCAGGTGCAAGAGGCTACAGCTGCTGCTCCCCCTATCGATCCACAGCTGGCCTACGAAAAGGAGTTGGCCCAAAAAGAAATCGACTTGGAGCAGGCCGAAGCCAAGCAATACCTCGACTTTGCCCAACTGCGCTACGTCGGTCCGCACGATGATCCTTTTCGCGAACGCTTTTCTGTAGGGTTGGCCTTTCGCATCCCTAATTCTGGTAATCGAAAAATAAAAATACAAGAGCTGCGGCTCAAACAGGGCGAGCTCGAGCAGCAGCAAAAATGGGATCAACGAGCATATGATCATCGATTAAAGCGATTGCGGTTGGAGGTGTTGAGCCAAATTCAGGCCCTGCTCTTTTATCGTCAAACCATTGCCGAAGAGGCCAATTATCTCAATCAATTACAAAGCACCTTCACCCAAAACGACGGCCTTCAGCCCCGGCTGTTGCTCGACATCGAAGAGCGCAGCTTGCTCAATCAGATCGAAGGCTCGAAAATGCAGGAGGATATTTTTTTCGACTACCTCAAGTATTTAGAAACGGCCCAAATCTTTTGCCAGCAACCGTATGTCATTCATTTCAGATCAGAGTAGAAGCAGCGAATCCAGGGAAAAAATCCCCCAGTAACCTTCAACAATATACCTTCACGATACAACGATGGCTATAGACTAGAATAGGGAGCAAAGCGGGAATTATTTCTTATATTGCCCGAATCAACATGTGACTTTAAAAACAGGGGAAGTCTCAAGGGTATAGCCTCGAATCACAAAATCACCGCGTAGTATGACTTTCACGGAAATACTGGAATACAACTTTCTGGAAGTTGGGGGATATTCGCTCAATCTACTTAAGATCAGCTCGGCTATTTTGGTTTTAGTGGGGGCAAAAATCCTCTTGATCATCATCGATCGCACCTTTCTAGAACGCTTTTTCCGCAAGCGAAATGTAGATATTGGACGAAAATATGCGACTCGTACCATCCTCAAATACATCGTTTATACTGCTGCTTTAATCTGGGCCATTCAGTTGATTGGCATTCATTTGTCGGTCTTCTGGGGAGGTGCAGCCGCCTTGCTGGTTGGTGTTGGACTGGGGTTGCAGCAGACCTTTAATGATTTGATTTCGGGCATTATCTTGCTCTCAGAGGCCACGGTTGAAGTGGGGGATATTGTCTCCGTAGATGGCGTAATTGGTACGGTACGGGACATCGGTATCCGTACTTCGAAGGTGGAGACCCTGGATGACATTTCCATTATTATTCCCAACTCCAAATTGGTGGTGGATCAGGTGGTGAATTGGAGCCACAAAGATTCCCCTAATCGTTTTCAGGTGGCGGTCGGCGTCGCCTACGGCTCCGATGTGCAGCTGGTCACCAGTTTGCTGCTGCAGGCGGCGCGTAGTCATCAGGACGTCCTCGCCTTCCCAGAACCGAAGGTGCAATTCAAAGATTTTGGGGCTTCCTCGCTGGATTTTGTCTTGCATTATTACAGCCACAATTTCATCGGAAGTGAGTTCGTTAAAAGTGATTTGCGGTATGAGATCGTCGAATTGTTTGAAAAAAACAACATCTCCATACCCTTTCCTCAGCGTGACGTTTGGATCAGAAGCGAACAAAATAAGTGATCGAACCTTATATTGATTTTAACACCTTATATCTTATAAAAACCAACCTTATGAAATACAATTTCCAGCCCCTGATGCTGCTGCTTGGCCTCCTGATGATGGCCTCCTGCGTCAGCAAAAAGCAATTTTCCAGCATGCAACAAAATATGCAAAGCGAACTGGACATCGCCAATGAACAGCTGGGCAAATGCGGTAAAGACCTCAATGCGTACATGAACCGCCTCGACGCCTGCGAACAGGAGCGCAAACAATTGGAAAGCCAAATCAGCAACAACAGCAACACCATGAACCTGCGCGAAGAGCAGATTCGCGACCTCAAGCTGCAAATCGATGACCTCAAAAAGCAGCGCGACAAGCAACTCAATCAGGTCGATGACTTGACCACACTTTCTCAGTCGGCCAGTGAAAATATTAAGGAAACCCTGTCGCAGCTGAATGAAAAAGATAAATATATCCAACTGCTACAAGCCGCCAAGACCCGAGCCGACTCCATCAACCTGGCCCTTGCCGTCAACCTCAAAGGCGTACTGCAAGAAGGCATCGAAGACCGTGATGTAGAAATCAAAGTCGACAAAACTGTCGTCTTCATCAACCTCTCCGACAAGATGCTCTTCCAAAGCGGTGCCTCCACCCTAACCGACCGGGCCAACGAAGTACTGGGCAAAATCGCCAAAATTGTCGCTACTCGCCCCAACGTTGAAGTCATGGTCGAAGGCTACACCGACAATGTACCCATCAGCAACTCTTGCATCAAAGACAACTGGGACCTCAGTGTCAAGCGCGCCACCTCTGTTGTCCGCTCCTTACAGACCCAGTTCAAAATCGATCCCAATCGCCTCATTGCCTCCGGCCGCGGAGAATACAACACCCTGGCCTCCAATGACACCCCCGAGGGTCGAGCCACCAACCGCCGGACGCGTATTATCATCCTGCCTAAGCTGGATCAGTTTTACGACTTGCTGAACCCGAATAATGTTCCGGAGTAAACTGCCGTAGGCAGTGGTGGGGCGGCCTGTGGCCGACCGGGTAGACGGTCGACGGTCGACGGCCAGACGTAGTGGTGCGGAGCCACGTACCACTACGTCCCATTACGTCCCATTACGTCCCATTACGTCCTACTACTTTCAGCCGTCCCCCATCCACCAAAGCGCCAAAGGCGTCAACCGTTTTACGACTTGTTGAATCCGAATAATGTGCCGGAGTAAGCTGCCGTAGGCAGCGGTGGGGCGGCCTAGGGCCGACCGGGTCGACGGTGGACGGTAGACGGCCAGACGTAGTGGTGCGGAGCCACGTACCACTACGTCCCTTACGTCCTACTACTTTCAGCCGTCCACCGTCAACCGTCAACCGTCAACCAAAACGCCAAAGGCGTCAACCGTCAACCGTCCACCCAAAAGCGCCAAAGGCGCAACAATCCCCCCAATAAAACCTCAAAACTTGAGAATAAATCCTTACCTTCACCATGCCTAATAGGATAATTGTACTCAAGTTTAATGAACCCGAAGAAACTCAACGACAACTTCTTAGAGAAAACAATCACCAGCCTTCTGGCTCAGAAAAAAGAAGAAGGTGTAAAGCTGGCGTACCATGCCTATGGTAGCGCACTCTACGGTATCATCCTCAAAATACTGAACAACAAAGAGTTAGCCAGCGAAACCCTGCAAGATGTTTTCTTAAAAGTCTGGAAAAATGGCCATACCTACGATCCGACCAAAGGTCGGCTGTTCACTTGGCTGGCCAATATTGCGAGAAATACGGCCATCGACCGCACCCGTACCGCAAGATTTAAGCAGGATGCTAAAACCGAAACCTACGATCCACTCGTATTTAAAAATGAGGCACTCAGTGAAGAGATGCAGATACGAGATAGTGGGTTAGCCAAAGTTATTGAAGCTATGGAAGATCACCATCGTTTATTGATTGACCTCATTTACTTTCAGGGATACACACAAAAGGAAGCAGCCGAGGCTACGGAGACCCCGCTAGGGACCATCAAATCCAGAATCAGAGCTGCAATCAAGGTACTCCGCAAGCGATTGAATGATCTGGATCTATTACATGAGTCATAAAGAATAGAATAACCGTAAACCTCAACTAAAACGTAGAAATCTGAGCCCTTCCATTGAACATCAATGAGTATATATCGTCTGGTAAATTGGAAGCTTATGTGATGGGGTTGCTGTCTGCCGACCAGGCAGCTGAGGTTGAACAACTCTCGTCGCAGTATCCAGCAATCAAAAAAGAACTGGAAGCCATCGAACAGGCTTTGGAGCGCTACGCCAGCGCCTTTGCCCAGGATGCCCCCCCGCACATCGAGCAGCAAATCATGCAACAGATTCGCCAGGAAAAAGAGGAGCCGAAGGCCGATCCGCCTTCTAAGCCAGGCTCCTGGAATCTCCTCTTTTTGGGGCTAGGCGTACTCACTATGGCGGTAGCAGCCAGTTACTTCTACACTCAAGCTCAACAAAATAGCCGGGCGGCCAGCGAGCTGGAAACCAAATACCAGCAGCTACAGGCCAACTGCGATGAAATCCACCAGCACCACGGTCAATGCTATCAACAGATTGCCGTTTTGCGAGCCCCATCGACCCGTAATGTAGCCCTGAAAGGTACAAAGCTATCGCCGCAGTCCAGCGCAGTGGTGCATTGGAATGGACAGCAGCAAAAGGCCCTCCTCGATATTTTTCAATTGCCGACACCGCCGAACAATAAGCAATACCAGCTCTGGGCCATCGTCGAAGGGCAGCCGGTAGATATGGGACTGCTGGAATGGCAGGGCGAGGGGCCCGAACTCCTAGAGGTGCCCTTCATCGCCAAGCCGCAGGCGTTTGCGATTACCCTGGAAGACAAAGGCGGCAAAGCCACGCCGAATTTACAACAGCTGTACATCATCGGCGAAATTACCTGACCAAATCTCACTGCCTTGTTCTCCTTCTTCAAAAGACATACTCCCCTTCAAGATTACGCCATCCTGCAAACGGATATGCACTCGCACCTCATCCCGGGCATTGATGACGGGGCCAAGGACATGGCGGATAGCCTGGACCTATTGAGGGCTATGGTCCAGCTGGGGTTTCGCAAGGTGATTACCACACCGCACATCATGGCCGAGTACTACCCCAATAGTCGGGAAACAATTCTGCAAGGCTTGGCGGAAGTCAAGGCGGCCTTGGCCGAGGCGGAGATTCCAGTGGAGTTGGAAGCGGCAGCAGAGTACATGGCCGATGATCATTTTACGGAGCTGCTGCAAAATAAAGCCCCCCTACTAACCTTGCCTGGCAAGCGACTCCTGCTCGAATTCTCTACATTCTCCCCACCCAGAAACATTCACGAACTGCTTTTTACCCTCAACACCCAAGGCTACAAGCCTATCTTAGCTCACCCCGAGCGCTATGTTTATTACGGTAATCAGTTGGAAAAATTCGAAACCATCAAATCAATGGGCTGTAGCTTCCAGCTGAATCTATTGTCGCTCACAGGCCATTACGGTGCTCCGCAGAAGAAGCTGGGCATCAAACTCCTTAAAGCAGGCTTAATTGACTACTTGGGGACGGATATGCACCGAATTCAACACGCCAAAATATTAACTAAAGGACTGAAAGACAGAAAGATACAGCACTATTTAAGAGACTATATCTTTTTAAATAGCAAGCTGTAAGAGCCCCCAAAAGAAATGTCGCCAAACGGCATTTCGAGCGCAAAATGTCAAATACAAGCGGATGATTCAAAAAATAAAGGACCAGAATAGCTAACAATCCTAAGAATTCCTACATTTAGGGGCGCATGAGTACAAGCTAATTGATTTTGAAGAAGACCAGTAATAATTTATCAGAAGAATACATCCTTGACTTGCTTCTCCGTAAAGACCCGGAAAGCATAAAGCTCCTCTACGATCTTTATGGGAATCTCATCTATGGAATCATCTGTCGGATAATCAAAAATGAAGCGGTCGCCAATGAAGTTTTACAAAAGGCTTTCTTGATCATCTGGGATACCGCCTCTTCTTTTGATCCACAAAAAAGCAGCTTCCTGACTTGGGCCCTTCAGATCGCTCGAAGCAGTGCACACGAAGCCCTCTGGTCGAAAAAATACTTGGAGCTATTGTCCACCAAATCAAGAGAATGCAATAGTCTCCTTCCCGACATAAATGTCGAAGATATTGAGGTGAAAAATAAAATAAGCCAATTAAGCGAAGATCATCAGCGTTTGTTAGAACAAATTTACATCGACGGACGTAGTTATGAAGAAATCGCTCAGCTTTTGAACATGCCCTTTGAGCAGGTGAGCCGCAAAGTACGAGCGGCTTTCCAGGAGCTCAGAGACTTACTAATGAAATGAAGAGTCATAAAGAATTTTTGCAGAGTGGAATCGTTGAACGGTTCTGCCTGGGCTGTACCACTCCGGCCGAAACGGAACGCCTGCTATTGGCTTGCCAGCAGTCGCCTGCTTTGCAGGTTGCCCTTAAGGATAGCCAGTCTGCATTAGAACAATATGCCAGCTCTTTTCAGCACCAAGCTCCCGCCCACCTCAAGCATTCCATTATCAACCATATTCATACCAGCTCACAGCTGGAAAATGCGCAGCTCCTCAACGGCCAGTTAAAACACTATTTTGCCCCTTCCCCTTACACCAAAGCTCAGCACTGGCAGCGGTTATTATCTTCCCTGCAAGCGCCAACTGCTTACGATAATGTTCATTACCACCCCATTTATAAGGATGAAGAAAAAATACTGATGGTTTTGTGGATAAAGGAAAATATTCCGCCCGAGACCCATCCCGAGCTAGAGGAGTGTTTTATCATCCTGGAAGGCCAGTGTACTTGTCATATAGGAGGACAAATCTTGCAGTTAAAAACGGGTGATTTTTTGCGCCTCCCGCAGGAAGGGCTACACGAGCTTAGAGTAACCTCTGCTGAACCCGTCAAAGCAATTCTCTCCCGAATACAAGTGGCCTAGACTTTTATCAAGGCCAACAAACGCTCGATCTCCTGAGCTAAACCTCCGACCTCTGGCTCTTCGAATAAGGTCAGATGGTGCCCCGGTACGACAGAAACTTCTAGCTGTTCTCCGGCCAGCTTTTCCCATTGTTGGAGATGAAAACGCTTGTCCTTGCGCTCGGCAAACTCACTGCTTCGCACCAGATGGATAGTGCCCTTAAATGGCTGCCAATGGTACTGCGCATAGGCCCTATTGAGGGAATCGATGGTTGCTTGCAGCTTACGCTCGGCCTCGCTGACCGGAACGGCCTCCGGCTGTTGCTGTCGCTGCAATCGCCCACTGATCTTCCGCCGAATGCGGCTCCAATCGCCTCGGCGCAGCAACTCCGCAAAGCGATGCAAGGTTCGTCGTTCTCCATTGGGTGCTCCCCCGCCCAGATGCGCTGGCCCCGAGTCGATGATCAGCATCAGCGCCAGGTCCTGCTCCACCGCCTGTAGCTGATGGCCCATTTCCAGTGCTACAGCATTACTGAAGCAGGTGCCCAACACCGCATAAGGCCCCTGGGGCTGCACCCGCCGCATCTCCTCAATATAAAAAGCGGCCATCTCCTCAATGCTGCCGTGCAAAGGCCCATCGCCCTCTAAGCCGGGCGGCTGAATAGCATAAACGGGCTGATTGGCACCAAGGCGGTTGGCCAGGTCGCGGTAAAACAAAACATGCGCCCCACCGGAATGCAGACAGAACAAAGGCTGCTGCACCCCAACACTGCGCAGCGGTACTACCGCCGAACTCCATTCCTCCTCCTCTCCATCAATCAACCGAGCTAAAGCCTCGATGGTAGGATGCTTCAAGATGGTCACCGGAGAAAGCACAATGTCCATCTCGGCTTCTATACGCGCAAAGAGCTGCATGGCCAACACCGAGCGGCCACCAATTTCAAAGAAATGATCATTGACTCCCACCTCCCGATCAAAAATCGACGCCCAGATTCTACTCAACCGCAACTCCGTCGGCGTTCGTGGAGCAATGCTTACGGTAGCAATATCACTATTTTCGGAGGCAGCCACTGGTGCAGCAGACGCATTTGTAGGAAGCTGATAAGGCTGAATCTGTTCTTTGAACGCCGCTACTGAAGTGGCCGCTTGCAGCTCCACCACGCCGTTCAGCAATCGACCCATTTGCTCCGCCAGCCACTCAATGCGCGCAGCCGGAATCTGTTGGGTATTGTAACGAAAATTGACCTCCAAGGCAACAAGGGGATTGAAGCGTACGGTCAGCGGATAGGTAGAGGTGAAGCCACCGATGAATTGCTCGACCCTTAGCTCCCCAGCCTGCAGGCCATCCTTCAGAAAATTACCAAAGACAAAAAGGGTATCGAAAAATTCGCTGTGCGAAGGCCAGTCCAACCATTGGGTGATCTGATCCAACGACACTTCCTCGTAGCGCCGTCCCTTAACCTGCTCTTGCTGCAAACTGCGTAGCCAATCAGCAAAATCCTGCTCTTGAGGGACGTTCAATCGGTTAGGCAAAACATTCATAAACAAGCCGGTCATCCGCTCGATCCCCGAAAATGCCGAGAATCGACCAGAAACCGTTGTTCCAAAAACGACTCGATCCGTTTGCAAATACTGCCCCAGCAAAAGGGCCCATAGCCCCTGTAAAAGGGTGTTGAGCGTGGTGCGTTGCTGCCGACAGTAGTCCTGCAAAGTCTGCGACGCCTCCTCGCTGAGTTGGAAGCTATGGGTGGCAAAGCCTGTAGCCCCCCCAGCCGCCTCCGGCAGCACTGGCTTCTCATAATCACGGTACTGCGCCGTCCAATACTGACGGGCCGCTTCCATATCCTGCCGCTCCAACCAAGCCAGATAACGACCATACCCCGGAACCGGCTCCAAACGCAAGTCCTCTCCCCTACTCAAAGCATCATAATACAACAATGCATCTCTCAATACTAAACCTGCTGACCAGCCATCCAGCAAAATGTGATGGCAAGTCCACAACAAGCAATAGCGATCCGCTTCGGTGCGAATCAGGGCAATGCGGGAGATGGGGGCCTTCGACAACTCCAGCGGCTGCGCTTGATCCTCCGCCTTCCAGGCTTGCATAGATTGGACCTGCTCGGCCTCGCTTTGCTCCCGCCAGTCCAGATGTGTCCAGGGCAGTTGGGCGTCCTCTTCGATATGCTGTTCGGGCTTGTCCAGCTCTTCCCAGTGAATGCTGGTGCGCATCACCGGATGCTGCTCAATAGCCTGCTGCCAGGCCTGCTCCATCCGCTCAGGGTCAATCGTACCTCTGATCCAGAATTCCAGCTGCAGCAGGCCCTGATCGCTGTCGTGATAGAGGCTGTGGTAGAGGAAGGCCTGTTGGAAGAAACTGAGGGGGAAATTAGTGATCAATTCTTCCTCAATAAGTTGAGTATCTTCTCCCTGCTGACCGATGTGAGCGGCCAGTTCGGCGATGGTCTGATGCTCAAAAAGTTGATTAGGCGCTAGAATCAGATCGGCCTGTCGAGCCTTGGCGATGATGGCGATACTCAGGATGGAGTCTCCGCCAATTTCGAAAAAATTATCGTGAATACTGATATTGGGACGCTTCAATACGTCTTCCCAAACCTCAGCCAGTTGTTGTTCAATGTCGTCGCGGGGAGCGACATATTGGCTGCTCTCCGGGCGAGCCATCTCGTCGGCAGCGGGCAGGGCTGCGCGGTTGACTTTGCCATTGGGGAGTCGGGGAAATTCTTCCAGCAATACGATGGCCGAAGGCACCATGTATTCGGGCAATTGGGCCTTGAGGAAACGCCGCAGTTCACCAGCATCTAACCCAGCTGCACCAGCCACATAGCCCAGCAATCGCTGCGCCTCCGTATCCGCAATCACCAGCGCCTCTTGTACCCCCACAAACTGTAACAGGACCGCCGCAATCTCGTCCGGCTCCACTCGGAAACCCCGGATTTTCACCTGCTGATCCGCTCTTCCCAAAAAGTCGACAATTCCGTCACTGCGGTATTTGGCCAGGTCGCCCGTCTTGTACAGTCGCTCCTTTTTTCCGTCCAATTCCCAATCAATAAACCGCTCGGCCGTCAGCTCTGGGCGCTTCAAATAGCCCCCCGCTACTCCCAATCCTCCAACATATAATTCTCCCGGCACCCCAATCGGCACCGGCCTTAACTGGCTGTCTAGCAGATAAATGCGCGCATTCGGAATGGGCCGACCAATCGGTACCAGCCCCTCCGCATCCGCCGGCGTCATCTGATGGGCGATGCACCACACGCTGGCCTCCGTCGGCCCGTATTCGTTGTACAAAGTCGCCTCCGGCAGTCGCTCAAAATGCTGCTGCACCACCGCCGATGGGCAAGCCTCACCGGCCACCATCACCGTATTCAACGACCTTAGCGCCTCGGTACTGGCAAATTCCAGCAGCAACTTGTACAAAGAAGGCAACATCAACGTATGGGTCACCTGATGTTGAGCAATCAAGGTGGTCAATTGCTCAATATCCTGCTCAATCCTTCGCGGCGGCAACACCAGCGTCCCTCCGCTACAAACCGTCCAAAAGATGCCCACAATCGAGCTATCAAAAGAGAAAGAAGAAAGCAGCAGAAAATTACCCGGTTGGTATTGGTAAAAATCAAAACGGGCGGCTGTGGAGTGGATCAGATTGCGGTGACTAATCGGGACGCCTTTAGGCTTTCCAGTACTTCCCGAAGTGTAGATGATGTAGGCCAACTGATCACCGCTGCGCTTAAGGTCAGGAGCCTGATCAGCCTGAAGGGCAAAAGCCTCCATCGCCGTTTCGATGCTCAGGGCGGCTTTAGCCTGCGGCGGCAACTGGCCCTGCGAATCTGAAGAGCAGACTACCAGCGACACCTCCGCATCCTCCAACATAAAAGTGATCCGATCAGCAGGATAGTTGGGATCAAGCGGCAAGTAGGCCGCCCCGGCCTTGAGAATACCCAAAATGCCCACCATCATCTCCACCGAGCGGTGAATATACAAGCCTACCACCTGCCCGGCCTCCACTCCTCGATCGATCAAGGCATGGGCCAGCGCATTGGCGTTTTGGTTGAGCTGCTGATAGCTAAGTTGGTCTTCAGCAAAAACGACGGCCGTCTGGTCAGGATGCTCCACCGCCCCTTGTTCTATATAATCGTGAATGACTTCGATAGCGGGCAGTTCCAACTGCGTTTGGTTCCAATTGTCTAAAAGCAGCTGACGCTCCGGATCGGGCAAGAGTGGCAAACGGACTATTGTGCTGTCTGGATGCTGGGCGATGCCTTCTAACAAAACCGCCCAATGCTCCAACCAACGCTCGATGGTCGAGGCCGCAAAAAGTTCGGCGGCGTATTCGAAGGTCGCCTCCAAGTAATCGCCGTGTTCATTGACAAATAAGGTCAGGTCAAATTTAGAAACACCGAGGTCCAGCACCGCTTCTTCGACGGTCAGCCCTTCGGCAAAGGCGGGCTTGGGCAGGGCCGTATTATAGAGAAACATGACCTGAAAGAGCGGATTGGCACTGCCATGCCGCTCTGGCTTAAGGGCCTTGACCAGGGCATCGAAGGGGGTATTTTTGTGCGCAAAAGCATCCAGCGTCGTTTTGCGTAGCTGCTCCACCAGTCCCTTAAAGCTCATTTCCGCCGACAGCTGTGAGCGCATCACCAGGGTTTCGTTAAAAAAGCCGATCAGCTTTTGCAGCTCCATCCGATCGCGGTTGGTGAAGGGCGTACCGACCAGAAGATCAGTCTGGCCGGTGTAGCGGTAGAGTAAAACCTTGAAGGCGGCCAGGAATAGGACGTAGGGGGTGACTTGTAATTGGGTACTCAGCTGCCGCAGGCGCTCCGAGAGTTCGGGCGAGAGGCGGCGGCTGATGGAGCCTCCTTTGAAGGAAGGCCGTAGGGGGCGAGGGCGATCCGTAGGCAGCATCAGCTGGGGCAGCTCGCCGGACAGCTGTTGGAGCCAATAGTCCATCCCCTTTTGATTTACTGGCTGCTTTTGTTGCCAGTAGGCATAATCCGCGTACTGTACACTCAAGGGCGGCAACTCCGTCGAGGTAGCCCCTAACTCCGCAGCATACAACTGCGCCCACTCCACATTTAACAACTCCAAAGACCAGCGATCACCGATAATATGGTGCATCGCCAAGATCAGAAAGTGCTCTTCCTCTCCCAGCTGAAAAAGCTGCAAGCGCAGCAAAGGCCCCTCCCTCAAATCAAAGGGCCGACCAGCCATTTCGAGCCCCAACCGATGGGCCTGCTCTAAAGGGCTGCCGCTAGTAGTGCTCAAATCCTTAAATTCATAATCGAGCTGCGCTGCGCCAGCTACCTGCCGCCGCTGGCCGTCCTCCTCCACAAACACCGTCCGCAGGAGGCTATGCCGCTCCATCAGCCGCTCAAAGCTCTTCAACAAGGCCGCCCGATCCAAGGCTCCCCGAAAATGATAGCTGTGCCCATACTGATAAAAAGGATTGCCAGGATACAACTGCTGTAAAAGCCACAGCCGCTGCTGGCCGTAAGATAAGGGCGCAGGCTGCCCTTCGGGCATCGCAGTAATTCCCTTATTCGGCGTCTTCCCTTTCTTTCGCTTGAGCCATTGGTCAAGGACAGAGGGCTTTTTGTTTTTTGGTTTTGACATAATTGGTCTTTTTGCGCCTTTGGCGCTGTAAAGATGGTGGACGGTTGGCGCCTTTGGCGCTTTGGTGGACGGTGGACGGTTGAGAGTAGTGGTTCGTGGTGGGACGTAGTGGTTTGTAGCTCCGCACTTTTTATAGCCTCAACGCCTATTACTTAACCGACGTTTGCCGTCTACCGTCTACCGTCAACCAAGACGCCTTTGGCGTCCAACCACCCTCACGTGCCCCTAAACCCCAAGCACCAACATCCTCTAAAAACCGCGCGTCTCCCCAACCAGTACCTCTCCTTACCCAAACACCGCCCCGTAGGCCTTCCAAAACCAGGCTCCGGCCGGCAAATCCACCTCGAAGGCCCGTTCGATGAACCAATAGATGGAGATGATAATGAGGAGGACAGAGCCGTAGGTGATCAGTTTGGGGTAGAGACGGAGGCGACGGATGAGGTAAAGGACGGGGAAAATCATGCAGATGATCAGTACCTGTCCAATTTCGACGCCGAGGTTGAAGCCGAGGAGAGAGAGGACCATATAGTCGCCGCCCAAGCCTTTTTCGCCCAGTACGCTGGCGAAGCCGAAGCCGTGGAAGAGGCCAAAGCCAAAGGCGATGATCCATTCCTTGCTCTTAAAAATGGGCCGGATGTTGTGATAGGCGGCCAGCGCAATGGAGATGGCGATAATGGATTCGACGATATTCGAAGGCAGATTGATGACACCTAGTGCAGCCAAAGCCAGCGTAATGGAGTGGGCGATGGTGAAAAAGGTGATGATTTTGAGGATGTAGAAGAAGGCCGGGCGGAAGCGATCGACGGGATGCCATTGCTGATCTTCTTCTCTGCGGCGGACGACCGCAGGGAGGATCAACGCGAGGATAAACAGAATGTGGTCCAGGCCGATCCAGATGTGCCAGACGCCGAGTTTGACTAGAGCAACGAAGCCTTTCCAGACGGAGGCGTCGGTTAGGTCCAATTCTTCCTGCGTATCATTGGGGCCGAAAATATGTACGAAAATGGCCTCATTGTTGACAATACCTGCTTTCCAGTTGTATTCAACGATCATGGGACTGCGGTGAATGGGATCCTGATCGAAAAGGACGTTATAGCTGACGTCCAGTTTATCGGGAACTTCGCTGACGCCGTCCAGATCGAAGTGGAAGCGCACGAAGTCTTCCATCTCTTCTAGTTGTAAGACTTCGGGTTCGGTAAAGCGAATGGGATGATTACCGAGTCGGGAGCGGATACTGACTCTACTGAGGAGGTAGGACTGTATGCGAGGCAGCACAGCCTGTAGGTCCTCCATCGTCATCCGATCAGGCAGGGTGGTGCCGATGGCTTTGTTGATGTCTTTGGCGGTCATCTCTACGCGCCCTCCGATGGCATCGCCGTAGATGCGGAAGTAGAGGTAACTTTGATCAGGAGAGTGGGCGGCAGCCTGGTATGACCCAGCCAAACTGAACAATAGGAGTAGAAAGAGGGTAAAAAGTTGGGCGTTGGTTCTCATCTTAGGTTTCGTATGTTTTGTCAGGAAAGCTTTACCATGGTTTTGAAGACATCGTTGGAATGCATCAAGCTATCGTAGGTCCCCTGAGCTATGATTTGTCCATTTTCCAGCAAATATATACAATCAGCATGACGAACCGTAGAGAGTCGATGGGCAATTATGATGATGGTCAAATCGTCGGGTAGGGATTTGAGGGATTCGATGACGCCTTTTTCGGTAATGCTGTCCAGGGCGCTGGTGGCCTCGTCGAGAACCAGGAGAGAAGGATTGCGGTACAGGGCGCGGGCCAGCCCAAGGCGCTGGCGCTGACCTCCGCTGAGGCGTACCCCCCGCTCGCCAATCTCGGCATCAAAGCCCGCCGGCAGCTCTTCAGAGATAAATTTATAAATATCGGCCATCTTGGTGACCTCCACCAATCGCTCCATATCAATGTTCTCCCGGTCTTTGCCAATAACAATATTCCGTGCTACAGTATCATCGAAAAGGAAAACCTCCTGCGGCACATAGGCGATGTGCCTTTGCCAAGAGGGTATATCATTGATTTTCAATCGCTGACCATCTACTGCGATCTGCCCTCCTACCGGATACAACAGACCAACAATAAGATCAATGAGTGTCGTTTTGCCCGAGCCTGTGGAGCCGATGAAGGCAACAATTTGGCCTTTTTCAATTCCCACATTCAACTCATCGATCACAACTTGCGGGGAATTGTCGTATTGGTACATCAGTTTGCGCAGCTCAATCCGATCATTAAAGGGCATTGGAGGGATGGCCCGAAATTCTTCTTCTTCGTGGTTCAGGCTGAGGATCAGGTCATCGAAGAGCTTTTCGACAATCGGAAAGTTGTGGCGCAGCTTGGCAGCCGAGGCAAAAGCCCGCTGTAGGGCCGGCAAAAGCCGGTAGCCCGCAACAGCGTATAAGCTGAGTCGAGGCAGGGCCGACTGGATATTTCCTGAAGAGGTGTAGAGGTAAACGGTAATCGCCAGTATGCTGCCGAAGGCCAAAAACTCCAGCACGTAGCGTGGAGAGGCTAGGATGAGGTTGAGTTTGGGTTGAACGTTACAAAATTCGCGAGAGGCGTTTTCGTAGCGTTTGTAAAAAAAATCCTGCACCCCGTACACTTTAACCGTTTTGATACCCGTGAGCAGTTCATCCAAAGTCTTGTAACGCAGCATGTTCATATCAATGCGATACTGCCCAATTTTTTTGAGAAACCGCTGCCGAGATAGGTAAATAATAGTGTAGGAACCGCCGAGGCCAAAGAACATGATAAAGGCAATTTTGGGATCGACATAGACTAAAAGGCCAAAGATGACTATGGCAACGATCATCCGAGAGACGACCTCAATCAGCGGAATGATGACACCACCGGTAAGTACTCCAATTTCGGAAATCAGGTAGGTTTGCAGCTCCGTTGAATTCTTATTGAGGAAATAACTGTAGGGCTTTTTGATGTAGGTACGCAGGAGCCGAATGCCGATTTGATGAGCGACATCCCAGGAGTATTTGTACTGCATCCAGGTGGTGAAAATGCCAAAAGCATTGGTGAAGGCGATGATAACGATGATGGCGAAGCCTATGGCGATAAGCAGGCCCCGCTCCGATTCAAAACCAAAATAATGATAAGCTGCATTGAGCCAGCTACTTTTGGAGACCGCGTCAGGCTCGGCAATCAGCTCCATGAAAGGAAGAATGGAAGCAACGCCGACCACCTCTAAAAAACCCATGATGAGTATAGCTATCAGAAGCCATCCAAAGCGCAGTTTTTCTTTTTGAGTAAGTATGGAAATAAGCTTTTTGATAAGGCCAGCAATTTAGTAGATACAGTTTAATGTGATGTAAGGTAATATAATCAATAGTAATTTCTGCTTTAACTTAAGCGCATTGACCAAATCCCTACGCTGTGATGTACGTAATTTATCCGCTAACTGGATTAAAATAGGTCCATATTTTCTCCCCCTTTTTTTCGCTCCTCCTCATCCAAAAGACTGGCATTGCTCGTATGTCAGAGTAGATAGTGAGGTTTTTTATCAAGCTATCAATACTATTATTATCGTTCATCATTATCACTATTATCCCCTTAGTAAAATCACACACATTTAATCATGAAAATCAAATATGCCCTATTAGCTTTCCTATTGATGCCAATTTTGGTCTCAGGACAAGTACTCAGTGGAACAATTGTCGACGAAACCAGCTCTCCTGTGTCCGGAGCCTACATTGTTCACCTTCAATCTGATCACCATGCGCACTCCAATGAATTGGGTCAGTTCTTTCTTAATGGAGTGTCTATTGGAGATACCTTACAGGTCTTGCACTTAGGTTACGAAACCGCCATCTACCCTGTCGAAAAGTTGGGTGAAGAGATAAAAATTTCCTTAACAGAAACCATTTTTCAATTGGACGAGATTGTCATTGGACAAAACTCGAAGAATACCAGCATCATTGCTGCGATCGATTTGACGAATACGCCAGTTAATTCTGCTCAGGAGGTGCTGCGGACGGTTCCGGGGCTCTTCATTGGTCAGCACGCCGGAGGTGGTAAGGCCGAGCAAATCTTCCTACGCGGATTTGATATTGACCACGGTACGGACGTCGCTATTGGGGTGGATGGAATGCCCGTGAATATGGTTTCCCATGCACACGGACAAGGCTATGCTGACCTTCACTTCCTCATTCCTGAAACGATTGAAGCGGTAGATTTTGGTAAAGGCCCTTATTATGCAGACAAAGGGAACTTCAACACTGCGGGTTATGTCGAGTTTCAAACCAAAGAAAGATTGGACAACTCTCAGGTCACCATGGAAATCGGCCAATTCAATAGCCTCCGCACCTTCGGCGCCCTCAACCTCGTCAAATCAGACAAGCACAATGCTTACGTAGCCGCTGAATACATCTCTACAGATGGCGCTTTCAATGCCTCACAGAACTTTCTGCGCAACAATGTCATGGCCAAATATACCGCTCAGCTCGGCAATCAGAGCAAGCTGTCCGTCCTAGCCTCTCACTTCGACAGCAAATGGGATGCCTCCGGACAGATTCCACAGCGGGCCGTTGACTCCGGACTGATCGACCGCTTCGGCGCCATCGACAGCACCGAAGGAGGAAGCACCAGCCGTACCAACATCGCCGTGAGCTTCAATCGCAATTTGAACGCCAATACCCTGATCAAGAATAGAATGTACTATTCTCGCTATGACTTCGAACTGTACTCTAACTTTACCTTCTTCCTCGAAGATCCCGAAAATGGCGATCAGATCCGCCAGCGGGAAGTACGCGACATCCTCGGCTTCGAAAGCCAGTTGAACTACTCTACTTTCCTCGATAATACCTCTTTGTTGATGCGAGTCGCCGTCGGATTGCGTAGCGATAACGTAAGAGATAATGAGTTGTCTTGGACGCGTAATCGCCGCGAGACGCTGCGTCCGGTAAGACTGGGTGAAGTGGATGAGCAAAATATCTACGCCTACGCCAGTGCTGATTTTGACTTTGGTGACCTCCTCGTTCAACCCGGTGTGCGTGTAGATTACTTCCGATTCAACTACACCGACGAATTAGCTACGCTCTACAGCAACCAATCGCAAGACAGAACGGCCGTTAGCCCTAAACTGAACTTTATCTACAACCTCAACCAAAATACCCAGCTGTTCCTCAAAACGGGTATTGGCTTTCACTCTAACGATGCTCGGGTTATCGTCCAGCGCGAGGCCGATGACATCCTCCCCGCCGCCTACGGCGCCGACCTGGGTGTTATCTTGAAGCCCTTCCGCCGCATGGTGATCAACACCTCACTGTGGTACCTGCTGTCTGAGCAAGAATTCGTCTATGTCGGCGATGCCGGTATCGTAGAGCCCAGCGGAGAGTCTCGCCGCCTCGGTGTCGACTTCGGCCTGCGCTACCAGCTGACCGACTGGCTCTTCCTCAACGGAGATGTCAACTACGCCTACGCTCGCAGTGTCGACGAGCCCGAAGATGCCGACCGCATCCCACTGGCTCCAACCGTCACCTCTACCGGTGGACTGAGCGTACGCCACAAGGGCTTCAACGGTAGCCTCCGCTTCCGCTATATCGCTGATCGCCCCGCCAACGAGGATAACAGCATCGTAGCACCTGGTTATTTCATCACCGACCTGAACGCCAACTACGAGTGGAAAAACATCAGCATTGGCTTCATTATCGAAAACCTGTTCGACCAAGAGTGGAATGAAACACAGTTTGCTACCGAATCGCGCCTAGCTAACGAGCCAGAATCAGTAGAAGAAATTCACTTTACCCCCGGTGTTCCATTTTTCTTCAAAGGAATCATCCGGTATAAGTTCTAATTTACTCAAGCTAATCGCCTATTATGGATTTTTCCTGGCCCGAAGAGTACCTACAGTTTAAGCAGCAAGTCATCGAATTTGCTCAGCAAGAACTACAGTACAATATCGTAGAACATGACCACCAAGGCCACTTTCCAAAAGAACAGTGGGAAAAATGTGCAGCCTTTGGCATCCAGGGGCTGGCCTTGCCCCGCAGCCTGGGTGGTCCGCTAGAAGAAGTCAACTTCCTTCGAGCCCTACTGGCTATGGAAGGCCTGGGCTATGGCTGTGCAGATAATGGCCTGGCCCTAGGTCTCAACGCCCAGATGTGGACGGTGCAGGTGCCCATTCTCGACTTCGGCAGTGAGGCACAAAAGCAAAAGTACCTCCCTGCGATGGCGGCTGGCCAATTGGTGGGCTGCCATGCCATCACCGAGCCGGAGGCAGGGTCAGACATCTTTGGGATGCAGATGCGGGCGGAAAAGGTCGACGGGGGCTATCGCCTCAATGGCCACAAATGCCTCATCACCTGCGGCCCCATCGCCGATGTGGCGCTGATATTCGCAAATACTAATCCTAAGCTGGGGCGCTGGGGTGTCTCCGCCTTTTTGGTGGACAAAGGCACCCCAGGCTTCACAGCCAGCCCCGTCAAGCACAAAATGGGCCTGCGCACAGTGCCGATTGGCGATTTGATGTTCGAAGACTGCTTAATTCCAGAGGAAAATCGCCTCGGATCGGAAGGAGTAGGCTTTAGTATAATGAATCATTCTTTGGAATACGATAGATGCTGTATATTAGCCAGTCAACTGGGAACAATGGAGCGCCAGTTGGAAGAAAGCATCGCCTTTGTCAAGGAACGAAAGCAGTACGGAAAGTCCATCGGTGAATTCCAGTCGGTCTCTAATCGCATCGCCGATATGAAACTGCGGCTGGAGACGGCGCGACTACTGCTCTACAAGGTGGCCTGGATGAAGAAAGAGGGAAAAACAGCGATGATGGAAGCGGCCATGCTCAAGCTACTGCTCAGCGAGAGCTTCATCGCTTCCAGCCTCGATGCTATACGCAATCGCGGTGGCCACGGCTACCTGACGGACTACGGAGTGGAACGCAATATGCGCGATGCTATCGGCGGCGTACTATACGCAGGTACCTCGGATATTCAGCGAAACATCATCGCCAAATTATTGGGCCTATAGATCAGATTAATAAAAACGAACTTGGTTTATTTATTACCACATAGCATTCAAAATAGCGCTTCCCGATTTCCCGATCAGGAAGCTTTTCGCTGTGGTACGGTCGCTATCCGCTATGCGGAGCTGAACATCCAGATGTGTCAGCTGGCGGCCGTGTTGAAAGAACAGGGGGTCAAGCGGGGCGACCGTATCGGTATTTATATGAACCGCTCGTTAGAAACCGCCATTGCCATCTACGGCATCCTTCAGGCGGGAGCAGTTTACGTCCCACTCGATCCGCTGGCACCACCGGCCCGCCTGCGCTTTGTCATCAACGACTGCGGTATCAAACACCTGGTGACCAATGCCAGCCAACGGCGCAATCTGCCCAAGCTCATCAACGAGGAGATTGCGCTAGAGAGCGTGATTGGCACCAAAGCAGAGCTTCCCCTACGCTGCATCAGCTGGGAGGAAGTGCGGCAAATGCCCGATACAACGGACCGGCTGACCGGCCTCACAGAGCACGATTTAGCGTATATTCTCTACACCTCGGGCTCGACGGGTACGCCCAAGGGCATTATGCATACCCATCACAGCGGCCTGGCCTACGCCCGGCTGACGGCCAGCACCTATGGCCTCAATGAAAAAGATAAAATCGGTAATCACGCGCCTATTCACTTCGACATCAGCACTTTAGGGTACCTGACGGCTCCGTTGATTGGAGCGACGACGACTATTGTGCCGGATGCACATACGAAGATGCCAGCCAGTTTGAGCCAGTTGATAGAAAAAGATAAGCTGACGGTTTGGTATTCGGTGCCGCTGGCGCTGATCCAGCTGTTGCAGCGTGGCGTTTTGGAGGAGCGGGACTTGTCCAGCTTGCGTTGGGTATTTTATGCCGGCGAAGCCTTTCCGGTCAAGCACCTTCGGGCCTTAATGCAGCAATGGCCGCAGGCCCGGTTCAGCAACATCTATGGCCCGACGGAAACCAATCAATGTACAAATTATGACCTTCCGGGCCCACCACAGACCGATGATCCGATTCCGATTGGTAAGGTTTGGGAAAATACGCAGATGCTGATTCTCGACGAGGATAACCAAGCCGTACCTCGGGGGGAAAAGGGAGAACTGTTGATCAGAAGTACGACCATGATGGCGGGCTACTGGCAGCAGCCGGAGCGGACGAGGCGCTCTTTTTATACCCACGAGACGGTTCCCGGATTCAAAGAGACCTACTACCGTACGGGGGATTTGGTGGCCGAGGACGAGCAAGGCTTGCTGCACTTTTACGGCCGTAAGGATCACCAGATTAAGACGCGGGGGTATAGAGTGGAGTTGGGGGAAATTGAGACGCTGCTGGTCAGCCACCCGGCGGTTCACGAAATCGCCGTATTTCCCCATCGCAATGAAGAGGAAGAGGTGGCCATCATTGCCGCTATCATTTTAAAAACTGACCAATCGGCTACCGAGCAGGATTTTGTTGATTTTTTGAAAAATCAGCTGCCCTGGTACGCCGTTCCTCAACAATTTATTCTAAAAACAACATTCCCAAGAACGAGTACGGGCAAGGTCGATAGAAAGGCCCTGCAAAAACAAATGACGGAACAGACGATATAAGTAAAAAAGTAACCCAAGTTGCGATGAACGGAGCTTCAAATAGCTGATGCTTTGAATCTTTTAATAGGGAATCGCAACTTGTATCAAATATCATAATGGAACAAACGATAATCAGCTACATCCAAGAGCAACTTCAAGGAGGGAACGGCGATGAGACCATCGCCCCGGAGGATGACCTTCTCGGCAGTGGCATCGTCGATTCAATGGGCATGATGAAGCTCATCGGATTCATCGAAACAGAGTTTAAACTGGCGGTGCCTCCTCAGGATATGACTATTGAGAATTTTATGACTGTTGCTGCCATCGCCAAATATGTAGAGCAAAAGCAATAAGGGCTACGGTCAATGTAACGCTAAACTATGAACGAACTCCCTGATTTAAGCCACAATACATCAACTATGCTCGATTTAACTCAAAGTCAGCTCCTGTTGTGGATGGGCCAGCAATTAAATCCTGAGTCGCCCCTCTACAATATGGTGCTGACTTTTGATTTGCATGGGGCAATTGATGGTGAACACTTCCAGCAGGCCTTCCAGCGACTGATCGACCAGTGCGATGCCATGCGTACGGTTTTCGAGGTCGTCGAGGAGCAGCCCCGGCAGCGGGTGCTGCCCCAGCTGTCCTATGCTATTGAGGTGCTGGACTGGTCGGATCGCGCCGATGCTGTGGATCACTTTAAATCCTGGGGGCACCAGCGTAGCCAGCATCACTTCGATCTGAGCAACTGTCTGTTTGACTCCGTATTGATCAAAATCAGTGCGCAACGTTATATCTGGTATTTCAACCAACACCATCTCATCACCGATGCCTGGGCCGTAACCGTACAGTATAAGGCTATGGCTCAACTGTATAAGGCAATCAGCCAAGGCGAAGAACTGCCTGCCCCCCTCCCCGCCTTCGGCAACTACGTCACCTTCGAACGCCAAGCCCGCCAATCCGAACAACAAAAGCCGGCGCAGCAATACTGGGAAGAAAAAGCCGAAGTGCTCCCCGATCCCCCCCCACTCTACGGCCGCCGCCGGATCGACGCCACCAGCGAATCCATCCGCTTCGCCCTCGACCTGGGTGTCGAGCGCAGCAATCGCCTACGGGAGCTGTGCAGCGAGCCCGACCTGCGGGCCTGGACCCAGCACCTCTCGCTCTTCAATATCTTTTCTACGGTCCTCTTCGCCTACCTCTACCGCATTAGTGGACAGCAGCAACTGGCCATCGGTACCCCCGCCCACAACCGCTCTACGGCCGCCTTCAAAGAAACGCCGGGGATTTTCATAGAAATCTTCCCCCTACTGGCCGAAGTCCAGGAAGACGACAGCTTTGGCTCCCTCTTGCAACGGGTACGCAATGAGGCCAACTACTTTCTGCGCTACGCCCAGACTGGCGCCAGCTCTCCGAATTTGAATCGCGGCTTCAACGTCGTGCTCAACTATATCAACGCCGAATTCTCCGACTTTGCCGGCATCCCTATGCAATCGGAATGGATACACCCTGATCACGCCGATCCGGGTCACCATATCCGTCTACAAGTCTACGATTTCGACGCCAGCGGAGCCATCCAGCTCAATTTCGACCTCAACAGTGGGGTCTTCGACGACGCCCTGCGCGGCAAGGTCGCCGGGCACTTCCTGCAAATGCTGGACAGCTTCATCGAAGATCGTTCCCAGCCTATTCGCCAGCCCAACCTGCTGCAAACCCAAACCGAGCTGTTCCAACTGAGCCAAAATGGCCATCAAGTGCAGCAGCAGGCCAGCGTGCTGGAAGGCTTCGAAGCGCAGGCCGAGCAGCATCCCGAGGCCATAGCCCTGCGCTTCGACGCTCAATCGACCAGCTACCAGCAGCTCAACGAACAGGCCAACCAACTGGCGCACTACCTGACCAGCCAGGGGGTCGGTCCGGGCGATCGGGTGGCGCTCTATCTGAGCCGCCGCCCCGAGCTGCTAATGAGCATCTTCGCAGTGCTGAAGACCGGGGCCAGCTACGTCCCCATCCCGACCAATTACCCGGAGGGACGAGTGCAAGGCATCATCGAGGATGCCCAGGCCAAGCGACTCTTGACAACGGAAAAATTGGCCATGACTTTGAATCACTTTGCTACGCCCAGCCTTTTGCTGGACAAGGCTATGGACACCCTAAAAATCCAAGCCAAGCATAACCTTGCTCTGTCAATTACCGAAGACAGCATGGCTTACATGATGTATACTTCGGGATCGACAGGTAAACCCAAGGGGGTGATGATTAGTCATGGCGCCTTGTCACATTATATTCAGTGGGCAGCCGGGCATTATGCGCAGACAGCGCAGCCCAGTATGCCGCTCTTCACCTCGATTGGCTTTGACCTGACGGTGACCTCGATCTTTTTGCCGCTGATCAGCGGAGGGACGCTGCATATCTACGAGGAAGCCGCCGAAGGTCCTGATCTGGCGCTCTATCAGGTGATGGAAGACAATCAGGTGGATTTGATTAAGCTGACGCCCTCGCATCTGGCGCTGCTCAAGCCCATCGATTGCAGCCAGTCAAAGGTCAAATCGATGATTGTTGGCGGAGAAAACTTCAAGACGGAGCTGGCCGCCTTTGTGCAGCAGGCTTTCGGATCGGAGCTGAAGATTTACAATGAGTATGGACCAACGGAGGTAACGGTGGGTTGTGTGGTGCACCTTTATGATGCCCAAAAGGATCAAGGAGCGGCGGTACCTATTGGCCAGCCGATTGCTAATACCAGCGTGTATGTGTTGGATGAATTGGCCAATCCAGCGCCGCAGGGCGTGGCAGGAGAGCTGTACATCACTGGCAAAGGCATGGCTGAGGGCTACTGGAATCAGTCCGACTTAAGCGAAGAAAAATTTCTCCCCAACCCCTTCCAAACGGATCAAAAATTCTACCGCAGTGGCGACCTCGTACGGATCAACCAAAAGGGCGATCTGGAATTTTTGGGCCGCAAGGATTTACAAGTCAAAATCCGAGGGCGCAGGGTAGAACTAGAAGAAATAGAAACGGCGCTGACCGCCCATCCGGCGATTCAGGACGGCGTAGTTGAGCTGCGCTACCGCCACAAGCCCAAGCCACCGGAAATCGTGCACAATTGTACGAAATGTGGTCTCCCTTCCAATTATCCGGGCGCTGAATTTGACGACGAGGGCGTTTGTCACCTCTGTAATGCTTTCGAAGGTTACGAGGAGCGTGCCCACCAGTATTTCAAAACCATAGCGGACCTGAAAGCCATTTTCGACGCTACTCAGCACGACGGGGAGTACGACTGCATTATGCTACTCAGCGGCGGAAAAGACAGTACCTATGCACTGGGACAGTTGATAGAAATGGGCCTCAAAGTACTGGCCTTTACCCTAGATAATGGCTACATCTCTGAAGAGGCACTGGAGAATGCCCGCCGAGTTTGTCGTGACTTGGGCGTTGATCAGCATTTTGGAACCACTCCATCTATGAATGCCGTTTTTGTGGACAGCTTGCAGCGACATCACAATGTCTGTGATGGTTGCTTTAAGGTGATTTATACCCTTAGTACGCAGTTGGCTTTGGAAAAAAGGATTCCCTATATCGTGACAGGGCTTTCGCGCGGACAGTTTTTCGAGACCAGATTGACCGAAGAATTGTTCAAGGGGGGAGAGCTGGATAATGATGAAATTGACGAAATCGTTCTCAATGCCCGCAAGGTCTACCATCAGGTCGATGATGCCGTCAAGCAGCTGATGGATACCTCGATGTTTGATACGGATGAAGTTTTTGAGAAGGTCAAATTTCTCGACTTTTACCGCTACACCGATGTCAGTCTGGACGAAATGCTGGAATACCTGAATAAGCGACTGCCTTGGGTCCGCCCTTCTGACACTGGCCGTTCGACCAATTGTCTGATCAACCAAGCCGGCATTTTTATCCACAAGCGGGATATGGGCTACAGTAATTACGCCTTTCCCTACAGCTGGGATGTGCGGATTGGGCATAAAGAACGGCAGGCCTCCTTAGATGAGATCAACGAAGAAATTGATGTACCGGAGGTGGAGCGGATTTTAGAAGAAATTGGCTTCACACAGGCCGAAAAAGAAGCCCGGCAGCAGCATCTCGTGGCCTATTATGTCGCCACCGAAGAGATCAGTGAGGCCGAACTGCGCAACCACCTCTCAGGTTCCTTCCCGGACTATATGATCCCTGTGCAGTTCATCCCCTTAGAGGCGATGCCACTGACGCTGAACGGCAAAATCGACCGGGAGGCTCTACCGGAGCCCGATGCCATCCGCCCGGTGCTGGATACCGAGTATGTCGCTCCACGCAACCAAATCGAAGAGATGCTGGCCGACATCTGGTCGGACCTGCTGCACCTCGAACAGGTCGGCGTTTACGATAATTTTATTGCTATTGGTGGAGATTCCCTTATTGGCATTCGGATGATGTCGCGCATCAACGAAGCCTTCGAGTTGGACTTGCCGATCAATTCGATATTGAATAAAAATAACATTGCGGCGCTGGCCGAATTCATCGAGTCGACCATCATGGCGCTGCTCGAAGAAATGGACGACAGCGAAACCGCATCCTGATAATGGCGCATATTGTTTGTCTCACTAGCGGATTGACCGGAATTTTGCACGCCAGCTTCGAGCTGGTGGCCCGGTTGCAGGCTGAAGGCCATCGGGTGACCTATGGCACCCCACGGGCCGTCGCCGAGCGGGTAGCCGCGCAGGGCATCGACTATGTCCAGCTGCCCCCCATCGCCAGCGACCCGGCTCCACCGCTCCCAACCCTCCACCGCCCCCTACGCCGCCTCAAGCGGCTATGGTACCAACTGCGCCACGCCCGGCAGAGACGCCAAACCGCCTTCGACAAGCTCAACAGCGAGGACATCGCCGAAAAGCTGCAAGCCCTACAACCCGAGCTGCTGATCATCGATGTAGAGCTGCACGAGTACATCCTGACGGCCTTCGGCCAGCGGACGCCCTTGTTGCTACTCAGCCAGTGGTTTTCGCTCTGGAAGCGCCCGGGCCTCCCCTATCTGCTGCACGATACCGTCCCCGGCCGAGGTTGGCGCGGCCAGCCGCTGGCGATTCGGTGGGCCTGGTGGCAGGTCCGCCTACAGCGCTGGTACCAGTTTCAGAAGAAGTGGTGGCGGAGCCTGGGCTGCAACCGACGGACCGTGCTGCGGCAGCTGGCGCGCAAGGTGGGCTTTCCTATGCGCTACATCCGCAGCAACTACTGGCCGGGGCCCTTCACCTACGATGAGCTGCCGGTAATCAGTATGACGGCGGCGGAGATGGAATTTCCGCACCCGCATCGCCCGAATTTGCACTATGTGGGGCCGATGGTCAGCGCGGGGCGGCAGGAAAGCCGGAAGGATCAGGAAAGTGAACAGCGCCTGGAACGCCTTTTTGAGCAAAAGCGGCGGACGGGCGCGGCCCTGATCTACTGCTCGGTCAGCACACTGCACAAGGGGGACGAGCAATTTTTGCAGAACATCAGCCAGGCTGTGGCCGGACGAGAGGATTGGATATTGATCCTTGGGCTGGGCGGGCTGCTGGATACGGCTTTTTTGGAGCCACTGCCGACCAATGTGCATCCTTTTTCCTGGGTGCCACAGCTCAAGGTGCTGGAGCAGGCCGATTGTTCGATCAATCACGGAGGGATTCACACGATTAACGAATGCCTCCATTTTCGGGTCCCTATGCTGGTCTACTCCGGCAAGCGATCGGATCAAAATGGCTGTGCAGCACGGGTGGATTACCACCAGCTGGGCATCATGGCCGACAAGGATACAGATACTGCGGCGGATATTCGGAGCAAAATCGAAGCGGTTTTGAGCACTCCAAAGTATGTCGCTAATATGGATACAATGCACGGGCACTACCAAGCCTACAAAGGCCAGCGCAAGCTGGAAGAGGTCGTTAGGGTCTGCCTGGCTAGTGGTCAGAATCAAGGGTTGATTTTGGCCTAACTTCATTCCAGGACAAGCTACTCCACATTAAGACAGATAGTCCTCTGCGACTCATCGGAGGCGAAGCCATACTTTTTTCTAACAAACCTTAGTGAGCTGCAAAAAACACCAGAGAATTGTTTACCTTAAAACATAATTAACTATTCAGCTGTGAAATACCATCATTTTCTATTTTGCCTACTAATTTTTGCTTTGTGTAGTGGCTGCATTGCTTATCCTACCATGCTGAATTACAACGAAGCACCGGGCATTCCTTCCACTCCTCAGGCCATCACCAACTTTGAGCCCATCGCTATTCAACCGAGCGATATTATACAAATTGGGATCAGCAGTGCCGATCCGGCTTCTATACAGGCCTTCGGCGGCGGTAGTGGTTCGGAGGAAGGAGAAGAGGGGCAAAGCAGTGGTTTTTTGGTCGATAGTGAAGGATTCATCGACTTTCCGACCTTAGGGCGGATCAAGGTGGCTGGATTGACGGTCGAAGAGATAAAAGCGGAGGTGCAGCGGCTCTTACAGCCCTACTTCAAGCAAGTCCCCATCGTCAATGTTCGGCTCACCAATTTTAAAATTAATGTCAATGGCGAAGTCAATAATCCGGGGACCTTTCAGGTTTACAACGATAGGGTCACCCTCATCGAGGCGCTGAGTCTGGCTGGCGATTTCACCAGTTATTCCAGAAGGGACAGCATCCTGATTATTCGCGAAAAGGCGGGGATGCGAAGCTTTGGCTATGTCAACTTCAACTCCTCTGATGTTTTCAACTCGCCCTATTTTTATTTACAGCAAAATGATGTGGTATATGTACGGCCGGAAAAAAGCAAAACCAGCACGCTACGCGATCCGGCCAGCCGCTATTTACCCTGGGTAACGAGTATTGTCTCCATCACGGCGATTATCATTACTTTAACCCGATAAAAGCACACAAAAAGAACTATTGGAAAACTTAACGAACATTCCTGGCAACAAGCCCTCCGGTGATATTATTCAGATCGACATCCAGCGTTGGTTGTGGAAACTGCTGTCTTACTGGTGGCTCTTTGGCATCTGCCTAGGCATCGCCATCCCCGCCGGACAGATGTACCTGCGCTACACCACTTTTGAGTATTCGGCCCGTACGACTTTGATGATTAAGGATGCCGGCAAAAGTGGCGGATTATCAGAAAAGTCCCTACTCCTCAAAGAAAAGCTGGGCGGCTCGGCCAAATCGATGGACAATGTGATCCAACTGCTCAAATCCCTCACTTTGATGGAAAAGGTGATTGAGGAATTGAAATGCAACGTCAGCTATTTTCGAAAGGGCAATATCAAAGAAAGCGAACTCTACATTAACAGCCCCATCTTTGTCGATAGCTTTGAATTCGCAAACGACTATCCTTTTGGCTTTAATTTTTACATCGAGCTGAAAGATTACAAGAGTTTTGTACTAAAACTCAATGAAGAAGACACCGAAGGCGTCAAATACTCCTTCGGCATCCCCTTCGAAAACACTAGAGGGCGTTTTACCATTTCCCATAACGACAACGAAGCCATCATTCCCGGCAGCTACCGCATAGCCATTAACCCCGTCGATGTCATCGCCAACAGGTACCGCTCTAAACTCATGGTTGAGCGGGTCGGCCATCAGCTGATGTCGAGCGTATTGGAATTAAAGATGCTCGATCCTGTGCCGCGCAAGGCTAGTGATGTGCTCAATACTTTAATCAAGGTCTATAATGATGAGGAGGTAAAAGATAAAAATAAGGTGCTGCGCAACACCATCCAATTCATTGACGACCGGGTATCCAGCTTGGTCAACGAGTTGGATTCTGTAGAAGGAGGCATACAGCAATTCAAAAGCGCGAATGATATTATTTCGGAGAGTGCGGCCAGCAGTATGGACTTTACTTTGGGAGAAATTCGGACGGCCTTACAGCAGGTCTCCGATTTTGAGATTCAAAAAAATATTCTGGCTTCCCTCGAAAAGTTCCTCACCGATGACGGTCCTTCCTACGAGTTGATTCCGGCCAATCTGATTGCAGAAAACCCAGAACTCAGCAGTCTGGTTAACCAATACAATACGCTGTCCCTACAACGAGAACGCCTCGCCAAGACGGCCAGTGAGCAAAATCCAGCCCTTATCCTAATTGAGGAGCAGATGGATGATTTTCAAAGCAGTATCCTACAAACTATCCGAAATCTACAGGTGAGCCTCGACATTCCCATTGCCCGAATTGAGCAAAATATCGAAGAGCTGCGAAGCAGTATGAAGCAGGTGCCCGGAATGGAGAAAAGATTGCTGGAACAAAAACGCACCCAGACCATCAAGGAAAACCTCTTTCTTTTCCTACTGCAAAAAAGAGAAGAAACGGCCCTATCGGAGGCGACCACTACCCCCAATACACGGGTTATCGATCACGCTCGAACCCCCAAATTTGCGATCTATCCTAGACCCAAGCTCATCCGTATGACCTCAGTAGTGCTGGGTTTATTGATTCCGCTGGTGCTGGTCAGTATTCTCATTTTCTTCGAGAATCGGGTAGAATCGGAAGATACCATCAAGCAATTGACCGACATCCCAATTTTGGGTCGCATCAGTTTGAGTAAGAAAAAGAAGAGTATTGTAGTCAAATCCGGCGACCGCTCTGCGATCAATGAGATGTTTCGCCTGCTGCGTACCAACCTCAACTTTGTCAATCACAATGCCGATAAACAGGTCGTACTGGTCACTTCTTCGGTTTCTACAGAAGGGAAATCCTTCATTGCCATCAACCTTGGGATTACCCTGTCTTTGTCCAATAAAAAAGTGGTCATCCTTGGGCTGGACTTACGCAAACCCAAGATGTCCAAATACATTGGTGCTCAAGAGGGGATGCCCGGCATTACCAATTACTTGATTGGAGAAAAGAACCTGGATGATATTGTCCACCAGTATGAGGGGGAAGAGGAAAAGGAATTCAAAAAGAACGAAAACCTGTTCTACATCAGTAGTGGGCCTACCCCACCCAATCCCGCCGAACTGCTCATGTCAGAACAAATGGGTAAACTGATCGAAGAACTCTCCGAGCGCTTTGACTACATTGTCATGGATACCCCGCCAATCGGGCTGGTCTCTGATGCTTTGCTGCTGCGAAAATATACCAGCAGCATCCTGGTTGTGGTGCGGCAGAAATTCACCCGCCGGGGGATGATCAAAAACCTTCAAGACCTCTATCAGAAGGGCGAGCTGCAAAATGCGGCTATCGTCTTCAACGGCGTCCGCTCTGGGCGGGCCTACTACGGTTATGGTGGTTACGGCTATGGCTACGGCTACGGTTATGGCAACCAGGGGTACTACACGGATGAAAAAGCCTAAACATACGACTTTTTTGATTGCAGAAATCGGGCAAGCCCACGACGGCAGCCTGGGTATTTTGCATTCCTACATCGATGCGCTGGCCGCAACGGGCGTGGATGCCATCAAATTCCAAACCCATATCGCTGAGGCAGAAAGCTCTGCCGCCGAGCCCTTCCGCATCAACTTCTCCTACGAGGATGCCACCCGCTTCGACTACTGGAAGCGCATGTCCTTCACCCCTGAGCAATGGCGGGGCATCAAAGCCCACTGCGATGAGGCCGGGCTGGAGTTTATCTCCTCTCCTTTCTCTCAGGCCGCCGTCGACCTACTGGAACAACTCGACGTGCAGCGCTACAAGATCGGTTCGGGCGAGGTCAATAACTTTCTGATGCTCGAAAAGATCGCCCGCACGGGCAAGCCCATCATCCTCTCCTCGGGGATGAGTTCCTTCGCCGAACTGGACGAGGCCGTCCAATTCCTACGGGGCTTCGGCAATGAGCTGAGCATCTTGCAATGCACCACCAGCTATCCCACCCCCGCAGAACGCATCGGCCTCAATGTGATCGGAGAGCTCAAAGCGCGCTACCCGCAGCTTAAGGTTGGCCTGTCGGAGCATACGGCTAAGGTCGCTACCGGGCTGGCCGCCGTCGCCCTGGGAGCGGAACTGCTGGAATTCCACGCCGTCTTCGATCGCCGCATCTTCGGCCCCGACGCCTCCTCCTCTCTGACCATCGATGAGGTCAAGGCACTAGCCCAGGGCGTACGCTTCCTCGAAACGGCCCTCAACCATCCGGTCGACAAGCACGACAACTCGGCCTACACCGAACTGAAAGGCATCTTCGAAAAGAGCCTGGCTGTCAACAAGGATCTGCCCGCTGGCCATCGCCTCGTCTTCGACGACCTGGAGGCCAAAAAGCCAGCAAAGGAAGGCATTGCAGCGGCTCAGTTCCGCGACATTATCGGCCGGGAGCTGAAGCAACCCAAAAGCCAATACGATTTTCTAAAAACGGAAGACCTCAAGTAAATATGTCCAAAAGAAGGATTTGCGTCGTGGTGACGGCGCGACCGAGTTACAGTCGTATCAAAACGGCCCTACGTGCCATTGACGATCACCCCGATCTGGAGTTGCTGCTGGTCGTAGCGGCCTCGGCTCTGCTGAACCGCTTTGGTACCGCGATTCGCTACATCGAAAAAGATGGCTTTACCATTGCGGCCAAGGTGTACAATGTATTGGAGGGGGAAAATTTGGTGGCGCAGGCCAAGACGACGGGCCTTGGTATTATCGAGCTGTCCAATGTTTTTCAGAATCTACAGCCCGACGCCGTAGTCACCGTTGGTGATCGCTACGAGACCTTATCGACGGCGGTAGCGGCGACTTATATGAACATTCCGCTGGTCCATATCCAGGGAGGTGAGGTGACGGGGAATATTGATGAGAAGGTACGCCATGCGATTACTAAGCTGGCGGATTTGCACTTGGTATCGACGCCGAAGGCCCGCGAGCGGGTGATTCGCATGGGGGAGTTTGAGGAAAAGGTTTTCATTACGGGCTGCCCTTCGATTGACTTGGCGCACGATGTGGCGCTGGATGGGCACCTTGACTTTGATCCCTACGAGAAATACGGCGGCGTAGGTGCGCAGCCCGATTATAAGGAACAGTACCTGGTGGTGATGCAGCATCCGGTGACTACGGAGTACGAGTCTTCGCGCCAGCACATCAAAGAGACGATCACCGCAATTTATGACCTGGGCATTCCAACCTTTTGGTTTTGGCCCAATGTAGATGCAGGGTCAGATGGCACTTCGAATGGGATTCGTTCTTTTCGGGAGCACCACGATATTTCGCATATTCAGTTTTTCAAAAATATGGCTCCGCACGACTTTTTGCGGGTCTTGAAGAACAGTGCTTGCTTGATTGGCAATTCGAGTGTGGGCATTCGGGAATGCGCTTATTTGGGGATTCCGGTGGTCAATATCGGCTCGCGGCAGTCGGGAAGAGAGCGGGGGCAGAATGTGCTGGATGTGGAGTATAGCCAATCGGCGATTAAGGCCGCTATTCAGCGGCAGTTGGCGAATGGACATTATGAGGCGGATAAGATTTATGGGCGGGGCGATTCGGGGCGGCAGATTGCGGATCTATTGGCCAAAGCAGCATTGAGCTTTAGTAAGATTTTGAGTTACTAATTATTCATGAAAAATTTAAGTACCGCAGCAGCCTTAGCGTATTGGAAAAAAGAAGGCCTTGACCATCATTTTGCGGCTCACGCCGAAAAGCAAGAGCAAGGCGTTTTTGATACCGTAAGCGGTCAAATGGAGCATCCTATACCCCCTGATTTACAGGATTTGGTGCGCTTGCACCGGCTGATTCGGGAGCGGATGAGCTTTACGGTGCTGGAATTTGGCGTAGGCTTTTCCACCATTGTCATTGCAGATGCTTTGCAAAAAAATAAGGCCGATTGGAAGCGTCTTGAACAGCCACCGAAGTTACGCAATCGCTTTTTGTTCCAGTGTTTCTCCGTAGATTCTTCTGCCAAATGGCTGGAACGATCCCAAGAGCGTTTGCCCGAACAATTCAAGGATACGGTCCACTTTCAATTCAGTCGAGTAGAAATTGGGACTTTCAATGGCCAGCTTTGTCATTTTTACAAAAACCTTCCTGACATCGTCCCTGACTTTATCTACCTAGACGGCCCCGACCCGCAAACGGTCGAAGGCACCATCAACGGCATGTCCTTCCAATGCATGGAGCGCACTGTTATGTCTGGCGATCTGCTGCTCATGGAGCCCATCCTCCTCCCAGGCACCTTCGTACTGGTCGACGGCCGCACCAACAATGCCCGTTTCTTAAAAAATAACTTCAAGCGAGCATACGAAGTCATCTGGGATCGACAAGGCGATGTAACGACTTTTGAGTTGATAGAAGATCGACTAGGCAAATACAATATTTTAGGTAAAGACTATATTCAGGTACAATCTGTAAAGCAAGAATGAAAATACTTGGACTAATACCGGCGCGAGGAGGTTCTAAGGGAATTCCTCGAAAAAATATCAAGAAACTAGGCGATAAGGAGTTGATTCGCTACACTATAGAAACTGGACTTCAATGCCGAAGTTTGGATCAACTGGTCGTCTCCACCGAGGATGACGAAATTGCCGCCATCAGTGCTCTGGCCGGCGCCAGCGTCCCGTTCCTGCGTCCGGCGGCCCTGGCCAGCGACCACTCCCCGACCCTCGACACCGTCCTTCACGCCATGCAGTACTTCGACGCCCAGCAGCAGCCCTTCGACGCCGTCTGCCTACTGCAGCCGACCATCCCTTTTCGCAGTGTCACGGACATCGAAGCGGCCATCAACGCCTTCAAAGACCACGAAGCCGACAGTCTGATCTCCGTACGCGAAGTACCGCACACCTATAACCCTCACTGGGTCTTCGAGGTCAAACCCGGCACCAACTTTTTGGACATCGCCACCGGCGAAGGGCACATCATCACGCGGCGGCAAGATTTACCCAAAGCCTATTACCGCGACGGCTCCATTTACATCAGCAGCCGGAAGGCCCTGTTGGAGCAAGGGTCGCTCTATGGCCAAAATATCGCCTATCATATCAATGAGCAATCTCCTGACATCAATATCGATACGCCTGCAGATTGGGAGCAGGCCGAAGCCTATTTGAAAACATGAATACCAGCCAACAAATCGACCTTTGTTACGTCATCTCCCACGGCTTCGCCGCCCGGATGCTACTACAAACTGGCCTACTCCTCCAACTGGCCGAGCAAGGCAAGCAGGTAGCCATCATCACCCCTGACCCCAAAGATCCCAATTTCAAAGCATTAGAATCCAATCCCAATATCCATCTCTTCGACAGCCAAATGAAGCTGACCATCTGGGATGATGACTACAACTTCAAGCGGCCCTACTATTTGGAAGACCTGAAGAGCAATCCTGTATTTTGGGAAAAGCACCTCTACAGCATCCTCTACAGCAAATCCAAGCATCCCTGGAAGCGCGTACGCCCATTTTACTACTACCTGATTTATCGGCTGATTCCCTTTTTCCCCTCCATCCGCCGACGCTTCAAGGAAACCGAAGGGCGACACCTGCGCTCCAAGCGGGCCGAGACCCTACTGGATCAAATTCAACCTCGAATGGTGGTGTCCACCTATCCAGTTAACTACTTGGAATCCAAAATGTTGTACGCCGCAAAGCAGCGCAAAATCCCTACCATGATTCACTTATTGAGTTGGGATAACATCACCAGTAAGGGGCATTTCCCAGTGGTGGCGGACTATTTCATTGCCTGGGGGGAGGTGATGTATCAAGAATTGAAAGAATACTATCAATTGCCCGACGAGCGAATTCGCATCTGCGGGGTACCGCATTTTGACCAGCACATCCGCATCCGCAAGCAGCCGGACTATGCGCCGATTGTGGAGGGTTTGGGGCTGAAGGCGGAGCGACCGTATGTGTTTGTTGCCATGAGTTCGCCGCGCTTCGCACCTCGGGAGATAGACATCGTCGAGTGGCTGGCCCGGGCGGTGGACGAGGGGCGCTTTGGCCCGGAGATGCAGCTGATTGTGCGCCCTCATCCCCAGAATGTGCAGGGCAGCCTAGCGGACCGGAAATGGATCAAGCGGCTGGATCGGCTGCAAAGTGAGCGGGTGGCAGTAGATTATCCGACCTTGGTGAAGAGCAAGGTGCGGTGGAGTATGGCGAAAGAGGATATGCACCACCTGTCCAATCTGCTGGCGGGGTGTAGCGTTTGCATCAACTCGGGCTCAACGGTTTCCATTGATGCCTTGATGTTGGGCAAGCCGGTGATGATCAGCTCTTTTGATGGGGATGCGGAGTTGTACTATTGGAAATCGGCGCGCCGTCTGGTGGACTATATCCATTTGCAGAAGTTTGTGCAACTGGGGGGGGCGAAGGTGGTGTACAATTATGAGGAGTTGGAAAAGGGGATTAAGCGGTATATAAAGGAGCCGGGGTTGGATGCAGAGCGGCGGCAGCATGCTTTGAGTATGGAGTGTTACCGCAATGATGGTGGAGCCACGGAGCGGGTTGTCGAAGCCGTGAAAGAGATTCTGGAAAAGATTGAAGCTAAGGCCGCAGTGATTGAATGAAGATCCAGATCGATTTAAATACGGTATTGTTTGGGCTGTATTGCTTACTAGCCTTCTCTCTACCTTTTGAGTTGATTTTAGAAATGTGGTTTGGCATCGATACCATTTTCAAGCCCTTCCGCATCATCATACTGGCTATCATCGGCGTTTATGCGCTCAAGAGCCTGATGAGCGGCCTACAGCTGAACAGCAACCTCAAGACCGATGTTTTTCTCTACCTTGTCTTTGTCTATGGCCTGCTCATTTCGCTGGTCCGGCTGACAACAGAGGTTTTTAACCTGGGCTTATTTTACAATGACCTTTTTCAGAGCGGGCTGTTCTTGATCAGCTTTTTTATCCTGAAGAGTCTGAATTTCTCGGCGAAACAGATGATCCGAATTTTTCAGTTCTTCATCGCTGGAATGCTGCTCAACGCGCTGTTCTCCTTCTATACTTTCGCCTTTCTAGGCCGCTTTGGTCGACAGACCGGCTTCATGGACAACCCCAACTACATGGCGCTGGGGCTGGTGATGGTGATGGCTTACTGCCTGCTGCGGCTCAACTATACACAGCGATTGCTGGGGCGAGTGGGGACTTATAGCATGTTGCTTTTCAGCCTCTTCGTTTTCGTGACGGCGGGCAGTCGGACGGGACTGGTCTCTTTACTTATTGCAATCATTTTTGCCTTTTCTTATTCTTCTTTGAAAAGAAAAATGGGCTCGCTCCTGATCGGTATTGGCCTGGTCGCCTTTCTACTGCCTCAGCAATTGGATAAGCTGACTGTAGGGGCGAATCCACTGATCCTTATCAAACGGGTCAACCAAACGCTGAATTCCGACGAGCGCGATGTGCGATTCATCATTTGGGAGGGGGCGATGCGAGCATTGGAAGATAAAGGCTATATGGGTATGGGCATCGGCCAGTTTAAGGCCAACTTTGCGCAATACTTCAATGATTCGCCCCACGAGCTGGTCATCAGAATTGTCGATCGAGGGTATCATCTTTCTCCACACAATGACTACTTTGCCATCATCACCGATTATGGTATTCCGGGCTTGGTCTTCTACTTGCTTTTTTTGATCAGCTCCATCCGCATGCTGATTCGCAATATATGGTATTCGCAAAATAGTCCAGAGATTCAATTTTTGTCTCAGCTGGGATTAGTGATACTAGCTTGCTTGATCGTCTTTGGCCTCGGCGCAGAAAATTTTCAAAATCAGATGTATTGGTTCTTTTTAGCTTTCTCGACCAAAAATAACTACCTATAATGAAAGTGCTTATCAATAAAGTTCTAGGGCAGGTGGGGTACAGAATAGAGAGGAAAAGAAAACAGGACGACATCGTACTGGTTAAGTTGAAAAAACTCACCAAAAACAGCGGGCCACTAACCATTTTTGATGTAGGCGCTTACCTTGGGGAAACGGCCATTAAATTTAGCAAAGCCTTTTCTCCTCAAAGTAAAATTTACGCCTTTGAACCTTTTCTGGAGACTTACGAGATTTTGCAAAAAAATATAGCTGCCTACCCCAATATCAAATCCGTCAATATTGGATTGGCGGACAGCGATGGTACAGCGGCCTTCAACAGCAACCGCTTTGCGGCGACCAATTCACTGCTGAGTACCTCGGCAGAAGGCATCAAGAACTGGGGGGTAGGCCTGATGGAAACCCAACAGCAAATCGAAATCCCAGTGCGCACCATTGACAGCTTAATGGAAGAGCAGGGGGTAGAGCAGATTGATATTTTGAAAATGGATGCTCAAGGGGCGGAATATAAAGTGCTAAAGGGAGCAGAGCAAGCAATGGCAGCAGGAAAAATTAAGCTGATCTACACCGAAATGATCATAATGCCCACTTATGAGGCGCAAAAAGGTCTGGATGAAATGCTGCCGATGATGAAAGCCTACGGCTACACGCTCTATGACCTTTATCTTTCTTACAATCCGGAGGGGCAGTTGCGATTTACGGATGGAATTTTTGTTTACACAAATTAAGTTACACGATGGCAGGCATAGGCAAAACAATCAAGAATTACCTCTACTCCAAATCAGCTCCTGACTTCTTATTTTCTCTCTACTTCCAGCGACTCTGCGATAAAAACCGGAGTACCTTAGCGAAAATTATTGGCAAGGGTAAAGGGATGATCGATCACCTAAGTAAGGAGGAGCAGGACTATTGGGCCGGACGCATCAATGATGTCTTGCAGGGACCCGATAATGCGGCGATTCCTCGTCACCCTAAGGCAGGAGAACTTGATGCCCACACCTTTGTGATGCACAACGGTATCAAAATCGACCCGCTGAGCTACTACAGCTTTCCATTGCTCAAAATGCTGATCGATAATAAGGGCGTGCACGAGCCGCAGGAAGAAAAGATTTTTCAGGAAGTCCTCAAAACCCTGGATAAAAATAAAACTATGACCATGTTAGAGCTGGGTTCTTATTGGTCATTTTACTCGATGTGGTTTATGCAGCAGTTTCCTGATGCCCGCTGCTATATGGCCGAGCCCGACCGCCGCAACCTCTTTTACGGCAAACACAACCTTAAGCTCAATCAGTTTACGGGGACTTTTATTCACGCGGGTATCGGCAAGCAGGTCGATCGACAGCAAAATATCACGACAGTAGACCAAATCTGTAAAGAAAAAGACCTGGATTTTATTGACATCCTACATTCCGACATTCAAGGATTCGAGCTAGAGATGTTGCAGGGTAGCGAGCAGCTGTTATCCGAAAATCGGGTAGGCTATATTTTCATTTCTACCCATTCTAACGAGCTGCACTACGATTGCCAAAAGCTGCTGCAGGACCGGTACCAATTCCAGCAGGTGGCCAGCGCCGACCTCGACGAGACCTTCAGCTGGGATGGCATCTTGGTGATGAAGCACCCCGATTACCAAGGTTTGAAGCAGGTTTCTATTTCCAAAAAAACAAAATCGTCCGTATGAATCTGAGGACCTTACTGGCCCGCGCCAAGCGACAACTGTTCAAAAAGCCCTTTCTGCAAGACCAACGCTATCCGCCCTACTGGTTCGATCAGCTGCTCGGCGGGCAAGCCGCCTTTCTGGTCCAGATCGGCTCCAATGACGGCAAAACCGGCGACCCACTCTACCCCTTGCTGCAAAAGCATCCCAGCTGGAAGGCCCTCTTCGTAGAGCCCGTCCCCTATGTCTTCGAACAGCTTCGGAAAAATTATCCCGATCATCAACGCTTTCGCTTCGAGAATGTCGCCATCAACAAGGGCGAACAGCTGAGCTTCCACTGGGTCGACCCAAAGGCCCGGGACACTTACCCCGACCTCCCCTACTGGTTTGACCAACTCGGCTCCTTCGATAAGCAACACATCCTCAAGCACTTCGACGGTAAGCTAGCCCCCTTCATCATCTCCAAAGAGCTAGAAGGCATCCCCCTGCCGACGCTCTTCGAGCGCAACCAAGTCCAACAAATCGACATCCTGCACATCGATACCGAAGGTTACGACTGGACCATCCTCTCACAACTGGACCTGGCACAGCATCGCCCCAAGTTTATTTTATATGAACATAATCACTTATCTTCGGCCGATCTTGAAGCCTCAAAAGCTTTTTTGCGGGAGGACTACTGGCTTTTTGAGATTGGAATTGATATGCTGGCAGTGCGTAGGGATTTGGAAAAGGGGTATTTAAAGCGTATTAAAAAGCAGTTTGGAAAGGTCTAGTGGCGTATTTTTTTTAAAAAAATTGATATTTTTTCTGCTAAAACAAAGCACTGATAATCAACAAGTTAAAAAATAAAAGACGACTAAAATAGTCATAAAACATATTTTAATAACTAAAATTATTATGGAATTTTTGCATTTCGCCCGTCTATGTATCAATCCAGCTCCGCAAGAGGATCCAAAAGGAGTAGGATTTTGGCGACTTTGCGGCATCCGATGCACAGTAAGGAAGTGCGGAGCTATGGGTAAGCTCTGCTGAAGAACGGGGATGCCGGCGGTGGCGGCTGAGGGTGGGCCCTCCCATCAAAGCCCCGCGCTATATCTACACAACACCTCATCGCTTCTTTACCTCCAGTCGCCCGAGACCTAGCTTCGTGCCAAATTCCATATCCATAAATCCATACTTCATTGAAAAAAATCCTGGGCATATCTGCTTTCTACCACGACTCCGCCGCCGCACTAGTCATCGGCGGGAAAGTCGTCGCCGCAGCTCAGGAAGAGCGGTTTACCCGGATCAAGCATACCGCCGATTTTCCCCAACAAGCCATTGAATATTGCCTCACCCATAGCGGATTGACCATCGATGAGCTGGATGCAGTGGTATTCTACGATAAGCCCCTGCTCAAATTTGAGCGACTGCTCGAAACTTATTATGCCTTTGCGCCCAAGGGGCTGCGCTCCTTCTTGCAGGCCATTCCGGTATGGATTGATGAGAAGATGTTTCTTAAGAAGCAGCTTTATGATGGCCTCAAGGCGGTCGGCCCTTATGATAAGAAGAAACTAAATTTACAGTTTACCGAGCATCATTTATCGCACGCCGCCAGCGCCTTTTATCCTTCGCCCTTCGAAGAGGCGGCCATTTTGACCATCGACGGGGTGGGAGAATGGTGTACAGCTTCGATCAGCAAGGGGCAAGGCCAGCAGATCACAATTCTCAAGGAGATGAGTTTTCCGCATTCGGTGGGGCTGCTGTACAGTGCCTTCACGTACTACCTCGGATTTACGGTTAACTCCGGAGAGTATAAGCTGATGGGGCTGGCCCCCTACGGCAATCCAGAATCAGAGCAGACAGCTCGCTTTGTGGAGCAAATTAAGTCGACGTTGGTTGACATTAAAGCAGATGGTTCGATTTGGTTAGACCAGTCCTATTTCAACTACGCTACGGGGCTGCGGATGGTGTACGATAAGAAGTGGGCGAAGCTGTTTGGCTTTCCTCGTCGGGAGCCGGAGGCGCAGTTGGAGCAACATCACTGCAATCTGGCGCTGGCCATCCAGCAGGTTTGCGAGGAAATTGTGTTGAAGATGGCTGCGGAGGCGCGGAGACTGACGGGTTGCACCAAGCTTTGTATGGCGGGAGGCGTGGCCTTGAATTGTGTGGCCAATGGCAAACTGTTGCGGGCCAAGATTTTTGAGGATTTGTACATTCAGCCCGCGGCCGGAGATGCCGGAGGCTCTTTGGGCGCCGCCTTGGCCAGTAGTCATTTGTTTTTTGCAGAAGAACGACAGCCGAACGGCCAGCAGGACCAGATGACAGGCAGCTACTTGGGGCCGGATTTTTCGGATAAAGAAATTGAATTGATGAGCCGCCGGGTGAAGGGGGTGTACGATAAATACGAGGATTTTGGGGCCCTCAGTCAGCATATGGCAACGAAGATTGCGGCGGGACAGGTGGTTGGATGGTTTCAGGGGCGGATGGAGTTTGGGCCTCGCGCCTTGGGCAATCGCAGCATCCTCGGTGATGCTCGCAACCCGGAGATGCAGAAGAAGCTCAACTTAAAGATCAAATACCGGGAGAGCTTTCGGCCCTTTGCGCCGTCGGTGCTTCGGGAAGCCGTTGGGGAGTATTTTGAGTTGGAGGGGAATTCGCCCTATATGCTCTTGGTAGCGCCGGTTAAAGAGACGCGCCGTCAGCCTTTACCTGAAGGCTACTACGATTTGCCGCTGTGGGAGCGGCTGTACTGCCAACGCAGCGATGTACAGTCGATTACCCATCTGGACTTTTCGGCTCGGATACAGACGGTCGATCGGGAAAGCAACCCACGCTATTGGGCCTTGATTGATGCCTTTAGGCAGTTGACGGGGTACGGCTTATTGGTCAACACCAGCTTTAATGTGCGGGGGGAGCCCATCGTTTGTACGCCTTATGATGCCTATCGCTGTTTTATGAGTACAGAGATGGATTATTTGGTGATTAATGATTATGTGTACCACAAGCGGGTGCAGCCGGATTGGGAGAATCGCGATAAATGGCGAGTCAAATTCAAGATGGACTAATGTGGCAGAACTGCGCAAAAATGAGTACATTGCCGCCTCAATTCGGGTTTTCCCACAATCAAATCGCAACTGATGGATTTACTCAAAGACCTTTGGCAGTTTATGATGGAGCGAAAAAAGTTCTGGTTGGCGCCCATCATCATGGTATTACTCTTACTGGGCATCCTCATCGTATTTGGAGGCGGTAGCTCCATTGCACCGTTTATCTATTCGATTTTCTAAGCCTAGTTTTAATCAACGAAATTCCTCCTTCTCCATGAGTGCAAAGATGAAATCCAACCCTGCCCAAACAGTGCTGACCATATCGGTAGGGTTTCTGGTCATCTACTACTTTACTCGGGCAGAATGGGCCCTTTGGGTAGCGATGGGTATTGGAATCATCGGTGTGTTTTCTACTTATTTGAGTAAAAAAATGGAGTGGGCCTGGATGAAACTGGCCTGGCTCCTTAGCCTAATCGTTCCTAAAATTCTACTGAGTATTGTCTTCTTTTTGTTCCTCTCCCCTATTGCCTGGATTGCGGGACTGCTGCGTAAAACAGACCCGCTAATGCTCAAGAATAAGCAAGACAGTACTTTTACCACTAGTAATAAAACGTTCGATAAATCCAGCTTTGGTAAACCCTGGTAAACCAACGGATCAACCTTTAAACACCAACGCTTTCCTATTTTCATGATCACCGTACGCCTCAAAGGAGGAATGGGCAACCAGATGTTCCAGTATGCCTTCGGCCGCCAGCTCGCTACGCAGCTCAGCACCGACCTTCAACTGGACCTCACCGCCCTACTGGACCGCAATCGCGGCAAAGACTTCGTCTACCGCAATTACGATCTCGACATCTTCCACGTCCAGCCCCGCTTCGCGCTCAACCCCGAGATGCTCCGCAGCTTCTACAAAATCAAAAGCTCTTTGGTTACCAAGTTTTGTCGTAAGTTGGTCGAACGAGGACACAAAGTCATCAAAGAACCCCACTTCCACGTTGATCAACAACTGCTGGATCAGCCGCAGAATAATGCCTTGTACGATGGCTGGTGGCAAAGCGGAAAATACTTCGAAGGCGTAGCCGATACCATCCGCCAAGAATTTCAGTTCAAGCACCCCCTACTACCAGCCTCAGAAAGCCTTATGCAGCAAATCAAAGGCAGTAATGCCGTCTGCCTCAATGTGCGTCGTACCGATTTTCTGAAGGTAGACAACCTCAATACGACCAATAAGGATTACTTCATCAAGGCCGCGAAGTACATCAGCGAGCGAGTGGAATCGCCTCATTTCTTTATCTTCTCCGACGATATTGCATGGTGCGAAGGTAACCTCGAACTGGACCAGCCCACCACCTTTGTCCACCACGATGTCAAGGGTATTAAGTTTGGCAACTATATGCGACTGATGAAGGCTTGTAAGCATTTCATCATCCCCAATAGCTCCTTCGCCTGGTGGGCCGTCTGGCTCAATGAGTATTCAGATAAGATCGTTATTGCGCCCAAGAACTGGTTTAATGATCCTCAGTTTGATACCTCTGATTTGGTGCCAGAGGATTGGGTGAGGATGTAGGAATGAAAAAAAGTTAGTTTTTTTCAAAAAAATTTTACATCAAACAAACAATTAATAATCAACCAGTTAACCTTCAAAAACCATTTTAAAGAAACACAAAACGTATACAATTAATTTGAATTATTATGGAATTTTGCCTCTTTCGCCGTCTATGTGTCGAATGTTAGTCATCTACAGGTACCGATGGATGATACTTCTGACACTTCTTGCGGCTTGGAAGCAGTAGAATGGATGGGCAGATTGTGCCTGTAGACAAGGAAGCGAGCCGGCGGAGGTGGTTGTGGGAGGGCCCACCCACAAAGCCCCAAACTCCGTCCACCCATCCCCCCGCTCCTACCGCCCCCCGCAAAATTCCCCACTCCATAACATTAACCAAAACACACTTAACTAAAGATAGCAATGAAAAAACTACTGGTAACCGGCTCCTCCGGCTTGATCGGCTCTGAAGTGGTGCGCTACTTCGACCAGCGCGGCTGGGCCATCACCGGCATTGACAATAATATGCGAGCTGACTTTTTCGGCGAAAAGGGCGACACCCGCTGGGCACAGACCCAATTGCTGAGTCAATGCGAGCACTTTGAGCATGTCGAATTGGACATCCGCGATCGCCAAGGCGCCCTGGAGTTATTCAAAACCCTGCGGCCGGACTACATCTGCCACACCGCAGCCCAGCCCAGCCACGACCTGGCGGCCAGCCGCCCCTTCGACGACTTCGATGTCAATGCCGTAGGGACCCTTAATCTGCTGGAAGCCGCAAGGCAGTTTTGCCCAGAGTCCCCCTTCGTGCACATGAGCACCAATAAAGTCTACGGCGATGCCCCCAACAACCTGCCCCTCAAAGAGCTGGACAGCCGCTGGGAATTTGCCGACCCTGCCTACTACGATGGCATCCAGGAATCCTTTACCATCGATCAGTCCAAGCACTCGCTCTTTGGAGCCTCTAAGGTGGCAGCGGACATCATGGTGCAGGAGTACGGCCGCTATTTCAATATGCCAACTTGCGCCCTGCGCGGCGGCTGCCTGACCGGACCCAACCACTCTGGGGTAGAGCTACACGGCTTCCTCAGCTACCTCATCAAGGTCAATCTGACCGAGGGGGAATACACCATCTTCGGCTATAAGGGCAAGCAGGTACGCGACAATATTCACTCCTACGATGTTGCTCGTTTCATCGATGCTTTTTTCCAAGCGCCTCGGATTGGAGAGGTGTATAATATCGGTGGTGGGCGCGACAACTCGACCTCTATCCTAGAAGCTTTCCAGCGAATCGAGAACATCAGCGGTAAAAAAATGCGCTATCAGTACGATGAGAAAAACCGGGAGGGAGACCATATGTGCTACATCTCTAACCTGGCCAAAATGCAATCGCATTATCCCAATTGGGGCATTACCAAAACCCTGCAAGATGTCTTTGAGGAAATTGCCGAAAGTTGGGAAAAACGTTTGGTCTTATGAAAATCTTGCTGGTCAGTTGGAGTGTGCTGCCTAGCCCTGGCGGCTCTAGTGTGATCGTAGAAAATCTGGCGAAGAACTTCTCGTCGGACGAGCTGATTGTGCTGGGCAGTCGGACGATGTTTCAGCAAAATAACATCGATCGTGGAGCGGCATCGCCTCGGTTTCTGTACTTTTTTAGTGAACTGTATTTCATGGGCCGGGGCTATCGCTACTTCATTTGGTTTCGGCGCTGGCGCTTCAAGCCGCTGATCAATAAGATCAAATCCATCATCAAGGAGGAGGGCATCGACCATGTAATCGGTGTTTATCCCAATCCCTTTTATTGCCATGCCGCCTGCCTGGCGGCCAAGGAAATGAAGGTGCCGTTTAGCTCTTATTTCCACAATACCTATATTGAAAATGTAGCGATTACCGATCCGGAGGCTCCCAAGATACAGCAAGAAATCTTTAACCAATCGGAGTATATTTTTGTAATGAGTAAGGGGATGCAGCAATTCTATGAAGAGAAGTACCAGTTGAATAAATTCGTCCCACTGGTCCACACCTTCAACAAATATCCTGACCCCAGCACACTCACTGGCCTTCCTTCCAATGGCGCCACCAAGCTGGTCGCGATTGGTAATTTTAATGAGTCCAACATGGATGCCACCCGACGCTTTGCGCTCTCAATTAAAGACCATTCTTCTTATAACCTTAATCTCTACACCCACGTCCCGTCAGTGTTATTGCAAAAGCGAGGGCTCGATGCTGAGCTTTACCAGCATCAGGGATTTGTAGGGCCAGATGAGGTGCACGGCAAATTGCAGGATTACGACATCTGTGTATTGACCCACGGCTTTACTGGAGGGTATGGGGAGGTAGAATACAAAACCATTTTCCCTACTCGGACTATTCCGATGCTATTATCGGGTAAACCTATTTTTGCTCACTCGCCGCCCGGTTCCTTCCTCAATGACTTTATTAAGGAGCATCGCTGTGCGGAGCTGGTGGAGACGGCCGATGAGCAAGCCGTCTTTGATGGCTTGGCCAGATTGGTGGAAAATGTTGATCGGCAACAGGAATTGGTAGCAGCAGCGAAGGAAACGGCGAAGTTGTTTTACGGACCCAATGTTGTACAACAGCTCAAAGAACGGCTGCAATGAGGAGGGGGAAGTTGTTTTAAAAAATTATGCGACTCGTTTATAAAAGCACCCTGTACAAAATAGGCGCAGTACTTCGCTACTTCATGGTCCGTCTATTTTATTTTCAAAAATTCAAATGCCCCCAATTATCGATGATCGGGCGGTATTGTGGGATACATATTTTTGAAAAAGGGAAACTGCACTGCCAGGGGCGCATCATCGTCGACGATCACGTGATGCTCTTCGCTAAGGGGGAGTTGAGAATTGGAAAACAATTTGGCATCAACCGCTACTCTCGGATTATCGCGCACGAAAAAATAGACATTGGAAATAACGTCACCATTGGGCAAATGGTCAGCATCCTGGATCACGATCATACCTATAAAATGGAAGAGGGACAAATGCAGCTAGAGGGCTACACCACCGCCCCGATCCGCATTGGCAATAATGTCTGGCTGGGAGATAAATGTACCATTCTCAAAGGAGTGACCATTGGGGATAATGTGGTGGTAGGCGCCAATACCTTAGTTCATAAAGACGTCCCTTCGAATAGTGTAGTAGGAGGTGTTCCTTTTAAAATTCTAAAGCAACTGTAGCAGCCGATGTGTGGAATCTGCGGCATCATTGACCTTCAACAACAACTGCCTCCTCAGGAGCGGCAACAGCGGGTACAGCGTATGAATGAGGCGCTGTGGCATCGCGGCCCCGACGAGGCGGGCCACTTCGACGATGCCTATTGCCACCTGGCCATGCGCCGCCTCTCCATCATCGACCTGGCGGGCGGACAGCAGCCGCAGTTTAGCGAATCGGGGCAAATCGGGGTTTTCCAGAACGGCGAAATTTACAACTATCAAGAACTGCGCAGCGAACTCATCGACCAGGGCCTCCGCTTCCAAACCCAATCAGATACCGAAGTACTGGCCCAGCTCTATCAGGCCTACGGCCTCCAAATGCTGCCGCGCCTCAAAGGCATGTTCAGCCTCTGTTTGTTCGATCGGCAGCAGCAGAAATTTATCCTGGCCCGCGATCGTTTCGGCGAGAAACCGCTGTATTATCACTGGCACAACGGCCTGCTTTCCTATTCCAGCGAAATCAAATCGCTGTTGGAAAATCCAGCCCTCCCACGACGGCTCAACCCCGAGGCCCTCCCCTACTACCTACGGACCTCCCTGGTCCCCGAGCCCATCACCCTCCTCCAAGGTATCCAAAGCCTGCCCCCCGGCCATTACCTCGAACTGGCCCCTGGCCAATTCACGATCAAGCCCTACTTCCGCCCCCGCTACACCGTCAACCCGGCCATCCGATCAGAGGCCGAGGCCATCGAGCTGGTGCGCCCTCATCTGCTCAAGGCCGTGCAGCGACAGCGGGTAAGCGATGTCCCTATCGGGGCTTTCCTCTCCGGGGGGATCGACTCCAGTACCGTCGTCGCCCTGCTCCAACAGCAATCTGACCGGCCCATCAAGACCTTCAATGTCCGCTTCGAAGATCAAGCCTACGACGAAAGCCCCATCGCCCGCCGGGTAGCGGAGCACTGCGGGACCGACCACCATGAGATTGTGGTGCCCAACTACGACTTCAGCGAAGACATTTTTTGGACCATCATCGACCACGTCGGATTGCCCTTTCGCGACAGCTCGGCCATCCCCTCCTTTTTGATTACCCAGGCCATTCGCAAGGAAGTCAAGGTGGCGCTCTCGGGCGACGGAGGGGATGAGCTATTTGGAGGTTATGCTTTGTTTCAGTGGTACCAGCGCATCCGAGCCTTGCAGCAACGGGTGGCGGAGCCGGTGTTGCGAGCGGCGCATTGGGGCCTACAGCTGGCGCAGCGCACGCCGGGGCTAAGCGGAGTATCCAAGCTCCGGCAATTGGGCCGCGGTGTGGGTACCTCGCTGGAAGCCTGGGACGAAATTCCCATCGCGCTCAACGAAATGTTCAGCTACGAGGCGATATCTAAATTGCTCGGCACCAAGGATCAACGCCCGGACTTGACCTTGCTAAAAACCTATCCTGAAGAAGCCCAAGGCTGGTCGCCTCTGCGCAAGATCATGCATTATCGCATGGTGCATACACTCCCCGCCAACATGCTAATCAAAGTCGATCGCATGAGCATGGCCAATTCGCTGGAGGTCCGCGCTCCTTTTCTCGACCCCGATTTGTTTGAGGTGTCCGCCCAGTTGCCCGATGAATGGCTCATTCACAAGGGAGCAGGCAAGTACCTCATCCGCAAGATTATGGAAAAGGATTTACCCCAAGAAGTTTTCACCCATCCTAAAACAGGATTCAGCATACCGCTCTACAACTACCAAAATAAAGCCTTTAAAAAGTTGGCTCGACGCTTATTGTTTGACGAAAATCCACTGCCGGACTTATTTCCCAAACCCCAACTGGAAGCCATCTATCACCGAGGCATCAACACGCGACAGGATACCGCCCAGATCAGTGTTTTTCAGTCGGCTCACCAGCTTTGGATGATGATGCAGTTGTTAGGGTGGGCAGAGCGGTTTAAGGTAGAACACCATTGATCATCTACATTAGCCCACTTATAACTCAACTTTGAAAAAACAACGACTCAACATTCTACTGATTGGTCCAGTGACCAATGTAAAAGCCAATTTAATCGGTGGGGCGACCATCTCTTTTGGGTACTTAGAAGACTACCTGCGCAAAATTGGGCAGCCCTTTGTACTGGTCAACACCCAGCATTGGCTTGGAGGCATCAAGCAAAAGCTCAATCCACTGTATATTTTGATGAAAGTGATGATGAATATATGGCGCATTGATGTCATTTTTTTGAATTCGAGCAGAGGCGGTACCCGACTTTTAGCGCCGCCACTGTACTGGCTTTCTCGGCTGCTGAGCAAAAAATTTGTCTTTCGGCCTTTTGGTGGAGATATTAAAGATTATACGGCCCCCTATAGTAAAAGGCAAAAATGGATTTTTGAGCATACCGTTTTGAAGGCAGATATTTTATTTCTACAAACTAAGGAGTTGATGCGGTTCTATGCAGATCAACGAGCCAATACCATTCAGCTGCCTACTTCTCGCAATGCGCCAGCGACTTCGCTACTGCGCGGTCAACGGCCCTTTCAAAAGAAATTTCTTTTTCTCGGTTATGTCAACCAGCCAAAAGGTATTGATCATATCCTTGAAGCGGCCGAACAACTGGGAGAGGGGTATCAACTGCACATTTACGGCCCATTAGTCCAGGATAAATACAAAACCCAATTCCAGTCGTCCCATCCCAATTATAAGGGGGTGCTGAAAAAAGAGGAAGTGCTCTCCGTTCTAAGAAGCTATGATGTGCTCCTACTGCCCACGTTCTACGAAGGCGAAGGTTACCCCGGCTCCATCATCGAAGCCTACTCGCTGGGCCTTCCGGTGATCAGCACGCAGTGGAAAGCCATCCCCGAAATCGTACAACATCAACACACCGGATTGCTGATTACCCCTCGCTCTACCGAGGCATTGGCTGAGGCCATTCGGCACTTCGATACCTCTAATTATCCCGCCTACTCTAAGCAGGCTCGGCAGTATTTTTTAGAATCTTTTAGTGCCGATGCAGTCAATGCCAAGGCACTCGACGCCATCCAAAACTTATACTTATAATCATGAGTCAACATATACTTATCACCGGCGGAGCCGGCTTCATCGGCAGCACCTTGGCCGAACAATTGGTAGCCGAAGGGCAGCAGGTTACGGTCATCGATAATTTTGATCCCTTCTATGATCGCAGCATCAAGGAGGAAAACCTCAGCGGGCTTTCCCCCCATTCCAACTTCCAAATCAAAGAGCTGGACATCTGCGACCTGGACGCCCTGCGGGCTCACCTCACCGACGACTATGATGTCATCGTACACATCGCCGCCAAGGCGGGGGTACACCCCTCCGTAAAGTCCCCCATCGCCTATCAGCAGGTCAATGTTTTGGGGACTCAGCATATGTTGGAAATCGCTAAAGAGAAGAATATCTCGCAGTTTGTCTTCGCCTCCTCCAGTAGTGTCTATGGGGTCAACCCCAATGTTCCCTGGAAGGAATCGGAGGAGCAGATGCCCATCAGCCCCTACGCCAGCAGTAAGCTGTCCTGCGAGTTACTGGGGCACGTTTATACCCATCTCTACGGGATGCGCTTCATCGCCCTGCGATTTTTTACCGTCTATGGCCCCCGGCAGCGACCGGATTTGGCCATCTACAAATTTGCTCGCAAGATCATGGACGGGGAGCCTATTCCGGTCTATGGCGATGGCAGTAGCCGGCGCGATTACACCTTCATCGATGATTTGCTCAAGGGCGTCCGCGCGGCGATGAGCTACCGCGATAGCAACTACGAGATCATCAACCTGGGTAACCATCGCACCGTCTCCCTCTCGGAGATGATCAGCACCATCGAAAACGTTTTTGGCAAAAAGGCCATCATCAATCGCCTTCCCATGCAGCCCGGTGATGTACCGCAAACCTACGCCGATATTTCCAAGGCCAAACGCCTGCTGGGCTATGACCCCCAGACGAGTTTCCGCGAGGGGATCGAAGCCTTCAAAACCTGGCTGCTGGCCAAGGAAAAAGCGGTACTCAAAAAGTAAAATCGATGAATGCTTTTTTCATAGCTGGTGTACAACGCTCGGGAACGACCTTGCTCTCTGTCATCCTGAGCAAGCATCCGGACATCTATCTAGATGGCTACTCCCGCGCCTTTCGGATCATCACCTGCTTTAATGGCTACTATGATGTGCTGCCGCATAATCTGCAACACCGCAAGGAGGAACTGCTGGCCTGGATGATTGAAAATGATTACAAGGGAATGCTAGCTGAACTGTTGGATTACAAAAACATCGATCAGTACCCAGATATTCGCTCACTACTGCGCGCCTCTTTGGACCAACACCTGAAGAAGGAGGGCAAGCGATTGTGGGGAGACAAGTCGCCCAACCTACAGCATTTCATTCCGGACTTATTGATGCTTATGCCAGAAGCCAGGATCATCCACATGGTTCGGGATGGGCGGGCCAATGCCTACAGTTTTGTCAATCGGGCCCACAAGAGCTTGAGCCTAAGCGCACAGGAGTGGGTCAATGGCAACATCTTTGGGCTGGCCAACCAGCACCTCATTGGTGCGGAGCAGTACAAGCTGGTGAAGTACGAAGATTTACTGCAGGAGCCGGAGGCGACGGTGCGCGATGTTTGTGACTTTCTGGATGTTCCTTTCGCTCCGGAGATGATGGATTTGAGTGATGATCAGGTACCGGAGGAGCAGCGCTATGTCAAAAGCAGCTTCGATGCCTCCAAGATCAACCGTTACGCAGAGGTGCTGACGCCCAAGCAGATTAAAAAAATTGAAGGCCTACAGGCTCCCCTGCTCAAGCATTTCGGTTATGAGCTGCACTTCCCCGAGATGCTAAGCAAATACCGTCCGCTTTCCTTAGCTCGCAAGATATTTTTGTTGCTCAGTGAGCATTGGCGTCACATTTTTCGCAGCAAACGCATGGGGATGATTAATCGGCAAAATGTAGAAGTTCGCATCCCCTTCAAAAGCCGGATATATAATTTTTTGATGAAATTTACCCAGGAGTTATTTTCTCTACAAATATTCAAGGCGCTCTTTCCTCGGGTATTCTATCGAAAGAAGTATTTTGAAAAATCCGATACCTCCCCAAAGCAAGACCATCCTGTTCAGTAGCAATTCGGTATTATGAATTTAATCAAGGTTTACAGAATCGGCCATTTCTTCCATCGCAAGGGCATCCCCATTTTGCCCCGTCTGGTTCGTTTTCTAATTTTTCTCCTTTACAATAGCGATGTGGCCAGCTCGGTGAAGATCGGCAAACGCTGCCTTTTTGGCCATTCGGGCATCGGCGTAGTCATCCACCATCGGGCCGTCATCGGCGACGATTGCATCATCGGTCAGGGCTGCACCGTCGGCGGACGCTCCAAACACCCCGATGTCCCCGTCATTGGCAATAAAGTCTATATCGGCGCGGGAGCCCGGGTGCTTGGCCCCATCAAAGTGGGCGATAATGTTATCATCGCTCCCAATGCAGTGGTGTTGAAGGATGTGGCGAGCAACTGTATTGTCGGTGGCATCCCGGCTAAGGTCTTGAAGGAAGGGATTATGTTTGAGGATTATGTTTGATTGGGGGATCGCCGTAGCCCTTGGCAGGAGACACGGCTTGGATTAAAAAAGGGCTGTTTTTTATACGAAAAAATAAATGTGTGTACACGGCAGCTCTCGCAGAAGACACTGACAGCACTACAAAAGTGGGATTTTTGTATATTAGGATATTAGGTACCCTCTAAAATAAAAAACATGAACAAAGTAATTTACTGCTTGCTGCTGCTTGCGCTTGTTTCTTGTAACAATGCAGAAAATGGCGAAAAAGATGATCAAAATACGTCCTCTGACACCACTCCACTAAAAGCACCAAAGGCATTCAAAATTTTGGAGGCTTCTGATGTTGACCTTTCTAAAATCAGCTATGAAGGAGAAATCGTAATGAAAAGATTTTGGCAGGATGCCAATGGTGAAAACATCGTTTTATTTACCAAGCAAGAAGATAAGACAAAGGGAGAGGCCGACATTTTTGTTTATCATCAGGCCATTAATGAAGGAAATATAAAATCACTGCAAGACCTAAAGGAGTCGGTTAAGGATTGTGCAGATGCCGACCTATTTCTAGATTTTGACGAGCGAGCGATTATCATTTCTGATTTAGACGACAATGGTTTTGGTGAAATCACTTTTGCTTATTCGGCAGCGTGCGTTACGGACGTTTCCCCTCACGATCTTAGCTTACATCTATTCGAAAATGGCCGTGATTATTCCTTAATTGGTTATACAGAAGTTAAGGTGTCCGTTGACGATAGCGTAGGTGGAGCCATTACAAGCACCCAATTTGATGAGGCTTCTCCAAGTTTTCTACCGCACGCCAATAAAATTTGGGAGCGGATCAAGAAACAATAGCGCATGGTAGCTGACAAGCCCTCAAAGGGCTATTTCCTGTAGATACGGACCAGGCCATTGAGGCGAGATTGTACCCCGAAATTCATGTTCAAAAAAATAGCTCAATATTACCAAACGCTGCGGCATTTGAAGTGGATACAACTCCGCTATCAACTCTATTATCGCTTGAGCAAAGCCCAACTGCCTGCGGCTCCCTCCTCCACAAATTCCCAACCCCTCCACCTCGCCCCCTCCATCCAAAGCGATAAGAGCTACTACCAAAACCGGAAATTCTCCTTTCTGAACCTCGAGCATCAATTTACGGACTCCATCGATTGGAACTACACCCCCTACGGAAAACTTTGGACCTACAATCTGAATTATTTCGAATTTCTTGTCCAAAAAGATATGGCCCCGACCGAGGGGCTGGCGCTGATCCACGACTTCATCCGCCACGAAAAACAACTCAAGGATGGGCTAGAACCCTTTCCGATTTCCCTACGCTCCCTCTTCTGGATTCGTTTCCTGGTCGCGCATCAAATCGACGATTCGACCATCGACCGCTTTTTGTATCGGCAGTTGCAGCTCCTGTACCAACGACCGGAGTACCACCTGCTGGGCAATCACCTGCTGGAAAATGCCTTCGCCCTGCTCTTTGGGGCTTACTACTTTGAGGATAAAGCCTTTTATGAGCTGGCCAGCCAACTACTGCGCAGCGAGCTAGCCGAACAAATCCTGCCCGACGGTGCTCACTTCGAGCTGAGCCCGATGTACCATTCGCTGATGTTTTACCGCCTGCTCGACTGTATCAATCTGGTAGACCACAATACCCAGCTTTTTGCCGTCGAGCTATCTACTTTTCTGCGCGCTAAGGCCGCGCTGATGCTCAACTGGCTGCACCAGCTCCGTTTTTCTAATGGCGAGCTGCCGCGGCTCAACGATAGCGCCGAGGGGATTGCTCCTACGGCCGCGCAGCTGATCGACTACGCGGAACGGTTGGACATCGAAGCCCAAGAGCAAGCGCTGGGAGCAAGTGGGTATCGCAAGTTGAGTAAGGGGCAGTATGAGGTGCTGGTGGATGTGGGGAAGATTGGCCCCGATTACATTCCGGGGCACGCCCACAGCGATAGCCTCAGCTTTGTGCTGCACCATCGGGGGAGGGCCCTGATTGTGGACAGCGGCACTTCGACTTATGAGAAAAACCGCCGCCGTAGGCTGGAGCGCAGCACTGCCTCGCACAATACGGTAAAAGTAGGCGGTGAAGAGCAGTCGGATGTTTGGGGTGGATTTCGGGTAGCTCGCCGCGCCCGCATCGTCGAACTGGAAGAAACCTCAGAACGCATTACGGCCGCTCATGACGGCTATCAGCACCTGCGCTGCATTCATCAACGCCAGTTTTTATTTGAAGAAAAGAATATAGAAATCATAGATAAGATCACGGGTGATCAACAGGCATCCGCTTACTTGCACTTTCACCCGATGATCAAGCCCCGGATTGTAAAAGAAGAAGTGGTCGGAGATTTTGGAAAAATACAATTCAGCAAAGGAGCCAAGCTAAGCCTACAATCTTACGCCTTTGCCCAGGGCTTTAACGATACTACAGAAGCGATCAAAGCGGTCATTGACTTTAAGGAAAAACTACATACTAAAATTCTACTCTTATGAAAATCCTATTCCTAACTGATAATTTTCCTCCGGAGAGCAATGCTCCAGCCAGCCGAACTTATGAGCATTGTATAGAATGGCTGAAAAAAGGAGCTGAAGTGACGGTCATCACCTGTGCACCGAATTATCCAAAAGGAAAGGTCTATCCTGGCTACAAGAACAAGCTGTACCAAACCGAAATGATGGACGGCATTAAGGTCATCCGAGTCTGGACCTACGTGACGCCTAATCGTGGGTTATTCCGCCGCAGCCTGGACTATTTGAGCTTTTGTATTTCCGCATTTTTCGCCAGTCTCTTTGTCCGGACAGACATCATCATCGCCACTTCTCCGCAGCTTTTTGCGGCGCTCGGAGGCTGGCTTTCGGCCTTCTGCAAGCGTAAGCCCTGGATCATGGAAATTCGCGACCTCTGGCCCGAATCCATCAAAGCCGTCGAAGCGGTCAATGAAAGTCGTATCCTCAACTGGTTGGACAAATTGGTCCTCTTTCTGTATCGCCGCGCAACGCGCATCGTCGTCGTCACCGATAGTTTTAAGCGAAGCCTCATCGCCGATGGTATTGATGCTGCTAAGATTGAGATTGTAAAAAATGGGGTGCAAATGAGCAAGTACCAAAAACGGCCCAAAAGTGAGCAGCTGGTCCAACGGTTGGGCCTACAAAATAAATTTGTCGTCGCCTACATCGGAACGCACGGGATGGCACATAAGCTGGATTTCATTGTCGACTGTGCGGCGGAGGTGGATGATCCAGCTATTCATTTTCTATTTTTAGGAGAAGGTGCCATGAAGGGTCGTTTGAAGCGAAAAGTCGCGCAATTGCAATTAGCGAACATTACCATATTGGATGCGGTGAGCAAGCAAGAGGTACCGGAATATATTGCACTGTCCGACGTAGCACTAGTTCCCCTACGCAAGAAAGATACCTTCAAGACGGTCATTCCTTCCAAGATATTTGAGAACGCCGCGATGGCTCGTCCGATTCTTTTAGGGGTGGATGGGGAAGCCCGGCAGATCATCGAATTTTACAAAGCAGGCCTTTACTTCGAACCCGAGGACAAAGCTTCTTTCTTACAGCAATTGCATACCATCAAGAATAATAAAGAGGTCTATGAGCAGTGTCAGCAAGGCACGCAGCACCTCGCCCAGGCTTTCGATCGGCAAGCCTTGGCCTTAAAGATGTATGGTTACATCGAAGATATTGTACTGAGGGGCTGGCCCGTCAGTGAAAATCAAGATAGTGTGGTCAAGGTGGAGAAAAAAGCACTTTAGTCTTCTTCCATCACTTTGAGCACCAACTTTCCTTTCTTTTCGCCGGTAAATAGTCTTTTAAAAGTGTCGTAGAAGTTGTCGATGCCTTCGTAGACATCTTCGCGCGTCTTGAGCTTTCCTTCCAACATCCACTGTCCCATCTCGGCCGCCGCCTGGCGGTACCCTTTGGCATAATCCATGACGACCATACCTTCCATCCGCGCCCGGTTGACCAGCAGAGAGAGGTAGTTGCTGGGGCCTTTGATAGCTGTAGTGTTATTGTACTGAGAAATGGCTCCGCAGATGACGATGCGAGCATGCATGCGCAGGCGGGTTAGTGCAGCGTCCAGGATGTCTCCGCCGACATTATCAAAGTAAACATCGAGGCCCTTGGGGCAGCAGCGTTTCAGGCCGACTTTGACATTTTCATTTTTGTAGTCGATAGCATCGTCGAAGCCCAGCTCATCGATGAGGTATTTACACTTCTCTGGCCCTCCGGCGATGCCGATGACTCGGCACCCCTTGATCTTGGCAATCTGCCCAACGACACTGCCAACGGCACCCGCCGCTCCAGAGACCAGCACCACATCGCCTTCCTTAATATTTCCCACTTCCAAAATCCCAAAATAGGCCGTCATCCCTGGCATCCCCAAAGTACCGATATAGGTCGGTAGCGGGGCCAGCGTCGGGTCAACTTTGTAATAGGCATCGCCGTCGCTGAGGGAGTACTGTTGTACGCCTCCCCAGCCAGTAACATAGTCGCCGACCTTAAACTTGGGGTGGTTATTGGCTTCGACGACCTGACCAATAGAGCCCGCCCGCATGACCGCGCCTATTTCGACTGGTTCGATATAGGATTTGGAGGAGTTGATCCAACCCCGCATGGCTGGGTCGAGCGAAATGTAGTGATTTTTAATGAGGATTTGACCTTCACCGACGGTGGGAAGGGCGTTGTTCTCTAATGTCCAAGTAGACTCGTCCGGCATGCCGACCGGGCGTTTGGTTAATTTGAGTTGCTTATTCATGCGGCTTGCTGTTGTGGTTAGTGGCGAATCTTCGCTTTTGCCGCAAGGTATTAAAAAATCAGAAGAATCAGAAGTTTAGATTCACCCGAACGAAGTAGGTCCGGCCCCAGTTGATGATCTGGCTGTTGGTACCGCCGCTGTGGGCACCACCGCCGGCACCGAGGCGCGGAACGGATTGGGTATCGAGCAGGTTTTTGCTGCCGAAGGCCAGGAAGATGCGATCTCTCCAGAAGCTACGGCTCAGCGTAGCATTCAAGAGATGATGAGAACCGATAAAGCCCTCTCGAACTTCTCCATTGCTATCCTGGAAGAATTGAATTTGTCGACCAATGTAGCGATGGGTCAATACCAGCTGTGTTCCAGTACCCGGAATTTGCCAATCCAGCTGATTTTGCAGCTCGTACAATCCAGAAAAGCGATCTACTTCATCGAATTCTTCTGATCTTATGTTGTAGAGTCGCGTGTAGGATAGCCCCACCTGCACACGCAACTTGCGCTCCCACTCATAATCCAGCGTAGCATTAAGCCCGTGCGTCTCAAAATTACTCACATTCTGATAGTTGAACCGCAGGGTCTCAAATTCTGCTAGGATAATTCGATTCTCAATGTCATTGTAGAATAATTTACCAGATAGCCTAAGTTCTTGTTTGGGAGCAATGCTGTGCCGGTATTTGATTAGCAATGAACTGTTTCTAGAGTTCTCCGGCTTGAGTTCGGGATTACCAATGATGTAGTGATTGATGTCAATAAAATTAAAGTACAATTCTGTCAGAGTCGGTGCACGGAAGCCATGTGCATAGCTGAACTGCACCGTCCAGAACCGGGAGGGCCGCCAGCTGAGATTGAAGGAAGGAATGAGCGGATGGTCGTACTTGGAGTTATGGCCAAAGCGCAGGTTAGCCTGGGCCGTAAAGTTATCAAAATCATAATTTAAGCTCCCCCAAACCGCATAATTGGTCAGCGTAGACTGGTTCAACGGTACCGAAGTAGTATCGAGAATACGTTGGCCGGAGCCTTCCTCCCGCAAATATTCGAGGCCTAGTTGGCCGTTCAAAGGACCAGAAGAGACCGTACTAATGATCGTTCGATTCAGCCAGGCGTTAAATGTCGTGGTATCCTGCTCACCCGGAACCAGACTGGTGGTATCGGGTTCAAAATCTATACGCTGCGTTTCTATGATCCGATCAAAACGATTGTAGGCTGTAGTGGAGTTGATGTAAAAGTTTTTGCCCAAATAGCTTTCAAAGTTCAAGCTATGGTCCTTTCGCTCCGTGTTAAAAAATTCGTCAAAGGCATAGGGGCGAAACTGTGGTCGCTTGCGCTCTCCGTAGCTAGTCACTCGCTCATCAAACCATCGGTATTGGTAAGTCAACGAAGTAGAATCGTTGAATCGATAACGCGCTGTGACATCTACGCCATCTTGCCGCTTAGGATTCCAGGGATTAACCCTGGTAGGGAAGGTTCGGAAACTGTCTATCGCCACCAGCTCAAACAAGCGTAGGCTGTCTTCCTCCATGAACTCGCTGCGGTTGCGCAGGCCGGTAATGCTCGCATAAAAGCCGCCCGCTTGTACCCCTAGCGATACGTTGTGGTTCATGATGCCAATATCTTCATATTGACTTTGCGTACGGAACTCAAAAGTTTTGATTTGAGATTTTTTGGTAATGATGTTCACCACCCCTCCCGAGGCATTACTCCCATACTGTGCCGACATCGCTCCTTCGATGATCTCAATCTGCTGCACATTCTGCATATTAATTTGCGAGAGGTCAATATTGCCTCCTACCCTACCGACTACAGGCACCCCATCGATCAGGATTTGTATATTCTCCCCGCCAATGCCCTGTATACTCAAACCATTCCCCAAGATAGGGTCGGTACTTACTCGGAGGTTCAGCTGATTGGACAGCACCTCCGCCAGATTGTTAAACCCTTGTCGCTGGATTTCAGCAGCTTTGACTACACGGACCGGATGCACCGCATTTTCGATCGCTGTAGGCGCATACTGAGCAGTGACGACCACTTCTTCGAGGTCAATCTGCCGCAAAAGAGAGTCTAGAGTAGCTTCGTTCTGTGCCCAGCTGAGGCTCAGGAATAAAGAGAACAAAAGCAATAAGGGTAATCTAAGGGTTTGCATAGTAAGGGAGGGTAACATGATTATTTAATTTCTTCCACAAGCAGCTCGCTGAGTTGTGCTTGCTGGATCAGCGACAACAGCTCTCCGACCTCTTGGGTCGAAAAAAGAAAGCTGAGGCCGTCCAGACGTGTGCTAAAGGTAATATCTCTGACCCCACGGTGCTCTTCACAGTGATCCCGGACATTCGCTTCATAGCAAGCCGTCAGGTGTGCTTTGAAATCACTGAGCCCGGAGGGCGCAAAATTCATCAGCAAATTATTGAAGGTCACTGTGTAGGTCTTACAACAGTGACAATAGCGTATGTACGCGTCTTTGCTTTGGGCCAGAATACTATATTTGCACATTCGTCTTTGAATTAAGAAGTTTTAACTAATGATGATGCTTCGTCAATAATATCTCTCCAAGCTTGGAGTTCAGGACGACCAGGTTTTCTAGCTCCGAAGAAATAGACGATCAGATCACCATTTTCATCAAACAATTCTACGCTGCTAACAATACCATCGTCGGTCGGTTTTTTGACGACCCAGGTTTCTGCCACTTTCGGTAGATTCAGGTGTAGGTTAAAGGCGGGGTCCAGTACATTATACCAGTCGCCATAAAATTTGAGGTTTTTCACTGGCCCGGTGTGGATTTGGATGCAACCCTTGCTGTGGACAAAACACATGATGGGCACCTTATCAACGGCTGCCTTCTCCAAGGTCTGCACGACCATATTATTATCTACCCGCTCGGTGAAGCCCTCTGGGGCCAATCGAAATCCTTGAGTGCGATCAACTTTATATTTTCTGAGTAGGCCAAAAAAGTCATGGGTATCTTTCAAATCTCGCCAGGCCTGCTGAAAGCCTTCTACGTCAATTTCGCTATCCGGCGTAGATGCCTTCGGCTCCACCGACGAGTGATCAACATCATCAATGAATACCTGCTCCTTGGCCGTGTACTTTTGCAGCAGCTCGTGGTAGGCTTCGACATTGGATTTAGGAGTAGAAAAGACCTTGTGAACAGCCTCTCCTCTTTGGTTGAAGAACTGAAAAGAATAAAGCTTTCGGCCTCCCTTCCGCTCCATAACCACCGCCAGGCCATATTTCCACTCATTCATAAAAAAGCGCAGGTCAATATCGGGATTAACGGCTACGCCCATATTGTGGGGCCCTTTATAAAAGGTGATGTTATCGTACACTCCTTTGCGTTCGTGCACACAGTTTTCGTTGCGCGTCAATCCCATCACATAGCCCATAGCTTTGAGGTCAATCAGCAGTTGCTTCCAGTCTCCTTCCAGCCGGGTTACATTTTCACCAAGAGAGAGCGTCAGCAGCTCTGCTTCGCTGATGTTCAATCGATTGGCTAAATCGCGGTTTCTGAGTTTGGGCTCCGCTTCTTTTAGGGCAGACAGTCGTTGGAGCAAATCATTACTTTTCATAAGAGATTGATTTTTTTGTGAAAGATGATATAGATGATTCCGAGATGTGCTTTGGTAAAGTAGTGATATGCGGGCAACCGAACACGGGATGAGGGGTTACGATGGCTCGAATATCGAAGGTTTCTTTAATATTTTCGGGAGTGAGAATGTCCTGAGGGCTTCCTTTCTTGATGATTCGTCCATCTCTGAGCATCAGTATTTCATCGGCAAACTGAGCGGCGAGGTTGATGTCGTGCAAAACGGCAAAGACACCGACGTTGCGCCGTCGTACTAGCTTTCGCACCAGTTCAATGAGTTTGAACTGTTGTTCCACGTCCAAATTAGCCGTAGGCTCGTCGAGGAAGAGGTATTTATTGACATTGGACCAGCAGCAGCAGTTGAGCTGCGCGATGCATTTGGCCAATAGCACCCGCTTTTGCTCTCCACCGGAGAGCGTCGTAAAATCGCGGTCGATAAAGTCTTGCATCTCCACTTCCTGTAGGGCGCTTTTGATCAGACTATCGATCTTGATCTGTGGAAGTGGTTCATCAGAAACATAGGTCCCCATCTCCACCAATTCACCGACGCGGAGCGAGAAACTTATTTTAACACTTTGCGAGAGCACTGCCCGGCGTATAGCCATCGTCTTGCTGCTCATCTTTTCCATTGCTTCTCCCTCCCAATGAATCGATCCACCACTCAGGGGATTGCTGCCGGTGAGGGCTTCCAGCATCGTAGACTTTCCAGCGCCATTTTTCCCCACCACTACCGTAATCTTACCCGGCTCAATGCGGAAGGTGGCCTCCTTCAAGATTTCTGTGCGGCCCTTTTTCACCTTAATATGCGCTACATTAATCATATGGCCATTCTTTTGTTTTGACGTTGGGTCAAAAGCCAGAGAAAAAAGGGCGCCCCAACCATTGCTGTTAAGATACCTATAGGTAACTCGGCGGGGGCAATGATTGTTCGGGCCAGCGTATCAGCAAGGACCAAGAAGATGGCTCCTACCAGAGGCGTACTTCTCAGTAAATATCTGTAATCGGTACCTTTGAGCAGGCGTAGAAAATGCGGAATGATCAGACCAACAAAACCGATGATACCCGTCATGGAAATGCAAACTCCCACAATCAATGCCGTCAGCAAAATCGTACGAGTCTTAACCTTTTCGACGGGTACTCCAAGGTAGTAGGCTTCTCCTTCGCCTAGCAGAATAGCGTTAAGGGCTTTGGCGTAGCGCATCAGCAAAATCGTACCTACGCCAACAATCGGAACCAGGATGCTTACTTGTATCCAATTCGCACCGCTGAAACTACCGAGGCTCCAAAAGGTAATGTCGCGCAGTTGCTGGTCATCAGAAAGGTAAATAAATATACCAGTGATGGCCCCCGCAAAAGCGGTGATGGCAATGCCGGCCAGCAGCATGGTAACAACGTTGGTTTTACCCTGCCGCCGCGAAAGGATGTAGACCAGGTAGGTGGTCAGTAGGCCGCCGAGGAAGGCGAAGATGGCGACCGAGGCTTGAGCGAGAAAGGGAGCTAATGCAGCGATTATTGATCCAAAAAATACAATGGAGAGCACCGCAAAAAGCATAGCTCCACTGGTAACGCCGATCAGGGTTTGATCGGCTAGGGGATTGCGGAAGAGGCCCTGGATGGCCGTACCGGATACCGCAAGGCCAGCACCGACAAGTGCGGCCATGATGATGCGAGGCAGGCGGATGTGCAGCATCAAAAAGTGAGTCGCTTCATTATGGGATTGAAAAAGTGCCGTTAGGGCTTCCGTTAGGCTCATAGAATAGGCACCGAAAAACAAAGCTGCTCCTGCTGAGATAAACAAAATAAGGAGCAGCGCCGGAAGGCTAAGGCAAATTTTCAATCTATCCATATCTATTTGTCACTAAATAATTTGCACTACTGTTGGTGTATGCTCTGAGCCAGTTCGAGAGCGGCTTGGCCGGCACGGGGGCCGAAGGCCGTGAGGTAGTGGCCATCCATAGCCACAATGCGGCTGTTCTTGTAGGCCGGGGTTTGCTTGATCCCAGGGATCTGTCCCAAACCTTCTTTTCCGTCCAAACTGGCCAGGCCACTGCTGAACATCAGGATCACCTCAGGAGACGCTTCCACCAGTGATTCCGGCGTCATAGTCTTGAATCCTTCGAAGGACTGAATAGCATTCTGCCCTCCTGATTTTTCAATAACCGCAGAGGCCGAAGTGTTCGTACCGGCTACCAGTAGACGGCCAGCTCCGCGAGCATAAATAAAAAGTACTTTCGGACGATTGTCGAAATCGGCTAAAGTAGCAGACAGCTTGACGCTGTCTGCTATGATTTGTCGATTTAAACTTTCAATCCTTTTATCTTCCGTCGGCAAGTGACTCTTAATCACATTTGCCGCCTTAATCGAGTTATCAAAATGTCTGGAAACCGGTACCACTACGACTTCGATTCCAGCATTTCTAAGTTGATCGAAAACATCGGTTTGCTGCTTGATCTGCTGATCTTCAACAAAGATAAGCTGTGGATTAAGGGATATGATGCCCTCGGTATTCAGCTGGGAAACATGCCCCAAGCTAGTAATCTCCTGCATCTCGCTGGGATAAGTACTAGTTATATCCCGACCGACAATTTTATCCAAATGCCCCAACTCATACAGTACTTCTGTCAAAAGGCCGCTTAGCGAAATGATTCGCTCTATGTCTGGCTTCGCCTGCTCTCCTTTCGCCTCTTCAGCTGTCGCCTCCGAAGTTCCAGATTGTTGGCAAGCCGTCATAAAGCACAGCAATCCTAAAATATAAAAAAAATTCAAATAATTTTTCATCAACTATCTCTTATTTTACCATCAATGGCTGCGTAATCAAATCATTACCAACCGTCAATGTAACGTGGTACATTCCAGAAGGCAACTGGCTGACCGGTACTTCTTTCACGTTAAAGCCATTCTGAATACCCACCTGACGATTGATTATCACTTGACCCAGTGTATTGACCAGTCTCAACTCAGCCGTACGAAGGCTGGTATTAACGTCAAAAGAAACATAGGTAAGGTCTGATGCAGGGTTAGGGAAAACATTAAAGGTGCTCAAGTGATCAAAGGCCTCAGGATCAACTACAGAAGTAACTTCTGATTCGAAAGTACGCTCCAAAGTTGTTACACCAGTTGAAGAACCTTCAAAGTCGATAAAGCGCAGTCTCCAAATTTCATCATCAGTGGTTTTGACAAAGTAAACCCGATTTGGAGCGATCGACCAGCCACCACCGAAGATTTTCCAGTCGTGACCAATGGCCAGCAGAGAATCAACATAGGCACTTTCGTAATCGTTGTGATCAACTGTATTGATGTCAATACCATCTGCCTGCGCAACACTTACTCCAGCATTACTGACCAGACCTGTCACTCTATAATCGAGGAAACCACCGCCAGGAGCAGCAAGCGTCGTTACGTAGCGAGTGAAGACAAAATCCCAGTTGTCAGGCTCCTGATCCATGATCATATCATTTTCCAATGAGTAGTAGACCAATGATTTACCTGCATAATTTGATTTGTTGATTGTCTGTGTCACCTCATTGCTACCATCCAAATTGGCATAGCGGAAAGAATACACTCCACCAATCAATGATTGAATCTCGATTTTCTTGTAAACCCCACTTCTGAGTTTGACAGCAAAAACACGAGTTCCATTGACTACATTGTTCTGGCCATCGTAATCTCCCCAACCAAAATCCAGAGGACTCTCAGAATTCTTCACATGGTTGAAGGCACCTTCTGCCCAAGAAACATCGTCATTGAAAATACGGGTCATGCCCATAGTATCGGCATTGTCATAGTCCGTACCCGTAGTGACATAAAGCTCGACTTCTGGGTAAGGGTTGGTAAAGGAAAGTCCGGCGGCTTCATTGATAAAAATGCCTAGATCGAACATCCCTAGACCGAAGGCAATATCCCAGGTTGTATGATCGTGAGAAACCATACTTCCATCCTGTACACGGTAGAAAGTACGCTCTTGGTAATCTTTAGCCACAGAAGGCTGATCGAACTCTTGTTGAGCCATAGCAAACTGCTGAAAAAAGAAGAGGGAAACGATTATGTAAACAATTTTTTTCATAGTTATTTGTAAGTTATATTGAGTAATTTTTTCTTCGTTGGCAAATTTATGAGATATTGAGCCTAGTTCTAAATTTATTTAGAATAAATCTAAACAAATACCTAAGATTGTCTAATGACCCTACCTAATATTGTTAGTGTACTAACCAATACTAGGTATCTCCTATACCTAATCTTCGTGGCCGCCATTACCTTAGTTTCTGATCAGCAATTACTTAAACAGTTTACCAATAATTAATCTCAAAAACGAGTGCTCAATCCCTTGTGCGAACTGCACCCAGTAACTGTAAAATTATGCGCCTCTTTCCTCTTTATCTCTCTGCCTTACTCCTCTTGCTACTCCACGCCTGCGCCCCCTCTTCCGACCCCAACGAAGAAGTCTGGCTCCCTCTCTTCGACGGTGATAATTTCACCGACTGGACCGCCAAATACACGGGCTATGAATTGGGCCATAATTACCGCAACATCTTTCGGGTTGAAGATAGTCTCTTACAAGTCCGCTACGCCCCCACCGATACCTTCGATAATGGCTTCGGCCATTTGTTTTACAAAACCCCCTTCTCCTACTACCGCCTTCGGGCCACCTACCGCTTTGTTGGGCAGCAGATGACGGGCGGGCCAGCTTGGGCCTTTCGCAACAATGGCTTAATGCTGCACTGCCAATCTCCGCAGAGTATGGCTATCCCACAGGATTTTCCCATCTCTCTAGAGCTACAGCTCCTTGGCGGTGATGGCGAAGGGGAGCGGCCGACGGCCAACCTCTGCACACCCGGCACCCATGTGGAAATGGGCGATAGCCTCTTGACCACCCACTGCGTCAACTCCTCAGCTCCTACCTTCCACGGTGATCAGTGGGTGACGATAGAAGCACTGGTGCTGGGCGATTCGCTGCATCAATATTTGGTGGAGGATCAGGTGGTGCTGGAATACCGCCACCCTACGATTGGTGGTGGGGTCGTTAACGGCTTCGATCCGGAGGCCAAGAAAGATGGGCAGGCCCTCGGGGAGGGCTACATCGCCATACAGGCAGAGAGCCATCCGATTGATTTCAAAAGCATCGAGCTGCTGAACCTTTGTGGTTGTATGGATAAAAAGGCGAGGAATTATCGGTCGTATTATTTGAAGGGGGATAAAGCATCTTGCCTCTATTAAGTCCCCTCCCTCCACAAATATTCCTACATTTATACCCTAACACCATCAATCCCCAATCAAAGCAACGAAAACCCAACCTACCACTATGGCAAAACACAGCATCTCCTATTGGTCCGCCACCGTCGCCCTGGCCGGCTTTCTCTTTGGCTTCGATACCGTTGTGATCTCTGGCGCTAACCTGCCCATCAAGGAACTCTGGAACACTAGCCCCTTCTTTCACGGCACCTTCATCATGGCGATGGCCCTATGGGGAACGGTGATTGGTGCGCTCTTCGGAGGCATTCCTTGCGATAAATTTGGGCGCAAAAAGACCCTCTTCTGGATCGGTGTGCTCTATGCGGTATCGGCCCTGGGCTCCGGGCTGGCCCCTGATCCCTACAGCTTCTCCTTCTTCCGCTTCATCGGGGGGCTGGGCGTCGGGGCCTCTAGCGTCGCTGCGCCGACCTACCTCTCCGAAATCGCACCGGCGGATAAGCGGGGAGCACTGGTGGCCCGCTATCAGTTTATGATTGTCTTTGGGATTTTCGTCGCCTTTTTCAGCAACTATCTGCTCAAAGGAATAGGCGGACCGAATGTGGATTGGCGATTGATGCTCGGCATCGAAGCCCTGCCTGCTATTATCTATTGTGTTATGGTGCTCGGCATTCCCAACAGCCCTCGCTGGCTGGTCCTACAAAAAGGAGAGGAGACCGAAGCCAAAAGCGTATTGTCAGCTATGGGCATTCAAAAACTCGACGAGGCCATCAGCGCCATCAAGGCTTCTTTGAACCAAGGACAGCGCTCCGGCTTTTGGAGCGGCCGCTACTCCTGGCCCATCACCCTGGCCTTCCTCCTCGCCTTTTTCAATCAGCTCTCTGGCATTAACTGCATCTTATACTATGCTCCCGAGCTGCTAGAAATCGCAGGATTAGGCAGTAAGGAGTCGCTCTCTAACGCCATCTCCATCGGCGCAGTCAACCTGGTCTTCACCCTGCTCGGGATGTACCTCATCGACCGGGCGGGCCGCAGGCAGCTAATGCTGTGGGGATCAATTGGCTATATCATCAGCCTGGCGATGGTGGCCTATGCCTACAAAACGGGCGCCGACAGCAGTCTTTTGCTGACCTTCATTCTGGTGTTCATCGCCTCGCACGCCATCGGGCAGGGAGCAGTGATTTGGGTGTTCATCTCCGAAATTTTTCCCACCCAGGTACGGGCGCTCGGGCAGTCCTTTGGCTCCGGTACCCACTGGGTCTTCGCCGCGTTAATCACTCAGCTAACGCCGTTGTTTTTGGATAAAGACGAAGGTATTTTTGGCGATAATCCCTGGCCCATCTTTGCCTTCTTTGCCGGCTTCATGGTTTTACAACTGCTCTTTGTCCTTTTTATGATGCCCGAAACCAAAGGCAAAAGTTTAGAACAACTGGAACAAGAACTTTGCAAAAATTAGCATAAAATCAATGTCTTCCTAGCATAAAATCTGACATATGAATTGGCAATATTGTATCTTTGTTGTTCTAGCTATGATTAGCTTTTGTTCCTGCCAGAACAACACAACTATGGAGCCGAATACAGCGCAAATCCCTACCCAAAATTATTACGGCGAAGCCCATCGCCCTCAATTTCATTTCTCTCCGCCCAGCAAGTGGATGAACGATCCCAACGGGATGGTTTTCTACGAAGGCGAGTACCATCTCTTCTACCAGTATTATCCTGATTCTACCGTTTGGGGCCCGATGCATTGGGGCCACGCTGTAAGTCCGGATCTAGTGCACTGGGAGCATTTGCCGATTGCGCTCTACCCCGATTCGTTGGGCTATATTTTCTCCGGTAGTGCGGTGATAGATTGGAAGAACACCAGTGGCTTGGGCAAGGAAGGCCAACCACCGATGATCGCCCTATTCACGCATCACGATCCGGAGGGGGAAAAATCAGGTGATAGCACTTATCAGTATCAATCGATTGCTTATTCGACTGATAAGGGCCGCACTTTTAACAAGTATGAGGGCAACCCGGTGATTGCCAATCCGGGGATCAAGGATTTTCGCGATCCGAAGGTGATCTGGCATGAGGAGACGAAGCACTGGGTGATGGTCTTTTCGGTGCACGATAGGGTCTGGTTCTATACTTCTCCAAATTTATTGAATTGGACTTTTGCCTCTGAGTTTGGAGTCCCTGATGACAAACGTCTTTGGGAATGTCCTGACCTTTTTCCGATGATGGTTGAAGGGACCGAGGAGACCAAGTGGGTGTTGATTATCAGCTTACAGAAGGAAGGGCCCAACGGGGGTACGGCGACGGCTTATTTTGTGGGGGATTTTGATGGGAAAAATTTTATCGCCGATTACAAAAAGCAATACTGGGCAGATTTCGGTAAAGACAATTACGCGATGGTCACCTGGTCGGATATTCCCCAAAGCGATGGCCGCCGTCTAGCTCTGGGCTGGATGAGTAATTGGCAGTACGCGCAGGTTGTCCCTACGGAGCAATGGCGCAGCGCGATGACTTTATCGCGGAAATTTACCCTACATCAATACGGAGAAGATTACCGGTTGCGCTCCATGCCGGTGGAGGAGTTGAAGGTACTAGAAGGCCCAATCCAAACGATAGCATCTGGCAGTTATTCTGGCTTCACGACACTTGCAGATCAACCCGGCCAGCATCTTTATAAATTGGACGTATCTTTTGAGCGTCCGGCGAGTGCACGCGTGGGCGTTCGTTTTTCAAATGAAGAAGGCGAGCATTTGGAGGTCTTTTACAGTGGTATTGCACAGCAGTATTATGTAGATAGAAGTGTCGCGGGACAAGCTGATTTCAGTGAAGATTTTGCCGGCAGTCATGCCGGGCCGGTTGACTACAAGCGCGAAACGGTCGATATGTTGCTCTACCTCGATCATTCCTCTATTGAGCTTTTTGCCGATGCAGGCCAATGCGTCATGACGGAGATCGTTTTTCCCAAAACCCCTTACACCAAGATAGAGCTATTCGTCAGCAAAGGTGAGGCAAGGCTCTTGCAGGGCAGTCTCACAGCATTAAAAAGCATCTGGTAAACAACAAAGAAACACATCATGCTCAAATACCTTCCGGGCTTTTTTGCCCTAATCCTGCTTGTTGGATGTAAAACGAATTATCGGATTCCCTCTTCCATCAAAGCCAAGCAAAATCCCTACAAAGAGAAATATACCGACGCTCTTGACCAAGGCTCGGAGCTGATCAAATCCTGGTATCACTTTACGCTAGAGCGTACTGTTGACAGCAATTATGTATACAAACAATTTTACCCCACGACCCGACAAATCACCGATTATGTGAGCTACAAAACAGCCAGGATGAAGGTCCGGCACGGAAAGATTATGCAGTGGTACGACAATGGGCAAAAATATGTGGAGGGGGAATTTGTCGATGGGGAAGCAACTGGCGAGTGGCGGTATTTTAGCTACCAAAACGAAGCTGCACAAAGTTATGGTCAATTGGTGGCGGGAAAAAAGGAAGGCCCTTGGACCCAGCTGGATTCACTAGGCAATATCCGATCGACCTACACCTACAAAGAGGATCTGCGCGATGGCCCTTATGAGGTGTTCAACCAACAAGGTCAAGTCGTTTTGAAAGGGGCTTACCAAAAGGGCGTCATCGCTGATCGGCAGCAAATTTTGCCAGCAGAAGAAAAAGATGCCGCATTTGTTATAGTAGATGTGATGCCTTATCTGGCCTCCTGCAAAAATAAAGATTTGGAAAAACAAAAAACCTGTAGTGACAAAACGCTAGTGGAAGCCATCAATGATAAAACGAACTACCCTCGCTTTGCGCGGGCAATGGGTGTTGAAGGCGATGCTCTAATTCAATTCAAGGTTAACCAGGCTGGAGAAGTAGAGGATATAGAAGTCTTGCGTGGCGTCTGTAATGAAATCGAGCGAAGTTGTATTCGATCGATGGAGGAACTTCCCAAGTGGAGTCCAGGCCAATACAATGGACAAGCGGTCAATGTTTATTTCCGATTCTCCATTAAATTCAAACTGGCTTAAGAACAGGTCAGAAGACAATCATTCAAGCTTTTCGTAGGGACACTTTCGGAACAAAATCAGCCGATAAAGGTCAGCAGATACCCCAATAACGCTCCTCCCAGAACGACGAAGGCACTATTGAGTTTTTTAAAACCAAAAACCATCACAACGCTGGCCAAGGCAATCAGTACTGTTCGCCAATCCGTCAAGGTATCTTTCCCCATTTCAATACAAACGGCCAGGATAACGGCCACCGCAGCGATGTTCACGGCATCCAATATTGCAGAGAGCAGCTTGGATTTTCGCATTCTGGGAATGAGGGGGTTGAGCAATTTGACAAAGAGAAAGGAGGGTAGAAATATCCCCACCGTCGCGGCTAAAGCCCCCCAGAAGCCATTGAGCTGCCAGCCAATAAAAGTCGCCGTCGACAGCACCGGCCCCGGCGTAAACTGCCCCACCGCCACCGCATCGATCAGCTCCTCCCGACTCAGCAGGCCGGTGGCCACCAGCTCGGCGTCCAAAAAAGCAAAAAGCACATAGCCACTCCCGTAAAGAATAGCGCCGACTTTGAGAAAAGTCAGCAAGATTTTCAGGCTGCTGGCTTGCAGCAGCAAGAGCGGCGCAAAGCTATTGGCAGAACGGCGCGGGCGCTTCGCCAGATAAAGCAATAAACCGAGCAGGCCACAGCCGAAAAGGGCCAATATCTCGTGTAAGCCGAGCAGCGTCGCCACCAACGTGATCGCTCCCAATATACCCAGCTCCACCGACTTCAAGGCCCTCTTCCCCAAACGATAGAGCGCCGAAAGGATAATCGCAATAACCGCCGGCTTGATCCCATAAATGAAAGGCTCCACCTCCGGCAATTGCCCATACCGCTGATACAACCAAGCCAACACACCCGTAATCACCACCGCAGGAAAGATGAAACAAACACCGGCCACTACCAGGCCCTTCCACCCCGCTCGCTCGTGCCCACAATGCATGGTCATCTCCGTCGAGTTGGGCCCCGGGATGAGGTTGGTTGCCCCAATCAAGTCCAGAAAATGCTGCTCGCTCATCCATCCACGCTTCTTCACCACCTCGTCCTCCATCATCGCGATGTGGGCCGCCGGACCACCAAAGGCAATGCTTCCTAATTTGAAAAATAGCTGCGCAATCTCTTTCAGTTTGTTTTGTTCACTCATATTGATAGGTCTAAATTGATCGTCTCGAACATAATACCGACTCACAGCAGGCGGCCACCTCCCTTCCCTTTTCAGTATTTTTGATAATCCTTGACTTTACAAACATTTTGTTTTACATTGCAATGATTCCGATTTTGCCATCGTCCCCGCTACGATTCCAACCTGACTGATGACTTTGGCCATTCCTTTTATTTAGGCGATTGGACGGCACAAGCCGATCCTAATCAATACATACAACTTTTCTTTTTCAGAGGCCTGGAAGGAGAAGAGCATGCCATCTTTTTATAAAGAAAGGAGCTTTTGCGATCTCTAGCCGTCGAATGAACGGCGCACCGCAGGGGCTGACCAGCTATGGTTGGCCTTGAAAAATTGGCGGGGAGATTGGCGGCGGTGGTTTTGTGGGTGGGCCCTCCCAAAGACCCAACTTGTATCTTGTTCCCCTCTTCCATTTTCCATCTCCGTATTCTTCTTCTGTGCTTCTCCTGCGTTCTGCTGCTGCATTCTTCTGCTGCTGCATTCTTCTCCTATACTCCTCTCTCTCCTTCAAATCTCAAGATAAGCTATCTTTACAAAGCCGAATGACTAAACCTCCAAATCTTATGATTAAATTATTGTTACGCCTCCTCTTCCTGCTTGGAACCACCTTCAATATTACCCTTTTGGGAATGTTTATCCGCAGTTGGCTCCCTAATGATTTCGATATGGGCTTTGATGCTATTGCCAATGCTTTAGGTTGGTTAATGGGAGGGGCGGCCATCGGGATTATCATCAGTATCTTCCTCATCAGACAGCTAACGGAAGCCCAACTAAAAAAGGGGACCATTATCACTTTGGTTATTGCAGTTAGCTGCTTCTTTATTTTAAATTATCAGATACAGCGACGGAAAAATACCCAGCCTCCTACTCAAGAAGAGCCGGCTCGCCAACCTACGGCACCAAGGGATGCCCGATAGCCAAGATTCCCCTACAATCTCTACAAAAAATGCTTACATTAGCCATATGAGCCTCATCAATTCCATCGATCAGTTTATCGCCGCATTTGCCAGCTTCGTCTGGGGCTTGCCGCTGCTCTTTTTACTCGTCGGTGGTGGGCTGTACTTGCTGATCCTCTCCGAAATGCTGCCCTTTCGCTATCTGCGCCACGCCATACAGGTGCTGCGTGGTAAATTCGACGATCCCAATGACCCGGGGGAGATCAGCCACTTTCAGGCCCTGACCACCGCCCTTTCGGCCACCATCGGGATGGGCAACATCGCGGGGGTAGCCGTCGCTATTACCATCGGTGGGCCAGGGGCCATCTTCTGGCTTTGGATAAGTGGCCTAATCGGTATGAGCACCAAATTTTTCACCTCTACCCTCGCCATTCTATACCGTGGGAAGGACAGCCAGGGCGAATTGCAGGGCGGGCCGATGTACTTCATCACCGAGGGCCTGGGGCCGGCCTGGAAACCATTGGCGGTTCTTTTTAGCCTCGCCGGACTGATCGGCGCACTGCCCGTCTTCAATGTCAATCAGCTTACCCAAGCCATCCGAGATATTTTACTCGTTCCCAACGGTCTTCCCTCTGGATTATCCGCCAACATTGGCATTGGCCTACTGTTGGCCATCGTCACTGCTACGGTCGTCCTTGGTGGCCTAAAACGCATCAGCCGAACGGCCGAGCGGCTGGTCCCTGCGATGGTCGTCCTCTATCTGCTATCCGTACTCTTTATATTCATCGTCCGAATCGAAGAAGTCCCGCAGTATTTCTTGATGATCTTTACCGATGCCTTCGCCGCCGAGCACTACCACGGTGATCCTTTGCTGGGAGGTGTAGTGGGGGGACTGATTCTACTCGGCATCCGCCGGGGCGCCTTTTCCAACGAAGCAGGGATCGGCACCGCACCGATGGCCCACGGCGCCGCCAAAACTTCAGAGCCCGTTCGCGAGGGGTTAGTCGCTATGCTCGGCCCCGCCATCGACACCCTGGTAGTCTGCACCCTAACCGCAATGGCCATTCTGCTGACTGGCGTATGGCAAACCAGCGGCGACAACGGCGTCTCTCTAACCGCCGAAGCCTTCGACTCGGCCATCCCCTACATCGGCAACTACCTCCTTTTACTTTGTATCGCCGTGTTCAGTATCTCCTCTCTATTCTCCTACTCCTACTACGGCTCCAAGTGCCTTTCCTTCTTAATCGGAGCCGACAAAAAGCATTTTTATAATTACTTCTATATCGCCAGCATCCTAATCGGAGCCATCTTTCCACTCTCCGCCATGATCAACCTCATCGACGGCTTTTTCGCCCTGATGGCCATCCCAACCATGACGGCAACCCTGATTATGGCACCGCGTGTGATGCGTGAAGCCCGGCGGTATTTCGAAAAAAATAAATTATGAATACGTATACTTTTTTCAAAGTTGAGCTTGCCAAAAACATCGCCCATGTGGCCTTCAATCGTCCGGAGAAAGCCAATGCTTTGCACGCCGAAGCCTGGGTAGAAATGAAACAGCTTTTTGGAGAATTGAGTAAGACGCCGGAGGTACGCGTCATCGTCCTGAGTGGTGAGGGGAAGCACTGGTGCGGGGGCATCGACCTCAAGATGCTGATGCGGCTCGCCGAGTTCAACACCATCGATTGCGAAGGGCGTAAGCGAGAAGAAGTCCGAGATTTTATCTATCACCTGCAAGACTGTATTACCGCCATCGAGCAATGCCGCAAGCCCGTACTCGCCGCTATCCATAATGGCTGTATTGGCGGTGGAGTTGATATTTGTACGGCCTGCGATATTCGCTACTGTACAGAAGAGGCTTACTTTACGATTAAGGAAGTAGACCTGGGCTTAGTAGCAGATATTGGCACCTTGCAGCGACTGCCGAAGATCATCAACTCGGGCTTGGCCTATGAAATGGCTTACACGGGGCGGAAGGTGTACGGGCCGGAGGCCAAGGAGATTGGGCTGGTGGCACGCTGCTATCCCGATAAAGAGCAAATGCTGGAAGGGGTCATGGAAATTGCCCAGCAGATCGCCTCAAAGGCACCGATCGTGATCCGAGGTACGAAGGAAATCATCCGCTATTCCCGCGACCATAGTGTGGAGGAATCGCTGCGGCACATGGGGACTTTCAACGCTGCTTTTTTATTGAGCAATGATTTGGCGAAGGCTTTTGAGGCGTCTATGAGTAGGGAGGTGCCGGAGTTTGAGGATTGAAAGATTATGACCGACCCTCGTCAATTCCTAACCGATCCCAAGATCTACAACATCGGGCAGGAGCTTCCCCACGCCAGTCTACTTCCAGTAGCCGACCTCACAGCCCTCTCCCAACCCCGCGAGGCTTCCCCCTTCTATCACTCCCTCGACGGCCAATGGAAATTTCGCTGGGGGGCCGGGCCGGCGGAGCAGCCGGAGGGCTTCTACGCCCCGGACTTTGATGATGCAGATTGGGCCTTGATCAAGGTACCGGCCAACTGGCAGATGGAGGGCTATGGGGTGCCGATTTATGTCAATGATCGCTATGCGTTTCCTACGGAGCCGCCGAAGGTTCCGGAGGCGGATAACCCCTTTGGGGCGTACCGGCGGGTGTTTGAGTGGCCGGAGGCCTGGAGAGGGCGCGAGGTATTTTTGCAGCTGGAGGCCGTAGGCGCGGCGGCAGGCTGCTGGCTCAATGGCCAGTGGCTGGGCTACAATCAGGATAGTAAGACGCCAGTAGAGTTTAGGGTGACGGAGCAGTTGCAGGCCGGTGAAAATCTGCTGGCGATATTGGTTTATCAATGGTGCGATGGCTCGTACTTGGAATGCCAGGATATGTGGCGCTTGAGTGGGATGGAGCGGTCGGTTTTTCTGTGGTCGACGCCGCGTCAGCATATCCGGGATTATTTTGTCAAGGCGGGGTTGGGAGAGCGGTATCGAGATGGGGAGCTTTCGGTGGAGGTGGAATTGATCAATTATGATGAGCAAACAGTTGTGCGCTCTTGCCAGCTCTTGTTGAGGGATCATGAGGGGAAAATGCTGTTGGATCAGCAGCAATCGATTGAGCTGGCGGGGAATCAACGGAAGACATTTCATTTTCAAGGCTTTATTCCTGAGGTTAATCGCTGGAATGCCGAGCAGCCTTATCTGTATCAGTTGGCGCTACTGCTTAAGGAAGAGGCGGGGCGAGTGATTGAAACCCTGGGCTGTAAGGTAGGATTTCGAACCATTGAAATTCGCGATGCCCAGCTGCGGCTTAATGGCGTTCCGCTGATCATCCGGGGGGTGAATCGCCATGAACATGATGAGCTAAATGGACATGTGATTACGGAGGAGCAGATGCTGGCCGATATTCGGCTGATGAAGCAGTGCAATATCAATGCAGTCCGCAATAGCCACTACCCCAATGCAGCGCGCTGGTACGAACTCTGCGATGAGCACGGGCTATATGTAGTGGACGAGGCGAACATTGAGAGTCATGGAATGTACGACGAAGCGGCCTCGCTGGCGGATGATCCGCTTTGGCAAGGGGGCCATATGGATCGAACGCGGCGGATGTTGGAACGGAGTAAAAATCATCCTTGCATCCTCATTTGGTCTTTGGGAAACGAGGCAGAGAATGGCTGCAATTTTCACCATACTTACAATTGGATCAAAGCGCGTGACCCCAGCCGACCGGTTCAGTACGAGCAAGCTTTTGAAGACTGGAATACAGACATTGTTTGCCCAATGTACCCGCCCATTTCCCATCTTGAAGCCTATGCCCAAAAGGAGCCACAGCGACCGCTGATCATGTGTGAGTACGCCCATGCAATGGGCAACAGTGTGGGCAACCTGATCGATTATTGGCGTTGTATTCGGCAGTACGATTGTTTGCAGGGAGGCTTTGTTTGGGATTGGCTAGACCAGGGCATTGCTGCGCAGGCGGCCTCCGGCCAACGCTATTGGAAGTTCGGCGGCGACTTCGGCGGTCCAGACATCCCCAGCGACGGCAATTTTTGCATCAATGGCCTGCTTTTCCCCGACCGACAGCCGCACCCAGCGTATTGGGAAGTCAAAAAAATCTACCAGCCCCTTCATTTTGAAGCAGTCGATCTGGCCAGAGGAACCATCCGTTTGCACAATGAATACCAGTTCAGCAATCTGACGGCCCTTTCCATCTATTGGAAACTTTGGAACGATCAAGGGACGCTCGCAGAAGGGCAGTTGACCTCGGCGCTCGAAGCGGGACAAAGTGAATTAGTAGTATTGAATTTATCCCCCTACTTAAAAGAACGACCGCTCGAATGCTTCCTCGATTTCAGTGTCCGCACCAACACAGCCAGTACATTTTTACCAAAGAATTTTGAGATCGCCAAAGCTCAATTTGTTCTTCCTGCTACAGCTCCTCAAAAAGTCTTCCCACCTACAGGTCGACTGAGCGAATATCAAATCAATAATCAACTTCAGCTCTCCGCCCCTGAAGTCCAATTTACCTTCAACCTAGAAACGGGCGAGCTAGAAGTTTTCCGCTACAAAGACATCCCTTTGATCACCACCCCACCCCGCCCCCACTTCTGGCGACCTCCAACTGATAATGATTTTGGTCATCAAATGCCCGAGCGATTGGCAATTTGGAGAACGGCCCATGAGCAATTTCTCCCTCACTCCATCCAATGGAAGGCGCAAGAACAAGTCTTAGCCACGCAGTTCTACGCCAAAGAGCTGGACTGCTATTTTAGCATCGACTACCACCCCACCGCCGATGGCCAACTCCAACTTCATTGCCGCTTTGAGCCCAGCCACCACAAGCTACCCGAGCTGCCCCGCTTGGGCCTCTATCTACAAATCCCAAAAAGCCTACAACAATTCGAATGGTTCGGCCGTGGTCCCTTCGAAAACTATGAAGACCGGAATTATGCCGCCCACGTCGGCCATTATGCCAGCAAGGTGGAAGAACAGTATGAACCCTACATTTCTCCCCAAGAAAATGGCTATAAAACCGACGTTCGCCGCGCCCGCCTGAGCCACCCTGACGGCGTCACCCTACAAATCGAAGGCCATCCCCACTTCGGGATGAGCGTCCTGCCCTTCAGTCCCGAAGCCCTGACCCGCCAGCACCGAGACCGGCTGCACACCATCGACCTTCAACCCGATGACCACTACTCGCTCTGCCTCGACTACCGGCAAAGGGGCCTTGGCGGCGTTGACTCCTGGGGAGCACTTCCACTAGAGCACTACCGCATCCCCATCCGCCCCTACACCTTCCAGCTGACCCTCCGGGCTTATAAGCAATAAATACCTTATCTTCGTCAGCAAATGATCAAAGACCTCTCGGCAGAAAAACGCCCCAATCATTACCAATCAAAAAATCGCAAACGAAAAACAACGACCTAGATGAACAACATTTCAAGTATTGATATTGGAATCATCATTGCTTACTTCGTCCTCGTACTAGCCATCGGATTCTGGATTGCCCGGAGAACCAAAACCGGAGAAGATCTCTTTCTTGGCGGGCGCTCCTTCGGCTGGGGGCTGATCGGCCTCTCGCTCTTCGCTTCCAATATCTCCAGCTCTACTATCATCGGGCTGTCCGGTGCCGCCTACACCACCGGAATTGTCAACTCTGTCTACGAATGGATGTCCGGTATTCCCTTGATTATCGCCGCGCTCATCTTCGTCCCCCTGTACCTTCGAGCCCGCATCACTACCATCCCCGAGTATCTGGAACGGCGTTTCGACCGACGCTCACAGCTCTTCTTTTCTGCCGTCACCATTTTCAGCACCATTATGATCGAAACAGCCGGGGCGCTTTACGCCGGCTCGCTGGTCCTCCAAGCCTTCTTCCCCAACCTCGTTCTCTGGCAAACGGCGCTGGTGCTGGCCATCATTGCCGGGACCTACACCGCCTCCGGCGGCCTGAAGGCCGTCGTCTACACGGATGCCATCCAAGCCGTCATTCTCATCTTCGGCTGCGGTGTGCTGACCTGGATTCTATACGGCGAGCTGGACTACTCTTGGGAAAAAGTCGTCGCCTCCGTCCCCGATGGCCACTTCTCCGTCGTACGGCCGCTAGAAGACGAGGCACTGCCCTGGCCCGGCTTGCTGATGGGCGTCCCCTTTCTCGGTTTTTGGTACTGGTCGACCAATCAATACATCGTACAACGCGTTTTAGGGGGTAAGAATATTCGTCACGCCCGCTGGGGCGTCATCCTCGCTGGATTTTTAAAAATCATTCCGCTCTTCATCATGGTAATCCCCGGTGCAATGGCCCTGAGCCTTTATCCAGGTCTGGAAAATGGCGATGCGGTCTTCCCGCACTTGGTCACGCATGCCCTCCCCGTCGGACTGGTCGGGCTGGTATTAGCCGGATTGATTTCCGCCATTTTATCCAGCGTCGATTCGGCGCTCAACTCTTCTTCGACCCTGATCGTTATCGACTTCATTAAACCCAATAAGCCCAACCTCACCGAGGCCGACATCGCCCGATACGGTCGAATAACCACCGTCGTCCTGATGGTCGTTGCCGCTCTTTGGGCACCCCAGATTCAGAACTTCCAGGGCCTTTGGGACTATCTCCAGCAGATGTTTTCCATTCTCGTCCCTCCTATCGCTGTCATTTTCCTGATTGGCGTTTTCTACAAAAGAGGCAATGGGCCTGGGGCTTTTTGGACCTTAGTCATTGGTACTTCCCTGGGCGTCGTTTTATTTGTTTTGGGAGAATGGGACCTCTGGCACCTGCATTACACTATGAATGTCGGCGTGATGATCCTCATCAGTACCCTGGTCTTTGTTGGTATCAGCAGCGTTACAGCTCCTCCAACTAACGATCAAATCGAGATGTACACCTACCGCAAAGGCTTGATTAGTGATGGGATGGAAGGTGTCCCCTGGTACTTGGATTACCGCTGGCATATGGTGGTTCTGGTAGCACTCATTTTCTGGATTTTGGTAAAATTTTGGTAAAAACCGTGAAATCCTCCACCATACTACAGCAAATCCACGACCGCTACATACAGGCCTTTCAAGCAGCACCCCTCTTGATCAAAGCCCCCGGCAGGATCAACCTCATCGGCGAGCATACCGACTATAATCAAGGCTTCGTACTGCCCGCAGCGATCGATCAATCGATCTACTTTGCAATGGGTAAATCCTCAGATGGCCAACTGCGCCTTCGTGCCCTGGACTTCGAGGACGAGCTGCACTACGACCTTTCTACCCAAGCCTTTCAATATACCCACTCCTGGGGGCGCTACATTCAGGCGATAATCGAAATTTTGTTGGAAAAGGGTCATGAACTGGGTGGCCTGCGCGGCCTCTTCGGTGGAGATATTCCAATCGGCGCAGGGCTGTCCTCTTCGGCGGCGCTGTGCAGCGGCTTCCTGTTCGGCCTCTCCGAACTCTTCGACTTACAGCTGACCCGCCCAAATATCGCGCTGATTGCCCAGGCCGCAGAGCATCGCATCGGCCTCAACTGTGGGCTGATGGACCAGTATGCCGTCCTCTTCGGTCGTCGGGAGCAGGCGCTTTGTCTGGACTGCCAAAACCTGACTTTCGACTATTTTCCGCTTCAATTGAAGGAGTACACCTTGGTACTCCTCAATTCCAAGATTGAACATCAGCTGGCGGTGGATTCGGCGTATAATGATCGGCGGGAGGCCTGTGAGACGGTGGTACGCCACATGCAAAAGGATCATCCGGCGGTGGAGAGCCTCCGGGATATTTCCTCTACCTTGTTGGAGCAATACGCAGATCAACTGCCCCCTCTGCCCATGCAAAGGGCGCGCTACGTCTTGGAGGAAAACCAGCGGGTGCAGCGGATGCTAGTGGCCTTGCAGGAAGGAGATGTAACACAGATTGGCCAGCTGCTATGGCAATCGCACGAAGGCTTGAGTAAGGAGTATGAAGTGAGTACGCCAGAGGTGGATCTGCTGGTGGCGCTGGCCAGAGCGGAGCCTGCGATCTTGGGGGCGCGGATGATGGGAGGTGGCTTTGGAGGGTGTACCCTTAATTTGGTTCGTACGGAGGGGAAGACGGTGGCGCTGGATAGGATTATGCAGGCTTATGCGGCGCAGACGGGTATTCACGCGGAAGCTTACGAGGTGGCTATTAGTGATGGTGTAAAAAAAGTAGAATTGACGTTAACCCTATAAATAACCCCGTACTATGAAAAAAATACTTTTACTGCACGGCGCGCTAGGTAGTGCGCAACAATTGGAGCCTCTGCATCAGGCATTGGCTAATCAGTTCGACGTCTATGCCTTTAACTTTGAAGGGCATGGTGGTCGGCCTAGTGAGGAGCCATTCAGCATCGCCTTATTTACCCAGAACACCCTCCAATTTCTACAACAAAAAGACATCAGCACCATTAGTATTTTCGGCTATAGCATGGGCGGCTACGTGGCGCTCCATCTCGCTAAAGATCACCCCCAATTAGTCGACAAAATCATCACCCTTGGCACCAAGTTCGACTGGAGCCTAGACAGCGCCCAGCGAGAAGTCAAGATGCTCAATCCTGATAAAATCGAAGCCAAAGTGCCCGCTTTCGCCCAGCAACTCGCCCAACGCCACTCTCCCAATGACTGGAAAGTCCTCCTCCATAAAACAGCGGACATGATGCTCAATATGGCCAAGGGCGCCAAGCTGCAGGAACAGGATTTACAAAATATCTCCACCCCTACCTTGGTCTGTATTGGTGGTGCAGATAAGATGGTCAGTCAGGCAGAATCGCAAGAGGCAGCGGCCATTTTACCGAATGGAAAACTTGAAGTAGTAGAAGGTTTCCCCCATCCTATTGAAAAGGTAGAGGTAGAAAGATTAGCGGGTTTGATTAAGGGGTTTATTTGAGCGTCGCATTTCCCTAAATCCAAACAATCGCCTCTCGCGCCTCCTCCCAGCTCTTGTACTTTTTCCCATAAAAATCATCCAGCTTCCCGCGCCGCACCTTCAGCGTCGGGGTTAGCAATTGGTTGGCTTCGGTCCAGGTGGTAGTGTCGATGACTAGGGTGATGATTCTTTGGTAATTGGGTAGGCGTTTGTTGAGGCGGTCCAGCTCCTTTTTCAGCTCTCGTTCCAGATTGTCTTTGCTGAGGGTTTTACCGATGTCGGAGAGGTTGATTAGGGCGATAGGTTGCTTAATGCCGAGGCCAGCAATGCAGATTTGTTCGATGTATTGGCTGCGGGCCAGTTCCTCTTCCATAGGGTTGGGGAGAATGTAGAGGCCCTTGGCGGTTTTGAAAGCATCTTTGACGCGGCCGATGATGCGCAGGTAGCCTTGTTCGTCCATTGTTCCGCGATCTCCGCTGTGAATCCAGCCTTCGCGCAGGACCTCCTTGGTTTTGACGGGATCCTTGTAGTAGCCGATCATATTGTAGGGCGCTTGGAGAAGGACTTCGCCGGAGCGGGGATGGACTTTGATCTGGCAGAAGGGCATGGTGGTGCCGACGGCATCAGGAGGAGCATTGAGCTGGGGGCTGTTGGCGATGGTGCCGCAGACTTCGGTCATGCCGTAGGCTTCGATGAGGTGGATGCCCAGGGCGCGGTACCAGCGCTTGAGATAGGCGGGGGTGATGGCAGCACCGGTGGCGGCGATTTCGACATCTCGTAGGCCGAGGGCGGTACGGATGCGGCGGCGGAGGAACCCAGCAATTAGGGGGACTTGCAGCAGTACATTGAGGAGCCCTGCGGGCAGGCGAGTAATGACACCTTGGTAAAATTTAGTCCAGATGCGGGGGACAGCGAAGAAGATGGTGGGTTGAGTATCTTGTAGGTTTTGTAAAAAAGTATCAATGGATTCGGCAAAGGAAATGCTGCCGCCCATCGCCAGGCAGGAGGTCTCTACACCGATGCGTTCTCCAACGTGATTGAGGGGGAGGAAGGAAAAACAGCGAGCCGCGGATATTTGAAACAGGCCGATGAAATGGCTTAGTTGCTCTCCGCGTATGACCAGCGCCGGATTGCGAAAGCTGTGCATGACGCCCTTCGGGCTTCCCGTCGTACCCGAGGTAAACAATATGGTCCAAAGGTCGTCGAGCGCGGGGCGGGGCTGGCCCTCGATGGGAGGATAAGCAGCAAGCAAAGCCTCCCAATCCTCGCCCTGCGGCACCTCAGCGTTGCCCTGGTAATGCGGAAAGCGAACAATCTCCACCTCCGCTGGCACCGCCTCAATTTTATCCCCCCAAGTTTCCAATTTACCCACAAAAAGCAGTCGAATATCGCTCTTGAGAATGACCTCGCGGAGCTGCCGCTTGGGCAGACTCGCGTAATAGGGAACAGAAACAAAACCGCCCATCATGATGGCCAGATCAGCCAAAATCCAGTGGTAGCAGTTTTTGGAAAGCATCCCGATGTGATCGCCCCTGCGCAGGCCCTTCGCCTGCATGGCGGCGCAGAGCCGACGGGCCTCTTGCCCGGCCTGGGCATAGCTCAAGGTCTTCCATTCCGAGCCGTAGGGCTGGCGGAGGAAAGTGCGCTCCGGCTCCTCCTGCTCCCAATGATAAAAGTAATCCAGTGGTGTTTTAAGCTCCTGGTAGAGCAAATGATCTTGATGCATAAGCGGCATTATTGGTCAGCAGCCATGAAGGATTTAATCACCTTGGCCAGGCCCATCTTATCATAATTGAGGTGCTGTGCGCCATCGACGTAAAGCGTAGTGCCATTGATATAGCTGGACATCGGACTGGCCAAAAAGGCCACCGTATTGGCCACTTCTTCGACCGTACCAAAGCGCCCCATCGGAATAGATTTTCGCGCCGTATCGAAAAATTCGTGCATTTCTTTAGGGTATTGATCCAGGCCAGAGGACTCGATGATACCGGGTGCAACACAGTTGATGCGAATGTTGAATTCACTCCACTCCTGAGCCAGCGTTTTACTCATATTCTCGACGCCAGCGCGAGCAGCCCCCGTATGAATCATCCCGGGAAAGCCGCGCAAAATATCGGCGATGATATTGACAATAAGACCTTCTTTTTGGGGAATAAAAAAGTGATTAGCCATTTCACGAGTGACGTAGAATGTGCCGTTAAGATTGTTAGTAATGACCGCGTTCCAGCCTTTATCATTGAGCATTTCTGCCAAAACGGGAAACTGACCACCGGCATTGTTAATGAGGATGTCCAAGCGACAGTGTTGGGTTTTAATCTGCTCGGCGAGGGCTTTGATCTGTTCGGTTTGGCGAATATCGCAGGCTTTGTAATCACAGGGACCGAAGGCTTGGAGCTTTTCGGCGGCTTTCTGTAGGGGCAGTTCTTTGCGGGAAGCGATGGTGACTTTAGCGCCGAGTTGGAGAAAGAGTTGTGCGATGGCGTAGCCGATGCCGCTGCGCCCTCCGGTAACGAGCGCGACTTTATCTTTGAACAGATCGTTTTGAAACATTGCTGATGGTTTTGTTATGCAAGCCCAGCTAAGATAAGTTTTCTATCCTAAAAAGCAGATGCTATTTAAAATAAGTGGGGAACAAAAAAGTAGGCTACGACAATCAGTACAGCGATCGAAATGAGGTTGAGGACCAGCCCGACGCGAGCCATTTGATAGACCTTGATGTGCCCGCTGGCGAATACGATGGCATTGGGTGGAGTGGCCATAGGTAGCATGAAGGCACAGCTGGATGCCAGGGTGACAGGAATCAATAGGTGAAAGAGCGGTACGTCGAGGCCGAGGGCGATGCCGGCGACGACGGGAGCGAAAATGGAGATTAGGGCGACATTGCTCATCAGCTCGGTCATAAAAAGCATGACGGCGATCAGCGCGGCGGTGATCCAGAAGATGCTCAGGCCCTCCGCCTGGGCGATGCTGTTGCCAATCAGATCGATCAGGCCTACCTGCGACAGCCCCCCCGCCAAGGCCAGCCCTCCGCCGAACAGAAGCAAGATTCCCCAGGGCAATTGCTGGGTGTCTTTCCAATCGAGGGGGAAGCGCCCGGTGCGAAAATCCAGTGGCGCAGCAAATAGCGCAACGGCCCCCATCATGCTAATGATGGTATCGTTGAGCTGAAGCCCCGGAAACCAAGTATTGAGGCTACTGCGCAGCATCCACAGTAAGGCAGTGAGAAGAAAGATGCTCAGTACCACCTTCTCCGCTCGGCTCATCGGCCCCAGCTTCGCCAGTTCTTGCTCGATCAGCCCATCGGCTTGGAGCTGCCCCAGGCCGTTGGGATAAAAGATTTTGACAATCACAAAATAATTTACTGTCAACAATAAAACAGCTAGTGGTAAGCCCATCAGCATCCAGTTGAAAAAGCCTAACTCAATCCCGTATTCATTTTGTAAAAAACCTGCCAGCACCGTATTCGGCGGCGTCCCAATAATAGTCGCCATTCCCCCAATATTGGCCGAAAAGGCAATGCCCAACATAATACTCAAGGCAAAATTCTGATCCTTTTT
>JBCDGZ010000003.1:0-125703 GCA_038750655.1 Bacteroidota bacterium | reverse complement strand
TCGGCGGCCGCCTGGCGCTCTTTCGCAGCTTCCACCTCTGCTTCCATTTCCTCCAGCTTTTTTTGCTCCTCAGCGATGCGGTTGGCGGTATCCTCCTTCACGCGGTTGATTTGCTCCGTCGCCTGTTGCTTGGCCTTGTAGACGGCATCCGAAGATTCGCGTTCCGCCTGATTGATCTCTTCGAGCGAAGCTTTGCGGGCGGCTTCGGCGTCGGCGAGGTACTGGGCCTTCTTATCAGCGGTTTCTTGGCGGATTTTAGCCACTTCCTCGGCGGACTTGGCCTGCTCGGCGGCCATCTCCTCTTTGGCCTTTTGCTCGGCGGCTTCAACTTCTTTTTCCAGCGCCAGCTTACGGTCCTCCGCTTCTTTGGTGGCCTGAGCGACGGCTTCCGCCGCCTGCGACTTGGTCATCGCGACCTCCTCAGCCGCCTGTTCTTTAGTTTGGGCAATCTGCTCGGCAGTTTCTTCTTTGACTTTCAGCAGCTCCAGGGCCTGCTCCTCTTTGGTTTTGGCCAGGGCTTCCTTGGACATTTGAATTTCTTCGGCAGCTTGTGATTTGGTGGCGGCAATCTCTTCGGCGGCCTGCTCCTTGGCCGCAGCGACGTCATTGGCAATCTGCTGCTTATCGGCGGCCGCTTTTTCCTTTTGCAAACGAATGGCTTCGGCCTCTTCCAGCTTGATTTTAGCCACCTCTTCGGCGGCGGTACGCTTCGCCTCGGCGATGCTATTGGCCGATTCCTGGCGTTGCAGGGCTTCCTGCTCTTTGACAGTGGCGATTTCGCGGGCGGCATTTTCGCGGGCCTCTCTTACTTCCTGTACGGCCTTTTCTTTAGCCGATACGACCTCTTCGGCCGTCATACTCTTTACCTCCTGCTCTTTGGCCTTTGCATCCGCAATTTTGGCGGCGACCTCATCCTGGATTTCCTTCATCCGATTGCGGGCCGTTTCCTGCGATTGGGCGACATCCTGAGCATACTGGCCTTTGGCATCCTCCGCTTTTTTGTTGGCATCCTGCACCTTGGTAGCCGCCTCCTTTTGGGCCTTAGCCACCTCTTCGGCGGCCCGCTCCTTGGCGGCGACCACCTCCTCGGCGGAGGATTTCTTGACTTCTGCTTCCTTAGCCTTGGCAGCTTCGACCGCTTTTTTCACTTCCTCCTGAATGCGGGCAATCTCTTTAGAGGCCCGATCGCGGGCGGCGGCCACCTCTTCGGCGATTTTGGCTTTCTCGGCCTTAGAGCGGTCGCGAGCTTCGGCGACCTTTTGGGCGGCCTCTTGGTTAATTTGTTCGATCGATTGGGAGGCCCGTTGGCGGGCTTCGGCGACGTCCTTGGCGCTGTCGGCCTTTTCTTTGTTCGCCGCTTCCTTGGTAGCCGCGACCTCTTCGGCACTCTGGGCCTTTGTTGAAGCCACTTCGTCTTTGGCTTCCTGCTTGGCTACTGCGACCTGTTCTTTGGTCTTATTAATTTCTTCGGCCGCCTTCTGGCGAGCTTCGGCAACCTCTAAAGCAGACGCCTCTTTTTCCTTAGCCGCATTCTCTTTCAGCTCGGCCACTTCCGCCGCATTATTTTCCATCAACATAGCCTTTTCTTCAGCGGCTTTACGACGAGCTTCGGCCACATCAAAGGCGATTTTCTCTTTCTCCAATACGGCATTTTCCCGAATTTGGGCAATGTTCTCGGCTGTTTCCTCTTTGACCTGCAAAATCTGCTCGGACGCTGTTTTCTTGGCAGCGACAACGTCGGAAGCCGTTTTAGTCCGTTCTTCTTTAGCTTTAGCCCGGGCTTCGGAGATCACTTGCGCTGTTTCCTCCCGAATGCGGTTCAGCTCATTCTGGGAATTCTCGCGGGCCGAAGCAATTTCGTCGGCGTATTCCAATTTGGCCAAATCGAGTTTTTCCTTCACAGCCTTGATCTCCGCAGCCGCTTGTTCTCGAGCCGAGGAAACCTCCGTAGCCGTTTCCAGTTTGACATTCTGAATCTCTTCGGCAGCGCGCTGACGCGCTTCTGCCACGCTGAGATTAATTTTTTCCATCTCTGTCGACGCCTTATCGCGCGCAGAGCTTACGGAAGCGGCAGCCTCCTGCTTGGATTTTTCAATCTCCTCCTGTGAACTCTTACGCGCTTTCAGTACCTCCTGAGCATAAACGGCTTTTTGAGCAGTTGCTTGCTCCATAGCCAGAGCAACTTCCTCCTGCAAACGCTGCTTGATCTGATCTCCTTTGGCCTGTTCGGCAGCAATCTCATCGCGGATTTTCTGCTTGGTTTCCTGCAGTTCTTTGCGCAAATCGGCCAATTCCTCATCATTCAACAAGCTGATGTCCGTCACTCGGCGTACTCCTGAAGAAGTGGCGCTGATGGGCTTTCCTCCACTAGAGGCCGTTCTCCCGGTCGGCGAAAGGTCATTCCCTTGCAGCTTTATATCCTTCACTTTACCCTTATCTAAAGAGCTGTTAAAGCAAGTCGCTAGGCGTTTGAATTCCTGCTGTCGATTGGAATTCACCGTGTATTTGAACATCTTATTGCTGATGTTATTCTTGATGTAGATGGTCTGAATAACGGCTGTAGAGAACCAATTCAGGGCCGCGACGTCTAATTGCAAGATATTTTTGTGTGTCGGTGTTCCACCATTTCGAATCATCTCCCCCATTTCGATAAAGCGATAACTCTTACGGTTATTGGCCTTATCCATAAAGATCACTTCATCATCCTGGTTGAATTCCACGCCACTTTTCGAATAAAATCTGGCCAATACCCCCTTCTCATCATTCACCAATTCCAGGCTGTAGGAATAATTACCGCGAACGACGAGGGTTTGCGGCTTGGTACTCATAATTTGTATGCCTCCGATGACTCGATTATTAGCAATCAGGCTGGCGCAATCTTGAGATTGTGATACAAAAGGAAGGAAAAACAAGGCGATTAGAAGGGATAATTGTAACCTCATTAGTAGGTAATTTTTTATGCAATATAATATTATTTGCGCATAAGATGTACAAATGGCAGTGTCAGAATCAGCTATGAGGTAATGGATTTTTAGTGTGTAGAGCCTTTAACTTTAGGTATAACGAATACAATTAGCGTTTTGGTGCCAGCAAGTACAGAATCGCCATCCGCACCGCTACGCCGTTTTCGACTTGCTGCAAGATAATCGACTGATCAGAATCGGCCACATCGCCCGATAATTCGACCCCGCGATTGATGGGGCCGGGGTGCATGATGATGACTTCACTATCCAAACTGTTCAGCAGTTGTTTATCAATACCAAAATAGCGAGAATACTCTCTTAAAGAGGGAAAATACTTGATGTCTTGCCGCTCTAGCTGAATGCGAAGGACATTAGCAACATCACACCATTCGAGCGCCTGGCGGACATCGTACTCCACTCCTACCCCCAGCTTATGGATGTATTTGGGGATCAACGTCGGCGGTCCACAAACCTTCACTTTTGCCCCTAGTTTTTGTAGGCAGAAAACATTGCTCAGTGCAACTCTAGAGTGCAAAATATCTCCAAAAATGACAATTTTTTTACCTTTCAGATCACCAAGTTGCTCCCGCATCGAAAAGGCGTCAAGGAGAGCTTGTGTGGGATGCTCGTGGGTGCCGTCACCGGCATTGATGATATTGGCCTCGATATGGCGGGACAAGAAGGCGGGCGCGCCCGGCGCAGGATGCCGCATGACCACCATATCCACTTTCATCGATAGGATATTATTGACCGTATCCAGCAGCGTCTCGCCCTTTTTGACAGAAGAACTGGAGGCAGAAAAGTTGACTACATCGGCAGAAAGGCGTTTTTCGGCCAATTCAAAGGAAATACGGGTACGAGTAGAGTTTTCGAAGAAGAGGTTGGCCACCGTAACATCACGCAGGGTAGGTACCTTTTTGATGGGGCGATTAATGACCTCTTTGAAGTTTTCTGCCGTCTCGAAGATCAGCTGAAGGTCAGCCTTTGTGAGTTGTTTGATGCCCAGAATATGTCTGGTGCTCAGTTGCGCAGCTGTCGTCATTTTTAGCCTTTATCCTTTTTATCTGCGAACATAATGATTTTATCTTCCCCATCGATGTCCTTCCAATCGACCTTTACATAGGCTTCATCCAGTGCATCTACGGTCAGCCCTACGTAGTCAGCTTGTATCGGCAAATGGCGATTGAAGCGGCGATCCACTAGGACCAGTAGCTCTACGCCGCTGGCGCGGCCATAATGCTGCAGGGCCGTCAGTGCAGCCTGCACCGTACGCCCGGTGTAAAGCACATCATCGATCAGCAGGACCCTTTTATTTTCCACCAAAAACTCCATCTGCGTACTACTGGCCTGCAAGGGCTTAGTACGCGTCCGAAAATCATCGCGGTAAAAGGTAATGTCTAACTTTCCGTAGGGAATATCTTTGATGCGGAGGATTTGGCAGAGCCGCTGGTGGATGCGATCGGCAAAAAGTACGCCCCGGGGCTGTATACCCACCAGGCAGGCGTCTTCGAAAGAACTGTATTCTTCAATTAGCTGATGGCAAAGGCGATCGATGGTCAGATCGAAACCCTGGCTGGCTAATATGACACGTCCTTTTTGCATTAGCTGCAAATATAGCATTCCCGACACAGCTTCGGCAATCCCAACGGCAGATTTTTTCCAATTACTTCTTCTGCATTTTACGCCACTTGTCCTTCAAACCGACGGTACGATTGAAGACCAGCTTGCCCGGTTTACTGTCAACATCAACATTAAAGTAGCCCTTGCGAATAAATTGAAAGCGATCTCCGACCTGTGCCTCCGCCAAACCAGGCTCTACCATAGCGTTGTCGATGATGGTCAGCGAATCGGGATTGATAAATTCTTTGAAATCCTTCTCCGGATCAGCCAGCGGGAATTCTTCGCTGAACAAACGATCATACACTCGAACTTCCACCGGCAAGGCGTGCGGAATGGACACCCAATGCAAAACGCCCTTGGCCTTGATACCGGAAGTATCTGAGCCACTACGGCTCTCGGGGTAATAGGTACAGTGCAGTTCTTTAATTTCCCCCGTCTCCTCATCTTTTACATAGTCCTCACAATGAATGATGTACGCATTTTTGAGGCGCACATTACGGCCGGGGCCTAGTCGGAAAAACTTCCTTGGAGGGTCTTCCATAAAGTCGTCCCGCTCGATGTACAATTCGCGAGAAAAGGGGATCGTCCGGCTGCCCATGCTTTCATCCTCGGGGTTGTTGATGCTGCTCATCTCCTCGACCTGTCCTTCAGGATAGTTGGTGATGATCACCTTGAGGGGGTTGAGGACGGCCATGACCCGAGCCGTGGTTTTGTTGAGGTCTTCGCGGACGCTGTGCTCCAGCAGAGCCAGATCGATGACGTTGTCTCGTTTGGCGACGCCGACGCGGTGGGCGAAGTTGCGGATAGCAGCGGGGGTGTAGCCCCGGCGGCGCATCGCCGAAATGGTCGGCATCCGAGGATCATCCCAGCCGCTGACCAGCTTTTCATTGACTAATTGCAGCAAACGACGCTTACTCATCACCGTATAATTGAGGTTGAGGCGCGCAAATTCGTATTGTTTAGAGGGAAAAATGCCCAATGTTTCAATAAACCAATCGTACAAAGGACGGTGGTGGATAAACTCCAGGCTGCACATAGAGTGAGTAATGCCCTCAATGGAATCCGACTGTCCGTGAGCAAAGTCATACATCGGATAGATGCACCACTTGTCGCCCGTCCGATGGTGGTGGGCCTTGAGGATGCGGTAAATGATGGGGTCGCGCATCAGCATATTAGGAGCAGCCATATCGATTTTGGCGCGCAGGATTCGGCGGCCTTCTTCAAACTCACCGGCCTTCATACGCTCAAAAAGATCGAGATTTTCCTCTACCGAGCGATCACGAAAGGGGCTGTTTTTGCCGGGCACGGTTGGCGTACCTTTCATCTCAGCAATTTCATCCGCCGTCGAATCATCCACATACGCTTTGCCCAGTTTGATCAGTTGTACGGCATAATCATAGAGTTGATCAAAGTAGTCGGAGGCGAAGTACTCCCGATCTTCCCAATCGAAGCCCAGCCAGCGAATATCGCGACGGATGGCCTCCACATACTCCGTATCTTCTTTGACCGGATTGGTATCATCAAACCGAAGGTTGGTCTTACCGCCGTACTTTTGGGCAATACCGAAGTTGATGCAAATGGCTTTGGCGTGGCCAATATGGAGATAACCATTGGGCTCGGGCGGGAAGCGCGTATGTAAGCGTCCGTCGTTTTTGCCCTGGGCTAGGTCTTCTTCAATGATTTGTTCGAGAAAATTTAGGCTTTCAGATTTGTCCGTACTCATATGATAATCCTTTGTACTATTATTGTTTTGTGTAACGCTGGTTGTTGAAAAATAGTTTACTTGGCTTACATCCGATCGGGCATTTCGATGCCGAGCAGGTTCATGGCATCAAAGAGGGTTTTGCCGACAACTTTGCTGAGCTTGAGCCGGAAGTCCCGTGCGGCTTCAGTCTCGGCAGTTAGGATGCGGCAATCGTGGTAGAACCGGTGGTATGCCTTGGCCAGATCGTAGGCGTATTTGGCTACTGCGGAGGGGTCCAGGCCTTCAGCTGCTTCGATGATTTTATCGGGATAGACCGACAGGAGTTGGATGAGGTCTTTTTCCTGTTCCAACAAAGTAGTGTAGTCTTTGCCATCACCGTGGGGCGTATCGCCTAGCTTCCGAAATACCGACTGTACCCGAACGTAGGCGTTCTGGATATACGGGCCGGTGTTGCCCTGTAAATCAACCGATTCCTTGGGTTCGAAGATCATCCGCCGTTGGGGATTGACTTTGAGGACGTAGTATTTGAGCGCTGCCATGCCGACTTTGCGGAAAAGCTGCTCTTGGTCCTCCTCCGCCAAATCGGAGATGGTCCCGCGTTCATTGGCGCTGGCTTTAGCCTCGCCGATGACCTCTTTCATTAAATCATCTGCATCGACGATGGTGCCCTCCCGCGATTTCATCTTGCCCGTCGTCAGTTCAATCATACCATAAGAAAGGTGGTACAATTCTTCGGCGAAGGGCGCCTTGAGGGCTTTCATGATCTCAAAGAGCACTTGAAAATGGTAATTCTGCTCATCCCCCACCACATAAACCATCTTATCAAATTGATAATCGTCGTAACGCTTTTGCGCTGTACCAATATCCTGCGTCATGTAGACAGAGGTCCCATCGCTTCTCAGCACCAGCTTATGGTCCAATTTGGCCGCTTCCAGGTCAATCCACACCGAGCCATCTTCTTTTTTGTAGAAAACGCCTGCTTTGAGGCCCTCCTCGATACTGTCTTTCCCCAGCAAATAGGTATCTGATTCGTAATAAATATCATCAAAATGGACCCCCAGGTTTTCGAAGGTCTCATCGTAGCCCTTGTACACCCAGCCATTCATCATTTTCCATAAATTGATCACCTCTTCCTCGCCCGCTTCCCACTTCAGCAGCATTTCCTTAGCCGCTTTACCCACTTCACTGTACTGGTTGAAATAGGTATTTTTGTAGGCTTTAAAAAATTGCTCGGCAGACTGCCCCTCTTTTTGCTGCTTTGCGTATACGGCTTGCCCCGCCTCCTCACGCTGCCATTGGGCATATTCTTCTCTAAACAGCTTATCGAAAGCTACATAATACTTCCCGACTAAATGATCGCCCTTGGTACCCGAAGATTCTGGCGTTTCCTCGTTGCCCAACCGCTGCCAAGCCAACATACTCTTACAAATGGCAATCCCTCTATCATTGATGATCTGCATCTTGACCACCTCGTGCCCCGCCGTTTCCAGAATTTTCGCACTCGACCAGCCCAGCAGGATATTCCGTACATGCCCAAAGTGCAGCGGTTTATTCGTGTTGGGGGAGGCAAACTCGACCAGGACTTTCTTGCCTGTCGGCGGCTGTTGCCCATAATTTTCCAGCTCGGCCACCTCTTGTAGGAAGTTGGTCCAGTAGTCATCGCTCAGGCTCAAATTCAAGAAGCCCTTGATTACATTAAAATCCGCCACTTCCGGCAGGCGCTCTTGCATAAATGCCCCCAGCTCCTGTCCGATGGCCTCTGGAGATTTTTTGGCCGCTCGGGTATAAGGAAATACGACGATGGTGTAGTCTCCATCGAACTCTTTGCGCGTCATATTCCAGTTGACCTTATCGCTGGGCACTTCATGCTGATAGAGGATTTTGACCCCTTCGGCGATCCCTTCTTGAATGGATTCAATGATATTCATGCTCATTCTATTTTTTTGGCTCTTTGCTGCGGATAAATAATCGGGCAAAGATTGTGATCTCTGGTATTTTTTCCAAGAAAATGGGGGGGAATTACTGCGCCTTTGGCGCTTAGGGTGGACGGTCGATGGTGGACGGTTGACGGCGGAGCGTAGTTTGACGTGGTTCTATGCTGTGTGAGGTCTATGGCTGTGGCTACTGACGTTGTCGTCCTTGTCGCCCACTCCGATAGGCATCGACCAAAGCGCCAAGGACGTCAGCGGTCAACAAAAAGCTCCTTAATATCCAAGCCTAGACTAAACAGCACACTTCACCCTATCACGACCGACCGTCAACCGTCAACCAAAGCACCGAAGGTGCCTACCGTCAACCAAAAGGCCAAAGGCCCCTAAGCTCTAGGAGAAAGCCGCTGTAGCTTCACCTTGCCTGGAATGCAAGTACTAAAACTCGTATGTCCCTGCCAGTGTCCTTCCAGTAAATCCGTTTTATTTTCTCTTTTAAAAATAAGTTGATACTCCTTCATACACCATTCCAGGCCGTCGAATTCCCGAGAGTTGAGGATTTTTATGTCTTTTAATTGGAGGAGAACGCCGCTGTGCAGCGTGCCGGTGACGCTGATCTCTGCATAGATGTCATCTACGGATACATAGCAGTGGCCGGTGAGGGTATCGCCTTTATGGTAGAGTTTGAGTTCGAAGTTGTACTGCGAAGTGTAGCCGCCGCCTTCGTGGGTGATATGACCGTACCAAGTCCCTGCCAAGCTCTGCTTTTTGGTGGATTGAGCATTGAGGGGTAGCGACAAGCAAAGGAGTAAGAGAAGGAATAGGTTCGCATTCATAAATACAGATTTCACCTAAAAATAATAACAAATAAAAGCTTAATCACATAAATTTGCTGCAAATACCCCAAATACATGAGAAAATTTGCCATATCTGATATTCATGGTTGTTTTGATACTTTCCAGGCTTTGCTGCAACAGATCGAGCTAAGTAAGGAAGATGAGCTGTACCTTCTTGGGGATTATATCGACAGAGGGCCGCTGTCGAAGCAAGTGTTTGATCATATTCAGGATTTGCAAACCCAGGGCTATACCGTTAAATGCCTGCGCGGTAATCACGAGCAGCTGATGCTCGACAGTACGCTAGGCGGGCAGCACGCCAGGGTCTGGATGGTCAATGGTGGGGTGCAGACGCTAGATAGCTTTGGTGTAAATCACATCAATGATGTCCCTTCACCATATATGGAGCGGATGAAACAACTCCCCTACTTTCTGGAAGTCGATCAATATATTCTGGTGCACGCGGGGCTTGATTTTAAGGATCAGCCTTTGGAAAATTTCCGAGCTATGCTATGGATTAGAAATTGGTACCATCAGGTCGACCGGGCATGGTTGGGGGATCGAATCGTGGTGCACGGCCATACTCCGATACCTCGGGCAGCCATTAAGCTTCAACTTGCCATGCTAGGACGGCTTCCAGTACTGAATATCGATAATGGATGTTATCGCTATCAGGATATGCAGCGGGGGCAGTTGTGTGCTTTTGAAATGACGGAGCAGAAATTATACTTTCAGCCCAATATTGATCGGATGACTATTTGATTACTCTTCCTCCTCGGAAGCCGCTCCAAATCCAAAGAAGCTAAAGATGGTTTTTCCGTAGTGCCGCTCTTCTAGCAGTTGTGGGTGCTGCTTGAAGCTGTGATTGGGATTGTGCTCAAGGACCAGCATACCGCCGGGCCGCAGGAGCTGTCTGTCCAGAATAATATCGGGGATGGAGTCGATGGTTGGCAGAGCATAGGGGGGGCCGGCGAAGATATAGTCGTACTGCTCGCCCGTCCGCGCGATGAATTTGAAGACATCGGCGCGTACGATGCGAAGGCGATCTTTGATGTTGAGAGCCTCGGCGGTTTTGTTGACAAAGGCAATGCAGCCGCCAAATTTATCCACATAAGTCACATCCTTACAACCCCGGGAGATGAATTCGTAGCTGTGATTTCCCGTTCCGCCGAACAGGTCGAGTACCTTGAGGGATTCAAAGTCCAATCGATTATTCAGGATGTTGAATAGGCCCTCCTTAGCGTAGTCGGTTGTGGGGCGGGTGGGCCAATTATTGGCTGGAGGATAGAAGCGTCGCCCTTTGAATTCCCCGCCGATTATTCGCATAATTTTAGGCTGTAGAGGTCGAAGTAAAAGTGATGAGACAGGTCGCCGAAAGCTTCTCCGAAGTGCAGGTAGTCGGGGGCTTTGACAATCTTGAGGTGTCGGATGTAGCGGTAAAGCAGCTGATAAATTTCGGAATCCTTCATGATCTCTCCGGCGATGTGTACCGGTACGGACTCGGGTTTGAGTTTGAATTGATCATAGATCAGCATCACGTAGTAGATAAAATCTCTTGAGCTTTGAAAGGTAAAAACATTGCTGAAGAGAAATTGGCTGCCTTCAAAAAGAGCGATGTGTACCTTTCGGCCGCTAATGCTGAGAAAGATGTTGTGCTCGCTGTGATGAGCCGCGATGCGTTTGAAGCCCTGCAAAGCGGGCGTACAGTGGTGAAAGCATCGCGCATTAGAAAAATAGCCTTTGAGCAATCGCAGCAGCTGCTCGTCGGGCCAATAGACATTTTTGATGGCCAGCGCGGGCAGCTCATCCACCTCGATGGCGGCCTCCTGCGGAAGGGCTACCATCTGCGAGAGGTAGCTGCGCCGCCGCTCGGGATGATAGAAGCGATCCGGAATATAGGAATGCCCTTGGGCACTGATAGAAAGGCGGACCTTTTGGAAGGGCATTTTCAGCATGCTGTCCGAGATGTAGATTTTTTGCAGGGCAGTTTTGTAGCCTACCGCAGGGTCTCCAACCTCTTCCAATTCATAAACTTTCAGTGCCAGCACATTCTGCAAGGCGTCATTGACTAAATAAGAAAACCTATCCATACCGATCAGTATGGATAGGTCGTATGTGTTAGTTGATTTCTTTAGTAGTTGGTCTTCCTGTATTTCAAGGTTTATCTTTCCCAATTTCCAGAAGTGTTTGGGGCGTTCATATTTCCAAACTTCAGAATAGCATTAGGATCGTAACCATTGTCATAGCGAGAAAAGCGAATATCAGCATAAGGCCCCATAAATTCTTTCCACACAGTACTCACCTCCACCACATTCACCAGCGTCTTCTGATAGGTTAAAGTATCTGCCTTGATTTGAAAAGTTTTACCATTACTGAAAGGAATGTATTCCAAGGAATCCAAATTCAATTCCAGCGTTTGGGCTCTGACCATAGCATCTTCGTAAAGCGTATCGTAGATGATAGCATCCGCATTGCCGGGATCATCAGGGTCCTGTGAAGGCTTAATGATCATCACCTTTCCGGTACGAATGACGTACTTAAGGGAATCAAAATCATTCGCAAATTCGCCAGTGACATCCCGGTAAAGCTCTTGGGCTTGACGCACCGCAATCAATCGGTCAACAACAGCTGATTTGCGCTTGTCTTTTTCTGCTTTGAATTCTATGGGCTCGCTAATACTGCCATAAAGTACGTACACGAGGCCGAAAATGAGGACTACAAGGACCAGGTTGATAATTAATCTCATGTTATGTTATTTCGTTTGTTCCAACGCAATAATAGTAAAATATACCTTTATTCAAAAACCAGCGATGGATCAAATTCAAAATTTGTTCACTATTTAAAGTGTTGTTCCCCTATGAGACACTCTCCACTGTAAGATGCTCCCTCGTCGACAACCAGCTTCTTGGCCTTGATCTTTCCGGCGACGAAAGCCGATTCGCTGAGATGAAGGGTTCCATTGACGCTAAGCTCCCCCTCAATTTTTCCCTTGATCGAAGAGCCGTTGCAAATCGCTGTGCCATCTACCCGCCCCTTGTCGCCCATGACCAAGCGCTTTTCGCTGATCAAGTCACCGACAATAATACCGTCGAGACGCACGTCTTCCGAAGCGTATACTTTGCCTTCGATAACGGTGCCCGAAGCGATAACGCAGGAGTTGGTATCCAGTGAAATTCCGTTGGCATTTTTGGGTTGAATCTTATCACTTTGGGGTTTTGCCTTTGTTCCAAACATTGTGGTCTATTATTATTTGATGATGATAATCTGAGTTTTGGCGTATGCAGGGGATTAAATTGGAGTAACTTATTTTTCACATACAAGCTATCACAAATACATATAATTTTGCTATTACAAAAGATCATATAATAGCATCACATAAATTTACATTATTGTAATAAATAATACTAATATGAATAGCTAGAATTTCACATTTAAATTAAATTTAATGTGAAAGCCTTGAAATCCAGCCTAGCGGATTGCCCTCAACTGTCTTTTCCCGACTTGGACAAAAGCCCAAAAAGCCCGACCTTTGCGCTCCATCCAACCCAATTGATATGAGTACGATTATTTTGGCGATTGAATCTTCTTGTGATGACACCTCTGCGGCCATCCTCAAAGACGGTGTAGTACTGAGCAACTGCGTAGCCAATCAGGAGGCCCATCGCGAGTACGGAGGGGTAGTGCCCGAAGTCGCTTCACGTGCCCACCAAGCCAATATCATCCCCACTGTCGATCTGGCCATCAAAAAAGCAGGAATTGACAAATCAGCGATCAACGCCGTAGCCTTCACCCGAGGCCCCGGGCTGATCGGCTCCCTCCTCGTCGGCGTCTCCTTCGCCAAAGCCTTCGCACTGAGCCGAGGCCTCCCCATGATCGAAGTCAACCACATGCAAGCCCACGTGCTGGCCCACTTCGCCGAAGATCCCAAACCTCAATTTCCCTTCCTCTGCCTCACCGTCTCCGGTGGCCATACCCAAATCGTAGTCGTCCGAGACTTTCTCGATATGGAGGTCATCGGCGAAACCCTTGACGATGCTGCCGGCGAAGCCTTTGACAAAACCGGCAAGCTCCTCGGACTAGGCTACCCCGCCGGTCCCGAAATCGACAAACGGGCACAAGCCGGTCAAGCCCGCTTCCCCTTCCCCGAACCCAATATCGAAGGGCTCAACTTCAGCTTCTCGGGACTAAAGACCTCTATTCTTTATTTCTTGAAAAAGCAACTGAAAGAAAATCCCAACTTCATCAAAGATAACCTTGATGACATCTGCGCCTCAGTGCAATCGCGAATCGTCAGCATCCTAATCGGCAAACTACGCAAAGCGGCCTTACAGACGGGCATCAGCGAGCTGGCCATAGCCGGCGGCGTCTCCGCCAACTCGGCGCTGCGCGCCGCGCTCCAACAACTGGGGCAAGAACAAGGTTGGAACACCTACATCCCCCGATTTGAATACTGCACAGATAATGCAGCCATGATCGCCGTAACGGCTTACCAGAAATACTTGAAGGAAGAGTTCGTCGGCCAGGACGTCGCCCCGCTGGCCCGCTATCGCTTTTAGTTATCGCCTCAGCACCATTCTTCTTCCGCTGGCCGCACTCTGCTTAGCGGCTTCCAGAATTTCCATAACGATCATATTATTCTCCAAAGAAGATAGATCGTAAGGAGGCAGTTGGATTTCTTCGCGGACGACGGCCGCCAGCAATGCAAAGGGATCGTTGTGGGGAGCGGAACGCTCTTCGAGTTCCAGGGTTTGCTCCTCGTCGGCCTCCCGGAAGCGGTAGCGCAGTTGGTTGCGATTGTCGCTGATGACGTAGCCCGTTTTGCCGTAGACCTCCATGTCTTTGCGATTGATCGGCCAGTTCCAGGAGGCTTGGATGATACCTTGCATCTTAGGGTATTCGACGACGATGGTGGCTTCGTCATCGACTTTGGGATAAAGCTCGGGTTTGATCTGCTGGGTGATGGCAAAGACGCTGAGGGGCCGTTGGCCGTCGGCCAGCCAGGTGAGGAGGTTGGCGCCGTAGCAGCCAAAATCGGTGAGGGCACCCGCGCCGTTGTAATGGGGATCGATGAGCCATTCGACGAACTCTATGTTACAACCAATTTCGATGGGGCCGGGATGGCCGTCGTGGATCACCACCTTGCGCAGTTCGCCAATGGAATCCTGCTGTAGCAGTTCGTAGGCTTTGTGGTTGGTAGCGTACCAGGTGGTTTCGTAGTTGGTAAGCAAATGGATATTGTGCTGATCGGCCAGGGCTTTCATTTGCTGGGCGTGATCAAGGCTGACCGCCAGCGGCTTTTCGACCATGACATGGATGCCGAGGGGAGCGCAGGTTTGGACGACCTGGAGATGGTCGTAGATGGTGCCGAAGGCAGTGACGGCTTCAGGCTGAGTAGCGTTGATCATTTCTTCCATCGTGTTGTAGACCAAAGACATGGAGTAACCGTGCTGATCGGCATAGCGCTGGGCCAGCTCCCGGTTGGGTTCTACAATCCCAACGATTTTAATGTCGTCCTGCTCAGGGCGGCCTAATATCCAATGGACATGGGTGTGGGTCAAGCCAACTACGCCAACGCGTAGGGAGGCTTTAGTCTTTTGCGCATTTGATGAGGAAATTCCAGCCATGAAAATAAGTAGCGTTATTAGGGATAAGGAAAAATATTTGGAGAGCATTGATTGATTATTCATACCGGAATATAAGAGGTTTTGGTAAAACTCTTATCGTTGCTGCTTGATAATTTGGTGGGTAGCGATTGTTTCGCCCTTTTGAATGACTTGCAGGATATAGACAAAAAATTAGGATAGGGCACACATAGGTGCTCTATCCTAACTCCATTAACAATTAACAACTATTGAAACTTATTTTATTGGCTACAGTATTAACTGAGTGATTAAAACTCGTCAATCAGTTTGCGTTTCATTTGGGTAAATTCTTCTTCCGAGATGATCCCCTGCTCTCTGAGTTGCCCCAGCTCTTTGAGGCGCGTCAGCACGTCGGAGGTATCACCGTCGCTTTTGGCTTCGGCCTTCGGCGCCTTGACATTAACCTTTACCTCGGGCGCAGCCGCTTTGGTTTCTTCCTTTGGCTTGACCACTTCCTCCTCTTTCATCTTCTTGGCCACTTTTTTCCCTTTTTCAAACTTCTCGCGGTAGTATTTACGCAAGCGATCAGGATCAAAATCGAGGATGGTACCGCCCGACTCGAAGTGTTTTTTGAAGACTTCCCCAAGGGCGTAGGTAGAGGCTCCAGCAAAGATTGAAACGGTGAGGCCTCCCAGCAGGCTTCCCACGCCGGGGATGAGCTTGATGATACTTCCTGCGCCAAGGCGGGCCAGGGCGCTACTGGTCAAAGAGGTGACGATGGCTTTGCCCTGTGTTTCTTGAAAATCCACTTCGTAGACTTTACACAGCTGGCGAATCATATCCAGTTGAAGGGCGCTGACAGCAAAGATGTCGGCGATTAGAACGGGGATCAACCCGGCCCCCATCGACCAAATAATGTGATTCTGGATGATGCCATCGGCTTCGACGGTGCGTTCGGTATTCTGCTTGGTCATTGTATTTGATTATGATTTAAAACTCATCAATTAATTTCTTTTTCATGGTGGTAAATTCTTCCTCAGAAATCACCCCTTTTTCTTTCAAGTCCCCCAGTTCTCGGAGGCGAGCCAGAATATCATCGGCTCCAGTAGTTGGTGGTGCTGTCGCAGTTGCCGCTTCGGGCTCCTCCGTTTCGGGTTGCGCCTGCTCCTTACGCATCTGCTCAGCGTATGCCTTACCTTTTTCGAAGTTTTCCTCAAAACGCTTCTTCATCCATTCAATATCGACATCCATGAAGTTGCCTCCATTCTCAAAGTGAGTTTTGAAAATTTCTCCTAGTGCATAAGTAGAAGCCCCGGAAATCACCCCAATGGCTGCACCTCCCAGGATATTGCCCACCACCGGAATCAGTTTGATCAGGCTCTTGGCCCCAGTTCTCGCCAAAAAAGCGCCTGTCAAGGACGACACGATGGCCTTGTATTGAGTTTCCTTAAAATCCACCCGATAGACCTTGCACAATTGACGGATCATATCGACCTGTACAGCGGCAACGCCAAGGCTGTCCAGTACCGGTACGGGGATGAAGGCCCCCGCTCCCATCGAAAAAATGACGTGGTTGCGGATAATGGTATCGGCATGATAGGAGCGGTCGCTCTTATTACTTCCCATGATGGTTTCTTTTGCGGTTTTAAAAATTTTAGAGGCTATCTTTCTTTTCTTTATCATTGTATGGTGCTTTTGGTTAAAGCAATTGAGATCTAATCTAGCTGTTGCATGCCTATCAAGGCCGTTTTTCTCGACAATTCGGGAATAAAATACGACGAAGTCGGCTCTTCTACTCCACTTTCAGGCGAATCCCCTCCGAATGGCTGCTAAATTCTGGTGCATACATACATTGTATGGAGGTGATGCCGTTAGAAAAATTCCCTTTGTGGTTGACCCGCAGCGGATACTCAAAAACATGGGTGCCCGGAGGCAAGTAGGCGAAGAAGAAATTCGTCGCTGCATCGCCCGTACTTTCGTAGTAGCCTAGACCTCCCTGCCACTTGTACTGACTCAGCAGATTAATAGGCTCCAGGCCGCTGGCGCGCATGTCTTTCATATGGACATATTCCATGCCGCGATCTACCCGCAGTTCGATGCGTACTTTAAGTTTATCACCAGGCTGTAGCTGACCGCCTTCGCTGATGGGGCGCATGACCGGACCGGTCGGCGAAGCTTCTTCGCGGAAAAGCTGCTTGCGCAGGGTCAGCGGCGTCTCTTCGAAGGTCTTGATCTGATCCAGCTGTTCAAAATACTGCCAATACAATCCTCCCCAGGCTACGACCTTATTGGGGTTATTGACTTTGACTTCGCCCATACTGCTGTTTAGCTCCTCGCCCTCCCAGCTGGTTTTGAAGTAGCCCGTACCCGGCTCCTTTTCGAAGCCCGATTGATCCAAGACCTTACCCCCCAGGGCAATCTCCACGGGTTGATCCTCGGCCAGCCAATTATCGCCGCGACGGAGCAGGGCATAAACCGCAGCCGCCGTCGCCTTGGTGGTTTTCCAATGCTTAGTTTGCTTGTTTTTAAGCAGCCAAACCTTGAGGTCGTCCACCATTTCCGCATCCTCTGTTGTCTCTTCAAAAAGCTCAATCATCAACGCATGAGTCTCGATAGGCAATTCATGCCAGTAGAAGCCGCGATCGTATTTCCAATAGCGCCCTAGCTCCTCGTGCTGAAGGGCCCTCTCTTTTAAGGACTTCGTAATATCCGCTACTGTCGCCGGACGTTTATTGCGATGCAGCGCCAGCGCGATCATCCCCTCCATATATATCGACTTGTTGTTCCAGTACTTTTCTGACTGCCCCAAGTAGTAATCGGCTGCTTTATCAGCTCCGCTAGACAGCGGGATGCCAGAGAAGAAAGAGCGAGCGTAGAGATAGTGAACAGCCATGTTATCCAAATGATCATCGTCCATACTGCCCTTATTTTGCTTGACTCGTTTCTTCAAATCATTGTAATGTTCCGTGATCCGAGCATCGGTGTAGCGTACGGCGTTCCGCACCATCGTCCCCAGGTCTTCCTCACGCGGCCAGTTGTTGGCGCCCAGTTCGTCCAGATGGCCCATGCCTTCGACGATGTACTGGGTCATGTACCAGTTGTCGCGCCCACCGGGGAACCAAGAAAAGCCTCCGTTGGACAGCTGGCGTTCGCTCATCATACGCAGCGCCTTGGCCTGCGACTCCGCCATTTTGACCATATCGAACAGCAGCCCGATGTTCTTCTTTTGCTCGGCCTCGCTTTGGGCTTGCAGCACCCAGGGCGTTTCTTCCAGCAGCAAGCTTTTCAACTCCTGATTCTTGGATAGATTGCTCAGCAAGGCATCGGAATTTTTCCACTGCTCAAAGATGGTTTTGATGCGGGGCTGGGAGTTGGCCACGGCGCTGGCCAGGCTATTGGCGTAGAATCGGCTAAAAATCTGCTCCGTACACTGATAGGGGTATTCCATCAAGTAAGGCAGGGCCTGGACGGCGTACCAAGCGGGGTTGGACGTAAATTCGAGGGTCAGCTTGTGGTGCTGCAAGGTCGCCGACTGGCCCGCCGCCTTAAGGCTTTTGAAGGTGAAGTTCTTTTGCTGTCCACCGCGAACGGCCAGCGGCAGGGTTTCGGTAACCATCATTCGATTGGATAGGATCGGTAGGCTGCTTTCTTCGCCATCGGAGAAGTTGCCCGCCTTGGCGACAATGCGATGGGTGATGGCGCTGGCTTTGCCGACCGGGATTTTGAGGGTCCAGGCCAGGCGGGCCGATTGGCCGGGCGCTGCGTTGAAGGCGAGGGTTGGGCGGGTGTTGCCCAGCAGGGCATCGACCGGCTGGTTGCTGATGGCATCGAAGAGTTGCAGGCGGGCTTCGCCCTGCATGGCCTCTTCGGTCAGGTTGCTGACCTTGGCGGTGAATTCAATCTCGTCGGCTTCGCGGAGAAAGCGGGGAGCATTGGGCAGCACCATGAGGTCTTTTTGGGTGACTAGCTCTTTGGTGGTTAGGCCAATTTTTAGGTCTTTGGTATGCGCCAGCCCCATGAACTTCCAGCGAGTCAGGGCCTCGTTCATTTTGAATTTTATAATCACATTCCCCTCCTCATCGGTCAGCAAATCGGGCATAAAGAAGACGGTTTCTTTGAGATTGGTCCGCACTTGGATTTCGTCAAATCCGCCTTCATCGGTAGCTCCACCTAGCCAATCGCCCTCTTCATTATCGTCTTTGCTAATAGTGAATCCAGATGATTTGGCCGTCGATTCATCAAGGTTTTTAGCACGTTTTGATTTTACTCCAAAATGAGGAGCTCCTTCCTCCTCAGCACTCTCATTAAGGGGAGCTGCTGAAGGTGCCATCTCGTTACGTCCTCTAATCACTGCACCATCTGTATAAAACTCAGCACTTCCAGTCATCTGGACTATTACCTCACTCCCTAAACTGTAAATGGGAAAGTCAAACCAATTCAAGTGGCGGAAAGAACGGCTAAGCCCACTGTAGCTAGGTTGCCAGTTATGGGCCATCAGTTGGCTGGCCCGGCTCCTAAAATTAGAAGACCGCAGGTTCAGTTGGCTATAATTGGTCGGGAAAGGACTAAGGCTCCATCCGTGTTGGACGAATTGATCTAGGGAGGCATCATACATGCTCACCAGCATCTCAGCGGCGACGCGATCAGTATTTTGGCCAGATATTTTGATGCGCCACTCCTCATCTTGCCCCGGATACAGCTTATCGCGGAAGGTGGCGTACTCCACTTTCAGCTCTTTGTTGGTCCAGGGTACTCGAACGACTTGATTGATGGAATAACTTCGGTTGTGGCGTACAAAGGAGAGGTGGTACTCAAAATTCCCCCGGTCACTCTCTTGTACTTCGCGGCTAAAAGCTTGTAGTTCATTTATGGTCAACCATTTGCGTTCGATGAGTACATTATTTTTAGACACTTCATGCAAAACGTAAAGATCTTTCTCAGCAGAGCCAAAGTAGTATTGGAGGGTTTCACCGGGTTCAAAGCGGTCTTTTTCCTGAACGTGAAATTTAGTATTATTTCCAGGTACCACCTTACTATCCAGATCGTAAAGGGTGAAGTACTTGCGCACTTCGATGTCCTTACCGTATTTGTCCTTCGTTTTTAGCTCCGCAACGTATTTTCCGGGCGCCCATTCTGCAGGGTTTAGCGCAACGCCTTTGGATTGGTTAGTATTGAAAGTAGCGGAAAAAACCTGGTCGGCCAGCGGCCAGCCGAAGTAATTGCCCTCGTCTTTGTAGGCATCATGGGGAAAGTTTTTAGAAAAAGTCTCCCTATCCATCAGGAACTGATCAGGCTTGTTCCAATAGCGAGTACGGAAAGTCTGTTTGGGCATTTCTAAAGCCGTGATGGTCAAACTGCCTTCGGCCCCTTCGAACTCCCCATTGAGATTGGTCGTGCTCAGCTGCAAGCTGCGCAGGCTATCCCGATTGATCTCGTTGGCCACTTCAACATCCGCTAAAAGGGCCACATAGCCTACTTTGACAGTGGTCGTATTCGAACGGGTTTCGCCGGTAATATCCACGACATCCGCGTAGACTTTATAGTTGAATTGCGGCTTTTCTTTTGGATCAGTAGAGCGATCTGGCAGGGCATTAAATTCAATTTCAAAGCGGCCTTCGGCATCCGTCGTTGTAGTACCATTGGCAATTTCTGTATTGTTTCCTCTCGGTCCAATGCCCCGTCCCCAATAGTACCAGGGCCAGTAAGGATAGCTCACATTGCGCACCACACGGTACTGCACCTTAGCTCCATCCACTACACTGCCCGCAAAGGCCCTGGCCTGGCCTTTCACAGTGACCTGATCGCCCAGTTTATAGCTGCCTTCTAACTTATCGAAGGCCACCTCAAATTTCGGACGTTTGTATTCTTCTACACTAAAGTTAATGCGACTATTGCGAAGCGTTTTACAAGAAATATGCATGCGTCCTAGAAGAGCGCCCGGTGCAACGAAGGTTCCAGAAACAGTACCGTATTCGTTAGTTCTCAGCTCCAGGGACTCCACCTTCTGGTTATTGACATCAAACAAGGTGACCGTCACGTTCTTATTGGGCAAGATGCTCGGCATGCGTTCCTCATCAAATTGCATGGCGATGCCTTTGAAAAATATCTGCTGCCCCGGTCGGTAGATGGCCCGATCGAGGAAAAAGTTCATCTGCTCGTAGGGCTTGGGCTTCTGCCCTCCCCTGGCGTAGTGGTTGTCACCAATAAACAGCTCATCCTCTCCTCGGCTGAATCGCACCCTAATCTGGGTTCTACGATCAGCCTTGTAAGAGACCCAACCATCGACATCTGTAAACTGCTCTCCTATTTTGATGTAGTCATAACGCCGTCGATTACTGTTGTAGTTTTGTTTATAAAAAGTCGCCTTCACCTTCTCCAAAGGCTGGCCAGTCTTGCGGTCCGTCACAAAAAATTCGACCCGATCCTGCAAATTGCGGTTCCAGTAGGCCAGACCGGAAACGTGGGCAATCATATACCCCAAGGCATTTTTCTCATCCGAAAATTGCTCATTATCTGCCACCAAAAACAAGTATAGCCCATTGCCTAAAGGATCAATCTTGATCTCTGTGCGGTGAATCCGAAAATCACCGACTTGTGGCAAATCAAGGCTCCATTCCTGTTGGGCCTCAAGGCCGCGGAAATAGCTCGCATGTTTACGGTAGCTCAATTGCTGAATCTCCTGCTCTTGCTCTTCAGTGATTTTGATGACTTTGAAATAGGCTTTTTCGACATTGCGATAGGTAACCAAGCCTAGGATGGACTCCTGCGGTGTATTGACCCAGTCGGTCGTCAAGGATAGACTTTTTTGCTCAATATCACTCAACAGGCGACGACAATTGGCCGCTCCGTAGGTATCTGGATATTTTTGTAGGACTTCGGTACAAAGATCATGGGCTTTTTTCCAATCCATCTGGCCTTTGGCATTCGCCCCTGGTTGATAGTCGTTTCCTCGCCGAACATAGTAAGTAGCAATGGCGTGACTGACTTCAGCAACTACAGGATGATCAGCGTGTTGCTTCCGCAAGGCTTCCAAAGCTTCTAAGTAAAGCTCCGTCTTATCTTCCCGAACCGATTTATCGTATACATATTTGAGGCGCTGTAAATCAACTACGACCTTAGCCCGAGGGCTCTTATCGTCCAGATGTCCTTGCAGAAGGACTTGAAAAAGGCGAAGCACTTGCAGTTGGGTAGAGGATTCCTCCTGTCCTTTGAATTCAAAACGACTAAAAGTTGCCGCCTTTGCGAAAGCCTCTTTCTGATCAATGTAAAACTTATAAGCGGGCTCGGTCAGGAAGCGTTGCTCGCTGGAAAAATAATTGAGGGCGCGATGCGCTAGAAAGTCAAACAGGTGGGGACGGAGGCCTTCATTATGTTCTCCATCATTTAAAATTTCTTCAAAGTCATCGATGTTGACTTCGCGGAGGGAAGGATCGCTGACGGAGGCCAGGTAGAAGCGATTGCTTTCTTCGATAAGCTGGCTGATCGTCCAAGTCCGAATATCCTCCGGTTTGAAATCAGCGGTGGTAGTGCGGTCTTTGAGTATCCAGTAGTTCGTTCCCAAATAATTACTGTACATCTCTCCCAGCATAGATTGCAAAAGGGCCTTAGCGGGCATATTGGCCGTTTTTTCTTCCTCTAGCAGGCGATAGATGGTTTTCACCAGGCCATCCTCTTCGAGCTGGCTTTGAAACTTGGAGCGATAGATGAGGCACTTAATCTCCTGGGCGGCCTCCCCTTCTTTTTTGACGATGGCATAGAGGGCTTCCACCTCTTTGAGTGCCGATTGCGGTAGGCCCTTCTGGGCCAGAGAATCAATTTTCTGCCATTCGGCTTTATAAGCTTTATGTTGGTTGCCCATAGTTGGTGGTTGTGTTCCTCGCTGTGAACTGCAAGAGATGCTGGTCCATAAAATCAGTAGGAAAATAGAAACTGCGAACTTTGAATTATTCATAATACTTCTAATATAATTGGTTCTTCGACAATTCCTGTGTTTTAAGCTACACATTATTCGTCGAAGAGGGATATAGATTTGATCCAGTGTTTATCCAAGGGCTTCGAAGTAAACCTGGGCAAATAACAAGGTTTAGCCCTTTGGATGTCACTGATAGGATGATTCTCCGAAAAAAATTACACAAGTAAGTCCGAACTTTTAACTCTTTATTAACATGAATTTGTTATAATTGTGAAGAGGAAACACGGAAATGGGAAACTTTATTTTATTACCCTCTATCCTACGCCAGTAGAAAACAACACACAACATGAGAGCCCGTTCTAAAACCTTTTTGAGAAATCTCGACGAAGCGGTCATCGAACACCGCCGAATTACCTGCCCAAATGTTGATTGTCATGACATTATCGTTTCAAAAGAGACGGTCCAGTCGGAGAAGCACTCCATTCTGGAATACCAATGTGTCAATCCAAAATGTAGTTATCACGCCAAGCGCAAAATACTGTTGACCCACGCGGAGCAGCCACCTAAGATCGAACTTGCCAATGAGGTAAGCCAGCGTAAAAGTAGTTGGACTGCTAATTTATTAGGCTTAGTAACCGTGAATATTGGTCCAATCGCCGCTACGCTCAAAGCCTTATTCGAGCGTTAAACGCTTTTATCTACATTAAAATACCTATTAATATCTACTTCGTGATCCAGCGGAGTGTCACAAACCAGGTGTTGCGCCATTGCGGATGCCCAAAACGGCCCTAGTGAAGCTCCCTTGGTGCCCAGGCCATTGAAGATGGCCAGTCGTGGCTGTACGGGGTGCCGTCCTAGCAAGGGCCGTCGATCCTTGACTGCGGGGCGGATGGCAGCTTGGTGGTCCACAATCTCGTACGGAACTTGTAGCATTTTATCCATCCTCTTGAGGAGCCACTGCTTACCCTTTTCGGTAGGCTGGTCGGTTTTGGCGTTCCATTCATAGTTGGACCCAATCCAGAACAGCTCCTCTCCCAGCGGAGCGAGCATCAGTTTGTGTTTGAGGAGCTTTTCGCTGCGCAGACCCGGTACTTTGATCAGGAATACCTCGCCCTTAGCAGTTTCGAAGGCCAGCTGGCCGAACCAAGGATTCTGCTGGGCTTGCTGCCCTTCGCAAAACAGGATATTCCGGGCTTGGTGGGTTTTGTAGCGCAGGCCTTCGGGCAGGATTTCCAACTGATCGTAGTCAAAAGGCTCATTGAGGAAGCCCTGCTCTGCTATTGCTTGCTCCCGATAGGCGGTAACGAGGCGAGGCATATCGAGCTGGGCGCAGCCTTGCAGCTCCATCCAAGAGGTTGGCGGTTGAATGGCTTGGAGAAAATCAGAGGGGTCAGCGGAGTCGGTAGTATAGGCTTGGTTGGTGGGCAGGGCGCTGCGCCCCAGCCATTTATTTTCCTCTTGGATACTAAAGAGCGCGCGGACGATATGGCGGTCGTAAAAGCAGCGCAGTCCTAGCCGCTCTTCGATTGCCCGGTAAGTTTGGCGGGCGAAGGGCAGCAGCTCATCGATGCGCCAGCTCTTGGCGAAGCGACGACCAGTGATGGGATTAATAATCCCCGCTGCAACCAGTGAGGAGGCCCCTTGGTGATTGTGGTCAATCAATAGGCAGTGCTGCCCCAGGCTTTGCAGAAAGTGGTCCATCAGGGTGCCGGCAAGGCCCTGTCCGACGATGAGGTAGTCGTAAATGGTTGGAGGTGTGGTCATAGATTTTTGAGAAATTCCCGGTCTGCTTTTTTCAATTTTTTGACCACCATATCGTAAGAATGATCAATCAGCTTGTAGAGCAGACGATCCTCTAAGCCATTTTCAAAATGTACCGTATTCCAGTGGCTCTTATTCATGTGCCAGCCCGGCCGAATATCTTCGTACTCCTCTCGTAGCTCAATGGCATACTCCGGATCGCATTTGAGATTGACTTTGAATTCTTCCGCATCGAGGCCAGTAACGGCAAACATTTTCCCCATCACCTTAAAAACCAGGGTCACCTCGTCGAAGGGAAATTCCTCCGTTACTGCTTTTTTGGAGAGGCAATAGGTTCTAAAATCTTCTATGTGCATAGTTACAGTCTAATATAGTTATCGCTCCAATCCTCTTCCACATAATCGACATCAGGAAAAATCTCCTTCAGGTCGATGTCGAGTTGAGGAAATAGAACCGGCTGGACAATAGGAGTCGTATTAAAGGGGCCTAAATTAATATATTGCTCCTCTTCATTCAAACTATTGATCATCAAAGTTTTGCTCATCGGATCAACGATCCAATACTCTTTGACTCCGGCGAATTGGTAAAGTTCGTACTTATCGTTTTTATCCTTTTTGGCGGTGCTGGGGGAAAGGATTTCGATAATCCAATCGGGCGGGCCGAAGGCCCTTCGGCGGCGCAAATGCTCTCGGCTACAAAACACACAGAGGTCAGGCTGCACAACCGTATCAATTTGTTCCCGTCCCTTACATTCGAATACAACGGCTGCCGTAGGCATCGTCTGGAACATCATCCCAGGCCTCTTCAACCAGATCGACATCAGGCATAATATCCTGCAGATCGATGTCAAGCTCAGGAAACAGAATAGGCTGAACAATTTGGTTGGTAGAAAAAGTCCCAACTTTCCAATATCGCTTCTCCTTTTCGTCCAAGCTATAAATCGTCAGCGATTTATTCACAGGATCAAATATCCAATATTCTTTGACGCCAGCAAATTCGTAGAGATCGTACTTATAGGTTTTATCCTTTTTAGCCGTGCTAGGTGATAGAATTTCGATAACCCAGTCGGGTGGGCCGATAGCCCCACGTTCGTCTAAGTTTTTTCGGTTACAAAAAATACAAATATCCGGCTGTACAACCGTATCGATGTCCTCATCTTTTACCTCGTGAGGCGGCAGCAATAAGCGGACGTCAAAGGGAGCGATATAAACTCTGCAATTTCCCCGACTAATGAAAAACCGTTTAATCAGAAAATAAAGATCACCTAATACCTCTTGATGGTATCGACTCGGCGCAGGCGACATCCTAAAAATCTTCCCGCGAATCAATTCGATGCGTTCGAAAAAATTCCAGGTGAGGTAATCAGCGTAAGTGTAGGATTTGGACAAGTCCAGGTCTTTGAATTTCATAGCGATTGATTATAAAAAGAGTTAAACCTCTGCGAAGTTAAAACAAAAAGTTGTATTTTCAAATTGATTATCGCAGAGCTGCCTAAATCCAATAAGAATGCTGTACATTTAGCGTTCACTAGTCGGCCCTGTAGTTCAAGGGATAGAATAGGAGTTTCCTAAACTCTAGATCCGGGTTCGAGTCCCGGCGGGGCTACTACCTTTCTCATGTATATTAGATAGCTGTATAGGTCAACCCCTCACCAACTAACGCTTCCGCTCAATAGCATCCCGAATTTTCGAAGCACTTTCATAATCTTCTTTGGCCAAGACCTGAGCCAGCAGTTGCTCCAGCTCTTCAAGCGAGTAATCGGAGAGACTGCCGCGCTTATTGGTAAAAGCTTTGCTCGGGCTTTCGAGGACAATGCCCGCCTTTTGCATAATGGCCTCGGTGGTGAAAATGGGGCAGTTGAAGCGAATGGCCATTGCAATGGCATCGGAGGAACGGGCGTCCACCTTTATAGAGCTGCCATCGGCTTTGGTGCCGAAGAGGAGGGCATAGAATACCCCATCGACTAGTTCGGAGATCAGCACCTCATCGATCGTTACACCAGCCTCATTGAGGGTATTTTTGAAGAGATCATGCGTAAGAGGGCGATTGGGCTGCATTTTTTCCAACGAAATGGCGATGGCCTGGGCCTCAAAAGGGCCAATAACGATAGGCAGGCGGCGGAAGCCTTGGCGCTCCTCCAATATCAGGGCGTAATTGCCCTTACTGGATTCGCTATTCGCTAAAGCAATGATATTAAGTTCAACCTTTTTCATTCAACTGCATATCCATTTTAATAAAATTACACAATTCCTCTACACTAGTAAAGGGTGCAATGACCTGATTGTTCTGTAGGAGTTTGTATAATTGCCGACCTTCGATCTCTACGATATAGCCTTGCTCAATATAAACCATATGGTCCTCTTCTCGCTGTACGCGAAGCCCAAAATGCTGTAATCCAAACAGTAGAAAATCTTTAGGGTCAAAATCTGCTTCCATCACTGCAATTTATAATAAAAGTGGATATTATTTGTAAATACAAACAATTTGTGTTACATTTATTACTCGTTTGAAGCTTGTTGTAACTCCTCCACGAAGATATATCATACCGCCGATCGTTGCAACAATTTCAGTTTTATATATCCCTTTTTGCTTTCGAAAGGCCTGGAAAGTAAGAAGATGCCCACTTCCGAGTAGGAAGTCTTGCAATCCTTACGCTATTGAATAATAGCCCATCAGCAAGGCCGGACTAGCTATGGTCCGGCCGGAGCAAAAAGTGGAGAGGATTGGCGGCGGTGGCAAAGTGGGTGGGCCCACCCACTTTTGATAAAACCCTGTCTGTCAGACATTTACTAATAATTTTCAATTAATCTTTTCTAAACCTCCCTATACTTTCGTGATCGTCCTCTTTTTACCCCCTTAAATTTTACGCTCAATCGCAAACAAGCTGCACTAGCGACAACGATGGCACCTATCACTGTACTTTTTACCACTCTAAATTTTACACTCAACTCCCCCCATACCTCCGGACCCCTTCTACCCCAAATTCTCCACCAACACAAAGCCACCATACCCTATACACAACAAGGAAGAAAGCAACACCAGCCCCAATTGCCAACGGCGGTTGTTACTGATGCGTTTAGAGAAGGGCAAGCTAAACAGGCCTGCGGCCACCAACATTCCAATGACCGAGCCCAGGCCGAAAATGAGCAGGTAGATCATGCTGCTAAGGCTGCCTTGAATCTCGGACATCACCAGCAGGACCATCGCTCCGCTGCCCGCCAGCCCGTGAATCAGGCCGACGCCGTAGGCCAATTGGTGGTTGTCTTCCTCGAAGACCAGCGCCGCTTTTTGCTCCTCGCGGAAATACTGCCACAGCCGGTACAGACCAAGAACAATGAGCATGGCTCCGACGATAGCCTCAAAATAACCAAAGTAATGATTCAAGAACGTGGCTTTACCGATGATCATGATCAGCCCGATGACAAAGATCGTTGAGCTATGGCCGAGGCCCCAGTAGATACCATCCTTCATCGCCAGGTTCAGGCGATCCCGGCGGGTAACGATATTGCCTACGGCCACCAGATGGTCCGCCTCAAAGGCATGTCCGAAGCCGACGACTGCGGCAAAAAGCAGGGGAAAAGCACCTTCCATGATCTTCTATTAAAAATTAAGTTGGTTAATAACAATACGATGATTACCCGTATCTGCAGCCACCATGGTTTGTCCTTCAATGCAAATCTGAAAGGGCCAGTAGAGGCTGCCCTCGGTACTCCAAATGGTGTTTTTATTTTCACTGCCAGTCGTAAAATTGTCCTGTCCCAGCAGATTATCCGCCGCCGTGTTGCTGGTTTCGGGCAGATGGGCGAACCATAGGATACGACTGCTTCCCGTATCCGCCACCCAGAGTCCCTCTTGGTAAAAGCAGGTATCATAACACCAGTTGAGGGTATTGGCTTTGGGAAACCAGCCAAACTGATTTTGCCCGTTGCCCTCAAAATTCTCCTGACCAATAATTACATCCGCGAGCTGGTCGAAGGCCGTCCGCCAATCCTTCCACAGCAGGACCCGATAGTACTGCGTATCTGTAATGGCCAGCTGCCCTCCGGGGCCAATCTTAACCGAATACGGCCAGATGGGATTGAGGTGATCATAGTCGCGCTCCTCAAAATTAGGCTTGCCGATCACCCCATCGGCAGCAGTATAGTTTTGCGTTGGAATGGTTTTGAAATACAGCACCCGGCGGTTGCCCGTATCCGCAATCCAAAGTTGCTGGCCGTCGGAAAAAACACCGTAGGGCCAATTGAGCGACTGCGCCGAAGGCGCGTGGCTGACGCCCTGGACATTCGGCATATTGCTGTTGAAGTCAGGTTGGCCCAGCACTACATCGGCGGGTTGGCCATTGCGGGTGGGTAGGGATAGCCAGATCAAGACCCGATGATTCCAGGCATCGGCGACAATGAGCTGCTGGCCATCTGACCATAGCCCGGAGGGGTAGAAAAGGCTAGCGGCTCCTACCTCTCCGCTGGCATTGCGCCCCGTCTGGCCCTCTGCACTTTGGCCGAGGACGACATCAGCCGGCTGAAATTCAGTGCTGGGCAACTGATTCCAGATAAAAACGCGGTTTTGCGCTGTATCGGCGACGATGAGGTGGTTGTTGACTAGAAAGACTCCTCTTGGGGCCAGCAATGGGCTGTCTTCCGCTCCCTTGAAGATTTGGGTTTGGCTGACGATGGGAGGCAGGGTTATATTTTCGGCGTTATTCATTTTTGTAGTATTGTCAGTATCCTCTTGCGAGCGACACTGCCTTGACAAATAGGGCGAAATCAAAAATTTAAAAGGACCTAGTCCGAGCCGTGTTTCCTGACAAGGGACACCGCAAATGATCTCTACCCTCAACAAATTCTCGGCAACTGCTCGCCGACCAACATATTGACCACCCGCTTACCGCCAATGCTGCTGGTGAGTACTACTTGCCGGGGATGGACTTCGACCACCTCGCCGATGATGGTAGCGTGCTGGCCGGGTTCCGTCGCTTTTAGATGAGCGAGGCAGGCCTCCGCCGATGCTTTGTCGACAATGGCGATGAAGAGGCCTTCGTTAGCAACGTAGAGGGGGTCGAGGCCCAGTATTTCACAAGCTCCGTAGACCTGCGGGTCGATGGGTAGGGCCCGTTGAGCAATGTCGATGCCGAGCTGAGTATCGCGAGCGATTTCGGTCAGGACGGTGGCGACGCCTCCTCGCGTGGGGTCACGTAGCAGGTGGATCGCGGGGCCAAAGTCATCCAGCAGCCCTTTAACCACATGGTTGAGATTACAAGTATCGCTTTCGATAGTCGTCTCAAACTCTAGCCCTTCGCGAACCGACATGATGGCCATTCCGTGGGTAGCTAGGTTGCCGCTCACAATGATCTGGTCGCCGGGCTGAACATGGGCAATATCAATCGCTGCTCGGGGATGCATCGCCCCTACCCCAGTGGTATTGATAAAAATTTTATCCCCTTTACCTCGCTCGACCACCTTGGTATCTCCGGTAACGATTTGTACGCCAGCCTGCTCGCAAGCAAATTTGATGGCCACCAAAATGTCCCAGAATTCCTTCATCTCCAAGCCCTCTTCAATGATAAAACTCAGGGAAAGGTACTGAGGAATGGCCCCACACATGGCCAGGTCATTCACCGTACCGTTGACCGCCAATTCACCGATATTACCCCCGGGAAAAAAGATAGGGCTGATGACAAAACTGTCGGTGGTGAAGGCCGTTGGACCTTGAAGTTGAAGCATTGCCCCGTCGTGGCGTTTGTCCAATAGGTCATTTTTCAACACATCAAAAACGCCACTGTCTAAGAGCCGATTGGTTAACAGACCACCGCTGCCGTGCCCTAGCGTAATGACCTCGAAGTCGAGCTTAGGCATCGGGCATTGCAGCTGCATCTTGATCTTCTTTTCTTTCAGGCTTACCGTCATAGCATCAGGCTGTTTGTTGAGCAACTTGATTGATTTGATCAGAAAAATGGTAGTAGGCGGCGCAAGCGCCTTCGGAGCTAACCATTGGCGCTCCTAAAGGATTTTCGGGTACACAAGACCTGCCGAAGTTGGGACATTCGTAAGGCTTTTTGATTCCCTTCATAATCGCTCCAGCAATACATTCTTCGTTTTCGGGTGCCTCCGGAATATTGACCGAAAATTTCTTCCGGGCATCAAATCGGGCATATTGCTCTTGCACTTCATAACCGCTATTGGGGATTACATCCATTCCTCTCCACATTCGATCCGTCACCTCAAATACTTTGTAGATGGTCTCCATCGCATTGGGATTACCTTGCGCCCTGACCATACGAGCGTATTGATTTTCTAACTGAGCCTCTCCTTGCTCCAATTGACGGACCGTCATCAAAATCCCCTGCAAAATGTCTACGGGTTCAAAACCTGTAATCACAATCGGGACCCCGAAGCGTTCCACAAGCGGATAGTATTCTTCCATCCCCATAATTGTGCAGACATGCCCAGCCGCTAGGAAGCCCTGCACATGGCATTCCTCATCACTCATTAAAGCTTCGATTGCCGGAGGAACCAGCACGTGAGAGGCCAGAATGGAATAATTCTCTAGGCCCAATCGATGGGCATGAACGACCGAAAGGGCATTGGCCGGCGCGGTCGTTTCAAAGCCAACAGCAAAAAAGACGACTTCTCGATCGGGATGTTGCTGCGCAATTTTTACCGCTTCTAATGGCGAATACAAAATGCGAATATCTGCCCCACCCGCCTTGGCTTCCAAAAGGCTCTTTTCCGAGCCCGGAACGCGGAGCATATCGCCAAAAGAACAAAGAATTACGTCCTTTTCTTCGGCTAAATAAACCGCCTTATCAATCAGATTCAAAGGCGTAACGCAGACCGGACAGCCCGGGCCGTGCACCATGTTGATCTCTTTAGGCAGCATATTCAGAATGCCGTTTTTGACCAGGCTATGGGTTTGCCCACCACACACTTCCATAATCGTCCAGGGTTGGGTCACCGTCTTTTTGATTTCTTCGAGGTAGCGATGTGCCATCTCGGGATCTCTATATTCCGTTAAGAACTTCATAGACATTAATTTTATTGATCGTACTCCTCCTTATCGGGTCGGAATTCAGAAATATTCAATTCATCTTCTACCTCTCCCATTTCTTCGAGGTAGCGGAACGTTTTTTTGGCCTCCTCCTCATCTACGACGCTAATGGCTACACCGACGTGTACCAACACATAGTCATCAATCTGGGCTTGCGGCACCATCTCTAAACTGGCTTCCTTAATGATGCCACCAAAGGAAACTTTAGCCATGCGTACCAGGCCATCAAACTTGTTTTCGATGGATTGTATCTTACCGGGAATCGCTAAACACATGATTATTGGTTTTATTTTTAGAGAATGAACTTCGATGTTGTGCAATCTGCCAGTGGACCAACTGTCCAAAGGCAATGTTCTCATCGTTGGGGGATAGTTGTTCGTGAAAATGCAACTGTATAAATGGCGGAGCATGGTAGCGCAGCAAGTCCAGCAATAGCCCGTTTTGGAACACTCCTCCGCTGCAAGCAATATGTCGAACTTGATGCTGCTCGGCTTTTTGTAAAATAATTTTGACGAGGGTATAGTGAAATTTGGCCGCAATCCATCCAGCAGGCTTTTGCTGACGAATATCCTCGATGAGGGACTGCAGCAGCAAGTCAGTTGGAATCGCTTCCCCCACCAGGGTATCCTCCAAGTAAGTTGCTGTAAAATCTAGTCCTGTTGAGCGGCAGTACGAGGTCGCTAACTGCTCTAATAGCATCGCTGCCTCCCCCTCATAACTTTGCTGATCCATCAGCCCCAATAGCGAAGCAACTGCATCGAAAAGGCGACCCACACTAGAGGTTTGCAAAGGATTTTTTCGCTCCAACATCCGGGTATAAATCCGCCATTCGGTAGAACTGAATTTATCCTTCAACAAGGCGCTGAGTTCCGGATGCCCCCAACAGGCCGAAAGCGCCGAAATTCGCGGTTCGCGGGGCATTTTATCTCCTAAAATCGCATCGAAATAATCGAAATGTCCGATACGGATGAATTGATACAATTGGTATTGGAAAAACTCTCCACCCCATATTTGCCGATCATTTCCTAAACCTGTTCCATCCCAAATGACGCCCAAAATGGGCTCTTTGGCGTGGACTAAATCTTGCTCACCTAGCACGGCGGCGAAGTGCGCCTCGTGGTGTTGAATTTGGTGAATGGGGCTGTCTAGCAACTGAGCGAGGTGAAGGGCATTTTGGGTGGCAGCATAATCGGGATGCTTATCGCAAAGCAGGGTCAGCCGCGGTTTGATCTGGAATAATCGCAGCAGATGACGCAGGCTGTGCTGATAGCTTTCCTGGGTATCAAAAGCGGATAGATCACCAAGGTATTGACTAATGTAAGTATTGCCCTGATGCACTAATCCAAAGCTGCTTTTAAGCTGAGCACCAGCAGCTAACAAGCTTTGCTTCGACCAGTTGATGGCAGGATGAATCAGGCTGGGGGCCAATCCTCTTGAGCGCCGCAGCACTACTTTTTGTTGGGTGAAGGGAGAAAACCGAATCACACTATCATCCTGCGGCGTTACGATTTTTCGGTTATCACTCAGCAAATAATCGGCAATAGCGAACAGTTCGTTCAGCGCCTTTTCTTCTTCGAAAACGATGGGCGAATTGCTGAGATTTCCGCTGGTTGCTACAATCGGACGAGCAAATTGCTGGAGCAATAGTTGAAACAAAGGCGTGTAGGGCAACATCGCTCCAACCTGTTGCAGTCCAGGAGCAATTTGATCCAGACACAAATCCGTCTCTGCTGCTGCTTTTAAGGGTAAAATAACAATAGGTGCGACCTCGCTTTGCAAAGCCTGCGTCGCTTTTTTCCCGACATCGGCCACCTCTTCCAAAGTTTCCAAATCAGGAAACATCAAAGCAAAAGCCTTGGAGGGCCGATGCTTACGCTCCCGCAGGCGAGCCAGCGTCTCTGCATGGCTGGCATCGCAGGTCAACAGATAGCCTCCAATCCCCTTGATGGCCACAATCTGACCAGCGGACCACAGTGCTACTACCTGTTGAATCAGCTCCTTAGCTGCGACCTCTTCCTTCATCCCTGTAGCATTGTACAGAGACAGTTGGATACCACAATCGGAGCAAGAATTGGTCTGGGAATAATAGCGCCGGTCTCTGGGATTATCGTATTCTGCCTGGCAAGCCGGGCACATCGGGAAAGTATCCATAGTGGTGGATTCCCGATCGTAAGGCAATTGATGAATGATAGAATAGCGAGGACCGCATTGGGTGCAGGTGGTGAAAGCATAGTCGTGGCGGCGATTGCCCTCCGTTCGCAAATCGCGACGACAGGCATCACAGAGGGCAAAGTCGGGCGTCAAAAGCAACCTCGGGCTGGCCTCGGCCTTGCTGTGCACAATGCTAAAGCGATTAAAGGCTTTCAACGGAATCGCCTGCATAGAATGCTGAGTAATACGCGCCAAAGCTGGCGCTTCGCGAATCAAGTCCTCATAAAACCGCTCGGCCAAAGCCTCCTCAGCGTTGAACTCGACATGTACTCCGTCTGCGCCGTTATTCACCCAGCCCTTCAAGCCCATCCGCTCAGCTAATAAAAAGACAAAAGGTCGAAACCCCAGGCCTTGTACCTGTCCTTCGATATGGATATGCCAAGTTCTCATTACTTGGTTTCCACCACCGTATGAGCAGCCTGCTTTTCTTTAACTTTGGCCAATAACCAATTGCACCATTCGTCAATTCCGATATTCTGGGTGCTGGACACTTCGATTACCTTAATATCAGGATTGACATCCCGCGCATCGGCAACGACAGCGTCCACAGAAAAAGGCAAGTGAGTCAGCAAATCGATCTTGGAGACCAACATCATTTCGCTGGTCAAAAACATTCGAGGATACTTCTTGGGCTTATCGTCTCCCTCAGTCGTCGCAATCAGCGTTACCCGATAATCTTCCCCTAAATCAAAAGAGGCCGGACAAACCAAGTTGCCGACATTCTCTACAATCAACAATTCTACCCCCTCTAAATCGAGATTTTCCATAGCCTGCCAAATCATCTGGGCCTCTAGGTGGCAAATCCCTCCAGTAACAATCTGCAGGGCATCGGCTCCCGCGTCCCGCAATCGGTTGGCATCCCGCTCGGTCTCTAAATCACCCACCAGAATTTTCATCTTCACCTTATCGCCAATACGCCGAGCCGTCTGTTGCAGCAAGGTCGTCTTACCGCTCCCTGCCGAAGAGGTCATATTGATCATCAAGATTTGCTGCTCAGCCATGCGCTTACGGATACTTTCGGCGACGAAATCGTTGGCCTTAAGCAGATGCATAGTAGTATTGTCACAAGTCACGGTGCCTCTGGCTACCTTCGTAGATTTTTGAATCTTATCCATGATATAAATTGATTTCCTTATCAAATATAAGCCGCTATAAGGGCTTGCATCTACAATTTAAGGGAATGAGATGAATTAGAAAAGCTTTTCTATTGTTTAGAAAATATTTTCTAGAGAATTAGAAGGCAGCCTTCAACCGCTCCACAATCTCCAACACCGCCGGACAGACCTGCGTATTCCGATAAGTCAAGTCCAGAATTTGTTGAAAGCGTTTGCGATTGGTATGGGGGTATTCACGGCAGGCGCGGGGGCGGCTTTCATAAACGCTGCAATAGTTGTCGGGGCCGAGGAAGGGGCAGGGCGCTTGGTGGAGGACATAGTCGCCTTCTTTATCCAAGTAGAGGTGTTGCTCGATGAATTCGGCGGGGCGTTGGCGGAAGTGGCGGGCCAGGCGCTCGATGTCTTTAGGCAGAAAGATGGGACTGGTGGTTTTGCAGCAATTAGCGCAGTCTAGACAGTCCAGCTCTTCGAATACCTCATCATGCAGCTCCTGAACCTGCTGATCAAGGTGTTTGGGGGGCCGCTTTTTAAGTCGTTTGAGGAAGACCTTGTTGGGTTTACGGCGGTCTTGCGCTTGCTTGCGAAAAGCATCGAGATTCATAAGGCAAAGGTAGTGAATCAGTTAATCATCATCAAAGTGAACTTGATGGATCAGCAATTCGGTGCCTTTTACGACATTATTATTGGGCTGGCCACAGCTGGTACAGGCAAACTTGTAATTTTCAATCGTACTATTGAGGTCGCAGGTCGAACAGTAGATTTCGATCGGAATCTTCAGGACATTGAGCTGGACACGCTGGTATTTTTCTTCGGCAGTCGTAACCGCCTCAAAGGCATTTTGCATCAAGATGGGTTCGATATTGGACAGCAGGCCAACCTTGAGGTCAATGGCCGTCATGCGGCTCAGTTCCTCTGTCGTAAATTCGACCTCCAAGGTGTTGAAGATATTGCGGACCAGTGAGATTTCGTGCATTGGAGCGGGTTTAGGAAACGCTTTTTTTCAATTCTTCTAACATATCCAGGTGCTTTTGCGCTTCGTTCAGTATATCGGGCTCCTGCACCAATTGCCCAATCTCGCGGGCCTTCAGCAGCATGTCCTCATAACGCTTCTGATTGAAAGCATCGGTTGCATTGCCTACTTTCCAGCTGGCTTCCAGATAGTTGAGCAGCGTGATGGCCCGCTCGTAGGGATAATCCGCAGTGCGAATGCTGAGGGCTTCTTGATAGTAAAAAAGCGATTTCTCGAAGTTATCCGAATGAATAGCCGGAGGGAATTTGCTGAGGGCATTGCCGAAATTATTGCAAATCATGGCGTACTCGTAGGGATGCTGTTCTTTGTTGTAAAAATTGAGGGCCTCTTGGAAGGAGGCCGAGGCCACGCCCGCCCAGATGCCACGCTTCTTATTTTCGGCGGGCATTTCTGCATAGAGCATACCCAGCTGATGATGAATTTCTGCAAAAACGTCGGGGGCGACGCTTTGCCGGAAGACTTTCAGCGATTGCTGGTAGGCCTCTATGGCGGGTTTATAAAATTGAGGATTGCCGTTCTGGGCCCAGGTGTATAGCAGGGTACCTTTGCGCAGCTGGGCATTACCGACCAGCTCCGGCAGTTCGGCCTGTTCAAAAATACCGATGGCTTTAGAGAGGTAGCCTAGCGATTCGGTGTAGCTTTCTGAAATATTGGCAATGTGGGCAGCATCGATCAGGATGAGGCCAGCCTCTACCTCTCGATTGTGATTCTCGTAATATTCCAGCACCTGCCACAGCGTAGTCTTCAGTTTTTCGAGCAATACCGCATCGTAAGGAACCTTTAACTGCTTCATCCAAATATTAGTCAATACGGAGCGCAGCGCATTTTTAGCCTCCTCGGAAATAGGACTATCGATGCTGTGATTCAGCAGGTCTTCGGCCTCTGTCAAAGCATTGGCATCCAGCATGAGGACAGCGAAGTGCCGGGCGGTAAAGGCATAGTGCTCTGCGTCAGGGGCCGCCTCCAGCGCCTCCTGATACCAAGTGCCCGGAGCCGCCTGCCTCGGCGCAGGGTTGAGATGCCCATAATGGCGAATGACAGCCGCATTGTGCAGCCGGCGGTAGCGTTCGAATTCATCATTCCCTATAGCCGCCTCCATTTTTCCTCTCCACTCCTCCTCTTCCATCTCAAACCCATTACGCAGGCGGTTCATTATACCAATCTCGTACTGCAAATTGGGGTAAGCCTGTAAGTAATTCCAGGCCTTTTCCATATTTCTCAACTTATTAAAAATGAGCCCCAGCAATAAGGCCGCATCAAAAGGAAGCTGCTGATTGAGCAAATAAGGTGGGCTGAGATTGTGCCAGTCCAGTGGCAGTGAAATGCGATTTTCCTCGACAATCAAACTGGTATCGCTGGCAACAACCTCCGCTTTTTGTAAAGGTCGGATGTCCACCAATTCAGCGAGGCGATCCTCTGATTCAATAATTTCTTCTAAAGCGGTCCGTTGTTCAGTTGTCGCAAAAATTGAAAGCATCTTGATTTGTTTTTAAAGTCCCCCGTGCATCTTTTCGTATCCCCCTCAGAAAAATCTGGGCGTAGAGCTGCGCCTTCTTCTCCGATGGATAAGTATCAATATTCCGACAAATGAATTGTAATGGATTGTTTACAGCGATGTAAATCATAGTCAGGTGCCACTGCCCATAACGCTTCTTCAAATCATAGCGCACCTCCGTATTGATCAACCATTTATCATGGACCAGTACCTTCATGTCTGCTCGCGTACCCAAGCCTTCGGGGCTTAAGGGAGTAGGAAAATTGGGAGGGATCAACATAGATGTTCATTTACAGATTCACTTTTAAAATACCCAATCCTTTTTCTAACTCGTATTCCAGATCACGATCGGTCCGATCAAGCTGGTGATCAATTAAGATTTCGTGTATAGCAATGCTTTTGTCACCGTTCAAATTGCGGCTTTTGAGCATGTGCTGGCTAGCTTTATGTAGATTCTTAAAAAGTTCATCGCTAACCGGGGCAATCAAGAGGCTGCCACGGTCAGGGTAATAGACCATATAGACATTGTCGGCCGCTCCCAAAGCTTGCTGTACCAACTGATGACCGATCAGCAAATGGGCGGACTTTAAGCGCAGCTCGCTCTTTCCTGCCGATGGCCGGCCCAGTTCCTCTTTCAACCGATTGGGAGGGATAAACATGGATTTATTGTTTAATGCAAGTGCGATTCACTATTATAAGAGTCAATGCGTCAGATATTTGAATCACCATCTCGTGGTTCACAAAATCTTCCTTACTGACTCTCGTTCGTCACAACTTGGGGGTTTAATTCGTTTAATAAAATTTCCACTACCCGATCTCCACCGGCCTTCGCCGCCTCAGACATGCCGACATTGAACTTCGTATCGTCGATAGCAATCAGGTAGACTTCAATATCTTCGGGATACTCCTCCCGCAAAATCTTTCGGGCGTAGGACAGCGCCTGATCCCATTTCAAGCTGTGCAGAAAAACCATCGGATCGTCCTCAATCTGCGCCTCCACCTCCTGTGCCGGCAGCTTGTAAAGCGTTCCGACTTCCTCCTCGGTATTGATCACAGCATCCACCAAAATGATCCGATCGTGCCCTTTGAGCTGAAACAGGACTTCGAAAGCCGAGGTACCCATATCAAAGAGTTGAACATGCTCTTGTTCGTCCATTTGGGCTTTCAGTTGCTCGATCACGTAGATACCGACCCCATCGTCAGCCCGTACTGGGTTACCAAAGCCAAGGATGGCTGTTTTCAGCTGCGCCTGCTTTGTACCTGTCGTCATATTTTATATCATTATTCTTCAGTAAATAAATATAAAGGATTTTTAGCAGTAGTGATAATATTCCAGATAAAAAGAAACCCGCCAATTTAGGTTTTGACGGGTCGCTTTTCATATATAGGTTTATGATTCTATAACTTGAATTTCGCCAGTTGCTTGCCAGTCTTGTTGTCGTGAGCATGGACGGTACAAACCAGACAGGAATCAAAGGAGCGAGCCACCATTCCCACTTCCACTGGATCGTGGGGATCTTCAATTTCGGTGCCTTCCAGCGCCGACTCAATCGGTCCGGCGTTGCCTTCGCTGTCATTCGGCCCAACATTCCAAGTCGTCGGAGCGATGATCTGGTAATTTTCAATCACCCCATTCTTGATCTTGATCCAGTGGGCCAACGCACCACGGGCCGCCTCGGTGGCTCCCCAGCCAATGCCGTCACGCTCAGTAGGCTTGATGTAGAATTCATCATCCAGGCGAATTTGACTCAGCCAGGTATCAATCATGGTGTACAATCGTGGTGCTTCGTGCATCCGAGCCAGTACGCGGGTGTAGACCGATGGGCCCATCTTGGCCATAATATCGCCGAAGAGCGGATCCTGGAATTGGTGGGCAGCATTGGCCGGATTGGCGTTCATGATCACCCGAGCCAGCGGGCCAGCCTCGGCAGCGTGGCCCATAAAGCGAGGAGCCTTGGACCAGCTGTACTTATCATTAAAGTCCGTATGCTCCAGCACTCTCGAATCCGTCGAAGCAGTAGGGATGGGCTCATCGAAAGGATGAAGGCCATCGGCCTGGTTGAGGTACCAGGCGTGCTTGACGTGCTCAGAGGTTTGCAGATGATCAGCATCGAAATACTGATTGCCATCCCAGAAACCAGAAGGACTAATAGTGGCCGCATTGCGAGTTTCAATGGTCGGCTTGTTGTACATATCTTTGTGCAGATACGTCCCCCAGGCCAGGAATTTACCTACACCCTGTCCGAATTTATCCAGTCCGAATTCCAATCCAGCACGAAGGAAGAGGCCGAGGTCACTGTTGCGATGTGATTCGTTTTCTTCCAGCCATTCCATCATGTCATCCCAAGACTGAATCTGCATGTAGCGCTCGATAGAGCAACCCAGCCAGACCGGCTCCAGCCAATCGTTGCGGAATTGATTCATGATCGCATGGGCGCGGGTGACATCCTTAAGCGTGGGTGCACACATCACCCCACCGGGTACCATGTAGCTAGAGTGGGGCCACTGACCGCCGAAGAGGGCATATACTTCGACGGGGCGACCAGAGGCCGTTACGCCTTGCTGAAAAGAGGTCCCCACGTAGGCGGCGAAACGCTTGACCACTTCTTGATAAAGCGGCTTATTAGCGAATTTCTTATTGGCCATATCGGTGGCGAAGATGGCGTAGAACCAGCGGGGGATACTTTGGATAGTCTCCGTGGATTGACCGATAGCTCTGAGTAGCAGCGCATTAGGGGGCAGCGTGGTTTGCCAGGCTACATCGAGAGCAGAGGAGGCGCAGTAGAGGTGAGAACCTCCACAGATGCCGCAGGCACGGGGGGTAACAATTAGCCCCGACTGTGGGTCTTTCCCCGCTAAGATTTTCTCAAACCCTCTGAACATAGCCGCTTGAGTATGCGCTCGGGTAACTACACCATTTTCCATGTACACCTTGACATCCAGATCGCCCTCTACCCGGCCGACCGGAGATACATTGAGCTCTTTCTTTATAGACATGTTTTGCTTATTTTTTGCTTCACCAGTAGCGAAGTGATTTTACAGAATAATTTGATGTAGGACTTATTTCGAAGAAGCCTTTAGGCTTTTCGGAGTAGGCAATATTTTATTCATGCCCGCCTTAAAGTAGTAGCCCAGCTTGCTCTCGCCGTCCGGTACTTCGCGGGGAAGGAATCCAAGGTATTTCATGGTTTTAAAGACGCTACCTTTCACCAAGTCGTTATGGGGGAAACCGGGTTCAGTGCAGCCTAGACAGGGATGATTGGCTCTGGTTTTACTGGATTGGCGATTCCAAAGAATGCGATTGCAACTGGCGTGCGTCATGGGCCCACGGCAGCCAACTTCGTAGAATAAGCAGCCTCCTCGTTTACCAAAGTGGCCGTCAATTTTTTCGTAAAAAGCACTAGCATTCGGGCAGCCAGTCTGGACAAAGTCTGTGAAGAAAGTCTTAGGACGGTGGTAATCATCAAGCAACACATCGCCGATACGACCCGTTGAAATCGCTACTAGAATTTGGGTAATCCAATCTGGATGCGCCGGGCACCCCGGAATGTTAATCACTGGCAATCCTCCCTTAGAGGTAAAGTCGGACCCCAAAAAGCCGCCTTTTTGCTTCTTATGGAACTGGAAGCCAGTAGACTCACTCGGATTTGGCGGAACCGCCGGAATACCTCCCCAAGTCGCACAGTCACCGACAGCAACTACAAATTGGGCGGCATCAGACAACTCTCTGATCCACTCTTGCATCGGACGGTCAGCGAAAAAATTCATTTTTCCCGTACCATTAGGTCCTTGTACTACAGAACCCTCAAAGACAAAGATGTCCAATTGGGTCTTTCCAGAAATACAATCGTTCATCAGCTCCGTAACTTGATGCCCAATCTCCAATCCGATAGAAGGATGCCAAAGAATATTAATACCAAAATCGACGATAAGTTCTACAACGGTAGGTTCTTCTGCATTCAAAAAAGACATTGTGTTTCCGCTACATGCTCCTCCTTGCAGCCATAAGATATTTGCCATAATTCAGGTGTATTTTCGTTGAAAAAGATGATAATTCGAAATCCTAAAAAATTCAGAATTGTATTTCATTAAACGTTATGATAACCAAATATAGTAATAAGAAAAGGTTTTGTAAATAGTTTTAGAAAAAAACACCTAATTAATAGAAAAAATACCCTAAAATGGAATTAGTCTAAATAGCCGCAGAGGGGCAAAAACCATCATTATCAGCTGAAAATCAATGACTTAGTAGCGTTCTTTGATACTTTGGATGTCTTTGGTCAATGAGCGGATAATCCCTTTTTCTTTGGGGTTATAGACCCAGTTGGTATCAAAGACGGCCAGTACATTTTCGTTGGCGTAATCGCCGATGGTGAGGCAGTGGAATTGCGTATTCTTATTTTGCTGGTGATAACGAATCTGTTCCAGCACATCCGACTCCATTTTTGACATAATAAAATCAGAGGCCAGCAGAATATCGGCATCTTCGTAATCATGGCTGCCCAGCTGCCGAATGGCTTCGTAGAGGGCTAGCGTAGCATCCGTCCCGCCGTAGAAGGACATTTTGAGGAAGGCCGCAATGGCGTCGATATTTTCGGCGATGTCATAGAGGTTGAGGGTTTGAATGCCCGTAGAAAAGTTGATCAGATAGGCTTTCCGATTTTGGTTCATCGCCATTTTTAGAACCCCCAGGGTGAGGACTTTGGCGATCAGCTCCGGCCGGCCGTGCATGCTTTCACTGGTATCCACGCAAATGATGAAGGGTCCTTTTTCTTTTTGGTTGATGCGCTGATTGATCTCAGTGAAGTGGTCTTCGCTAGACACCAGTTTTTTATCCTCATAGCGAAAGGTCATCAGCTTTTTGTCTGCGTATTTTTTGAGAAAGAGTAGTTCTGTTTGAGCATAGCTGAGCAGGCTAGCCTCAGAGCTGAGCATATGGGCCAGGTCATCGCTTTCCTTCACGCCTACAATCTCTGATTTGCTCCACTCGTCTACCACCCATTCCTGCCGGATGATGGTTTTTTCTATTTCCTCCTCCTCAATCTCGATCTCAGCCTCTCGCATATTGCCCAACAAATCAGCCAATTCTTTGATGGACTGCTCGTTTTTCAGCAGCTCGTCGTAATGGTAGAGGATTTCGAAAGAGGTCTCTTGCCAGAGTTGTCGGGACATATCCCAGCCCAAGTAGCTGGTGAAGGGATTGATAAATTCTCGAATCCGGTTGTACTCTTTAACCTTCTTAGTCATAAATTCCAGATAGGACTCTTGCTCTTCTTCGAATTTGGAGAGTTGGAATTCCAGAATTTTAGCATAGAGCAAGGCATCCCATTGGGAAAGTAGATTGCGGAACAGCACCTCAATTCTCTCCTTGTCTTCCTCATTAATGACGGTCAAGTCCTCCGTCTTGATCAGCTTTCTGAATTTTTCCTTGAAAAAAACATAATCCAGCTCCGACCGATCATACATTGTCCCCAGGTAATCCGGCAAGGCCCCCCAGCGCTTGACGAAGATGTGCAGCGGCGTGATGGCCCAGCTTTCCAGTCGCTGCTGTTCATTCTGATGAGGATTTTTGGTTCTCGACTTTTTGTAGGCTTTGCGCAGCCAGTAGAGAATATCGAGGATGACCTGCTTTTTGAGTTGGGGATTGTATTGGGTGACTTCCATCAAGCCTTCGATCAGGAAGATGCGGTCTAGGGCTTTTTGAAAATAATCGAAATACTGCTCATTCAGGGTAGGAATGATGTGCTGATCGGGCGCAAATTTATTTTGAATGTACTGGACGATATAGGTGCGCATCCTCTTGTCCAGCAGGTTGCCGAAGGCAATAAAGCGTTCGTATTCCTGCTCCAACTCTTTTTCGATGTCTTTTACCGCCACAAGTTTAGATATTGGTGTAGGAAAACTGCAATTGTTCCAGCGTCAGTTGCAATTGATGCAGATGGGCCGCTACTTCTTCAAAGTTTTGCTTGACGATCTCCGAAAACTCCGTATCGACAAACATATTCTGATCCAGCAGATCAATCTCCGCGGGCCGGTTATCACTCATATTTTGCAATTGCTGGGTAATAAAATTATTGAGCTGCTGATAGCGCTCATCCCAAAATCGCTGCACAATGGCGTGGGGCTTTTTAGTGATCAGCTCCGTATGGTTCACCAACCTCGTTTCCAGCCGATAGATGACTTTGGCCGAGTCATGGTGCACCTCGATGGTATTTTCTTGCTTGCCCTTCGCCGCTCGCACACGGTTGACCAGATTTTTTTGTTCGTCAAAGAAATTCACCACCTGCGGATCGTCAATCGACAAAGCACGATAAGCAGTAATCTTCACCAACACACCTTTGAACTTACTCTCTTGTTTTTCCAAGCGGAAATATTCATCGTAAATAGGCATCAGCTGTTCAGCAGAAACCGTATGCGGGATTCTAATTTCCTTCTCCACTTCCTCCTGGAATTCTTTGACCTCTTTTTTGAGCGAAGACAGGTTCACCGCCATCGTGTAACCGTGTTTGGCCACGGCCTCGGTCAGAATATCGCGAATTTTCTGCTGCTGTCCCGGACTCCCCCAAAGGCAATGGTTCATCAGAAAACAATCCATCAGATCTACCTTCTGACGACCGTTGAGGAAAGCCGAGGTCCGCATCAGTCGGATGATCTTTTTCCAGCGCCGATCGTGGACGATAATCGCATGGCCACTGCCCCCCAGCTGCACATTATGCTCCTCTAACTTGATTTTGACCAACTGAATGGTGTTAAGTACCTCCGGACCAATCTCCACCTGATCAATCAGGTCGCCCCACTCGTCCAGCTCCTCATTACTGAACTTGAGGGCCTTGGGAATATCATCCTCGTACACATCCTTAACATCGGTGATCATAGTCAGGAAGTTCTTGAATTTCTTGATATTACCTAGTTCCAGACGGATTAAGAAGCGATCCCAGATAGGAGCAAGGTTGGCATTTTTGGGCGGCAACTCATTCGAGGCGGTGATGATCCCACGGATATTGACCTGCATATCCTCATCGCCATTGCGGTAAATTTTTTCGTTCAGGATGGTCAGCAGCGCATTTTGAATAGCAGGGCCGGCCTTCCAGATTTCATCCAAAAAAACGATATTGGCACCAGGCAGGTAGCGATCCGTCAGGCGTTCGTATTTATCTTCTTCTTTTAACTTTTTGATAGAAATAGGGCCAAAGACCTCATCCGGCGTACTGAACTTACTCATCAGGTATTCAAAAGACACCCCATCGAGGAAGGCGTATTTCAATCGTCGGGCGATCAAACTTTTGCCTACACCCGGAGGGCCCAGTAAGAAAATACTTTCGCCCGCAACAGCACTCAGTAGGGCGAGGCGCACGGCCTCTTCGCGTTCGTACAGTCCGTTACACAAGTGGCTCAACAGGTCTTTCACCTTATGGCGTACGGCCACTGGTTCCTCTAGATACTTTTCCATATCTTTTAAAGACAATCTTGCACAAAATGTTTAGCAATTCCGGGTCTTTTCACGGCAAGTGTAGGGCTTACCGACTACTCCTTTTTGGCGCGCAGGGCCTTATGCAGCCCCGTTTTGAAGTAAAACATCAATTTGCCCTCCCCTTCCGGCACCTCTTTGGGAAAAACATTGAGGTATTTCATGGTTTTGAAGATGCTGCCTTTTTTGAGGTCGTGATGCGGAAAACCGGGCTCGGTGCAGCCCAGGCAGGGGTGATTGGCTCGGGTTTTACTGGACGTACGATTCCAGAGGATGCGGTTGCAGCTGGCGTGGCTCATCGGGCCTCGGCAGCCTACTTCGTAGAACAGGCAGCCTCCCCGCTGGCCAAAATTTCCTTTGACCTGCTCCAAGAAAGAACTGACATTTGGGCAGCCCGTTTGGACAAAGTCGGTGAAGAAGGTTTTGGGGCGGTGATAGTCATCCAGTTGCATCTCTGCCATACGGCCGGTGGCGATGGCCACCAGAATCTGAGTCATCCAGTCTGGATGGGCCGGACAGCCGGGGATATTGATGATGGGCAGGCCACTGCGGGTGATGAAGCCTTTGCCGAGATAGCCACCTTTTTCTTTTTTGTGGAATTGTAGGCCGGTGGATTCGGTGGGGTTAGGCGGGACCGCCATGATGCCGCCCCAGGTGGCACAGTCGCCGATGGCTACAACGTATTTAGCGATTTTGGCCATATCGCTGACCCAGTCCTTCATCGGCCGACCGGCGTAGTTGTTCATATTGCCGCTGCCGTTGGCCCCTTGGATGATGGAGCCTTCAAAGACAAATATATCGAGGGGGGTACGCCCGCTGAGGGCATCATTGAGTACTTCTTTGACCTGCTCACCGATTTCCAGCCCAATGGAGGGATGGTATAGAATCCGGATACCGAAATCTGTAACGAGCTCGATAACCGAAGGTTGTTCAGCATTGAGGAACGACATGGTATTACCACTACAAGCTCCTCCTTTTAACCAGATCAAATTTGTCATTCACATCATATTAGGAGGAGAAGAAAATCGCTCAATTATCCGAGCTGTGTCGTTCGAGCAGCGGACGAATCAGCTGGTCAAACTCGGCGATCCCTTTCTCCGTAAAATAGGGAAACATCTGATTCCAGATCATTTCTTTAAACTCACAAGTTTTCAAAGTCGCCTCCGTTCCTCTCACCTGATTCTGTGGCACCCAGAAGGTAATCAATACCCAAATGGCATTAGCCACGTCATCGTAGACGCCGGGGCGAGGCTCTTCAACGATCAGACCACGCTGCCGATTAAAATCAAAGCGCTTACGAACCTGGCTGATCATTTTTTCGATGTGCAATTGTCGTTTGGACCGGATTTCGGGGTAATGTCGTTCTATTTCCAGCAAATCCAAAAAATAGAAGGGATATTTCTGAATAAACCTAAAGTACTGGTTCAGCTGATTATCAAAATCCATCAGGTTGGGAAAAAGACGGTAATAGGACAGAATCTGGGAGGTTTCTTGATAGAGGTCTTCATTGATGGCCTCTACAATAGCCTCCTTATTGCGGAAGTGATAGGCTAGATTACCAGCACTGATTCCGATGTCATTGGCTATTTGCTGTAGGCGCACATTGGCCATACCATTTTCATTGAACAGACGAATAGAGGCGTTAAGAATTTTCTGTTTGGTGCTTAGATCAGCCATCAGAAGATTAAATTAATATGTTAACAATTATCCTAAAAAAAACGAATCAGCCGCCGCTAGGACGCACACAAACTAAAGTCATCAAGATCAACCTTTAAGGTTCCTCTTTGGTCCTTGGCTGCCAGTCGTTTCATATACCAAGCATTCAATTCCGCCTTCTTCTTAGAAGGGTACCGCGAAATGATTCGTTTGATCAATTTGCGGGGTTCCTTGTAGTGGGCAAAAACAAGGTGAATCTCCCACATTCCATCTCGTCTGACAACATTATCAATGACAGCGGTATCTCTCAACCACCAATCGTCGGACAAGAAATCCATATCAGCAGCACTGCCCGCATGGTCTGTGAAATGCTGATTATTCATCAGATTCAGCAGTTCATTATAGGCTCCATTATCTAAGTAGCAGTTGTCCATTGTCCCAATATAGATGGAAAATCAATTTTATTAAAGTTGCTTCATTAACAAAAATACTGAAAATTAGGGACGAATGGGGCTTCCCTAGAAGAAAAAATCATAAGGGCGTTCCAGCATCTGTTCGTATTCCTGCCGTCCCATTTGGGTAAAATAGGGCAGTAGCAGACTCCAAACTGCTTGTCGATAGGCCTCTTCCTCTGCGGCCTTCTCTTCCCGAACCGATTGCTGATTCAACCAATAATCCATCGTCATCCATATCTGTAGGGCCAGCCGCTCGAAGGCGCCCTCGATCGGCTCTGGCACCAGCGCCCCGCGCGCACTATTGAAATCCAGGATGGTGCGGAGCTGGGCGATTTGCGAGTCGATGTGCTTGCGATGGGCTACGCCGATTTCGGGATAGGCGCGCAGGATTTCCAGGGTATCCAGGTAAAAAAATACGTACTGCTGTTGCAGCTGAAAAGTCTGCCGGATCAAGCGATCGATGTTATCAAAAAGCGGTACGATCCGGTACTGGGCCAGCAAGCTGCGTTGCTGCTTGGTCAGCTCCTCGTACAGCGCCTTGGCGATAGCGGCTTTGTTGTAATAGTGGTAAGCCAAGTTACCGACGCTGACGAAAGCCTCGTCGGCAATATGCTGCAACCGAATGTTGACAATCCCTCCTTCGTTAAAGCGTTTGAGGGCGGCTTGTAGTATTTTTTGTTTAGTGGATTTCACTGACGGCAATATACTACATTTCTGAACAGCATGAATGATTAAGAAGACCTTCTAGGGCCTCAACCTATACGCATACACCTCTTCCCCCTTCCCCACCACCAAAATGGGTTTATCATCCCCAAACAGCGGAGCAACCTGAAAACTCGTCGTGCCCGCCAAAGGGAAATCGGGCAACAGCTGTCCTTGATTATCCAGTAGATGGATTTGCTGACGTTGGGCATTCAGCGTACCGATCCACTGCTTGCCATTCGAGGGTTGGTTGACTTCAAACAGCTGCTCTTGGGAATATTCGAAGCGGTGTTGGTAAAGTTTTTTGAGCTGATTGCCCTGATAAGCATAGGCCACCAACTCGCGATCACTGAGTACGATGTATTCTTTGCGTTCATCGGCAGCAATATCAGCATAAGCAAAACGGACCTCCTCGTTGCGCCCAACATCTAGGTGCACATCAAAGGACTGACCGCTGGTGTTAAGCACTCGGGCACGACCGCTCTGGTCGGTGGCCACGATGCGAGTAGAAGCGGAGTGGTGTTGAAAATCGAAGGGGGAAAGGAAAGCAGCGTCGAATGATTGGGGATCAAAGCGGCGACGGCCATCCCGGCTAAAGACATGCAGGCGGCCTGCCTCGGTGAGGGCCAATAGGTAGTCTTTCCCCGCTTCTTCGAAGTGACGCATGGGATGGTGAATCCTTCCGACCTTGCGCTTGGGATTCCAACCATTGAGGGGACGACCAGTGCGCTCAAAGCCATAGAGATTAGCATTTTCGCAAGCAACAAAGAAGGCGTATTCTTTTCTCCCTCCAAAATCTACCATCAGCAAACCATTACTGGCTAGCGATTGAAGGCGGATAGGATAGGCGCTGAGGTCGCGCCCGTCGCGGTCCATTAAGTAGATGCCCCGGGAAGTGTTGAACAGCAATTGCAGCTCCCCATTATTGTAGTAATCTATTTGATAGATGTTCGATAGGACCTTCGCATCCAGCCTACGGCTCCAAAGAATATCCCCTCCTCTATTCATCAAATAAATTCGGTGTTGCTCATCCTGCACAAAGATTTCATACTCCCGGTTTTTCGGATTTTGCAGCAAAGCAGGCGCAATGCTGGCCGGAGCTTGCAGGGCCATTTTCCACATCACCTCCGTTCGCTCCGGCGCTGTAGGCTGGACGGGCAAACAGCCTTCGATGGTATAGTGTATCCCTTCGGCCTTCAGTTGCCACTGGCCGCCTCCGACCTTGCTATAGTGGGCTAGGGCCCGATCGAGGGTGGGCCGGAGGGAGGGCTGAAAGTAAGCGCGGAGTAAGGACCGAAGATGACGAATATTGATGTACAAACTCAGACTGGCTTGATCGCTTAGGGCCAATTGGCTTTGTAGATAAGCGTCCGAATTGGCTAGCGTCTGGCTCACCAGGTACTTATCCAGACATATTTCTAGGGCTTGTCGGGAATTACAAAATACGGCATACTCGCCGAGTAGAGTATAGTAGGGTTGATGGAGGTTATTTAGGCTGGGGCCGAAGGCGGGGAGGAAAATATCCTGGTGCATCAGACGATGTATGCTGCGGTTGTGGTAGGGAATATCCTCCAGATGGCCCGACAGCTGGGCGTATTTCTCTAGGTAATGTTGGGCCTTTGTTTCATCGTTGATTTTGAGGTAGACAAATTGTTCGTCGTCAAAGTCGGAGCTGTAGGGCTCGGTGATGACATAGGCCATTTCGTCGGCCAGCCAGGGAGCGAAATATTTGTGGAAGTCTGTTTGGGGAGCTGATGTTGTATTTTGGAAGAATTGTGCAGGGTCGCCGATGGCACAGCGCAGGGCTAGCCCGGTGTGATCGGGCAAAAAGGCAGCGAGGTTGCCGGAGGCCTGCGGCTCCAACTGATGATTAGCGGCCAGCCAGGTATTGTCTGAATGGGGCAGCAATTGTCCCTTCGTCTTCAAACAAGATTCTTCCACCTCCCATCCTAAATGCAGCCAACTCCCAATCTTTGGCAGAGCCGACAACAAGGGACGATCTTTTTGCCCAAATAGCGGAGAAAGGAGCAGCGCCAGATTTTTAAAATTCACATAACAATTGATTACACGATCAGACTTGCGACGCAACATTTTTTTAACCCCCCAATCACTCAGAAGATTGCGATGTGGCTGCTTCAACTGCTCAATCGCCTCCTCCACCTGCAAAGCCAAACGCCCCATAATAATCAGGTTGCGAAAGCGGCTGAGCACGAAAGTCTGCTGCTGGTCCATCGTCAAGGTATACAATTCCGTTCCCTTATACATTGATCGGCTTCCTCCCTTCGTCGCCAGAAGTTGGCCGAGATCAAAGTGCTTAGGCGCATCATCCAATACATACAAAAATCCAAGGTCGTCCACCCCATTTAATTGCAAAGCTATCAGCAGTTTAGCTTGCGAAAAAATCAAAGGATCACTACCTTCGCTCTCACTGAGAATACGCTTGATCAAAGCCCAATCTTTGCTAAATTGTTGATAAAGTGCATCCTCTGTAATCAGGGCATCGAAAGAAGTTTTGCCCAAGGTCTGCGCCGCTTGAAACCGACTCATTGGCCCTTGCAGCATAAGGGCCGTATTAGCCGGAATGGCCTCAAAAGCACGAACCTTGAAAAGGGGAAGACGGATGAGGCCGAAAGGTTTATACAGAAGAAATATAAACACGAGTAGTCCTGCGATCATCCAGGATATTTTTTGTAGCTTTCTCATGAGCTGTACACTTTATGCAGCGGACATTATACAAGGGGCTGTCAATCATTTATCGCCCGGTTTTAATATATAAAAAAGTAATTAAATGGGAAAAATTATTGTAACACTAGCCTGCATTCTGGGGGCAATAGCCGTCATCATCGGTGCCTTCGGCGCGCACGGCCTGGAGGGTAAGATCACCGAAGTCCAGCAGAATACCTACGAAACGGGCGTCACCTATCACTTCTACCATACCCTCGCCCTACTGGCCTGCGGCCTCCTCGCCTGGCAGTATCCCACCTGGCAGCTACGCTGGGCGGCTATTGCCTTCGCCCTGGGCATCCTGCTATTCTCCGGCTCGCTGTACCTGCTTTCCTGTCGGGAGTTACTCGGTCTCACCAGCTGGCGCTGGCTAGGCCCGATCACCCCCATCGGCGGCGTTGGATTTATTATCGGTTGGATTTTTTTTGCGATAGGGGCCATGAGCATAAAAGTCTCTTAATCAGAACTTTAGCCCCCTAAAAAACATATTAATACATATTATTTTCATTAAATAGTATGGAATTTTGGGCTTTTCGCCGTCTATGAACCGATCAAGCTCCGAAAAAGGATCCAAGGGGAGCATGATCTTGGCGACTTTGCGGCATCCCGAATGTGATGGGTAATGGCGGAGCTATGGGTAGGCTTCGCGAAGGAAGGGGGGATGTCGGCGCCTGCCTGCCGGCAGAGGCAGGGTGGCGGCTGTGGGTTGGGCCCTCCCACAAAGCCCCAATCTGTGTCCAAGCGCATCATCAAAAGATCACTAAACAGATTCCTCATTCCTTCAACATATTCTACATTCATCCGTTAAACTAGCAATCACCTCAAACTCCTACATATGTCAACCGAAACACAATACGAAGCCTACAGACAGATACTGCGCAAGCACGCTGATGTCGAACACGCCATTGCGGTGCTGAGCTGGGACAAGGAAGTCAATGCGCCGCCGCGCTCCAGCGGGCTGCGCGCCCAACAATTGGCTACGCTCTCGGGCATGGCGCACGAGCTGATCACAGGGGCGGAGCTGGGCGAGCTGTTGGAGCAGCTCTCGGCTCAACCGGAAGCCTTGGAGGCGAAGGCCCAGCGCAATATTACGCTCAGCCTTAAGGAGTACCGCCGCAACTTGAAGCTGCCACAGGATTTTGTGATCCGTCGCTCGAAGGCCAATTCGGCGGCCTACGACGCCTGGCTGAAGGCCCGGGAGGCCAACGATTATGGCGTCTATCGGGAGCCGCTGCAAGCGGTGGTGGAGATCAAGCGTGAGGAGGCGGAGCTGTTGGGCTACGAGGATCACCCCTACGATAGCCTGATGGAGGCCTTTGAGCCGGGGGCGCGCGTCAAGGCTTTAGACGTCCTGTTCGCGGATGTGAAGGCACAGTTGGTTGATTTTGCCCGGGCGCTTCGGGAGCGGCCGCAGGTGGACGATAGCTTTTTGTTTCAGCACTATGATAAGGATAAGCAGTGGAATTGGGGCTTGGAGTTGCTGCGCAATATGGGGTATGACTTTGAGGCAGGGCGGCAAGACCTGTCGCCGCATCCTTTTACGACCAGCTTTGGGGGGACGGATGTTCGGGTAACCACCAGAATTGACGAAAATAACCTGGCCAATATGGCTTGGAGCTGTATCCACGAAGGAGGCCATGCGCTCTATGAGCAGGGCTTGCTTCTGAGTGAGTATGGACTGCCCAGCGGGCGATATGTTTCTTTGGGAATTCACGAGTCCCAATCGCGATTATGGGAAAATAATGTCGGGCGCAGTCTGGCCTATTGGAAAGCCCACTACCCTGCCCTGCAGCAACGTTTCCCGCAGCAGTTGACGAGTATTGGCTTAGAAAAATTCTACAAGGGTATCAATCGCGTTGCCCCCTCTCCTATCCGCACCGAAGCCGATGAGCTGCATTATCATTTTCATATTTTGATCCGCTACGAAATCGAGAAATTACTGATCGAAGGGCAGATCAATTGTGAAGGTTTAGATGAGGTATGGAACCAGAAATACAAGGATTATCTGGGGCTGGACATCAAAGAGGACCGCGAAGGCATTCTGCAGGATATTCATTGGTCGCTGGGTAGCATCGGTTACTTTCCGACCTACTCACTGGGCAGCTTTTACGCCGCTCAATTTTATCAGCAAGCCAGTAAAGACCTTCCTGGCTTAGAGCAGCAGATTGAGCAGGGGGATAGTAGTGCTTTACTGAAATGGTTGAGGGAGCATATTCACCAGTATGGTCAACAATATTCGGCGGATGAGCTTTGCGAGCGCATCTGCGGAGAGCGACTGAATTTTCAGTATTTTATGGACTATGCCCGAAAAAAGTACGGTGACATTTATGGACTTTAATTTCGCGGTTAGCTCTTTTGCATAATGTAAATGACGGAACTCGCTTTCTTCACATCCATTACGCTCTTCAGATAAGATAGTAGGCCGATGGTGAAGCCAGAGAAGAGGAAAAGCTTGTTTTCTTTGTATTTTTCACTCAGCAAGGAGGTATAAAAGGAGTCGAAGGGCAGCTTGGACAGCGATTGGATTCTGAAGCCGTTCTTGCTAGCGATCTTGTCCATAGTAGTGGGACTGAAATGCCAAAGATGTCGGGGCACATCGTAGGCCGCCCAGTGCTGTTTGTAGTATTGTGCGTCGTAGGACTCACGGTTAGGTACGGCAATAATCAGGAAGCCGTCGTCGGCCAGTAAGCTGCGAATGGCTTTCATATTATCATCCAGCAAATGAATATGCTCCAGTACATGCCACATTGTGATGGCGTCGAAGGGGCTATTGAGGCTACCATCAAAAAGCGCGGCAGGAGAAGAGACGTCTAGTCCAAATTCTTTTTGCCCAAAAGCCCGAGCATCGTCATCTACTTCTACCCCTTGGGTTTGATAGCCTTTTTCTTTCATAAAGTTTAAAAAATGGCCCGTCCCACAGCCAATATCCAATAGTTGATTACCCTTTGCCAAGCTCTTCACCAGCTGGTGTTTTTTGCCCAACATATAGTCTCTAACGACATGATACAACTGGTTGATTAAGCCTTTTTTGGTGTTAGAATGGGAAATATAATCCTCACTCTTATAATAGCGTCCAATGGCCTCCGGCGCTGGAATAGCCTGGGTGAAATGGAAGCTACAATCCTTACATTTATAAATCTCAAAGGCTTCCCCAGAGACCGAATAGTCCTGCGTCGGGAAGTCCAGTTCAATATTTTTAGAATTACAAACGACACAAGTCGTATACTGAATTACCTCTGTGGTCGAGTTCAAATCTTAAAGTATTTAGTTCATCAAATAGCTGCGATAATTGCGCGCAAACCAATGCATCTGTAGCAGTTGTCCCGGTGTAAATTGATTGACAAAACAATTGTAGTTCATGAAGTTGGTACAGATACTGCGCTCCGACTCCAACTGCAATCGCTTGCGATCCGCATAACTCAATTGCCAGGGATGAGCCAAGCTCATAAAGTGCCCCATCTCATGGATCAATGTCGTCCCCTTGTCCATCCCCTCCCACGAAATCAGCATATTGTCCATCAATGGACTTTGCTTGGCAAAGCCTTCATTCCAATCTGAAAAAACGGGCGTAAACCCCAGCAGGACTGTTCCCTTCACGGTATCTTCCACCGTATTGGTCAGCACCACATTAATCTGCCCGGCCCTCAGCTCCTTACGCAGTTCCGAGAAAACTTGCTGATCGCCCAAGTAGTCATAATACAAATCATTGAGTGTAATCGCGGTCTCTAAAACGACGACCTCTTCCTTGGCAAGGAATTCAATTTTCCCCTTAAAAGCTTCGTTAAGCATGGCTATATTAGAATCGATCAGCTCATAAAAATTACGGGGAAAGGGCCGCATCAAGTAGAACTGCATTTCGAACTGCATAGCCTTGGCGAAGCGGGTTTGCAGACAGGCACTCAATATACTATCTTGACACTGCATGGGAACATCAACACACTCGCCCGGTAACTGCGCCTGAGTGGGAGTAGGTAGGTACCCAAAGAACAATAACAGCAATACGAAACGGCGAGATATTGGTTGCAACAATTTCATTGGACGTCGGCTTGATCGCTGAACAAGTTAGCCTTTTTCGATTTAACATCCTATATCATCTGCCAATTAACTTTAATAAGTACTGAAATGCAAACCGCCTTTCCGGGCAGACCAGAAAGGCGGTTCTTTATTGATAAGCACGAGGCTTTATTGGATATCTTCTATCAAGTCCTCCATCTCGAACTCGTCCTCTCTTCTACGGTTTCTCCACCAGATAACACCGATGGTTCCGACCAGTAAGTAAGGCATGGCCAGCATGTAGAGAATTCCCTTGTTGAGGCCTTTTCCGGCGCTTCCTCCGGCCTTGAGGTTACTCTCGGCGGAGATACGGCACATGGGACATTGAGCAGGCAGCTCAACACTTACCAGACTAAGGCTCAAGCTGAGCAAGATGACTGATACAATTTTATTCCATCTCTTCATAATCAAACATTTTTACAAAGTTAAGGGATGATGAGGGTATTCGCAAATTTCCGTTATGTATAACAGGGGCGCAGCATCAGATAGCAAACCGGCCCAGTAATCGCGACATAGAACCAAAGCGGAAAAACCCATCTGGCAATGGCTCGGTGGCGCTCAATTTGCCCGGTATAGGCCCTAATGAACGTAAAAAAGATAAAGGGCAAGATACCGGCAGCCAAGATTACGTGAGTGATCAGGAAAAAGAAGTAGACATAGCGAATGTTTCCTTCCATACAGTAGCGCGTTTCCTCGGTCGTGAAGTGGTAAACGACATAGGATGTCAGGAAAATAGCGGAAAAGCCCAAGGCCCAATAAATGGCTTTCTGGTGGGCATCAATCCGTTTTTGTTTAATAAAATAAAAGGCCATCCCCAGGGCAATAGCCGTCAAGGTATTAACAAAGGCATGAAAGGGAGGCAGAAAACTAAAGTCTACAGAAGTTTGAATCTTATACTGTCGCATCATTCCTACCAGCAAGAGTACAACGACGGATAGGATAATGGCTCCAATGTTCATTTTTTTGGCTAAAGCCAGATTTTTCTCCATAAATAGCAAGCTGTATTATTGAATAACTTTTGTGCGATTGTTGTTTCTGGGCAGCAATAAAGCCATATGCTCGACTAGTCGGGCCACAGAGCGCGAGTTGTCGATGGCGTAGTAATTGCGGATCGAGGCGCTGGTGTCCACAAAGACGAAGTAGGGATAATTGGTCATATCTGAATTGGCGACAGCCTGCAAGGTATAGCCTTTCTCCTCATCGACTGCATCTGTTGACTGAGGCATTTTAATACCCTTACTAAGGAACTGTTGGAGTTGCTGTGGCTCCCCGCTTAAGAGAAAGCACTGCTTATCGTCTTTAATATCATACTTACTGGCCACGGCTTGTAAGTCTTCGGGAGTAGCACTATCCATATCGTACATCAGAAAAGCGACATCTTCTCGCTCGTTAAATTGTTCGTGCAGCTTATCGATATTGCTCATCATCTCTTCTGTATAAGAACTGCTCTTGGAGTAGAAAGCCAGTACATTGAGCTTTCCTTTGACATCAGCCTGATTAAGGGTTTCTCCCTTTTGATTAACAAAGGAGAAGGCAGGCATATCACCGTAATTCTTCAACTCCGACATCGCATCCTTGTAATAGTTAAATCCAGCCTGTAAATAGACCCAAGAAAGCAATGGCATGACTACCAAAAGTAGGATGATACCAATCGTACGGAGTTTAAACCCAGATTTCTTTTCAGACATTTTTTGAAAGTAAATTTGATTCTTACAAAACTAAACAGCTCTGAGAAGGGATAGTTGAATAAAAAAGGCGGGATTGTATGTCCCGCCATTTTTATTTAGAATAATTCTTTCGTCGTGGAAGGATGAGCGTGCATCCCAATCACTTTTATCGATTCTTCTGCCGGTTTTTCATTCTTCTGCTTGATCTGATCTCTGCGCTTAAACCAAGAGCCTCCCTCCTGGAAGAAGGCGATGATCCCCCAGACCAATAGCAAAGTAGGCAGCAATATACTCATGCGCATGCCCTGCACCTCATAAGTAAGGTGCATGAACTCGTAAATGATGAAGTAAGCCTTGTAGACACTCATGCCGATCATTAACGGATACATGATAATCCGTGGCAGTTCGAACCCATTGATAATGTGCCCATTACCTATAAGAGCGACAGCAACTTCGAGGATAGTGATAAGAGCCAGTAGTCCTAAACCTTTATAGACAACTTTTTTAGACTCTTCGTAACTTAAATTTCCCATTACTATTATTGATTTAGAAATTCCTTTTTAAAATGATTAGCAAAAGTGATTAAAGTAGGTAGAATACCAGAAATACGAATACCCAAACCAAATCTACAAAGTGCCAATACAATCCGATCTTTTCGACCATCTCGTAACCATTCTTCCGCTTCACATACAGACCACTCGCTACATTGATCAGGATAATCAAGAGGAATACCACTCCCGAGAATACGTGAAATCCGTGGAAACCAGTAATGAAGAAGAACAGCGCCCCGAAGGCCTTCGGGCCAAACTCTTGTTGCTTAAGCTCTCCTCCCTCCGTCATGTAGCGACGTTTGATCCAATCGTCGTGCGTACCATCTGCGTGTGCCTCACCAGCATGAGCCTCGCCGCCGTGGGCTTCCCCAGCGTGATCGCCACCGTGGCCGTGATGCCCCTTGTGGATCAAATAACCATCGCCAGCCACGAACGTTTCTTTCTCAACGCCATCTGCATAAGGTACTCCATGAGCATCATCCAGATAGGTCCCAGCTTCCACATGTGTACCGAAAGGGTTAGTAGTGACGCTCATGTGCTCCACTGAAATCAGATTGGTCCACTCCCAAGCCTGACAAGCAAGGAAAGATGCTCCTCCGATGACCGTCAAGAACATCCAGAAAACAACTCCTCTCTGATTCTCTCGGTGCCCTTCCTGCACAGCTCTCACCATCGTCACCGAACTGATGATCAATACAAAGGTCATAAAAGTTACAAAAAGCAGTGGCCCTTCTGTATGGCCTCCGAAAGGAAAGGTTTTGAATACGAAGTCTGGAACAGGCCAGCTCGGCATACTGAACCGGATCGCACCATATGCAATCAGAAAACCAGCAAAAGTAAAGGCATCTGATACCAGAAAATACCACATCATCAACTTGCCATAACTCGCCTTGAAGGGTTGTTTCGCACCGTCCCAGGCATCACTATTTTCCAAGTGTAGATCGTCTTGTGCAATTGTGTCTGTCGCCATTTCTCAATTTAGATTTTAGAAAATATTAGACGTTAAATTTTAGGATTGTTGTAGTACAAAAAATACGATCAGGTAAACCCACAGCACCCCAACAAAGTGCCAATAAGTTCGGGTCAGATCGAAGCGCAGCAGACGTTTCTTAGTTACTTTATGTACTAGTGAAAGCGCATGCAACAGCGCCACAAACAATGCAGCGAGCCCTCCCAGGACGTGTGCTGCGTGCAGGCCGGAGATGACATAAACAAATGATCCGGAGGGATTTCCGTTCAGTTCGATGCCATTTGCGGCCAAAGCCACCCATCCCTGGTATTGTAAAACAACGAATGCCAGTCCCAAGATGAAGGTGGCCCACATGAGCCCTTTGTACAACAAGGTATGTTTTCGCTTGAAGGCCTGAAATGAACCCTCCAATGTCAAACTGCTCAGCACAATTACCACCGTGCTGATGAAAAACAGATTGGGTAAACGAAACTCCAGCCAATTGCCCGCCGCCTGGCGAACAATGTAGGCGCTGGTCATCGCCCCAAACATCATAATTATACTTGCGCAAGACACCCAAAGGGCGAATTTCTTCGGGTGAATTTTATTGCGATATTTTTGTTCTCTGATAGCCACTTCCATTTACGCGCGATTTTACATTTTATCTAATAAGAAGATAATCAGTGCCAGCGGCAGATAAAAGAATGAACTGAACATCAATTTGCGTGCAGCAATTCGAGTGCACTCGCGATACATATTCCAGCTGTACCAGGCATACACCAATCCCAGTCCTAAAACCAATACGGCGGAGATCAGGCCAGTAAGTCCTAGAAAGTAAGGCATCAAGCTAACGGGAATTAACATCAAAGCGTAGATAAACGACTGCCAACCCGCCATTTCATCCGGCTCTCCCGTTTTACTAGGCAGTAAGTTGAATCCTGCATTAGTATAATCTTCGTGCCCCAACCAGGCGATGGCCCAGAAGTGCGGAAACTGCCACAACAGCTGAATGCCAAATAAAGCACAGGCCAAAGCAGTGATGTCTCCCTCCGCCGCTACACAACCAATCATCATCGGCAGTGCGCCTGGCACCGCTCCTACCATCACAGCCAGCGGAGAAATCCGCTTCATGGGAGTGTAGACGAAAGAATAGCTTATCAAAGCTAGAGTACCCAGAAGCGCCGTCCAGGGGTTGAACATGGCCAACAACACAATTCCAAACATGCTCATAAACCCGGCCGCCATTACGGCCTCAGAAACCTCCATACGTCGGCTAGCCAAAGGCCGATCGGCAGTGCGCTTCATCAATCGATCATAATCCCGCTCCAGCACCTGATTGAGGGCGTTAGCCGCTCCGGTGACTAAGAAGCCACCGAGCGCCAAAACGACCACAGCAATCCAGCTAACAGGCCCCGGCGCAGCAATAAGGTAAGCCATCACCGAAGTGAAGATCACTAAGGAGGACAACCGAAACTTTACCAAAAGCTTGTAGTCGTTTACCTTCTGACTAAAAGAAATCGACTCTTTTCTTGCTATTTTACTACTGATCACTGCTTTAATGCTAATTTATAGATCAAATCAATCTTTTGTTCTAATGTTCGCCACCGTCTTTTTCCCCTTCTCCGAGCGGAACATACTGTGGTATATACTCTGTACCGTCTTTACCGTAGTCATACGCCCAGCGGTGTACCGCAGGAATCTTACCGGGCCAGTTACCGTGACCAGTATCGATTGGTGTTGTCCACTCTAGCGTAGTCGCCCCCCATGGATTGCGAGACGTCACTCGCTTACCTTTCCAGATGCTGTAGAAGAAATTGATGATAAACAACACCTGCAAAGCAAATACGATGATCGCAGCAATGGTGATGAACTTATTCATCGCTCCAAACTGAGAAGCAAAATCAAAGGTATCGAAGCGGTAGTAACGACGTGGTACACCCGCCAGACCAATGTAGTGCATCGGCCAGAAGATAGCGTAAGCTCCGATTATAGTTCCCCAGAAGTGAATACGGCCCAATGTTTCATTCATAAAACGACCAAACATTTTAGGGAACCAATTATAGATACCCGCAAACATTCCAAAGAAGGCCGCAACCCCCATTACGATGTGGAAGTGGGCAACTACGAAGTAAGTATCGTGCATCTGGATGTCGATAGCAGAGTTTCCGAGGAAAATACCCGTCAGACCACCCGATATGAAGAGCGATACGAATCCTATGGCAAAGAGGCAGGCCGACGTGAATCGGACATTACCCCCGTAGAGGGTCGAAATCCAGTTGAACACCTTGACCGCCGAAGGCACGGCGATAATCAGGGTGAAGATGACAAAAAAGTTCGAGATGAATGGGTTAACACCAGACATGAACATGTGGTGAGCCCAAACGATAAACGATAGGAAGGCAATCGCCAGGATGGAGTAAACCATCGCCTTGTAGCCGAAGATCGGCTTGCGAGAGTGTACAGAAAGTACTTCTGATACTAATCCCATCGCAGGGAGAATAATAATGTATACTTCTGGGTGACCGAGGAACCAGAACAAGTGCTGATACAGGATCGGGCTACCGCCAACATGCTCTAAAGCACTACCTCCGATGAAGATCTCACTGAGGAAGAAGCTCGTCCCTAAACCACGATCACACATAACGAGGAAAAAAGCAGAAGCCAATACGGGGAATGATAAGATCCCGATAATAGCCGTTACGAAGAAGGCCCAGATGGTCAGTGGCAGGCGCCACATGGTCATTCCCTTTGTTCTTAGGTTGAGGACGGTGGTCACATAGTTGATTCCTCCTAGTAGCACCGAGACTACGAAAAGGACCAAACTAACGATCCACAGGGTCATCCCTGCGCCCGAGCCCGACGAAGCCTGCGGCAGCGCACTCAGCGGCGGATAGGCTGTCCAACCTCCAGAGAATGGCCCCGTGCTCAGGAAGAGCGAGGCAAACATCACCGCACCAGCTAAAAAGAAGAACCAGTAGGAAAGCATGTTCAGCAGCGGTGAAGCCATATCCCTAGCCCCCACTTGTAGGGGTATCAAGAGGTTACTAAAGGTGCCACTAAGTCCCGCGGTCAATACGAAAAAGACTAGAATCGTACCGTGCATCGTCACTAGTGCATAATAGAATTCTGGTGCCAGCGTACCGATTCCAGCATCGTTTACGGTAATCCATTTACCGAGCAAGGGCTTGATCCAAGCCATATTCTCTTCAGGAAAACCTAGCTGCAAACGGAAGACGATAGACATAGCGGCTCCAATGAATCCCCAGAAAATACCGGTGATCAGGAACTGCTTGGCGATCATCTTGTGGTCCTGACTGAAAATATAGGTCGTCAGGAAGTTAGATTGATACTTATCCTCATCGTGATGTTCATGAAAGTGGTCTTCGTAGCCCATTTCTTCAATCAACAAATCTGGATTGTAAGTTGGCGTCGTTGTTGGATTTGCGATATCAGCCATGATATTCAGTTTTAATTAATCTTTTAGTACAAAATAGTAATGAATTCCTACTACAGCTTGTTTAACAATTTCCCACAAATTTTAATCAAAATTATTGGGTCACAATTTTGAATTCAGTACGTCGGTTTTCCTGGCGACCGTCTTCGGTTGTATTATCGGCGATGGGCTGGGTTTCGCCGTAACCTGCAGAAGTCAGTCTAGCAGGTTCAATATCTCCTTTTTCGGTCAAATAATCATATACAGTCTGGGCGCGAGCCGTTGAAAGACTGAGATTTGCTTCCGGCTCCCCTACGTTATCGGTGTGGCCAGAAATAGCAATTTGTATATTCTCGTTACTCTTCATCACCTTCGCCAAATCCTCCAATTGATAATTGGCGTACTGGGTCAACTGAGCCGATCCAGTTTCGAAGGTTACATATTCCAATCTGATAATTTTATCTTCTTCCTTATCAGAAGCCAAAGCTTGATCAACCGCAGTACGGAAGTCCTGGCTGCGCTGCTGCACTTCTACACTCAACAACTTTCCTTTGTAGGGATCTTCATCGGTGTTGCGAATACTCATCAAGTAGAAGCTCTTCTGTTCATCCATCCAGGCTTTCCACTCCTCTTCAGAAACCACTTCGATGACTCTTCTCATACTGTAATGACCAGAACCACAAAGCTCGGCACAAGCCAGCTCAAAGTTAAACTCCTCCCAACGGGCCTTGCTTTCTGCATCCTCTGGGTCGGCTGGTTCGTGCCACTCTGGATAGAGCGGATTACCCTCTTTGTCCAAAGCGCCCAAACGCTCGCGGTATTCTTCCGTTGTGATATTTGGTGTGAAAGCAAAATAGGTTGGTAGACCGGGGATAGCATCCATTTTTACCCGGAAGTGAGGAAGATCAAAGTTGTGTAGCACATCACGCGCCGTGATCCGCACCCGCACTTTTTTGTTGATAGGCAATTTGATCACCTCCCCTGCTGCCGAAGAAACAATGTCATCCAAATTCTTGGTATCTTCCCAGTCTTGTCCTAATGCATTGACCGCAGTGATGTTTTTGTAATACTTACGTCCCAAGGCACCATCGGGGCCAGGGTAACGCATCGTCCAAAGGAACTGCATGCCTGTGGCTTCGATTTCGATATAATCTTCATCTTCTCCAACATCGGCCATCACCTCGTTCCAGGCCACTAAGCCTTTAATTACCAAGAAGCTCATCACTACGGCAGGGACCATCGTCCAGATGATCTCCAAACGAGTGTCATGAGGCATGTACAATACCTTACGGCCCTTCTTGCTCCGATATTTGTAAGCAAACCAGAAAAGCAGGATGTGCGTGACGATAAATACAATACCAGTGAAAAACAAGGTAGTGTTAAATAAAGAGTCTAATTCTCCGCCATGCGCTGAGGCCGCCGTGTGGGGACCATACCAAAGGATACTGTTCTTGTAGTAAACAGCAGAAACAACACAAGCAATCAGGAAAACGACCATGAAAACAATAGACCACAACGCATTGCGGTTATTAATTTCCATTTCCGCCTCTTCCTCTCCTCTGATTTTCGCCGCCAACTCCGTTACCTTACCGATCTGTACGATAATGATGGCGATGAGAATAATACTCAAAACGGCTAATAATCCAGTCATTATAAATTAATTTTTCAGTTTAATTGATGTATACAATTTTCAAAATCAATTATCCTACACATGGTGATGTAAACTTTCGCCCAAGTATGGATCGTGCACAGGTTCCAGAGAAGCCTTAGACATGTGATGGAAAGCGAAATACATGAACAAGGCCGTGAAACCTAAAAATGTTCCTAACTCCAACAAACCAGGAATGCTAAAGCCCATCATAAATTCTGCGGCTTGATGTCCGTGCTCGCCAGCTGCATGAGCAGCGTGGTCAGCGTGCTGAGCGTTGATTAAAGCACCAGGCTTAATCATATAGAAATAGTCCCACCAGTGTCCAAAAAAGCAGATGATCGAAACAAAAGCCAGCGTACCGAATTTACGCTTGGTAGAGTTGCGCATCAGAATCAGAAATGGCAGAACAAAATTTATGATCAAATTACCAAAGTAAAGAACCGGGTATTCATCGCGACGAATCTGGTAATAAACCGTTTCTTCACCATTATTCCCATACCAGATCAACATAAACTGTGAGAACCAAAGATAAGTCCAGAATACACTGAAAGCAAACAAATACTTGCCCAAATCGTGCATATGCTCTTCGGTTACATTTTGGAAATACCCTTTGGACTTCATATAGATCAGCGTCAGGATGGTGAGGCCCAGACTGCCTACAAACCAGCTGGCCGTAGAGTACCAAGCGTAGAGGGTACTATACCAGTGTGCGTCGATAGACATCACCCATTGCCAGATCAAAGCGGCGCTAGTAAAAGCCGCAATAGGCAGAAAAATTCCCGCAAAAACACGGATGCGACGGTGATAAGTGAAATTGGCATCGCCGCCCATAGTATCCTCCGCTACCGACAGCTTACGGAGTCGCACCGCAAAGAAGTACCATACCGATACCACAATGATGGTACCGAAGGTGTAAACATATTTATTAAGGAACCCTGCCTTACCAGCCAGAATGCTATCGTAATTAGGGCTATTAGGATCAGCTACACCGTCCATTCCCCAGTGATACAAGTGATGCATATGTCCCCACAAACCGGCAATGATGATAACCAGAAAACCAAGGCCGACGATTAGGAACAAAGAATAGGCCTCCCAAATTCGCTTCATCACCGTATGCCAGCCAGCGTAAGCTGTGGTAAAAGCAGCCAGTGCAAATAGAGAAACGAAGGAAATACCCGTGAAATAAACGGTATTGTGAAGAAGATTAGACCAGAATCGTGTATGGTGGGGCGTTCCATCCATTACAAAGGAAAGTCCAAGACAAACCACACCGAGGATAATAAACCCTAGCAGGACCGTCTTTTGTTTACTTTCAAAAATAAATTGATTCATTTCTTTTGTTTATTTTTTCTTTCTGCCGAAAGTATTCTTTATGATTTTCCGTAATTGAGTTTGCTGAAATTAGTGCCCACCACCGTGGGTACCGTGATCGTGATCTCCTCCTTCATGGCTATGCTCCGCATCACCGCTGTGGTCGCCATCGTGGCTGCTGTGATCACCATCGCCGTGACCGTGGTCACCATCGTGGCTTTCCATCTTAGTAGCCACCACCTTTACCTTCGAACCAGGAACATTATAATCATTCGAGTTTAAGGTATTTTCTGTTTCATCGTAAACCAGTCCTTTATCTTTAGCTTGCAGGGCACGGATGTAGTGAATGACCTGCCAACGCTCCTCGTAGGACAGCTTGTCCTTGTAATTCCCCATCACGTTCTTACCGTGCATGATCGCATGGTAGTAGCGACCATTGGAAGCAGCCTGGAACTCATCCGTCAGGAAACTTGCAGGCTGGGCAGGATATACCCCACCGTCTTCCCGAACAATGTAGCCATTGCCGCCACCTTTCTCTCCGTGGCAAATTCCGCAAAAGATATTATAAAGCTCCTTGGCATCCGCCAAGCCTTTGTCAGTGATAGGAAACGGATTGACCAGAATTTCGTTAGTAGCTCTGGTCCGCTCTGCCTCTGTATCAGCATAGTAATAAGGTACACTACCGTTGGTCGGGATGTACTTATCTTTGGGCATTTTATCCGCCGTCAGCAGTGCTGTAGCGTTGGCCTTTTGGGCAGCGTAGTGCACGCCAGCGTATCCTCTGGGGATCGTTCCTTTGACAGGCTTCCGAGGCTTAGCAATCTTGTAGTATTCTTCTTCACTACCCCAGGTATTGTAATAATAATAGTCATAGTGGTTGGCCTCATAGGCAATAGAGTGCCCCATGTCCGGCATGTATTCACTGCCAGGACTATTGTCCTCCGGCTGTTGGCAGGCGCTTAGTATCAACAGCAAAGCCACAGCGAGCAATGATAAGGTATTATTTAAACGAGTATTCATATCCAGGCGATTAAATAGTTTTGGTATTCACTTCTGAGGCACCAGTAGTGCTGAAGAAGGAGTTGAGCTTATTGACCTGCTCGGGGGTATAGCCATTAATATTGAAGGCAATACAAAATTTATCATCTGTGATCCGATCGTCCAATACAGGGTTGGTTACACCAGGCCCTAAGCCGCAAACGGTATAGAAAGTCACGACCATGCCGATGGCAGCGAACAGTACGGTCAACTCGAAAGTGATCGGGATGAAAGCGGGCACCGACCAATAAGGCTTTCCACCGAAAATGATCGGCCAGTCGCGGGTGAAGACCCAGGTCATAAAGCCGAAGGCGGTCAGGGTTCCCATACTACCGAATACAAACCCAGCGATATGCAGACGAGACTCCGCCAGTCCCAGAATAGGATCGAGGCCGTGGACGGGAAACGGAGTAAATACATCCATAATGTCGAGGTGGTCTGCCTTGGCTTGCTTCACTGCTCTCATCAGGTCTTCCTCATCGTCATACAGACCGTATAGTACTTCTTTATATCCTTGACTCATTATCTATTGATTAAAGTTGTTGGCAAATTTGATAATTTAATGGGCTTCCTCCCCTACGTGGTGCTTCACCTTGGCATTCTTCCCAGCATACTGATCACCAGAGGTCTTCAAGATAGACTTGATCTCCGCTATGGCGACCACCGGTGCTACGCGCACAAAGATGAGATACAGTACGAAAAACAGTCCCATTGTACCGATGAAAATACCGATCTCTACCCAAGTTGGTGTGTAATAGCTCCAGCTTGAAGGTAAATAATCGCGAGCCAGTGTAGTCGCAATGATCACAAAGCGCTCAAACCACATTCCAATGTTCACAACGATGGACAGTGCGAAGGTCCAGAGGATACTCCGACGAATTTTCTTCGACCAGAACAACTGTGGTGTAATTACGTTACAAGCCATCATACCGAAGTAAGACCACCAGTAAGGCCCCATTGCTCTATTATAGAAAGCAAACTGCTCATATACATAACCAGAGTACCAAGCCACAAAAAGCTCTGTCAGATAAGCCACCCCAACAATTGACCCTGTCAATAGGATGACCTTATTCATCGACTCAACGTGCTCGATCGTAATATAGTCTTGCAAATTGAGTAATTTACGGGTAATGATCATCAGCGTCAATACCATCGCGAACCCAGAGAAGATGGCCCCGGCTACAAAGTAGGGCGGGAATATCGTGGTATGCCATCCAGGTATTACGGAAGTGGCAAAGTCAAAACTTACAATGGTGTGTACAGATAGTACCAGTGGAGTGGCCAAACCCGCCAGAATCAGCGATAAGGACTCCCAACGCTGCCAGTGCTTAGCAGAACCGGTCCATCCGAAAGAGAGGAAGTTGTAAATGCGCTTGCGCAAGCCCTTCGCCCGGTCGCGAACGGTCGCGAAATCAGGCACCAGCCCCGTATACCAGAACAACAGCGATACCGTAAAGTAAGTACTGATCGCAAATACGTCCCAAAGCAGCGGAGAGTTGAAGTTCACCCACAGTGGCCCTCTGGTATTTGGATAAGGGAAGATGAAAAAGGCCAACCAAACCCGGCCCATGTGAATAACCGGAAACAAGCCCGCACACATCACCGCGAAGATGGTCATCGCTTCTGCGGCCCGGTTTACCCCTGTACGCCATTTCTGGCGGAAAAGCAGCAAGATGGCCGAAATCAGCGTACCGGCGTGACCGATACCAATCCACCATACGAAATTGGTAATGTCCCAGCCCCAGCCGATGGTACGGTTGAGGTCCCAGCTACCAATTCCAACCCAGATGGTCCACACGATGCAAAATGCACCAAAGCCAAATACCGTCAGGGCAGTGATGAAACCAATCACCCAGGTTGCATTCGGCGTGCGTTCCGTAGGGCTTACCAAATCTTCCGTAATATCGTGGTAAGATTTGTTGCCGGTAACTAAGGGCTCTCTAATCGGAGAAACAACTGCACTCATGTTATTGTGTTTTGTACGACCTGCTAACAGGTCTAGAGTTTCATTTTTTAAGAATTAGCTTTCATCTCAGCATCCAATTTGCTGTTTCTGTTGGTAATCTTTGCAGAATATACGACAGAAGATTGAACATTGATTTCCTCAAGCGCACGATAACCCAATTTTGCATTCGCAATCTTACGGCTTACCAGGCTATTCTTATCATTAAGGTCACCAAAAGCGATGCCGCCGGTTGGACAGCTGGTCGAGCAAGCAGAGTTGATGTCATTATCGTTCAGGCGACGGCCCTCCCGCTTAGCTGTCAACTTACCCTCCTGAATCCGCTGTACGCAGAAGCTGCACTTCTCAATTACCCCACGAGAACGGACAGTAACATCTGGGTTGAGGACCATACGAGTCAGGTTGTCTGCACCAAATGGCACTTCTTCTTCATTTACATGTGGCTGATTACCAGGGAACAAGTCAGCTGTAGTGTAATCCAGCCAGTTGAAGCGACGCACCTTGTAAGGACAGTTATTCGCGCAGTAACGGGTACCGATACAACGGTTGTAGGTCATCTGGTTCAAGCCCTCTGAGCTGTGGTTGGTCGCAGCAACAGGACAAACATTCTCGCAAGGAGCATTATCACAGTGCTGACACATCATAGGTTGATAAACCACATTCGGATTCTCAAAATCTCCGTAGTAGTAGCGATCAATCCGCAGCCAGCTCATTTCGTGATGGCGATGTACTTCCAACTTACCAACAACAGGGACGTTATTCTCGGCATTACAAGCCACCACACAAGCTCCACAGCCCGTGCAGGCATTCAGATCAATATACAGCCCCCAGTGATGGCCCTGTCCGTATACATTTTCTTTATATTCATCAAAAGGATAAAGAGTGTGAGAATTGAGCTTGTTAAAGGTCTTCTTCTCCTTATCCATCTCTTGAACGTATTCTTGGAGATCATCAAGGTTGGTCTGACGAATCACAGAGCGACTAGTCAGTGATCCTTGGTAACCTTTGTATCCCAAGTTCTTCTCATCGACGTTGATTACCTCATCCACTTCTGTATCCAGGCCTTTTACCCCCATCGTGTGGTGGTACTGTACGCAGGCAAATTCTTCCTCGTACCCCTGAACCTCAGACAAATCAGCATTGGCAGAATAGTAGATGACGTTGCCATTGGCATCGTAGGTCAGGTTGGGAAACAGGTCTACACCGATGTCCACACCCGTTTTACTAACCACTGTACGGCCATAACCAAGCCCGATGGCCATCGTTCCGGCCATTTGGCCAAACTGAGGAATGGCAGTTACGCGCGTAGGCTCTCCCCCATCAACGGTGATATTAACATAATCAGCCGTACTCTTCTTATTGAGGCGACCGATGCCCTTGATTCCTTCGATATTTCTGATGCCATCCCATTCGACAGGAACACCGAGGTAATTCCCCCAAACACAGCGAGTAACCGGATCGGGCAGCTCCTGCAACCAAGGATTACCAGCGTACTGGCCTGATCCCATGCTGATGGTTTCGTAAAACGAAATTTCGAAAGGCGCATTTCCGGGCTTATTGATTCGGGAAGCGGCATCGGAGGCGCTGGCCTGGCAATTACCACCAGGATTAGGCGCGACCTTTAGGCTAAAGATCCCATCGTGCAATACATTGTCCCAGAAAGACTGGAAAGTGAGGAATTCGCTTTGCTTAGGGAAGATTTCAGCTTCCCAACCAGCCTTGAGAAATTCATAGTAAGGCTGCTCTGCCTTCACATCTAAAGCCGAGCTATCGGCCCAGCGCAGGAAGCTCTCTCCTACCTGACGAGTGTTGAACAGCGGCGAAATGGTTGGCTGAATCATACCGTACTGACCTCGCTTCACCTCTACATCATTCCAGGATTCCAGATAGTGATGATCAGGGGCCATATAGTCACACAAGGCCGCCGTTTCGTTGATCTGTGGGTTCAGCGCTACTTTCAGGCCGACTTTGGCCATACCTTCGACGAAGGCATTTGTATTGGGGAGATCGTAAGCGGGGTTAGCATCGTAGACAAAGAGCGCATCAACGCTGCCAGCATTCATCTCTCTGATCAGATTTCTAATATCGGAGTCAATTCCCTGCTTCTGGTAAGAAACATGGGCAAAATCAATGGTATGGCCGTAGCTACCGAGCATATCATTGATCTTATTGATCAGGATTTGCTCTCCAATATTATTGCTGCCAGCAATGACCAGGGCCTTGTTGCGGTTTTCCCAGAGGTCGTCCGCCATGATGCGGATAGCTTTTGCTGCTTTTTCGTTGACTCCAGGTGCAGAAACCGTGGAGGCTCCAGCCAGCTTAGCCACTGCATTGTACAGTGCGGCAATCGCAGCGCCTTGCTCAGAGGGCTTTACCAAAATGCGGTGGTCGGCATTTGATCCCGTGAAAGACATCCCACTCTCCACCTGATAGTGGCGAGACATCTTGGGATTCTTGTAGTCGTCGACAATGCGATTGGTGGTGTAGCCACAAGAATATTCAGTCGGAGAAATCCAAGTCCCTAGGAAGTCTGCATCAAAGGCCACAATGACTTGAGCATTAATAAAATGGTAGTCAGGGATCGCTTTTTGCCCGAAACTCTGCTCGTTGGCTTGCAAAATGGCAGAACTAGAGAAAGGATCATAGGTGACCCACTCTGCATTAGGATATTTGGCTTTGAATTCTGCGAAAGCACGCTTGACCGCAGGAATCATGCAGGTATTGCTTACAATGCGAATCTGGGCATTAGCACTCAATTTATCTTTGATGGCCTTATCCAGGTCTTCCCAGCTCATCGAATCCACCATACCGTCTACCACCTTTCCTCCAGAACGGACGCGATTGGTATCGTAGAGGTCAAGCACGGAGGCCTGGGCTCTGGCGCTAGTACCACCTTTAGATACAGGAGATAGTTTATTGCCTTCCACCAAGATGGGACGCCCTTCGCGCGTCTTTACCAATACAGAGCAATAATCTCCGCCTCTTACAAAGCTTGAAGCATAATAATTGGCCACACCGGGAACAATGGCATCAGGCTTAACAACGTAGGGGATAGCCCGGCGAACAGGAGTGTCGCAACCAGCAGCGAGAGTAGCTGCTCCCAAACCAAAACCCAAGTAGCGAAGAAAATCGCGACGATTACTTTTCAGCTCAACTGAAGATTCCTTACTGAGTGAATCAATAATGGGAAGCTCAGTAAATTCACTGTTTACCGTTTCCAGAAATTCAGGATCGTTATTCTTATCATCAACTCCGACCCAGATGTCTTTATTAATTTGTTTCATTTGTGCTATATATGAATATGGCCTTAAACTTAATTAATTAATAGTGGCACTTTTGGCATTCCAAACCACCGATGTCTTCGACTGTTACTTTATCACGCGTACCATCCTTCAGCTCTTGGTGGTACTTCTCATAGGACTTATAATAATCGTTGCTCGTAAACTGGACTTCCGTCTGACGGTGGCAGTTAATACACCATCCCATAGAAAGCGGAGAGTACTGAGCAACAACCTCCATGTTCTGCACAGGGCCATGACATTGCTGGCACTCTACTTTACCAACGCTAACATGCTGCGCATGGTTGAAGTAGGCATGATCAGGCAAATTGTGGATGCGTACCCATTCAATAGGGCCAGCAATAGATTCATCACCTGTTGACTCATTGGTCAAGGCAGTAACAATGCCTTGCCACTGATTCTCGACCTCTCGCTCTCCTTTGCGATCCAGAGAACTCAAGTCATTATCAGAGAGGTAATTCTTAGTAATCCAGGCTTTATAGAATTTTTCGATGTCTTCGGTAGGCATGTTCTCATAATCTTCGATATAAGATCCCTTATCCGGATCATAGCCAACAGAGGCATAGATTTTCGTCAATTCCGCCGTTCCATACTGAGACCCCTTCTTGATGGCAGAGTGACAATTCATACAGGTGTTGGCAGCCGGGATGACCGAATGCTTAGATCTCCGAGCACCATCGTGACAGTACTGACAATCGATTTTGTGCAGACCGGCGTGTGTCGCGTGCGAGAATTTAATGGGCTGCTCGGGAGCATAGCCTTGCTGACGGCCCAGGTTGATAGCATTATTGACAGTAGTATATCCTCCCAATACCACCAAGGCGAACAGCACAAAACCAATAATTCCCTTACTGGTCAGCAGTTCGGCTAAAGTCGGGCGAGCAGGAGCCGCTTCTCCCTCTCTCACCTTAGACATGTGATTGAGGTTGGAAATAATACGAGCTAATACAACGGCCAAGATGCCGAGGATGAGGAAGAGCGTGACGAAAAGGAAGGTATTATCACTCTTCTCAGCAACTGTAACAACAGCTGCCTCTCCACCGCCACCACCTTTCTTATCGGCACCAGTATAAACTGCGTTGATGTAGCCAAGGATAGACTCAATTTGCTGGTCAGACAAGTTGGGAAAGGCATTCATCGCTGCCTTGTTCCACTGGTTGTACAAATTCACCGCATATTCATCGCCAGAGGCAATGACTGCAGCTGAATTTGTGATCCAAGCATAGAGCACTTCTTCACGGCCTTCCCATCTTTCCTGTACTCCACCGAGGGCAGGACCAGTAAGGTCATCTTTCATATTTCTATTGTGACATTGAGCACAGTTCGCTTTGAAGAGCGCCTTGCCCTCATCAAGGTTGGGTTCAGCAGAAAGATGAATAGCGAAAGATGAGAAAATGAAAAGAAGTAAAAATCTGAAGACCAATGATTTATACATCATTATATTGGACTTTAAATTAAGATTAAAAAGATGTTGATTTTGCATCCGAAGTTTTGTCATCGTTTTGTCAGCGCAAAGATATAATTCGTTCACATTATTACCAATACTAATCATTTGGTCTTACCTATTTAGATTACTTCTAAATAGATTGTCCAAACCTGGCAAATTAAACTATTCTTACACTGAAACCTTTGCCTTTATATGAGGAGCAGGGTTATAGTCCACCAGCTCAAAGTCCTCATATTCAAAGTTAAAGATCGATTTTACGGCTGGATTGATTTTCATTTTTGGCAGCGGACGAGGGCTGCGGGTCAATTGAAGCTTCGCCTGGTCGATGTGATTGAGATACAGGTGGACATCTCCGAAAGTGTGGATAAATTCTCCAGGTTCCAAGTCACAAACTTGAGCAATCATCATTGTCAGTAAAGCGTAGGAGGCGATGTTGAACGGAACGCCCAGAAAGGTATCAGCAGAGCGCTGATACAGCTGGCAGGACAGCCGGCCGTTGGCCACGTAAAATTGGAACAGACAATGACAGGGAGAAAGCGCCATTTGAGGAAGATCGCCTACATTCCAAGCACAAACTAGCATCCGACGAGAGTTCGGATTTTGTTTAATATTGTCAATCAATTGAGCAATTTGATCAACGACTTGCCCATCAGCAGCTTCCCAGCTGCGCCATTGCTTCCCGTAAACCGGGCCAAGGTCACCGTTCTCATCAGCCCATTCGTTCCAAATCCTTACGCCATTCTCTTGCAAATATTTGATGTTGGTCTCTCCTTTCAGAAACCAGAGCAATTCATGGATAATAGATTTAACATGTAACTTCTTGGTGGTCACCAGGGGAAAGCCCTCTTGGAGATCAAAACGCATCTGGTAGCCGAATACGCTCAGCGTTCCAGTGCCTGTCCGATCGCCTTTTTGGGTCCCCTCTTCCAGCAGATGTTGTAATAATTGGAGATATGCCTTCATATTTTTACAAACTCTTTTCGAAAAACCTAAAAATGATATACTTTTGGAATGAAATTTCGTTTCAACATAGTATGGCAAAACTAACAACAATTATGATTGTTACAGAATACATAAGCTCCAAAATGATATGATCAGGCAATTTTTACTCTTCTCCATCCTGCTAAGCTTTGGTTTTCTACCTCATACTGCCACAAAAGGTATTGAATGGGAGTTCAAGAAAGAAAAGTCGGGTATTAAAGTCTACACCCGCGAGGGCGTGGATAGCAACATCAAAGAACTGAAAATCACTTTCAGCGTCGAGGCCAAGCTGAATAACATCATTGCGCTAATCAATGATGTTGAAGCTTTTCAAAATTGGGTCTATCGCTGCTCGATGTCCAAGAATCTGAAGAAAATCACCCATTTCGAAACCTACGACTACTACCGTATCGATTTTCCCTGGCCACTCTCGGACCGCGATATGGTCGGTCATACTAAGCTCTGGCAGGACCCAGAGACCAAAGTCGTCACGACCACCACGGTCGCCAAGACAGAAGCGGCCGACGAAGTCAAAAACTTCGTTCGCATCAGTGACCACATCAACAAATGGGTCTTTACCCCTACTTCTCCCAATACTGTCGACATTTTATACACCTTGCGCTCCGATCCGGGTGGCAGAATCCCTAGTTGGATGATCAATATGGCCATCGACCAGGGGCCTGTCCAGACGATGCTGCGCTTCCGGGATATGCTCAAAGGCGGTACGTACAAGGATGTACAGGTAGATGGCATTGAGAACTTCTAGGCTCCCCACAAAAGTCTAGATCTCTTTCAACCATTAGCATATTGTAGCTGTTATTTGCTAAAGTTGTTTAATCGACATCACTAGATAGCATTTACAATACTGCATATGTCCTACAGAAGTATGAACGCTTGCGTTCTTGATCTTGAAAAAAACGGCGATCTGATCCGTATCAAATCAGAAGTAGACCCTAATTTGGAAATGGCCGAAATCCACCGGCGTGTCTTCGACGCCAAAGGTCCAGCCCTGCTCTTCGAAAACGTCAAAGGCAGCCCCTTCAAGGCGGTATCCAATATCTACGGTACTTTCGAGCGCACCGAGTTTCTCTTTCGCCATACCATCGCTAAGGTCCAAAAAGTCATCGCCCTCAAGGCCAACCCCGTCGAGGCGCTCAAGCGCCCGCTGCACTACCTCTCCGCCCCCTTCACTGCCCTCACCGCCCTGCCGATGCGGCAACGCTGGGGCCTCCCCATCACCTACGGCGAGACCACCATCGATCAGCTTCCGCAGGTCAAATCCTGGCCCATGGACGGCGGCGCCTTCGTCACCCTCCCCCAGGTGCTGACCCTCCCTCCCGACAGCCAAAGCCCCATGAAAACCAACCTGGGGATGTACCGCATCCAGCTGTCGGGCAATGACTATGCAATGAACAAAGAAATTGGACTGCACTACCAGTTGCACCGCGGTATTGGCGTTCACCATACAGCTTATAACAAGATCGACAAGCCCTTTCGCGCTTCCATATACATCGGAGGGCCGCCTTCTCATGCCTTCTCGGCCATCATGCCGATGCCCGAAGGGCTCTCGGAGCTGACCTTCGCCGGGATGCTGGGCGGACGGCGCTTCCGCTACGGCTTGCTGGATGGACACTTTGTCTCGGCAGACGCCGATTTTTGCATCACGGGAACGATTGTCAAGGGCAAGAAGATGCCCGAAGGGCCCTTCGGTGACCACCTCGGCTACTATAGTCTACAGCACGACTTTCCAGTGATGGAGGTCGACAAGGTCTACCATCGCAAGGATGCGCTGTGGCATTTTACCGTTGTCGGCCGGCCGCCACAGGAAGATTCCAGCTTCGGCTACCTGATCCACAAGATGGTGGCGTTGCTGACGCCCCAGGAATTTCCGGGGGTCAAGGAGATCAATGCGGTCGATGCCGCTGGTGTACATCCGCTGTTGCTGGCCATCGGCAGTGAGCGATACATGCCCTTCCGGGAGCGCAAACCAGAGGAAATTCTGACTCAGGCCAATCGAATCCTGGGCAGCGGGCAAACCTCTCTAGCCAAATTTCTACTCATCTGCGCCGCCGATGATGATCCGCAGCTTAAAGCACACAATATTCCAGCCTTCTTTCAGCATATGCTACAACGCATTGACTGGCGCAAGGATTTGCATTTTTATACCAATACGACCATCGATACCCTCGATTATTCAGGAACGGGCTGGAACGCAGGCTCCAAAGTCGTTATGGCTTGTTGTGGTGAGATTAGAAGGACCCTGGGTAAGCAGGTCCCTGGCGATTTGAAGCTGCCCTCGGGCTTTAGCAATCCGGTACTGGCGCTACCCGGTATTCTAGCTATTAAGACTCGGGCGTTCGATAATTTGGAGCAGGCGGGAAAGGAGATTGCGGAACTGGCGGCTACTTTGGAGCCGCAAGCCTTAGAAGAATTTCCATTGATTATCCTAACCGAAGACAGCCCCTTCCTCGCAGCGCATATCAACAACTTTGTCTGGGTGGCCTTCACCCGTGCGAATCCTTCGCATGACATCTACGGGGTAAAAAGCTTTACCCGCCACAAACACTGGGGCTGCGAAGGGCCATTGATCATCGACGCCCGGATAAAGCCTCATCATGCCCCTCCGCTTATTCCGGATAAAGAGGCGATTCATAAAGCGGATCGACTGTTTAGTAAAGGAGGAGAATTGTACGGAAAGGTTAAGGGACTGCCAGCACAAGTCTGACAGTCCCTGGCAATTTCTCTAGTCAAAGGATGATAAAGTTGTAAAGTGTCCGTAAAAGCTTACATAATATCTAAATCCACACAGACGATATTCCCACCGCCTTTAATCATAAGACTTTCTCTTTTTTTCAATACTTTTAGATCGGACGTTTTTTTGATTGCGGTAAGTTTCTTAATTTTTCTCATAGTACCTTCTAATTTACTGGTTAGCTAAAATAGGTTTTAAAATATTACAAATTACTCTAATACATAATACATTGAACCTCCCCAGTGCCTTCCAACAAAGAATGCAGCAGCAGCTCCCGGAGGAGTACCACGATTTTCTGGCTGCCCTACAGCAAACCACACCGACCAGTATCCATTTGAATCCGAAAAAACCAATGGTGATCGATCATCTGAAAGAAGGGGTAAAATGGTTCAAAAGGGGATATTATCTCGGGGAAAGACCTTCATTTACCTTTGATCCGCTGTTTCATGCTGGCTGCTATTATGTTCAAGAAGCCTCCTCCATGTTCGTCGCAGAGATGATCAGGCAAATAAAGGGGAGATTAAATAAAAAGAGGGTATTGGATTTATGTGCTGCACCGGGAGGGAAAAGCACTTTGCTTTTATCTACACTCGGCGATACTACTTTACTAGTCGCTAACGAGGTTATTAAAAGCCGAATAAATAGTCTTAAAGAAAACCTGTATAGGTGGGGGGATTATAATCTCTTAATTAGCAATCATGATGCCAAAGATTATTCCCCTTTAGATAATTTTTTTGATATTTTAATTACCGATGTCCCCTGTTCTGGTGAAGGACTATTCCGAAAACAGCCTAAATCGATAACAGAATGGTCAATTGCTAATGCCCAAATATGTGCTTCCAGACAGCGACGAATACTCGCAGATGTCTCCCATTTGCTCAAACCGGGTGGTTTTTTGATTTACAGTACTTGTACTTATAATCCTGCCGAAAATGAGGAGCAGGTTCTTTGGCTCCAACAGGAATTTGGCCTACAACCTTTTCCGCTGTCCATTCCGGAGACCTGGAACATCAAGCAACTGGATTATGGCTACCAATTCTATCCTCACCATATTCAGGGAGAAGGTTTTTATGCCTGCTGCTTGCAGAAACCGGGTACTACACCCGAAGAAAGCCCCGACCGTTTTTCTCTTCCTCCCAAATTTCGCTCCCTCCCTCGTAAGCAAAGGGAGCAGGTACAAACTTGGCTAAAACCTGGTGCCTACCAGTGGTTACTCCACGACAGCGGCAAAATATTCGTTGTTGACGAGTGCTGGGCAGCCGATCTAGCAACGCTGCGCAGAGCACTACCACAGAGTTCTTTTGGGCTTTATGTTGGAGAATTTAAAGGAAAAGATTTCATCCCCAGTCACCAATTGGCCCTCTCCACAGCCATCAATACCGAGCTGGCGGCCGTCGAGCTGGACAAGGAGCAGGCGATTGCCTATTTACGCAAAGATCCCATTCAACAACTGACTAGTAGTCCTACCAAGGGTTGGCAACTGGCCCGCTATCAAGGACACAATCTGGGTTGGATGAAAGTACTCAAAAACCGTATCAACAACTACTTACCCAAGGAATGGCGAATCCGGAAACAGATTTGATCGAACTGGCATTATTTTTAATACCTTTGAAGAAAATTAGGTATTCAACCCAAGTTGTGATGAACGAGAGTCATCCTGCCTGCCGGCAGGCAGGTAAGGAAGATTTTGTGAACCACGAAGTGGTAATTCAAATATCTGACGCATTGACTCTTGTAAAAGTGAATCACAACTTGAATTATTTACTACTATGAAAAATCTATACTTCCTTATCGTCCTGCTGATTAGCGTTTCTCTTATCGCCTGTGGCGACACCGCCTCAGAATCAACTGGCGACACCGAAACCACCACTCAAAAGACGTCCGAAAGCACTGCACAACAAGTGGCCAAAGAGGATATGAGCAATAAAACGCACGTCGAACTGGCGAAAGCCGCCTGCCTGTGCTTTGAAGATTTCTATCAATTCCGCGATAAGGTCAAAAAAGCCTACGACGGCGGCGATAAAGAAGCCTACGAGCGCAATACCTACGAACTCAAAGACATGCGCGTCCACGCTCGAGACTGCTCCCGCAAGGTTGTCGCCCCACTCAAAGGAGACGATGCCGCCATTGCCTCCTTCGAAAGGGAACTCTTGAAAGCCTGCCGTCACAGCTCTGCCAACATTCTGCTGCTGAGCCGCATCAAGTTTAAGCCAGGATAGTCCGCTAATCAAAAGCAGTAAGCATTCTGCTCAATCAGCGCTGCAGCAATCCGCCGGCGCGCCTCCTTAGCATTGCTCCGCTGGTGCCGCAGGACCTTAGCTACGCCCTTATCCAATTGCAGCCTCATTTCGCCCTCGGCCCAAGAGCTGGTAATCCGACGACAGTTCTGCGAAACGCGGTCCACCGCCTCATCCAGAAAGACATTGGCCATATCGCGCTGTAACCCTACTGAGTCCTCGCCTTTCAAGCCTTCCAGCTTCGCCACCCGCAGGATCGTCGACTCCGCCAGATAAATGTCCGCCATAATATCCGCCAGATTCATCAGCACTTCCTGCTCCTTAGCTAAGGATTGCATAAAGTGCTGTACTGTTGCTCCACAGACCATCAAAAAAGCTTGCTTCAGGCGTTCTACCGTATGTAGGCTTCGGCCCTGCCAATCCGTTGGTGCTTCGCTGGGCGTCGCTGCGGCCTGCGCGGCCGCCATCGCCTTACTGATCAGATCGATGTGCCCCTGCATGCCTCGCTTAAGCAACATATCCACCGATAGCATCCGGTTGATCTCATTGGTACCCTCAAAAATCCGGTTGATGCGGGCATCGCGGTAAGCCGCCGCCATCGGCGCCTCCTCCGAATAGCCCATTCCGCCGTAAATCTGCACGCCCTCATCTACCGTAAAGTCCAAACACTCCGAGGCCGTCACCTTCAACAAGGCACATTCGATGGCGTATTCCTCCGCTGCACCGAGCAGCGCATCACCCAAGCTCCGCCCCTCCTCTTGCAATTGCTCCTCTTTGTGGCGAATATCATTGGCCGCTCGATAGGAAGCCGATTCGTTGGCGAAGATGCGGATGGCCTGCTCTGCCAGTTTGTGTTGAATAGCGCCGAAGCTGCTCAGCGACTGCCCGAATTGATGGCGTTGCTTGGCGTATTGCAGGGCGTTGGTGCAGATGAGCTTGCAGCCACCGTAGGCGCCGGCGGCCAGCTTGATGCGTCCAATGTTGAGGATATTGAACGCAATTTTATGCCCCTTCCCAATTTTCCCCAACACATTATTGACGGGTACTTTTACATTTTCAAAGAAGACCTGCCGCGTCGAAGACCCCTTGATGCCCAGCTTCTTCTCCTCTTCGCCCAGGCTGACGCCCTCCCAATTGCGCTCCACTAGGAAGCCCGTAAAGTGCTCCCCGTCGATCTTGGCAAAAACGGTAAACAGATCGGCGAAGCCGCCGTTGGTGATCCACATTTTCTGGCCGTTGAGGACATAGTGTTGTCCATCTTCGCTGAGTACGGCGGTGGACTTGGCCGCCAGCGCATCAGAGCCAGAACCAGGTTCCGTCAGGCAGTAGGCGGCGCAGTAAGTCCCGGCGACGAGTTGGGGCAGGTAGCGCTGCTTTTGTTCCTCGCTGCCAAAGTAGAGCAGGGGCAGCATGCCGATGCCCGTATGGGCGCCGAAGGAGAGGGAAAAAGAGCCCGCTTCCGACATCAGCTCGGAGAGGATCATGCTGGTGATGAAATCCATTTGCGAGCCGCCGTAGGCTTCGGGGAAAGGGATGCCAATAATGCCCAACTTGCCCGATTCTTCGAGCAGTTGGCGAGTCAGTTCGATGTCCAGGTTTTCGATGCGCTCCTTTTGGGGCAGCACCTTATTTTTGATGAAGTCGCTGACCATGCTGATGATCATCTGTTGGTCTTCATTAAATTCTTCGGGAATGAAGATGCTCTCGGGAGCAGTAGTATTGATGAGAAATTCGCCACCCTTGAGGGTAGAAGTGCTTGGCTGGAGGTTCATATCAACGGGTTTTAGAATTGAAAAACAGGCAACCAGCGCAAAATAGAGAAATTAAATTTTGTAGGCATTCATTTGAATAAATAAAATAATGTGGATACCTTAACCGACTAGTTTAAAAATCGAAAATCCAATTATAACGCATGGGTACCATTAAGAAAACACCTTTTCTATTTGCATTGTTTACGCTGATTCCGCTCCTTAGTTTCGCACAGGAAAAAGGGCTGGATGAGAGAATCAACGATTTCTTTGGCTGGGCAACTGGTCCCGTCGTCGCTACTGTATTTTACTCCATTAATATCCCCGTTGGTGGAGGCGAAACTGTCGGTCTTCCCATCGTTTTGATTATTCTGATTCTTGGCGCGCTTTATTTTACAGTTACTTTCAATTTTGTTAATCTGACCAAGTTTGGAACGGCGATCAATGTTGTTCGAGGAAAATATGATGATTTAGATGATGATGTACCTGCACCGGTTTCGGATAGTGTCAGCTCTGTAGACGGCGACAATCCGGATACCATTAAAGTGGAGGGGCACGCCCAGGGGGAGGTCAGTCACTTTCAGGCCTTGACGGCTGCGCTTTCTGCGACGGTTGGTTTGGGTAATATTGCCGGGGTGGCGGTTGCTATTTCGATTGGTGGAGCCGGAGCGACGTTCTGGATGATTGTAGCGGGGCTGATTGGAATGTCTTCTAAGTTTGTAGAATGTACTTTGGGGGTAAAATACCGCGAAATCGGTGCGGATGGTACGGTATACGGTGGGCCGATGTACTACCTGAGTAAGGGACTCGCCGAGCGGGGAATGGCTGGACTGGGTAAGTTCTTTGCCATCTTCTTTGCCATCATGTGTATTGGAGGGTCTTTTGGTGGAGGAAATATGTTCCAGGCCAATCAGGCTTTTCAAATGTTCGAAAAAATTACGGGTGGCCCGGAGAGCTTTATGAACGGTTTGGGCTGGCTCTTCGGCCTTATCATGGCCATATTTGTAGGTATCGTAATCATCGGAGGGATCAAGAGTATCGCCAACGTAACCGATAAAATTGTTCCTTTCATGGTGGCCGTTTATGTACTGGCTGCTATCATTATCTTAGTAGCCAACTTCAGTGAAATCCCACGGGCCTTCGGCGAAATCTTTGGTGGCGCCTTCAGCGGTGCGGGTATCGCAGGCGGGTTTATCGGGGTACTGGTACAAGGTTTCCGACGAGCAGCCTTCTCGAATGAAGCAGGGATTGGTTCGGCCTCTATCGCCCACTCTGCCGTAATCACAGGCTATCCAGCGAGTGAAGGTTTGGTCGCTCTACTGGAACCGTTTATTGATACGGTTGTGGTTTGTACAATGACGGCATTGGTGATTATCATTACGGGCTACCACATTGAGGGAGCAGCCGCCGGAGGCGGTATTGATGGCGTTCAACTGACGTCTGATGCTTTTGCCAGTACGATCTCCTGGTTTCCTTATGTACTGACGGTAGCAGTTATCCTTTTTGCTTTCTCCACGATGATTTCCTGGTCTTACTATGGCTTTCAAGCTTGGTCTTATCTATTTGGTAAAAATAAGACGACGGAGTATACCTACAAGATTCTCTTCTGTGTCTTTGTGGTAATTGGTGCAGCCGCTTCGCTGCAATCTGTTATTGATTTCTCGGACGCGATGATCTTTGCCATGCTCTTTCCAAATATGATCGGGCTGGTTATTTTGACTCCGGTGGTTAAGAAGGAGCTGGCTAAGTATATCGATGCTATTAAGAAGGCCGGATTAGACTAAATACTGGATACTAACAATACTAGCAAGTGTGGGGGCTGTAAGGAATAATCGCCGTGTCCCCTAATCGGGAGAGACACTGCTCGGACGAAAGGGGTACTTTTTGAATCAGAAGCAAATGTGTGTACACGGTAGCTCTCGCAGAGGACACTGACAACACAGAATCTCTATTTCCGAAGGAACAATAATAAAACCTCAAACCCCATATTATGCGCCCTCTTCTCCTTGCTTTGTTCTTACTACTCTGTGGTAATTCCGTTGCCCAAAATCAAATCCCTCAAATCCGTAATCTTACAGTCGGCGTCAATACCCAGGAGGTGGAGGTCACTTTTGCCTTGGAAGATGCAGAAAACGATGAGATTGAAATTACTTTTCAAGTCTCCGAAGATGGCGGCAATACCTACACTACGCAGACGACAGGCATCACGGGCGATGTCGGCTTCCCCATCAGCACAGGCAGCCTCAAACAGCTGTCCTGGGATTTTAGCCAGGTGTCAACGCCAGTCAATGAACTTTGGGTACGCGTCATTGCCGACGACCGCGTGGAGATCGACATTCAAACCGTCGTCGATCAGGTCGATAAGGCCAGATTGCTAGGGGACATGACCTTCTTCGAAGGGCGGCGGCACCGCTCCACGGGCACGACCCTCCTCCGGGCGACCAAGGACAGCATGGAGCAGCTTTTCATCCAACAAGACATCGAGGCCAGCCGCCAAGCTTTTGACTATAATGGCTACATGGCCCACAACCTCATCGGCCGCAAAGCAGGAATCGTACAAGCGGGAAAGGTATACATCGTCGGTGGCCACTTTGATACCGTAAGTAATTCTCCCGGCGCAGATGACAATGCCTCTGGCTTTGTGGGGATGATGGAAGCTTGCCGGGTCTTGGCCCCCTATGATTTTGAATCTACTGTAAAGTTTGTGGGCTTTGATTTGGAGGAAACCGGGCTCATTGGTAGCGGTCGCTTTGTTGCCGACGGCGGCATCGCTGACTTCGAAGAAATCGGTGGGATGCTCAACCTAGAGATGATTGGTTACTTCGATACTACGGCCAACACCCAAACCCTCCCTACCGGCTTCGAGGTCCTCTTCCCCGAAGCCTGGGCTGCGGTGAATGCACAAAATTTCCGCGGCAATTTCATCACTAATGTCGGCAATAACAACAGCGCTGATTTTTATACGGCCTTTAACAGCGCCGCAGCCAGCTACGTTCCTCAACTTCGCGTCGTCTCCCTCCTCGCTGATGCTGGCCCCATCACACCGCCAGACTTCCTGCGCAGCGACCACGCCCAGTTCTGGCTCGGCGGCCATAAGGCCCTAATGATCACCGATGGCGCTGAATTCCGCAATCCCAACTACCATTCCCCCAATGATCTTGTCAGCACTATTGATTTTGACTTCATGTCCGACGTCGTCAAAGCTACTGTAGCGACCCTAGCCGAACAGGCTGTCATCCGCCACTCCAGCAGCCAGGCCCTCCCCGTCGATCAAAGCAGCAGTGTCCAAGAGTTGGACTGCCATTTCAATATCTTCCCCAACCCCAATGATCAACTGCTCCGCCTACAATTGCAGCAGTGCCCTCAACAACCTACAGAGATTCACATCTACACGCTAGACGGCCGGTTAATGCACCGCAGCGCCTTCGCCCCGGACGGTACTTTTGAAGTGACGACGCAGGCTTGGCCCGCAGGTTTATATTTGTTACATATGACGGATGGGGTGAGGTCGAGTAGTCGGAAGTTTATGGTGCGGCACTAGCACGATGGATGAAATGTGAGCTGAATTAAGCGTCAAGGTCCTCAATTTTCACATCGAAATAGAGATCACGCATACTAATTTCGATCCCGATAGATTGGAGCTGAATGTTCTGATCCCAATCTGTGTATCGCGTTATTTTCCAGAGATCATTTTTTTCTTTTTTGAAATAGACTTCTACGACATGCCTTTTCTGCTCGATCATCACATACTCCTGAAGAGAAGGAATCTGTCTATAAAAATAGAATTTATCACCTCGATCGTATTCAGCCGTGGACTTCGATAAAACTTCGACGATTAAAGTAGGATTGGTAATTGCTTCTTGATGATCTTCGGCTGTTTCAAATGCTCCACAAACGACCATAGCATCAGGGTAGACATAGGAGTTCATACTTTCAATGTGAAGCTTAATCTCGCTAGTTAGGGCTTTACAGGTAGAGCCTTCACCGCCCAGGTTTTTCCTCAGCTCCGCATAAATATTTCCACATAATAAGCCGTGATTAATGGAGCCTCCGGATAGGGCATAGATTTTCCCATCATGGTACTCGTGCTTCATCCCAGTCTCCACTTCCTGCTCCAGGTATTCCTTCACAGTACGTTTTGGTAGCTTATAGGCTTTCATGGAAGATTTTTAATCAAGATAGAGAATATTGGATAGTTTTTCAATGTTGGAGGGAAGATCGCTGTAGCCTTTGGTAGGAGATATAGCTTGGACTTGAAGAAAGAGCTTACCTTTTAGTGCTGTCAGAGTCGCCGCCGCGGCCCTCAGTATAAGACACGGCTCAGATGAAAACAACTCCAATTTAGCCCTATTTGTCAAGGCAGTGTCTCTCGAAGAGGACACTGACAATTGTTTATCAATTTTTTACACATAAAAATTAAAATAATACCAAAAATACCAATTCTACGGTATTTCCCAGCCGTCGTATTGTTGTAACTTTGTAGTATCAAATTACTCATGTTTTTCTTATAGTATTCTTCTAAGTATTGCGTCTTTAAATCCCCCCTACCCTCCCTCCCTCACGATCTAACAGCTAGGAACTAATTTACAATTACCAAAACTTACTCAGAGCATGTCAATTTCCAAATCTATTGGGAGGCCAGTCATCTTTTTCCTACTCTTTATTTTTTTCTCTACTGCCCAAGCAGCAACCATTTACGTTGATCAGGCCGTCACTGGTGGGCTGAATAACGGAAGTAGCTGGGCCGATGCCTACGCCAATCTGCAAATCGCCCTGGCGACCGCCAGCGCCGGTGACGAAATCTGGGTCGCCCAAGGCAGCTACTACCCAACCACTACCCTAACCCGCAGCTTTTCTTTCCAAATCCCTAGCGATGTGGCACTATACGGCGGATTTAGTGGCAACGGCACTGAGACCCTGCGCGATCAGCGCGATCCAGCCAACAATACCACCATCCTAAGCGGTGATCTGGGACAAGATGGCCTCAGCAGCAATAATGCCTATACCGTCGTCTACGTCCAAGGGGTTAGCCTCCAGACCATACTCGATGGCTTCACCATCAGCGATGGCAATGCCGACAACCCAGCAGGCTCCAACCCCACCCCCAGTCGCAGCGGCGGCGGCCTCTACAACGACGGCTTCGTCACTCCTTCCAGCCCGACCATCCGCAACTGCATTTTCCGCGATAATATCGCCGCTTCCTTCGGAGGAGCGATCTATAATAATGGCGACTGTAGCTCCATCATTGACAATTGTCGCTTCTTTGATAATACGGCCTTCGCCGGCGGAGCACTCTACAATGCGGGCAGCCTGCTCAAGGATTGCAGTCCGAGCCTGAGCAAGTGCGATTTTCAGGACAACTACGGTACCGATGCCGCCGGCGCAGTCTATAACGACGGCAACATCGGCACCAGCAGTCCGATCTTCGCCAGCTGTAGTTTTTCCCGCAACCATACCGACAGCAGCCGAGTGACCTACGCCGGAGCGGTTTACAACCTTGGTAAATCCGGGGTCTGTAATCCTCGGTTTTTCAACTGCTTATTCAACGCCAATTATACCTACGCTGGGGGTGCAGTCTATAACCTCGGCCAGCTGGGCACCTGTAATCCCGACTTTGTCAACTGTACGATTTATAACAACCGGGCGGCCTTCAACGGCGGGGCGCTCTACGCCAATGCCGGCGGCCAGTCTAATGGCATCTGCGAGTTAGAAATTGACAACTGTATTTTCAGCGATAATCAGGCTGGACCCAGCGGGGGGGACATCTTTCGCAATAATTACGGCTGTATTACCCTGAACAACAGCATCGTCGATCTGGCGGACTGTAATGCGCTGAACGCCGGAAGCGGTAAAGCAGTAGTCTGCAATAATACCTTATTCGCTACGGACCCGCTCTTCGAAGATGTCCACAATGACGACTTCACCCTACAGCCGACCTCACCGGCCATTGATGCCGGCGACAATAGCCCGGTAAGCGCCAATGAAATCACGATTGACCTGGCTTGCAACCCCCGCATCGATGGAGCTTTAGTTGACATTGGGGCTTATGAGTACCAGGGGGCGTTGCCGGTAGAGCTGGCCACTTTCGACGCTTATTTTGATGGGAAGGCGGTGCAGCTGAGTTGGACTACCTTATCGGAGCAAGACAATGACTACTTCACCGTCGAACGCTCGGCGGATGGACAGCGATGGACGGCTATTGAAGAGGTCGAAGGAGCAGGCAATAGCCTTCAAGCCATTCGCTATCAGGCAGAGGATGCTCATCCTGTACCGGGCAGCAATTACTATCGCCTACGTCAAACCGACTTCAACCAAAGCGAACAATTCAGTACGATTCGGGTAGTCAAGGTGGTGGAATCTCGCATCAGCATCTATCCCAATCCCGTTATCGAAGGGGCTCGCATTGCACTCGGAGATTTCGATGAGGAACAGTTGACAGTTAGCATTCACAGCATTGACGGGCAGTTGATTTTTCAGCAACAACAAACAGTCGATCGCAATGTACAGATTTTGGAGGTAGAAGAATTGGCAGCCTTGCAACCCGGCACCTATGTGCTTAGTGTAGCGAGTGATCGAGTGAAGCAACAGTCGTTAATTTTCAGTAAGGTAGGGATGTAACCTGGTGTTACGAAGTACTTCCATTGATTAGCTCGACTCTAGCGAAATACTAGAGCCGAGCTAATGATCATTTTAAAAGCTAATCGTTTTTATCTCTTGGCAATAGGATAGCTCTCTCCTCTATTACTCACCGTACCAACTCCCCTTGGCCTTGCTTGGCGCACATGACAAATTCCTGCTACAGTTGGCGCTGACATAGAAGTGCCTGAAAGCGTAGCGTAGCCACCATTCTTATACGTACTGTATACGCTTGATCCGGTAGCGATAAAATCCACTGGATTCATATTGTAATTACTAAAAGAACTCCATGCCTGGGAACAGGTCATAGAAGATATGGTTAAGATTCTACTGCGATTGATGCAAGCAGGCTGATACAAAGCCGTATTAGACGATTTGTTACCAGCAGACAGGGTAACCCAAGTTCCTTGATCAGATAGGGCATACAATGCAGCGCGGTAAGAACTGCTTCCCGAGCATCCGCTTCCAAAGTAGCCACTTAAACTCATGTTGACCACATCACCTGATATGTTATAAGTATTGACGTGGTTTACCCCCGCTACGATGGTACTTGTTGCCGATCCTCCAGAGCAACCAAATACTCTTACCGGAACAACTACTGCCCCTCTAGATACGCCAACCACTCCAATAGAATTATTAATTGCAGCTGCGGTACCCGCTACGTGTGTACCATGACCATTGCAATCATCTGCATTTCCACCTACGAAAGATCTGGCAAAAGTAGTACTGGTCTGGACGTTCAAATCTGGGTGATTGAGATCAATGCCGGAGTCGATGATCCAAATCCACTTCGATGCATTCCCAGTGGTAGAACCGCCAGCGTTCGTTATTCCACACGGCGTCGTTTGAGCACGCGCAGTTGCTGGCTCCACACTTTCTACTTCAAATTCTGGTGCGGGTACCACTCTGTCGTACTCGAAGAAATCAATCTCTTCTGCTTGTTGAACTTCTGTGAATTTAGCTTCCGTAAGTTTTACTGCTATACCCGCCTGAGCAATCGTATACGTATGCAGAACATCGGCCTTATCAATTTGGTACTTGTTCAAAAAATCATCGATTTGATCGAAGACCTTTCCGTTATGCTGCTCGACTAATCTTACTTTATGATCCCGGTTTTCAATGCCTTCGGAGTTAAAATAAGAAAGGGTCGGTCTAATGCTTTCCACATCAAACATAATAATGTATTGATCAGGAATGATCTCACCCTCTGTGTTTTCGAGCCCCTTCACTTCCGGGGTGGCAAGATCTTCAACCGCAGCTTCCTGGTTACAAGAAAAGACAAAAAGTCCTAGCAATAAAATGAATAAAAGATGTTGTAAATTTTTCATGATTTTTGGATTAAAGTGAATAAAAGAGTTTCATTAAAAAAGTTATTTATAAGCATCGATTTGCTATCGATTCGACAATAGGAGTTGGGTCGTCTTCTGTGCAGAAGATCAACATCATAGAAAGAGTACTTAGTCAAGTTGCTACGAATGCAACTTGAATTACTTATCAATAGGGTGGATACCTTTGGGTGGATACAAAGGTCATTATAGGACCAGAATTAAAAAATTACTACGTGGATAATGGGGTGGATATTTTCGTCTGTGGATGGTTATTGACGGTGATGATCACTTATTGGGATAACTTCGCGCTTTTAGAATAATGATTATTTTGGCTAAGTGTGATCTGTAGGAGAATGGATTTTGTTACGGTGTGATTTCTGAATGAAATATAGGCCAAATAAATGAGTTATCAAAATATTATTAGTAAAATCTAAAGCCATCAAGCACTAATCCCCTACAGTCTCTAAAGTCGAACTGTGCTCCAACTCTCGAAAATCTACTGCACTGACATTGGATACACCCTGCTCTTGCATAAATACTCCATAGATGACGTCGACTGCTGCCATGGTCGCCTTGTTGTGGGTGACTACGACGAACTGCGACTCTTCGGAGAACTTGCGGATAATGCGGTTGAACTTTTCAATGTTGGCATCATCGAGCGGGGCATCGACCTCATCGAAGATACAGAAAGGAGCGGGCTTGAGGAGGTAGAGGGAAAATAGGAGGGCCGTGGCCGTCAGGGTCTTTTCCCCACCGGAGAGTTGGCTAATGGAGAGGGGGCGCTTGCCTTTAGGTTTGGCGGTAATTTTGATTTTGGAATCCAGCGGGTTCTCAGGGTCTTCGAGAAGAAGGTCGCAGGAATCATCTTCGGAAAAGAGACTGCGGAAGACTTCAATGAAGAAAGTCCTAACTTTTTCGAAGGCGGTCATAAAGTGGCTGGTTGCCGTGTCTTCAATTTCTTTGATGGTTTCTAGCAATGACTTTTTGGCTTCTAAAATATCATCGCGCTGCGTCGAGATACTGTCGTATCGGACTTTCATTTCGTCGTAGGCTTCGACGGCCATAGGATTAATTTCGCCGTAGTTATCGAGTCGCTTTTTGAGTTTATCCACTTTGGTTTGCAGCTCTTCGGGGGTGAGCTTGGTGGTGGGTTCGCGGTCCAGCACTTCGTCCATGGTGATGTTGAACTCGATGCGTAGGCGCTCGCCGATGGAGGTGAATTCCAGCTTGAGGCTGTTGAAGCGATCTTTGAGGTTATTGATCAATAATTGGCTGTCTTGACGCTTGCGGTTGTAGGTGCGCAGTTGATCTTCGATTTCGGTAATTTCACCTCGGGCGTCGAAGTAGCTTTGCTCGGCGCTGGTCAGGGAAGCTTCCTTGCCTTGCTTTTCTTCGTAGAGTTTCAAAAGGTCTTTTTCCAGAACCTCAATATCAGCAAGTAAGTTTTGCAATTCTACCTCCCCCGCTGTAATGGCCTGCTGGTCGCGCTTCAAATTGGTTGTCACTTCCTCCAACTGCTTTTCGCGGAAGCTCAACTCCTGCTGGAAGGTTTGCACCTTATTTTGCTGGCGAATGAATTCAATATTTTTCTCGTTAAAAGCCGCCGAGGCTGCACCCAGCTGCTCCGCCACCTGGCGATAAGAATCGTCCGTCTCCGAAATCTTACTCATCGACTGCTCCAAGATGGCTCGCTTCTCGTTGAGCTGGCCGTCCATGTCCTGATTGGCCTTATTCATCGCCTCAATCAGCTCCGTAGAAGCACCGATCTTCTCGTTGGCATCGCGCAGGAAATTCTCAAAATTCTCCAAACGCGTCATCAGAGAAACCTTTTCCTGCGATAGCTTATTGAGCGCCTCCCGCTCCTGATCGATGATCCTTTTCTTCACCGCCGCCCGCAGATTATCCAGCTTTTCTTTGAGGGTATAGAAGCGAGTAGACAGCTTACGCTCTTGCTTATCCAGCTTCTTAATCTGCTGGTCCAACACTTCAAGATTCTTCTTCCGTCCAATTTTCTTCCCTTCAAACAAGCCTACCGACCCTCCAGAAATACTAAAACGACGCTGCACAAAGCGGCCACTCTTTGACAACAAGACCGCCTGTTTGTTGCCCACATCCTGCTTCAAATCCTCATTATCCGTCACCACTACATTTTCCAGCAAGTAATGACAAAGTTTTTTATAAACATCATCCGTCTCCACCAGATCGATAGCCCTTTGGGTGTTGGGCAGCATGACCATCGGCAGCTCATAATCATCGAAGGCCTCGAGGATGAAGAAGTTGGCCTTCCCACGCTGCGATTTGCCCAGCAATTTGATGGCATTATGAGCCTCTTCGAGATTGCGGACGACGTAATAGTTGAGATAGGGCTCTAGGTAATTTTCGATAGCCACCCGGTATTCTTCCTTCACATAGATAAGGTCAGAAAGCAGGGAGGCCTCCTTGGCCCAGTTTTTATTTTTACTCAAAAACTTGATCGACTCCGGAAAGCCTTCCAAGTTATCGACCATACTTTTGGTCAGCTTGTATTCATTGCGACGGGCATCCAGCTTGCGATTGACTTCGGCAATTTCCTTGCGCGCCTGTTCGATCTGCTCCTCCGTTTGCGCCACATTATCCAATCGCTGTAGCTCCTCCTTTTCCAGGGCTTCTAGTTGATCTTGCTGCTGCTTTTGCTCTGCTTCCAGCGCCTTCAATTTCTCCTCGATCAGCTCCACCTCTTGCTGCCGCTCGCCAATAGCGCCCTTCCCCTGATCAATGTCCCGACTGAGGTTTTGGATTTGATTATTGTTGATGGCTTTTTGCTTCTCTAGCTCAAAGACCTCTCGCTCAGTCTGCTGCTGCCCCTGAATGAACTCATCCAATTCCGATTTGAGGTTGCTGTGGCTGCTGCGCACTTTTTTGAGGTGTTCTTCCGCGTCAACCAGTTGGTCCTCCAAATCCGCTTCGAGCCGTTTTTCAGTGTTCATTTGGCTGCGGTAGAATTCAATATCCTCATTCAGGCGCTCCGTTCTAGACTTCGCCGACTTGATTTGCTCGGCCAGTTTGACGTGATTCTGTTCGTTAAAATTGACCTTTTGCAGGCCAATATTTTTATCACTTTCTTTGTTGCGAATCAGCCCAACCAGCTCATTCAGATCGCGCTGCCGTTCCGAGAGCAACTTTTCCTTATCCAGATTGGTCTTACGCTCATTCTCCAACTTGGCCTCCAACTGTCGGCTTTCAATCTCTAACTGCCGATAAGCATCATGCTCCTGTTCCAGCTTGGCATTGATGTCCTTATAATTCTGCTTATAATTACCTAGCTTATAAATGGCCAGCTCAACGCTTAGCTCCTTGTACTGCTCCTTCAGCTCGTAGAATCGCTTGGTGCGCTTAGCCTGCTTCTCCAGTTGTTTGAGATTTTTATCAATTTCGAAGAGCAAATCCTCGATCCGATCCAGGTCATCGGAAGTACTTTTGAGCTTATTGAGGGTTTCGCGCTTACGCATTTTGTATTTGGAAATACCGGCGGCCTGCTCGAACATCTTACGACGCGAATTATCCTTGTCATTGAGCAGATCATCGACCATACCCAGGGCGATGATGGCGTAGGAATTAGAGCCAATTCCAGTATCCAAAAACAGCGAAGTGATGTCTTTGAGGCGGCAAGTCACCCCGTTGAGGCGGTATTCGCTTTCGCCACTGCGATACAAAATCCGGGTAATCTTGACCGTATGATACTCAGTAGGTAAGAGGTTTTTCGTATTCTCAAAAGTCAAAGAAACCTGCGCCAGGCCCGACTGCTTGCGCTTCTTGGTACCATTGAAAATGACATTAGTCATCTTCTCCAAACGCAGCTCCTTACTTTTCTGCTCTCCCAGTACCCAACGCACTGCATCGACGATATTAGACTTGCCCGAGCCATTGGGTCCGACAATGCCGATAACGTCCTGACCAAAGTTGATCACCGTGTCGTTGGCGAAACTTTTAAAACCTTTTATTTCCAGAGTTTTTAGTCGCATGGCGGGCAAAAATACGCATTTTCCTTAGAATTATAAAAGTCCGTCTGGCAAATGGAGTAGGAATTTATGTGTCAACAAACTACCGACTTTTTTTCCCCGACTTCATCATTTCTAATGCCTTGTTAATCCGACGATTACGGGTTTCCTCCCGCTTGGCCCCTTCAATCCATTGTACGTACTCTTTTTGGTGGGTGTAGGATAATTTTTGAAAAAAGGCGACAACCTCCGGGGCGGCATTCATTGCTGCGGCGAAATCTTCGGGCACAGTGACAACGCGGGGCTCGGTATCTTCCTCAAGCGTTACGGTAATGGTATCGCCAAAATTTTTGTCAATCTTGGTCCTAATATCCTTCTTAATGATCAGAATATGCTCAGGCTGGCCCATTCTCACCAGTAATCCTCGATAAGGCTCCCCATCAAAGGTGGCCTTAATCTTCACCCGCTTTTTGCCGTACTCCGCCTCTACATCGAAGGGAATCTTAATGTAAGCCCCATTTTTATACTTATCCGCAGCTTGCAGGATTTCAGCGGTAAATGCTCGTTTTTTACTCATCAGTGGATACAGTTAGTGAAGCAGGAGGCTTTTCAGAAGCCGCAGGCCGCAAAAAGGCCAGCACATCCGCAGCCGATTGCTCCGGGATTTCCTCCATCGGAACATGCCCAACTCCGGGATAAACAATAAGGTTGGCGTTGGACAGCTCCTCGTCAAATCGTTGGCCCGCCCACAGATCAATCCACCGATCCTCCTCGCCCCAGAGAATGAGCGTGGGGAGGGTGATGGTAGACAGCTTATCCAATTCTCCGGTGTACAATTGATTGGCGCGATCGACGAAGGCGGTGCGATTGCCGGGCCGAAGCATCAGCTCGAAATAGCGGTCAACCAGCGCTTCGGTGACTTTGCGGTCATCGCCGTAGACTTCTAGTAGGCTGCTGCGGTGCAAGGATTTGGGCGTCACTCGGGTCAGCAAAGGTCGGGTGACGGGATTTTGGGCCAGCCGAAAGCCCAGCGGCATCGGTTTGTCCATCTCAAAACCACTAGCATCCAGCAAAACCATTTTCCGCAACCGATCCGGATAGCGAATGGCATAATTCCAGCAAATCTGCCCGCCCAACGAATTGCCAGCGATGTGGCAGCTATCAATATTCAAGGCTTGCAAAAAAGCATCTACAAAGCTGGTGTAGGCCCCCATCGAATAGTCGCGGTTCGGGTGTGGCCCCGTCAGCCCAAAAGCTGGCAAATCCATCGCGATGACCCGAAAATGCGGAGAAAGCCGATCAATCCAGCCCTCCCAAGTATGCAAAGAGGCCGCCGTACCGTGTATCAAGACCAAGGGCATTCCCTCCCCTACATCCCGATAATGCACCTTCATATCTTGTATCCTGATGCTTTTAGAATCCGGATAATGGTATTTCGCTTCCAGTGTTTCCAGCGGAATATCGCTGTGCCAATGCATCGCCATCAGGCCAGCCATCAACAGCAGGAGGAAGGAAAATAGGTAGAGGAGGTATTTTAAGGCCCTTTTCATCAATTTCTAAGGTAGTAATTATTGCCCTTCTTTCGGCGTTCTGGGCTCGTTTATTCGATAGGCAAATTTTCCTGTTTCGTAGTTGCTGCTGATTTCCAGGTAGTCCTCGGCCAGGGCCTGCCGCTGCGCCTCCGTAGCCGTCGTATTGTTGGCGTACAAGTCCTTTGCCGCGCGCTGCCGAAAGCCTTCGTAGAGGCTCACCGCGCAGGCCACCGAAATGTTCAGGCTCTGTACCATCCCCATCTGCGGGATAATAAAGTTACCATCGGAATGGGCCAGCAATTCCTTGGAGATGCCGTCGTGCTCATTGCCAAAGACCAAAGCAACCGAAGCACTCAGATCGAGGTCGTAAAGGGAAACAGAATCCTCTCCCAGGTGGGTACAAAGCAGCTTATCGTATTGACTTTTGACGTGGGCCACACACTGCTCTAAATCGGTATAAAAGTGCACCTTGACCCACTTTCGGGTCCCCGCGGAGGTCCGCTTGCCCAATTGAATGCGTTTCAAGTCGCGGTCCTCTTCACTGTGGAGCACAAAAACCTCTCGGATACCCACAGAATCGCAAGAGCGCATCACCGCACCGACATTGTGCGTATCGAACACATTTTCGAGGATAACTGTAAAGTCGAACTGGCGGCGCAGGGCCACCGCTCGGAGCTTTTGCTCGCGTTGTGGGTTCATCAATCTAGGGGGTTAGTTAGCAAAGCGCTTGAGCTGATCTGCGGTAAAATCCCATTCTGGCGTCACCAACCTCTCGCCGAAGCTACCGTTGTACCAGGGGTCTTCGGGGCCATGGGCTGGATTTCTCAGGATGTGGATTTCCTGCGCCGGCATATAGCTTTGGGCCAGCAAAAAAGCTCTTTCGCCCTGGGCATTCTCGGCTACATCGACGACGATGACGGCGTGGCCCGGAAAGCCTCCTTTGATGAAAACATCGCCGATTTGTAGTGCCGAAGGCTCCACCCGCTCCAGTTCCTTACTCAAAGAGGCCGTCCCGGCGTAGCTGAAAATTTGCACCAGGTATTTTCGGAAATTAAGGTAAGAAAAATCGCTGACATCGCCGGAGGAAGTGAAGACCACGCGGTTGCCTTGCATCCGGGGTTTACGGCCCCGCGCCCAGTCGGCAAAGCCAACGCGATCGCCGCTGGTGTAGTTGAAATGGATGGCCTCATAGTCCTTTTTGGCGTAGTGGTACTCCGCTTTGAGGCGCATTACGGCATCGGCGCACTGCTGTAAGTCGCGGCGGCCAGTGTCGATGTCCAGTACGGCGTAGTGGACGTCTTGCCGCCCTTTGAGTTCGCCGTTGTGGAGGTATACGGGAGCGCCTTCGGCTTTCAGCGGGAGGTGGCGCAGCCAAGCGGCGAAGGAGCCAGAGGGCTGGGCGCGGCGCTGGAAGCCCTGCGGGGGCGCGATGCGGTTGAGCAGCATTTGCTCGGCGGTGTAGCCTTCTAGCCAGGGGTAGTGGTGGGTGGTGTTGGTATCGAGAGGAGGCGGAGGCGTGGGCTGGGCAACGGGCTTTGGCGCGGGCGGGACGGTAGGCGCTGCATGATCGGTAATGGACTTAGAGGGGGCCTTAGCCTCCTGGCAACTGCAAAGAGCGACCAAAAGGCTAAGGCTGATGATTGGATAGAAAAGGTATTTCATCTTATTGTTTAATCAGAGATCGAACGAGCATCGAATTGCCATTAGAAACGCTGATCTGGTAGATTCCAGTATCCAACTGTCCTAAATTCAGCTCGTGACGCAGCTCGCGCTGCCATTTATCGATCCGGTAAGTGGCTACAATCTGCCCTTTTACGTTGGTTACTCTGACATCTAATGGGCCGTTCCACTCATTTTCAATGTACAACTGCACCTGCTCATCTACCGGATTAGGCGACAGTTGCAAGGCCCTATTATCTTCCAAGTCTATAGTTCCAGTCGGAGAGTACGGCGACTCATAGGCCCCCATATCAACAGAGTCGACCCGCGCATTGCCCAGAATATCCGTTAGTGGTGCTCCGGCAGAGATACCGGCGTTGACCGCCGGACTATTTTCCTGCAAATTAAAATCAGAAACAGTAGCGTCTTCGAAAAGAGGATCGACGGAATTGAGGTCATTGGTTCCTGCCAAAGCCGCAGCGAAGCTATCATCAGAAGATAAGTTACCGCCCATAGAAACAATAGTTGGACTGCCATCCTCTATCGCATAATTGACCCCATCAGGATTAGAGAAAATATTATTCTGCAAAGTCATCACCGCAGAATTATTCACCGTGTCCGTCCATTGGGCGATACCAGCAGACAGGATGCCGATGTTGCCACTGAAAGTGGAGTTGATGATGAATAAAGGCGAGTTCTGGTTAGGAGAAGCATTATTGGAAATAGCGCCACCGGTTCCTACTCCGCTCGCAATGTTGGTATCAAATAGACAGCTGACAATCCGGGTATCGCCGTTGCCGATGTTGATGGCGCCTCCTTGATCGGAAGCGACGTTGAAGGCAAAGACACAGTTGGTGGCTGTAAAAGGAGCGATCTCGGAGCTATCGGCGTTGAAGGCCACTGCGCCACCTACGGAACCTTGGTTGCTTTCAAAGAGGCAATCGGTGAGGCTGACGGGCGAGTCGACGCCGGTGAAAAAGGCACCACCGCTGCCCAAGCTCACATTATTGGTAAAATCAGAGCTGCGGATCATGACGCTGGTAGTATCGTTTTGGGTGAAAATAGCACCGCCGGGGCCGTCGTCGTTAGTAGCGCTGCCGGCGTTGTTTCTATCAAATTCACAATTATTAATCTGTACATCTGCCTTAAAGCCACAGCTCATAGCCCCTCCAGCCTGGGTGGCGAGATTGCGCAAGAATTCGCAGTCACTGATAAGGTAGAGGCTATTGGTTCCGTAGTTGGTCAATGCGCCGCCCCAGCGAGATTGGTTGGCGGAAAACTCGCAGTTCTGCATGATCACTCGGGTGCTGTCTCCGGTTGAGCTGATGGCCCCTCCGGTGCGCGTGGCAACGTTCATTTCAAAATCACAATCCGTTATGATAATATCAGAGCCGGTATTGTACATGGCCCCTCCTCGATCGTCAATTCCACAGATATTTGCTGTAAAATCACAATTGGTGTAGCTCAAAGCGGAAGCCTGGTTGTAGACCGCTCCACCGTTATTTTCACAAGTATTTCCTTCAAAAATACAGTCGCTGACGGCGATGGTATCCAAGCTATTGATGTACATAGCTCCACCGGAACCCGCACCGTTGTTCCGAAACTCACAATTCTCAATTACGGTCCCGGTAGCTCCGCCAAAGCGAGGGTACATGGCGCCACCAAACCAGCCAAAGTTATCAACAAACAAACAGTTGCGAATCGTCAAGGCGCTGTAATTCAGAATCCCTCCACCTCTACGGGTATCTTCACCTTCGGGCGAGTTGTAAGCATGTCCTCCCGAAAAGGTGCAGCCGTCCAGGACCGTCAGCGCACTGGTCGATCCGTCCATCAAAAAGAAGATGTGCTTCACATTGTCCACTCGGTTCATCGTCAGATTACCGGCCACATCATCGCCATTAATATCTCCACTAAAGATGGTCGCGTTGTTTTCAACATCTCTCTCCGACAGGGCCGACTCCGTACCTGCGAAACCGCCATAGATGCTGATCTCATCTTTGAGTACAAAGAAGGAGTTGGTATCGGGCATCATCCCGCCGGGCTTATAGGTTCCGGCGGCGACCCAAAGTTCATTACCAACCATAGCGGCATCAACGGCCGACGCAAAATCGGTGTAGGCATCTGCCCAGGAGCTGCCATCATTGGCGCCTGCGGCATCCTGCTTGACATAGATGACCTGTGCACTAATCGTTGTGCAGAAGGCAGCTAGCAGGAGAAATAAGGTGATTCTTTTGTGTAAAGAAACGAGCATAATCATTAGGTTTAAAAGTGAATGAAACTATACGAAGTTGCCTAAAAAGCAATTTTTTTCTGCTAAGTAGTAATGGATAGCTGGGTAATATTATGAAAAATGAAAGCCCTCAAAAGCCGGTCAGCCTCTGGAATATAGTACTCGAAAAAGTTCGATTAGTATCAATAGATTGCGCTCAGCAAGCTGGATGTGATTGTAATCAATAAGTCTAATTTACAACAATCGTCTTGATATTTACAAATTCTTTAATGCCTTCTTTTGACAGCTCCCTGCCAAAACCAGAACGCTTTACCCCTCCAAAGGGCAAACGGGGATCGGAGCGTACGATATTATTGATGGCCAAAGCACCGGCTTCTACCTGCCGCGCTACCCGCAGCGCCCGCTCTCGGTCGGCCGACCAAACTGCGGCGCCCAGCCCATAGCGGCTGTCATTCGCCAGTTGAACCGCTGCGGCTTCATCGGCCACTTCGAAGACCACTGCGACAGGTCCAAAAAGCTCTTCTTCGTAGGCGGGCATCCCGGGCTTCACCTTCCCCAAAAGCATCGGCCTAAAGTAGTTGCCTAACTGGCCCTCCATCCGTCCGCCCGCCAGCAAAACCTCCGCCCCCATATCGATACTCTGATTGACCTGGCGTTCCAAGTTGTCCAGTAAATCCGGGCGGGCCAGACAGCTGATGCGCGTCTGGCGGTCCATCGGGTCGCCGACTTTGAGCTGCTTCATCGCGCCGATCAATTGCTCAGTAAAAGCCGCCGCAACTGTTTTTTCGACAATCAGCCGTTTGGCAGAAATGCAGGTTTGGCCGCTGTTGTTCATCCGGGAGAGCAGGGCAGCCTCGACGGCGGCGGGGAGGTCGGCATCACTGAGGACGATAAAGGCATCGGCCCCCCCCAGCTCTAACACGCACTTTTTGATGGCGCGCCCGGCCAGGGCTGCTACGCTGGACCCTGCGCGCTCACTGCCCGTCAGCGCCACCCCTTCGACGATGGGATGGGCCAGCACTTGCTCCACCTGCTCTACTTCGATGAAGAGATTTTGGAAGAGGCCAGGATCGCCGAGTACGTCGACCATCAAGGTCTCCAGCAGCTGGGCGCATTGGGGGACGTTGGGAGCGTGCTTGAGTAGGATGACATTGCCGGCGGCTAGGGCCGGTACGGCGAAGCGGAGGGCTTGCCAGAAGGGGAAGTTCCAAGGCATGATGCCCAGTACGGCTCCGATGGGCTGATAGACCACCATTCCCTGGGACTGGTCATCAAAGAGGAGGCGATCTTGGAGGAAGGCGGGGCTGTGCTTGGCGTAGTAATCGCAGAGGAGGGCACACTTGGCGACTTCGGCTTCGGCCTGGGCGATGGGCTTGCCCATTTCGAGGCTGATGGTTTGGGCGAAGTGGTGCTGTTGGGTCCGCAGGGCCTGCGCCAGCTGACGAATGAGGCGACAGCGATGGTCAACCGTCGTTGTTTTCCAAGGCCCACGGAAGGCTTTTTCTGCCTGCTCCAAACGACTTTGCAGGGCCTCATCGCTAAGACTGGTAAAAGAAGCTAAATGCGTATGATTAGCTGGATTAATGGATTTGAACATAGGCTAGTCGGCCAGCTGGAAGAAATAATCTTTAAATTCCAAAATATTAACATAGCGATTCTCGTAACGCTCGATGACCGGTTGCTCAGCTATCGTCCCTTCTTGAGCGATGGGTTCAAAAGCGTAGCGCGTGTGCAGGTATTGGGCCTGCTCACGGTCAATGGCCTCTTGGAATTTGGTGCCGTGCTTGACGATCATTCGCCCCATATATCGCATCAAATCATAACCAACGTAGGCATCGACCTCGGGGGCTGCTCCGTAGCGATTGAAGAAATTTTGACGAAACTGAACGACGGCTTGATCTTCCTCATTAATGTAGCTGGAACTGCTGATGTGCACATTCAATTGCTCATAATAATCATAACTGATGCGTTTGAATTTCATCCACTGGGGCATCCCGTAAACGATCACCTTATTATCCCCTTGGGCGATACTAATTTTTCGTAAAAAGGAATAGATAAAAGATTCGTTAGACCAGGACGGAACGACAAAAACAGTAGTGGTATCACCTCCTTTGATATAAGGCGTCACATCCATCTCGTTGAAATCGGCGGTTTGATCAGTGATGATCAGCTCTTCAAAACGAGGGCTGGTATCACTGCCGTCGAAGAGGTGATTGGCATCTTGAAAATACTTTAGTCGATCAATCTCTGCTTTCTTGTTTCGACAAACCAGCATCACCTGATCGGTGGTGTAGCGTTCTTTGACATGTCGAGTAATGGCATCACAGTGGCTCTTCAGCGAAGGGCTAGCTTGGAGGTAAAAAGGATTGTTGGTCGTAATGGTCGTATTCGGACTCAATGGAGAAATGATGGTCTTGAAATTCTGACGAGCATATTCTGCCACCAATTTTAAGTTGGCTTTAGTCACCGGGCCAATGATCATATGCGCATCTTGTAACTTACCGCTACTCAGGATATTGCGAACTTCATCCTCAGAAGCTTTGGTATCCAGCACCTTGACATTTAGCCTTACCCCTTCATTCGACAGTTCATCAAAAGCCATCTTGACACCGCTATAAAAGCTAAGGGCCAAGTCGGATTTATCACTAATTCTATTATTGAAAGGATCAAACCGATTGGTCAAAAAAGGCATTAGAACAGCAACATTGTAGCTGAACAACTTTTCTCCTCCTGGGGCAACAACAACCGGGTCGTTCGTACCAGGATTACCGGAGGTACCCGAGGTGATGGGCGGATACTCCTCGGGAGTGCTCACCGTCCACCTTACTGTATCCACCTCTTGCGTGACTTCCGTCGTATGTTCGTACTTCCCGGTTTTGGGATTGTACTTTTTCTGACCTTGAATTTCTTCCAACTCCTTGTCCTCATTTTTGGCGGTAGAATCATCCCGAGGGACTTTCTTGAGCGCATCACAAGCCGAGAGACTGAGCAGCAGCACGAGGGCTACCAGAAGCAATTTATTCCCATTCAATCGTTGCAGGAGGTTTGGTACTAATGTCATAAACTACACGATTTATGCCTTTTACATTATTGATTATTTCGCTAGAGACGGTCGCCAAAAAGTCGTAAGGCAGCCGACTCCATTCCGCCGTCATCCCATCGAGGGAATTGACGGCTCTGAGGGCAACGGTATTTTCGTAGGTTCGCTCATCTCCCATCACACCTACAGACTGGATGGGTAAAAGTACCGTTCCAGCCTGCCAGACCTCGTCGTAAAGGTCGTATTTTTTTAGATTATTAATAAATATTGCATCTGCTTCTTGCAGCATGGCCACCTTTTCGGGGGTAATGTCTCCCAAAATTCGGATCCCTAAACCAGGGCCAGGAAAGGGATGGCGGCGCAGAATATCCTGCGGTATATCGACCTCTTTCCCCACCAAACGGACCTCATCTTTGAACAGCATCCGCAGCGGCTCCACGATCTTGAGCTTCAAGCGCTCCGGCAGGCCACCGACGTTGTGATGCGACTTGATGGTCGCCGAAGGTCCATGCACCGACACCGATTCGATCACATCGGGATAGATCGTTCCTTGGCCCAACCACTGAATATCTTCAAACTTGGCCGCTTCTTCTTCAAACACCTCAATGAACAGCCGCCCGATGGTCTTGCGCTTATGCTCCGGCTCGGTCACCCCAGCTAAGGCATCCCAAAAACGCTGCCGAGCATCCACGCCCTTAATGTTCAAGCCCATCCCCTCGTAAGAAGCCAGTACACTCTCGAATTCGTCTTTTCTCAATAAGCCATTATCGACAAAGAAGCAGAACAGATTCTTACCCACTGCACGGTGTAACAGCATGGCCGCTACTGTAGAGTCTACCCCTCCCGACAGGGCCATCAATACCTTCTCCTCCCCTACCTGATTGCGCAGCTCTTCTACCGTATCCTCCACAAAAGAAGCCGGTGTCCAATGCCCCTCACAACCCGCGATATTGCGAACAAAGTTGCTCAGAATTACCTTACCATCCAGACTGTGCGTCACCTCGGGGTGAAATTGTATGCAGTACACTGGCGCAGTAAAACTACCCTCCCTAGCCTTGAACGCTGCTACATCAATGCTGTCCGTCCCCGCCAATAACTCAAACTGACTGGGGATTTGCATAATCGTATCCGCATGAGACATCCAAACTTGTGACTCCCGGGGAACGTCCCCCCAAAAGGTATCCTCCGAAGTCAACTGCAGCTGTGCCTTACCGTACTCCCGCTTTTCAGAACGTTCGACATTACCACCGTAGTAATCGGCGATGTACTGCGCACCGTAGCAGATGCCCAACACCGGCACCTTACCGACAATTTTGTCCAGCTCCGGACGGGGAGCCTTCGGATCAGTTACCGAAAAAGGACTTCCGGATAAGATGACCGCCTTGATGGCCGGGTCCAATTCAGTGAGCTTGTTGTAGGGGATAATTTCGCTGTAGACATGGAGTTCTCGGATTCTGCGCGCAATGAGTTGCGTATACTGCGAACCGAAGTCGAGGATTAAAATTTTCTCATTCATGGCGCCAAAGATAATACTATTGTCTTGGAATTGATACATTTGCAGAGCGGATGTTTTTGACAATCAAAAATGCAGCACAAACGATGGAAATACTCAAGCAACTCTTATTCAAAAGTGGAAATAAATGGCAAATCGCCGGAGCCGCCGTCGGCACCTTCATCGGCTTATTTTTGCTCCTGAATTCGTTGCAGTTTTACCGCGACCTGACCGATCTAACCAGCGGCCGCGGCGGCCAGAGCGATCAATTTGTGCTGATCAACAAAAAAGTCAACCTCTTCAATACCCTGGGGGCCCGCTCCACTTTTTCGGAGGAAGAAATCGATGAGTTGAAAGGCCAGCCCTTTATCAAAGAAGTTGGCATTTTCACCCCCAACCAATTTAAAGTCAGTGCCTCCAGCAAGATGCTGGGCTTTTATACCGAGCTATTCTTCGAGTCGGTTCCTGACCAATTTCTGGACGTAGAGCCCGACAGCTGGGACTGGAAGAAAGGACAAAACGAAATTCCGGTGGTCCTCTCCCGAGACTATCTGGCCCTCTACAACTTCGGCTTTGCCCCCAGCCAGGGCCTCCCGCAGTTTACCGCCAAAACCATCAAGCGCGTTACCGTAGACATCAAACTGAGCGGCAACGGCCTCAGCAAAATCTTCCAAGGCCGCATCGTCGGCTTTAGCGATCGCATCAACTCTGTCATCATCCCGCAATCGCTTATGAACTGGGCCAATGAAACCTTCGGCAGCAACAGCCAACCGGCCTCTTCCCGCCTCCTGCTGGCCACCGACAACCCCTACTCTACCGAACTGGCCGACTTCCTCCAATCCAACAACTACGAACTCAGCAGTGGGCGGCTGATCGGCGGGCAGCTCAAAACCCTGATCGGCAGCGTCGTCAGCCTGATCGCCTTCATCGGTTTCATCATCGCCCTGCTCTCTGTGCTCATCTTTATCCTCAACTTCCAGCTGCTCATCTCCCGCGCCAGCGGCGACATCCAGCTGCTGCTCCAACTGGGCTACCGCCCTGGTCAAATCCAGCGCCTGCTCTCTCGTCAGCTGGCTCTGCTCTTCGGCGGTGTCCTCCTACTCACGCTCATTACCCTATTCATCAGTCGCCACTTCTTACTCGGCTGGTACAACGACCAAGGCTTCGATCTGCAAACTGGGCTGCACTGGTCGGTCTGGCTCCTCGCGCTGATCTTTTCCACCCTCTTTTTGCTGATTAACTTCCGGAGTATACAGACTAATGTGCGGCGGTTGTTTCAGCCGTAGGTTGGTGCGGAGTGGAGTTGTAGATAGAGGGCGAGATTGCGTTCAAGACGGAGAGCAAGCTAGTATCTAAGGTAAAGGATGAGATAATGTCTAAGGCGGAGTCTGAAATAGCTCCCAGTGTAGAGGGCGAGATTGCGTCTAGGCGGAGGAATAGCCTTTTGGGAGGGACCCGCCCACAAAACCACCACCGCCGATCTCCCCGCTCATTGCTCAAAGCCAACCATAGCTGGTCAGCCTCTGCGGTGCGCCGTTCCTACCCGGCTAGAGATCGCAAAAGCTCCTTTCTTTACATAAAGATGGCATCTTTCCCTTTTCCAGGCCTCTGAAAAAGAAAAGGTATATGTAATAATTCAGACTAGCCTACGCTGCCTGATCACTTGATATGGGAATTGCCAAGGTCGTCGTACAGGTTGGATCATTATTAAGGACGGTGGCAATAATCAGAACCGACGGTAAAATTAAAACAAATTATTTTAAAAATCAAGCAAAAGCCGCAGCTTACATGGAATCTCTCAACCCATAGTGCACAATAAATATATTGACAACAACTATTTTAATGGAATTATCCTACATACATATACTAAAAAATTAAAATTTTATTGTATTTTGTTTATTCAAAGCAAAACAACATACTATGAACCTAAAGGCCATTCTTCTCTTAGTTGCCAGCCTCTCCTGGTTTGCTGTCTGTCACTATTATTATTGTTGCCAAGTCAAAGGGGCCTGCTACGGCTGCGCCGCCCCGGTGGAAGTGGTTGCTGTAGCGCCACTGAGCTTTAACTGGTCGGAGGACGCCGCTCGTACCAGCGATGAGTTTGACCAATTCAAGGCCGACATTATGGCCAAGGACGAGGGGGATAATATCCTCGAAATTGTAGGGCAGTACGCGACTACGGAAAGTGCGCCGGAGGGCTTTGAGAATATGGGGCTGGCCCGAGCCAGTAAGATCAGGGCGCTTTTCATGGACGATCTGCCCGAGGAGCGCATTCGTCTGAGCAGCCGTACCATCGCCGGCAATGGAGCAAACGGCGACTCGACCTTCCTGGCTGATTTCAAGTGGATAAAAGCCGAAATTGAGAAGAGTGAAGTGGTGGAAATGAGCGATCGTACGGTTATCCTTTTTGCTTCCAACTCCTCTCAGAAAGAGGCCGATCCCAAGGTGGACGCTTATCTCAGCAGAATTGCCGAGGAGCTGAAAGCAGCCGATAAGCAGGTCCAACTCATCGGCCATACTGACTCGCAGGGGCAGGCCGCCAACAATCTCGAACTGGGCCGCGCTCGCGCCCAAAGCATCCGCTCCTTCCTGCTGGCCAAAGGCGTCCCCAAGGCCAAAATCAGTCTTGAATCCAAAGGACAGACCGTCCCTGTAGCCAGTAATGATACCGAAGCTGGCAGGCACCAAAATCGCCGGGTGGAAGTCCGAATTTCTCAACAATAAAAACCAACCAACATGTTCAATAATTTTTGCGCCGAATGCTCCTGGGAACTGATCCCGATGCTCCTCATCGCCTGGCTACTGGGCTATCTCTTCTGGCTGCTCCTCAATCGCAGCAAATACCAAAGTCAAATCAAAGACCTGACCCAACAGGTCGATTCCTGGAAGGACAAATCCAACTCGCTCGAAGTAGACATTAAAGGTATCCAATACGAGAAGGATAAGGTCGATACGGAGTTTGCGACGATGAGAGGGAAGTTTGCGGATATGCAGATGGAGGTGATGGCATTGAAGGAGCAATTGCAGAATAAGGGGTGATGTCTGTGATGGAATATTGTATTTAGCTATCTTGGTAGCTGAATAGTTAATAAACATGAATAGACTGACAGAAACGATAAAGACCTTATCCCTTGGTAGTAACGAAGAAGTCCGAGCAATCCAAAATAACCTGAGCCGGATTGAGCTAAAGAAGAATGATTACCTACTTAAGGCAGGACAAATCTGCTCCAAGTACTACTTCATTGAATCTGGTACTGTTCGATTGTATTATACAAAAGATGATTTAGAATACACGGTCTGGATGGGCACACCAGGGGAAATCTTTACTAACCTAGAGAGTTACCTAGACGCCTCCCGCAGCAAGATTAATATTCAAGCAATTGAGCCATCCATCGTTTTTTTTATTAGCAAAACGAATAGTGATGATCTCGCCAGAAAATCGAATGCTTACAACACTTTATTGAGAAGAACAGTAGAGATCGCGTTTGTCGGCTTGAGTAGGAACGTGATGTCGTTCCAAAGTGAAGAGGCCATAGAGCGATACCGAAGAGTCGCTGATGAGAAAAACTGGGTATCGAGATACCCCCTAAAATACATCTCCACTTTCATTGGTGTTACCCAAAGCACATTAAGTAGACTGAGAGCCAAAAGAGATTGATTTATTGCTTTAAGGCAAAAAATACCAACTTTTTCTCTCCTAATTTTGTGGCATCTTCTTATTTAAAATTTCATTTATGATACCCGTAATCTTAGGTATTGCTGCAGGGCTATTAACCACCTTAATTTTATTGATCTGGAAACTCCCAAATAAAGTCCAATACATTGAAACGATAACCATAGATGCACCTATTGACAAAGTGTACGACGCTATCCGATTTCAGGAGCAGTTGATGGAGTGGAGCGCCTGGCCTTCGGAAACCAACTCCCTCTGTCAAGTGAAACACACAGATGGCCAAATTGGCGCCCAAACCATTTACCAAAACCAAAAAGGCAAACAATTCGGCTATCAAGAAATCACGGGATTGGTAGAAAATGAAAAGGTAAGCTTTTACCTCAAGAGTTATGTCGCTCCTTTCGAAGAAGATGTCCAATTGGATTTTATTCTGAAAAGTATAGCTGACTCAAAAACGGAGGTCAACTTATGGTTTAACGAAAGACTAAAGAAACCAGCCTTTTTGATTGCCTACTTTGGTAATATCATCAATTGGGTGCATGACATGCACTTGAAGGACTTGGCGGGGTTGAAAGCTTATGTTGAGGGGAGGGGTTAAATGCTTTTAGCATTTTGGGTGGACGGTGGACGGCCTACGGTGAACGTGGTAAGACGCGATCAGATATTATAAAAAGGTGCGGAACTCGCATATTGCTGAGTAACACTACAAGCCATAACGATCGCCGTCAACCGTCAACCAAAGTGCCAAAGGCACCAACCGACCCTACCAGCCGCCGGAGGCCCCCAGTCCCCACTAGGAACCTCCGACGCCGTAGGCTTAGCGCAGATAAATATTAAACTCCACCCGCCGGTTTAACTTCCGGCCATCCTTATACTTATTATTCGCAATCGGCCGCTCTTCGCCGTAGCCGATGAATTGCATACGGGAGGCGTCGATCCCCTTGAGTTGCAGGTATTTGTAGCAGGCCTCGGCCCGTTTGCCAGAGAGGCGCTTGTTGCTGGCCGAGTCGCCGATGCTGTCGGTGTGGCCTTCAATGCTAACGTTATAATCGGGGTATTTGCGGAGGATGTCGGCAATTTGATCAAGGATGGTGTAGGACTCGTTCTTTAAGGTCGCGCGGGCCGTTTCGAACTGGATAGCCTGCATGGCGAGGTTGAGCACTTCTTTTTCCTTTTCTTGAATTTCTGGACAGCCGAAGTTGGCCGCCGTACCGGCGCTGGTGGGGCAGCGGTCATTGACATCGGCGACGCCGTCGCCGTCGCTGTCCGGGCAGCCGTTGAGGCTGGCGGGGCCAGCAGCATCGATGCAATTATCGTTGGGGTCGGCGACGCCGTCGCCGTCACTGTCGGGGCAGCCGGCCAGCGGGCCTGCGGCATCCGGGCATTGGTCTTGCTCATCGGGTACCCCATCGCCATCCGCATCGGCCAGCGGGCAGCCCTTGTTGGCTAGCGGGCCAGCCTCCTGCGGGCAGTCGTCCTGCGGGTCGGCCAGGCCGTCACCATCGCTGTCTGGGCAACCATTGAAGGGTGCCGTTCCGGCGACTTCGGGGCATTCATCCTCTTTATCAATGATACCGTCATTGTCTTTGTCCGGGCAACCGCCCAGTGCAGCTATCCCCGCCTCCGTAGGACATTTATCCTCCCCATCGGCTAGGCCATCGCCGTCGCTGTCGATGACCGGAGGCTCTTCGGGTGTTTTCTCTTTCTCGCGATACTTGCCAATCAACATCATAAAACCAATGCCATGATGGTAGTGATCATCATTATCTTCGAGGGAGAAACGGCGCTCCGTTTGGATTTGTAGATAGAGGTGGTTGGCCAGTTTGAAATTAAAGCCCCCTCCTACTGGAAAGTGGACGGCAGCGTCGAAATTTTCGTTTTGGTGCACCCCTGCTCCCCCCAAAAGATAGGGCGAAATCCAGAAGTCTTCCTTAAAATATTTGATCTGTAAGTTCAGACCAGCACTCCAAAAGAAGCGCGTGCTGCTAAAGGTCGTTTCCGTCAAGGGGATTCGTACTGTCCCAATTTTGACCGGGACATTGAGGTTAAGAAAGCTGTTGAGGTTATAGATGTATCCGATCTCGGCACCGTCAGTATAATCATCCGTAAAATCCCCAAACTCACCAATATGTGGAGAATAGTAATCCACAAAGAGGCGCTTGGCCGTGAGGCCGTGTCGGAGTGTACTAGATTGAGCGGAAAGGAATTGGGTAGTCAATAGCAGTGCCAGGACGGGAAGGAGTCGCAGTAGCAATTTCATGATTTAGATTTTGGGAAAATGAGCAATTTGCATCTTGAGACGCTGATTTTTCGGTGGAGTCACAACAGCGGACTCTACTCTAGCAAGCCACGGCCCTCTTTCTTGATTTTGCCTTCTTTATTGAGTTTTTTCATCAGGCGATCCAAAATGCCGTTGATAAAATCTTTACTTTTTTCGGTACTGTAGGTCTTCGAAATCTCAACAAATTCGTTGAGGGTAACCTTGGTTGGGATGGTAGGAAAAATCATCAGCTCGCTCAAAGCCATCTTGAGTAAGATCATATCGATGACGGCCACGCGGTCGGCATCCCAGTTTTTTAGGGTAGGTTCAATAATTTCTAACAGTTCTTCATCGCGACTAAAGACGTCTTTCAGCAGGGCTTCACCGAATTCCACGACGGTATCATCGCTAGGGCGATAATCTTCGTAGAAGGGATGATCCGTAGGCATCTGCTTGATGGTCTTTTTGATGGTGCCGACGATCAAGGATTTATCGTCCTTCCAGGTCGCATAGCGGTCCTCCATGGCCTCATTGAAGAGTTCGTGGTTGATACAGGTTTTGTACAATTTCAACAGGACCTCTTTGTGTTTACCTTCCTCCTCTGCCAAATAAGCCAGATAGTCCTCGTCTTTAGTAAAAGCCGTATAAATGGTACGAATAATGTCCTTATCAAGCAGTTTTTCCAATCGATGATTATCGAAAAGCTGCGTAAGGCCCTCGCTTTCGGCCATAGACTGCATCAGCGGATTGGTCCAGAGCTTGTCTGTGAAGTTCTTATCTTCTTCTGAAGGAAGGTGCTTAGCGCGGCGGCGAGCCAAGTCATTCTTAGAATAGCGGGCGACGTGGATTAGATAAATAAGGTTGAACAGGTAGAGGTCAAAGGAACTCTCGATACCTTCATTATAGCGTGCTTTTAACTGTTCGTAAGTCAATTCTTTGTCTCTACTTTGGCTGTAGAGTATCTGCATGACTTTGATGCGGATATTTCGTCTGCTCAGCATAGCTATTCGTCAACCGGTGTAGGTGTAATCATATTGAATTACGACAAAGAAAGATATTTTTTTTTAATCGTTTATTATAAAAACTCATTTTTATTTAAGAATCTCTTTTTCCACCTCACCAAAGGAAGGCAATTTACTGATGTGCCACTTATCGATGATCTGCCCATTCTTCCAAAGAACCACACCAGGGTTGGAGCGAATGATGGTTTTCAACAGGATGTCATCGGCGGTGTGGAAGGGATAAGCCGATTGGGTTGCGTGGCGGAAATCATCGATAATATCCGGTCCGGCTCCACCAACAACGCCGTAGACATTCATACCCGATTTTTCGGCCGCCTCTACAAAGGGATTGACTTTCTCTGTAAAGAGCTGACGATAGCCTTCGTTGAAGAGGTATTTGTTATCGCTAACCTCTCGTTGACTGACTTGATCTACACTACGCACCAACTGCACCATCTCCTCCCCCGTGGCTGCATCGACAGTCATCACCGTATCTACCACAAAGCTAGTATCGTTCACCATTGCCGTCCCTCTTTCTACCTCATAATAGAACTTATAGCAGACTACCATCAAGCTGTAATTGGGATCGTTCAAGATGTCTTCGGTCACATCATTTTCGTCAATATCACTGATGGCAAAGTCACTAATTTTAGTCGCCGGGACCGTAGGCTCCGAGCGGATTTGCTCATATTCCCATTCTTCTTTGGGGTAACTCTTAAATTCTTTGAGGAACTGCTCGTAGGGCAGGTTCACCTCTTCTTTGGTGGTCTTATTGGTCAGATTATAGGCCAATAATTTGACATTTCCGGCGGATTCTTGTTCAATCTGCCGGGTCTTCGCTACATCTTTGCCCACATTAAAAGGGCGGAAATCAGTATGCGGCAAATCCCACATATAATTACTCAAACAGTAAATGGTCAGGCCAACCGTTGAGGCAATGATCGCAATATTGCGCACTTTGGTCGTAGACAGCTGGTGCATTTTGTTCCACATAAATACGAAGATGAAGGAGGGAACCAGCAGAAAAACGTCTTTAAAGAAAGATACCTTGGGTTCTAATTTCAGAAAATCACCAAAACAACCACAATCCGTCACCTTCATATTGGTCTTCACATAAGGCCCCCAATTGCTGAATTCGAAGAAATTGACGTCCTGCGGAACGTAGCCGGTGAGATAGGTGAAACCAGTGAGGAAGGTAAAAAAGCCCACTAGCAGCAAAAAGGCCCAGGCCGTTAACTTGGGTCTCGCTCCCATGAGCAGCATGACACCCAGTACAATTTCGAATACAATCATGAATACGGAAAAGAGAATGGCGTACTCCGCCAGCGCCGGAAACATCGGTGCCAAGAAGGACATCCAAGTTCCCTCAAAAGTAGATTCAAATTCTCCAAAATACTGCTCCATCTTGTAGGCTGTACCCAGCGGATCGATGGCTTTGACCCAGCCAGAAAAAATGAATAGTCCACCAGCAAAATTTTGCAGATAACTAACAGGGTAACTCTTGACCTGCTTCAGCTGGGCAACGACAATCGTCATAAGCAAAGCAAAAATCCCAACGTAAAGCACTAATTGTGGTAGTGTTATCATGATTCTAACGATTTGAAATTTATCTTATCAATACGTTTATCTTATCAAAATGTTTAAGCTTCCGCCGCCTCTTCCAGCTTGATCAGGGCAAAAATGGCATAATTGGCCATATCCTGATAATTAGCTGCCAAGCCTTCAGAAACCAGGGTCTTCCCGGCATTGTTCTCGATCTGCTTCACCCGCAAGAGTTTCATCAGAATCAGGTCAGTCAGCGAGCTGAGCCGCATATCCCGCCAGACCTCCCCGTAGTCGTGGTTTTTGGCCATCATCAGCTCCCGCGTTTGCTGCACATAGTGATCATATAAGCCCTCCACCTCGGGCAAACTCATCTCCAAACGCTCCTGCCTCGGCAAGTCCAACTGCATCTGCGCCATCACACAATAATTCACCAGCCCGATGTATTCCACATCGACATCTTCATTGACCATCTTCTGGTCATTTTCTTCTATACTTCTAATTCGACTGGCTTTAATAAAGAGCTGATCAGTGAGGGAGGAAGGCCGTAGAATGCGCCAGGCCGTACCGTAGTCCAGCGTCTTTTTGCTGAAAATATCTCGGCACTTTTTAATTACTCGATCGTACTGTTGCAGCGTTTTTTGCACGTTCTAAACTTTTGCGACAAATATAGTTCAAAGATTTGCATTTTACGGGAATTTTCGTGTTAATGAGTCGCCAATGATTGTTAATGCAATGTTAAGCAGGAATGTCCGACCTTTACCAAACCATCAGTCAACCCAGCGAGGGCGAGTTTAGAGATCGAGGCAGTAAATTCATCGCCTACGCCTACCCCGTTTACTCGCTCGAAGCCTGTCAGGAGCGTCAGGAAGCCGTGCGCAAGCTGCATCCTAAGGCCCGACATCACTGCTATGCCTACCGCCTACAGCCCGACGGTCAGCTCTTCCGGGCCAACGACGACGGCGAGCCCTCCGGCACCGCCGGCCGGCCCATCCTCGGACAAATCGACAGCTTCGGCCTGACCAATGTCATCGTCATCGTCATTCGCTACTTCGGCGGCACCAAGCTCGGCACCTCCGGCCTCATCAATGCCTACAAAACCAGCGCGATGGAGGCCTTCAAGGCCGCCAAAATCATCGAAAAAACCGTAGAAAACCTCTACCAGCTTCACTTCGATTACGCCCTGATGAGCAATGTGATGAATGCCGTCAAAAAACTGCAAATGAACATTCTGGCTCAGGATTTTACCGACAGCGGTCGGCTCGAAGTGGCCATCCGACAAAGCGAGGTCGATGACCAACTGCTGCGCCTTAAAGCACTCGTCGCTAAGGTCCGCATCGAAGAAGCCGCAGCGCTCAAAGGCATCCCGGGCCTAAAAGTGAGCTACCTCCGCACCCGCTAACGCAGCAGGGTAATATCCCCCGTTTTCATCAATTGTCCATCAATGACCTGGCAAGGCGCCTCTAAAACATAGAGGTAGACGCCCTGCGGCGCAGGCCGCCCCCGCACCGTTCCATCCCAGGTATCGTAGAGATCAGTGGTCTCAAAGACCAGGCTGCCCCAGCGATTATAGATTTGAAAGCGGGTGATGGCCTCAATGGCGGGCGCCGGGTAGAGCCCCAGTTCCTCGTTATTGCCGTCGCCGTTGGGCGTAAAAACATTGGGGACAGAGATGAGGTCTTCGGGGCAACTTTGCATCATTTGAGCGGTGGTAGAAATGGTGTCCAGGCAGCGAGTTTTGGGATTGCTGACCACGAGTCGGTATTCGGTGGTTTCGGTGGGGCGCAGCGCGGGCGCGGGACAGGAGCTGCAACTAAAGCCAACGGGATCAATCCAGCGATAGTGATAGCCGTTGGAATCGGCCGGAGTAACCTTAAATTTGACGAGCTGGCCTTCGAAGAAACGGTACAGCGGAGGCAGGTCGACATTAGGGGCCGGCAGGACTTCGACGGTTAAATGGGCGGTATCGGGCTCGCAGCCTTGCAGATGGCCGACAACGCTGAATGGGCGGGTGCTGGGAGGGGAAGCCAGTGGGTGAGCATTAGGATGAATAGAAAGATAGGAGGAAGGCAGCCAGGTGAAGTGATCGGCCAAGCCGCTGGCTTGCAGCTCGACGCTTTCTCCTTCACAGATGGTGGTATCCCTAGCCTGAATATCAGCTTTTTCAATAACCTCTACCCATACTGAATCCAGCAGCTCGCATTCCCCTTCTGTAGCGCGGAGGTAGTACATGGTGGAGGCAATAGGCAGGGCCTCTGGATTCAATTGGCTGGCATCATCCAAACTGCCCTCTGGGCTCCAACGAATCAGCCCCAAACCTTGTCCGGCCAGCGGTGCAACTTCCCCTAAACAAATCAAGGTGTCTTCCCCAGCATCGATGCTTTCGGGGTCAACGACCGTTAGGGTCAGCGAATCGTAGATTTCGCAACCATTGTCCGTCGTTACACGCACCTGATAGGTGGTCGTTTCATCGGGCGTAGCGACTGGATTGGGACAATAGGTACAGTCCAGGCCCTCGCTCACTAACCAAACGGGCTCATTGCCCGTACTCAAGCTCAGGTGTACCGAATCGCCCACGCAGATGGTCCGATCCGGGCTGGTAAAGGATTGGAATTGATCTAAAATATTCACCCGCACCGAGTCTCGACTCCGACAACCAAATTCGTTGCTGACGGTCACCTGATAGGTGGTACTTTCGAGAGGAGTGGCGATTGGATTGCTGCAAGAGGTGTAGCAACTCAGCCCAGGGTCATCGGTATTCCATTGGTAGGAATTGACATCGTAGCCCCCACTGACAAAGAGTTGTACCGGATCGTTGAGGCAAGTGGTCGTATCTTCGGAAATGGTGATGGTGGGCACGGGATGAGGGCCGACGTTGATGGTGAGCGAAGTGGTATCGCGGCAGGCGTGGTTATTTTCGGTGATGAGGTAAAAGGTGGTGGTGAGTGGGATGTTGATGATGGGGTCCAGGCAATCAATGCAGCTCAGGCCGGGATGGTCCATCCAGTGGAAGGTGGTGCTGTCGCTGAGGAGCGCAGCGTTGACTTGGAGGGATTCGCCGATGCAGATTTCGGGATAGGTGCCGGTGGTGGAGCCGGGGCGCGGTAAGATGCGCACTTCGTTGCTAGTCGTGGACTGGCAGTTGAGGGCAGTGCTGACTTGGAGCTGAACAGTATACTGTCCCGCCGTATCATAGGTCAGGGAAGGGTTTTGCTCAAGGGAGGTAGAGCCGTTGCCGAATTGCCATTCCCATTCCACAATCGCATCTTGCTCAATTTGCGAGTGGTCGGTAAAATCTATGCGTTGTGGCCAGCAGGCAATGCTATCCGAGACTGCAAAATCGGCATGAGGCACTGCACCGACTTGGATTGCTTTAGGCTTTAAAAAGGTATCTTGACAAAATCCATTATCGATAATCAGTTGCACATCATATTGACCAACGGAATCGAAGAAAATGATTGGTTCGGCAACTTGGCTACTGCCCTGCTGAGTGCCAGGGAAAGTCCAATGAAAGGAAGTAATGTTTTCGGTAGAACGGCTAATATTAATAAAACTGGCCTCCTTTGGGCCGCATAGAATTGGCCGAGAGTTGATAAAATCAGCAAATAAGGTAGCCAGATGAATGGTATCTGGCGATACGATGGCGCGATGGCATTCGTCGCTATTGACTAGAATGAGTTGGGGGATAAATTTTCCGGCTTCTGTGTAAGTGTAGACCAGGGAATCCGCCGCAACTTGTAAGGTGGTATCCAGAATACCATTTCCAAAATCCCAAATGTAATCATATGGCTCTCTCGATTCGCCTTTGAAAGTAATGGCGACGGGTACGCAGCTGCTGTCGATGTCAAAGCTGAAGGAGCCCACCGGCCCATCGAGCTGAATCATCTCGGATATAATCAGGGTATCCTGGCAATATTCATTAAAAGCAGCGATCAAGCGAACGTCGTAGAAGCCTGGAACGGTGTATACGTGCGGTGGATTTTCCAATGTTGATGTTCCACTAGCATCCCCAAAATCCCAGATGTAGGTACGGGTATTTTGGGATAGGTTTTCAAAATTAACAATCAAAGGCGGACAATTAGCGTAGGCTTGATCCACCGTAAAATTGGCGATGGGGTCAGCAATGGTCACGTAATTAGGCCGACAAAAGGTGCTGTCGCAGCCGTATTGATTGCTCGCCGTCAAGCAAACGGTGTAGGTTCCTTCTTGTGCGTAAAAATGTCGGGGAATGGGTTCGGTTGAAAAAGTACCATCCCCAAAATCCCAGTGGTAGGTCAGAGAATCACCTTCAGAGGTGTTGACGAAAAATATTTCTTGCCGCGTACACCCAGCCGTATCGGCAGAGAAATGAGCAATGGGCTGAGTAACTTCTATAATATTATCCAAGCCTCGACGGCCCTCACATCCCCAATCATCATGCACGACCAAGGTTACATCGTAAAGCCCTGCGTCGGGAATAGTGATGACAGGATTGGTGTCGTTGGATTGAAGGAATCCATTGTCGATGGTCCAATTCCAACTCACAATTTCCCCAAACAAATCGCTGGATTGATCGGTCAGCTGTACCTCTAATGGCCTACAGCCCCCCGCCGGTTGCAACTCAAAATCCGCCGTTGCAGCATTGGCCCAAATGGTATCCCGAATCAACATACTGTCTCGACAACCATTAACATCCGTAACCACCAACTGCACATCTTGATAAGTCCCTCCTGTATTAAAAGTCAAGCTGGGCTCCGCCGCCGTCGTACTCGACCAGCTCCCGCCCCCCGAAGACCAACTGTATTTTCGCGCAAACTCCGAGCGATCAATCATATCCACTTGCAAGGGCACACAGCCCCGCTGCGTAGATAAGCTAAAATCGGCCTTTGGATCAGTGATGATCACCCGAGCCTTCGTCGTATCCCGACAGCCCGTTGAGTCGTTGAAAGCAACCAGAGTGATAAAATAGCTGCCTGTCGTAGGGTAAGTATAGGTCAATTGCCGAATGGTGCTGGTATCCTCTTCTACCCCATCAATCCCAAAATCCCAAAGTACCCGAGTGGCACCAACGGAAATATCTCTCAGGCTGACATCGTAGGGTCGATCACACTCTCTGTTGATCACATAATTGGCGATTGGGGGCTGAATATCCACTGGAATCGTAAATTCTTGTTCGTTTTGACAACCCAGGTAGAAAGTAGTCAGCCGAACCTCATAAATCCCCGTATCCTTATACTCATGAGTGGGAGATTGCAAATCAGATTCGGTACCATCCCCAAAATCCCACAACCACTCATCGGCGAAACTGCTGGACTGGTCGGTAAAAAAGACGATGCTCTTCACACAGGTTATTGGCGGGTCGATGTCAAAATCGGAGACGGGCGGCGTCCCGACACCAATCATTCCGTGGGTAAGGCTGGTGTCGCGGCAGCCTAGGCTATTTTCGACAATCAACCGGATGTCGTAGCGGCCGGTATCGACGAGGGTAAAACCGGGGTTTTGGTCGGTAGAGTTGACTACAGACGGCGGAAGGCTGGCAGTCGATAATTGCCAGTCCCAACTGACGATCGGAGTGATGGACTGGGATTGATCTTGCAAGTTCAAACTCAGAGGGGTGCAGCCGTAAAAGCGGTCGCCTACAACACGCGCCTCCATAGGCTGGATGTTGATGGTATTTTTGATGATGCTGGATTGGCAGCCCATAGCATTGGTCACCGTCAGGGTAACGGGATAGTTACCGAAGCTGGTATATTGATGTTGAGGATTGCGTCGATCGCTGGTGTTCTGGTCGCCAAAATCCCATTCCCAAGCCACTGCGTTATTAGATAATCCGTTGAAAGTAGCCGTATGCGGCAGACTGCACCCAATGGTATCGGTACTGGTGTAATCCAGCTCGGGCAGTGGGTGGATGCGCACGCAGGAGTCCAGCGTAATGGTATTCTCGCAGCCATTGACCCAACGGGTTAGGCTGACGGTGTAGCAGCCGGGGTTTTGGTAGAGGTGGCTGGGTCGCTGATTGGTACTGCTTTGGCCGTCGCCGAAGTTCCAGCGGAGGCTATCGGCGGGGGTATCGCCCTGTTCGGTAAAATTAACGGCGGTGAGCAGGCAGGCGCTGTTGGTGGAGGCGATGATTTGGGCGGGTCGGCCGACTTCGATGTAGGATTCGAGGAACAGGGTGTCGGTGCAGCCGGTGGCGCCGCTGGCTGCGATGAGCTGTACGTCGTAGACGCCGTGCTCGCTGTATTCGATGAGGGGCGGCTGTGGCCCGGTGAAAGTCAATCCATTGCCAAAATTCCAGTGATAGGTGACATTGCCTTCGGGATTATGGTTGGTAAATTGTACGCTTAGTGGGGGTTCGCATTGAAAGGTTTGATCGGCACTGATGTCGATGCGGGGATCTTGGTGGAGGGTGAGAAAATCGGGTTCAGTCAGGGTGTTGATACAGCCATTGGTATCGCGAACAGTGAGGCTGATGGTGTAGCTATCGGGGATGGTGTAGGTGCTACTGATGCTGGGCAGGGTGCCGTCATCGACGACGACGCCGGAGGAGCCTCCTAGCCCCCAAATCCACTCGGCAATGGGAGCATCCTGCGTCATGCTCATATCTTCGAAAACCACCTGCATCGGGCTACAGCCCTCGGTGAAGTTGACGGTGAAGTCGGGTTCGGGAAGCTCATAGACTACAATAAAGGACGATTCGCATCTCGTTGCCACATTGTCTGCCGCATCAGTGACCGTCAAACAAATGTTATAGCGACCTGGCCTGCCGAACACCCGACCTGGATTTTGACTGGAAGCAATAACCCCGCTTAAATCCCAGCGCCAACTGACAATAGGCCCCTCTGTAGAACTGGATTGGTCAAGAAAATTAACTTGAAAGGAGCCGCAGCCACTGCGTCGGCTAGCATCAAAGTCAACAGTGACTTGGGCATTCAAAGGGCCAATAATTAAAAATACAATTAAGAACGAGAGGTAGTAGTGTTGATTTGACATTGGTTTGGGTTCATTAGGATTATCCTGAAGAAAGTAACGCTTGTCGAATGAGGCTCAAAGATGGTGCCGTTCCCCTTGTTTACATACAACAGGGAAACGCGTAAATTTGAAATTTTTTATTCTTCAATAAATTGATAATCAATTACTTAAATCAAAACCTATCGCTAATAATGCTTTACGTATACGTCACACTTTATGACTTACAGCGGCCTAAAAAACTGCCATAATAGCCCTATTATCTCGTGACAGACTGAGCAATAACCCACTGTCATATCAACCGACCCTAATTAGTAAAAAAAATGTTATTATTTTCATTATCAAAACCCAAACACCATCAATGTAATGTTATACAAGACAGTCAAAGCGTCTTCTTAAACGCCTCTTGCCTTTCCATTCGTGCTGTAGAATGCTCCTCTCATGTGCCAATTGTACTCGCTTATGGATAAAAAAAGTATTTAATCGCTACACCCCTTAGTTTTGTGCTAATAGATTGAATGCTCATAAAAAGTGATTAAAAATGAACATCGCGCACAAACATCGGAATAGATTATCGCTATTAATTATTATGATGGCTGTCCTTACGGCCTGTTCAAAAGACGATTCTACCGTCATCGCCAATCCTCCTTCTGCTGAGCGAGGACACCTAGTTTCCTACACCAAAACCAGTCGTATGACGGCCGCTGAGGTTATTTCTACCAACAGTGATGAGGTCGATCTTTCTAATTATGCCAAACACGACTTTGATACTTATGCTATCGTTTACAACTCCTTGGATGACGGCAATCTAGTCGAGGTCTCTGGTCTAGTATTGATTCCAAGGGGTGTAAGTGGTGAGCTTGACCTGGTGCAAAATCATCACGGAACGATCATTCCCGGAGACGATGAGGAGGTGCCTTCGACCTACACTGCGGGTACCTTTGGCAGCTCCGAGATGTACCTCATCTCAGCAACGGTAGCCTCTAATGGTTATGTAGTTTCCATGCCTGATTATGTAGGCTACGGCCTTACAGCCACCCGCGAACATCCCTACACCGTTCACCACGAACTGGCGGAAGTTTCGGTGGACATGCTACGGGCTACTAAACACTTACTGGAAACCCTATCGGTAGATTTTTCGAACGAAGTCTTTCTGATGGGATGGTCCGAAGGTGGTGGTGCAGGTTTGGCGACTCACAAGTATTTGCAGGAAAAATATCCTGGAGAATTTACCGTCAAAGGCAGTTCCCTTTTCGCGGGGCCATATGATTATTTCGCCTTCGTAAAGGACATTCTAACGAAACGCGATAAGGAGGATGCTGAGTTGTCTATTTACAGTTGGGCCTTGTATGCAACAAATAATTACAATAGCACCTTAAATCGAGCGGCCAATAGCATCTGGAGTTATTCAGTAAATGACCAGATCGATGCCCTGAGCATCCCTTCCCTAAAACCTGCTGAAATTTTCCAAACCGACTACATGAACAACATTGTCAATCAAACGGATGCTGAGTGGGTAGCTGCGCTGAAGGCAAATAGTTTATTGGAAGGCTGGATACCTCAGGGACATTTATTTTTCCATTCTGGAACACAGGACTTTATTGTTCCTCATTACAACTCGGTGAATGCTCACGAGCACTTCAAATCTATAAACGTAAATTCGACGCTTTATGAATATCCTGGCGGCGACCATTACACCCCGGTGTATGATTATGTGAAGACAACTTTGGAGGATTTTAAGCAATTATAGCTTTCGATGTATTTGGATCCAAATAGCTGCACTTTTAATATTTTAATAGTGAGTCGTACCTTGAATTAAAACAATGAAAAACCATGACTAGAAAAGAATTCATAAAAATGTGTAGCCTCCTTGGAGTAGGATTGCCGATGAGTGCTGCTTTCAGCTCCTGCAATGATGATGAGGTGACTACAGCCAACCCCAATGAGAAAATAATTATCATCGGTGCAGGAGCAGGTGGGTTGACCGCTGGACATCTCTTGAGTCAAAGAGGAATTGATTTTGAAATATTGGAGGCCTCTTCTACCTACGGTGGACGGATGAAAAGAACCAAAGATTTTGCAGATTTCCCCATTCCTTTAGGTGGCGAATGGCTGCATGTAGAAAAAGGGGTACTGAGCGAAATCATCAATGACGCCTCCGTTCAAATCAACGTAGCAACTACACCTTATGATCCGGCAGTGGATTATGGATTGCTTGAAGGGCAACAAATAACGGTAGAGGAGGTAGGCTTTACCATTGATCAAAAATTCATTAATTCCACTTGGTTTGACTTTTTTGAAGAATACGTTGTCCCCTCTGTGGCCGGGCAAATCAAATACAATACAATCGTTGAATCTATTGATTATTCGGATGACCAGATCATTGTGAGAACGGCTAATGAAGAATTTACGGCCAATAAAGTCATTATTTCAGTGCCCGTAAAAATCTTGCAGAACGGTGCCATCAATTTCACGCCTGAGTTGCCTTCGAACAAAACGGAGGCCATTAACAGTGTAACGGTATGGGATGGCTGCAAGGCTTTTATTGAATTTTCTGAAAAATTCTATCCCACCTTCGTCGCCTTTGATATTACACCAGAATCAGCTGGACAAAAGCTATATTACGATGCGGCCTACGGACAAAATACTTCCCAGAATATACTGGGATTATTTGCAGTGGGAACAGGCACCCTGCCCTATGTACAACTATCAGACGCCGATTTGATCGATTATATGCTGACAGAATTAGATGGTATTTTTGATGGAAAAGCATCGACCAATTATGTGAAGCACATTTTCCAAAATTGGAATGAGGAACCCTTCGCCAATGGAGCTTACGTCTATGACGAGGAAGATTGGAGGAAGGTAAGAACGCTCGGAGAATCCGTAGATAATAAATTATTTTTTGCTGGTGATGCCTACACCGACGGAGAGGATTGGAGTAGCGTACATGCCGCTGCCCGTTCTGCCATAAAGGCCGTTGAGGAACTGGTAGGATAGATCAAGATCAATTATAAAAAAACTGCGAATCAAGCACCGCCCGAGGGCTTCTTGATTCGCAGTTTTTTTTGCTCCATAGCGATTAGCCTACCGCAGCAGGGTAATATCGCCTTTCTTCATGATGCGTTGACCAAATTCCTCACAGGGAGCTTCAATCAAGTAGAGATAGACGCCCTGCGGAGCAACTTGTCCTCGGTGGGTACCATCCCAGGTTTCCGAAGGATCGCTGGTCTGGAAAACCAGCTCTCCCCAACGATTGAAGATTTGGAAAGTATAAATGCCATTGAGCGTTGGCGAGAGGAACATCTGCAATTCATCATTATTTCCGTCTCCATTGGGTGTAAAGATGTTCGGTACATTGATCAAATCATCCGGACAGCTTAGCAGCTCTTCGAGGCGCGTACTCTTGGTATTGGTACAACCTGTCGTTGGATCGATAACGGTGAGGGTATAAGTCACATTGCTATCGGGCGTTACATCTGGCCCAATGCAGCCCCCACAGCTCAGCCCCTGGCGAGGCGACCATTCGTACTCGTAGCCCTGCAGGCCACGCCCATCGATGTTCAACTCAATCGTCTGTCCTGCGAAGAATCGACGCACTGGAATCAGGCGGTTCTCCGGTTCAGGAATAACACTCACTATCACTGTAGCGGTATCCGGCTCACAGCTAGAGAAATTACCGATTACGGTGAACTCCGTCGTATCTCTCGGCCAAGCCAGCGGATCGCCAACACTTAAGTTGGACAAGTCGTTGCTCGGCAGCCAGGTGTAGTTATCCGCCTGACCATTGACAAAGAGTTCGACGGTATCGCCTTCGCAGATGGTGACGTCGTCGACAGAGATTTCGACCTTATCGGCCACTTCGATAGTGACGGAGTCGGTTCGGACGCATTCACCGATGGAAACAGTGAGGTAGTAGGTCGTCGTTGTGGTCGGACGCGCCTCCGGCGTCAAGCTGTTTGGATCGCTCAGCGTCGCCGCCGGACTCCAACTGACGATGCCTGCTCCTACCCCATTCAGAACAATACTGGAATTCACACAAACCACCTCATTATCTCCGGCATCCACATCGTCGGGCTGCACCACAAAGACAGTCACGGAGTCTTGTACCTGACAGCCCTCCGGGGTCGTCGTTTCCACCACATAAATCGTCGTGGTATCCGGCGAAGCCAGTGGATCGGGGCAGTACGTACAGCTCAGGCCAGTATTGACCAGCCAGACCGGGTCAGCGCCAAAGCCATTGGTGCTCAGCGCGGTGGTATTGCCCCGGCAGATGGTTCGATCATCCCCAGCGAAGGGCTGGTTGAGATCAATCACAGTGATGGCGATAGAGTCTCGACTCTGGCAGCCGTAAATATTGGAAACAGTGATATTATACGTAGTGGAAGTATCGGTCTGAACAATAGGGTTGCGGCAGTTTTCGTAGCAACTCAGGCCAGGATCGCTGGTATCCCACAGATAAGAATACACATCATCGCCCCCATCCACAAAAATCTGCACTGGATCATTAGCACAAATGGTTGTATCGTTGCTCAATTCAATCACAGGGGCCTGGAAGGGCCGCACATTGACCACCACTTGACTGGTTGACACACAACCTTCGGCATTGGTAATGGTCAGGGTATAGGCGGTGGTATCAACGGGGTTGGCCAGCGGCGTTAGGCAATCGGTACAACTCAGCCCTGTTGCCGGCGACCAGTTGATGTTGGTAGCCAGCCCAGTGATGGTCCCGTCTAGTTGGGTCACCTCGCCGATACAGATAGTTTTGTCTTCGCCGGCATCAACGGGAGTGAGGGCAAATACGGACAGCGACTGGCTCGTGGTGTCGGAGCAGCCGACGTCAGAGAAGGCGACTAAGGTCACCGTGAGATCGCCCGCCTGGGTATAGGTATGGTTAGGATTGGTGGCGGTAGCGGTAGTGCCATCGCCCAACTCCCAGCTCCAGGCATTGACGCTGCCTTGGCTGACGGAGGACATATCGGTAAATTGCACCTCTAGCGGTTCGCAGCCTTCGGTCAGGTCCATGCTGAAGGCCGCCTGCGGGGCGGGCCCCACGCCGATGTAGCCGGGGCGGGTCAGCGTATCTGAGCAGTAGGCATTGCGCGCAATTAGGGTAATATCGTAGGCCCCGGGCTGGGTAAAGTCTGCTGTGGGTTGGATGTCGGTACTCGTGGCTGGTGTTGCCCCTCCGAAGTTCCATTCGAAGCCAAGGATGGGATGCGAGGAGCCACTGAGGTTGGTGAAGGTCACCGGTTGGCCGCTGTTATCGCAAAATAGGGTATCAGAAGCCACAAAGTCCAGCCCGATCTCAGAAACAAAGATGCTTTGCCCCGAAATCAGTGTCCGACGGCAACTGTTGCCATCGATGATGCTAATAGCAGGAGTATATTCTCCAGCATCTTCATAAAAATGGACAATCGTATCAGTGAGCAAAGTCGTTGCACTACTATCAATTATTCCATCCCCAAAATCCCAAATGTAGAGGTAATTATCAATGGTATTGGCGATGAAGGTCACTTTCAAGGGCGCACAACTGCTGTCGATTTCAAAAGAGAAATCTCCCTCCGGACCATCCAGAACAATCAAATCATCAAACCGAACCGTATCGGCACAAAAAGGCGTACTACGGGCGATCAAGGTCACCTCATAGGTGCCTGGAATAGTGTAAACATGTGTTGGATTTTCTTGATTTGACAAACCACTACCGTCCCCAAAATCCCAAAGAAATTCCGTCGCATTGATGGAAGTATTGGTAAAATTAACAGGCAGTGGCGGACAAGACGCAAAGGTCGAATCACTCAAAAATCCGGCAACGGGATCAGCGATGGTCACGTAATCGGTTAGGCACAAAGTGCTGTCACAACTATAAATGTCAGTCACCGTCAGGCAGACCGTGTAAACGCCATTGGCTGCATAGCAATGCACCGGATTTTGATCCGTTGAGGTATTGCCATCCCCAAAATCCCAACTGTAAGTCAAGCCTTTTCCGAAGGACAAATCCTCAAAGCTCACGCAATGTTGCGTACAACTCAAGGTGTCTGCCGTTCGGAACAGCGCCTCCGGTCGGGTAATTTCAATCATGCTGTCAACAGTCATCGAAGCCAAACACCCCCATTCATCTCGTACAGTCAATCGAACATCGTAATAACCAGTATCGGTAAAAGTATAAGTGGGATTCTGCTCTGATAGGCGATTTGGAGCTTGGGAAATATCCCAATCCCAAATAATATTATTGGCAAACAGATTGGTCGACTGATCGGTGAAGTTGACATCTAGTGGGATACATCCCGTTAAAGGATCCGCTACAAAGTCGACATCAATTTGGTTGACGTAAACAGTATCGGTAAAGATTAGGGTATCCCGACACTCGTTAATGTCTGTAATGATCAGCTGAATATTGGTGTATTTTCCAGCCGTACTGTAGACAATACTGGGTTCAGGAGCCAGGAAGTTGGAAATCGTACCGCCGGGTGCGGACCACTCCCACCGTATTGCAAACTCCGATTGATCGGTAATATTTACCGTCATCGGACGACAGCCCTGAGTACTGGACAGCATAAAGTTCGCCCTGGGATCAGTAATGTGTACAACTTGAGTCACCGAGTGCTGACACTGCGTACTGGAATTATAAGCCGTTTGAGTTACATTATACATTCCCGTTCCCGGAAAAACAAAGCTGGGCGAAAATTCCGAACTGGTGTCCGTATTTACCCCAGGCACCCCAAAATCCCAAGTGACCCGCTCGGCGCCCACCGAACGATCGATGAACTGCACGGTGGTAAAATTCTCACAATCCGTATCAAAATCAAACTTGGCCAAGGGCTCCAAAATATGAATATAATCAGGTATGGTTAAGGTATTGGAACAACCATTGTGTGTCCCCGTTAGCGTAATGTCGTAGAACCCTGTATCCTGGTACTCGTGGGTCGGCAGCTGTGCAGAAGATTCGTCACCATCGCCAAATTGCCAGAGCCATTCTTCTACATAAGAACTGGACAAATCCAGAAAACTGATGGGCAATTCGATACATTCTTCTACTGGAGTAGCCTGAAAATCAATGACTGGCAACATTCCAATCGAAACAACATCCTCAAAGGTCTCTGTATCTGTGCATCCCAGTGTGTTGGTCACTGTGAGTACGACGTCAAAGATTCCCGTATCCGGAATGGTAAAGGTTCCATTTTGATCATTAGAAATATAGACGTTGGAGCCAGTATTGATGGTCCATTCCCAGTCAACAACGGGTCGAATAGAATTCGAACTTTCTTGCAGGGTGAAGCTAAGAGGGCTACAACCTTCAACAGAAGTCGTCACCAAATCTGTCTCTAATTCGACGATACTAATCGGAACTACACTGACGGAGAAGGTACAGCCGTCGCTATTGGTTACCGTCAGCTCTGGAGCAAAATCGCCAAAAGCGGTATACGAATAAATAGGATTTTGCTGGTTAGAGGTTCCTCCATCGCCAAAATCCCATTCCCAGCTGACAATATCTGCAGAAATAGGCAGACCGACAAAGTTGACGACGTGCGGCAGCTCGCAGCCGACGCTATTATTATTACTGTAGGTAGCCTCAGGCTCATCAAACACTCGAATGCAATCTGTAGCGGTAACAACCGTCTCACAACCATCGATATAACGAGTCAGCGTAACGAAGTAGCAGCCGCCATCGAGGTAGGTGTGCGTGGGTTGAGGCAGACGAGAGGTATTTCCATCGCCAAAATCCCAGACGACGCTGTCGGCGGGCTCTGGAGATAAATCCGTGAAGGTGACGCGGAGGTCTTCGCAACCTTCGGTCACCGAGCTGGTGAAACTGGCCTCCTGGCCTACATTAATATAATTCGGAAGCGTGATAATTTCCTGGCAGCCCGTCACAGTGTTTTCGGCGACTACAAGAACATCGTAGCTTCCTCGGCTTCCGTAGGTGATGGGCGGAGGAGTAGCCCCGGTGAAGGTTTGGCCGTTGCCAAAATCCCAGGTGTAGCGGATATTGGCCGCAGAGCCTCCATTAGTAAAGGTTACCGTAAATGGTGGTTCGCAGTCAAAAGTATCCGTAGCTGCTACGCTAAAATCTGGCAGTGCCGAGACTTCGACGTAGTTGGTTTTGGTAACGGTATTGCTACAACCATTGTCATCTCTGACGGTAAGACTAATATTATAAGTATCTGGAATGGTGTAAGTACATTGGGCGGCAGGCACAGACCCATTGCCAATGACTGTCCCACAAGAACCTCCCAATCCCCATAGCCACTCATTGATGGTGCCATCAACAGAAGTAGACAAGTCCGTGAAGGTCACATCAAGTGGTACACAGCCTTGTCGGGGGGTAGCATCAAAATCGGGTTGTGGAAGATTGTAAACCGTAATTAACTCGGTTTTACATTCCTGATCAGAATTGCCCAGATTGTCTGTGGCGGTGAGACAGATGGTATATCGACCTGGTAAAGCGAAGATGCGACTAGGACATTGCCTATTCGAAGTTACGCCCCCAAGATCCCAACTCCAATTGGTAATAGTGCCAGCACTGGAGGTAGAATTGTCACAAAAAGAAACGGCTAGGGAACCACAGCCAGTCGACACATCAAATGTAAAATCTGCATTGACCTGAGCATTCAGCACCAGACAACTACAGATACAAACGGTAGTCAAATAAACACGTTGAAGTAGTGGCATTTCCTAATTTTAATGGTTACTATAGTTTCAAGTTTTCCAATATATTAGATACAAATAGGCTCATCATTTCCGGCAATTCGGAAGGATGACGGATATGCCGTGGGATTAACGCTAAAATATTGGGGGTGGAATGAGTTCTCTAGTATGATAATATGCTCACCATTATTCATCAATATTCATTCCAAATTATTACAATACTTAACTATTAACCGTCATACCCTGGCGATAATCGTCCAACATACGATCATCGAAAGAGTTGAGGCCACGATAAGGGCCTATTATCGCTTTGCTTTGCAGAAAGGTGTACTTTGCTCGGGGAACAACTGTTTAACCAACAGAGTAGTATCCTCTATTGGTGGACAATAAATTGCAGTCAGGGAGAAAGGGAAACGTAATTATTTATTAGATCAGGAAGTGTAAAACTG
>JBCDGZ010000002.1:0-133208 GCA_038750655.1 Bacteroidota bacterium | reverse complement strand
GGTATGTCCTACGGTAGCTCCGATGTGTCCACCGCAAGGTGGCGCTGGTGCTCAGACGCCGATAATCACTCTTCCATGCCCAACCTTACCACCGATTTGTAAAGTTGGTGCAGCTGGTGCCCAGACGCCGGTGTCCTTGCCGACGGTATGTCCTACGGTAGCTCCAATGTGTCCAGTACTGTCACATCCGCCGATGTGTCCTACGGTAGCTCCGATGTGTCCACCCCAAGGTGGCGCTGGTGCTCAGACGCCGATAATCACTCTTCCATGCCCAACCTTACCACCGATTTGTAAAGTTGGTGCAGCCGGCGCCCAGACGCCGGTGTCCTTGCCGACGGTATGTCCTACGGTAGCTCCAATGTGTCCAGTACTGTCACATCCGCCGATGTGTCCTACGGTGGCTCCGATGTGTCCGCCCCAAGGTGGTGCTGGTGCTCAGACGCCAGTGTCCTTACCGACGGTATGTCCTACAGTAGCTCCGATGTGTCCACCTCCCTTGTCATTAGCAACAGTTTGCCCGACAGTAGCTCCGATGTGTCCACCGCAGGGTGGTGCTGGTGCTCAGACCCCGGTATCCTTGCCGACGGTATGTCCTACGGTAGCGCCGATGTGTCCACCTCCCTTGTCATTAGCAACAGTTTGCCCGACAGTGGCACCCATGTGTCCACCACATGGTGGTGCGGGTGCGCAGACGATAACCATGGCCACGTTTTGCTCAACCATGCCTCCAATATGCCCACCACACGGTGGTGGAGCAGGTGCTCAGACTGTACTTCCGACCGTTGTGACTTGCGTGACTTGCATTACTTGTATCGGTTGCTAGCAGTGCTGCCGAAATGTTGAAAATACTACAGCAATTTAGATGAGGTTAGACAGGTGGCGGCTTTTCGTCGCCACCTGTTCCCTCTAGTTCTGAGAATATGTTTTTAAGAAATAAGACTAACGATTATTAAAATCAATTTTTAAAAGTCATGAGATTAACGTTAAAAAACCTACACCATTTTTTGTTGGGAAAAGGATTGATCGATGCTAAGTCGCTGGTGAGTGGCGACTATATGGTCTCGCAAATCCAAACCCGCAATAGCATCTTTCGGGTGGCCCGGAAAAAGGCTAAGGGCTTATTCATCAAACAGCTCAATAACTTTGATCAGAATAATACCTATGTCCTGCAAAAGGATGCGACCTGTTTGTGGCTGATTAAAAATGAGCCAGCCTTCAGGGCACTGAATAAATATGTTCCTGAATATTTCGGTTACGATACGGAGCATCAGGTATTGATTACGGAGTACCTGAGCGATGCCAAAAGCCTTGAGTATGTTGTGCAATCTGCCGGGGAGCTGCCCGCGCATTTTATCGATCAGTTGGCGCAGATGATGGCTTCGTATCAGTTTAATTTGAGCGAAAAAGTCAAGTCCCTCCGCTCCGTACAATTCTTCCCTAAGCAGGTACCTTGGGTGCTGAACCTGATGGATATGCCTGCGCAAACCTTCCAGCAAATGACCAACTCCTCCAATCCCAATCCTGTGTTCAGTTTGGTGGCCAACAATGAAGGCTTTAGAAAATTGGTTGGGCCGATTAAGGAAAACTGGAAGACGACCAGCTTGATTCACGGCGACATCAAGTGGATGAATATTCTCGTCGCTTCTCCGAACGATAAACCTAAATTGAAATTAATCGACTGGGAAATTGCTGACATTGGCGATCCACTTTGGGATATTGCCGGGATTTTTGCCGCCATTATTACCACCCTGGTTTTGAAGAAACAACAGCAGAATCCTAATGCCGCTTTTGCTCCTTATCAGGTGAGCAGCCTGGCAGACTTGCAGGAGGCCTGGCCTACGATTATACGTTTCTGGAATCAGTACCTCAAGAAGCGTAAGGCCAGACAGGAGCCTGCCGAGCAAGCCCTTAAGAAGACCATCGACTACACGGGGGTACGCCTGATCCAATCGGCGGTGGAGCAGAATATGATGCAGCCGCAAATTCAACCCAATGCGACCATGATTTTACAAGCCAGCTATCTGGTATTGGAGAAGGCCGCCGAAATTTTCAATCAGTTAACCGAACAAAAAACAGTGAAATCATGAAAAGCAACGGCCATTTAAAAGATATAGAATCCATTGTTGATGCTATTGAAATCAAAGACGATTATTCTTTTTCGATCTTTAACAAACCTATTCCGGTCAAGCATCAGCAACCCTACACCCAATGGAACCAACCGCTCCATAACTTCGGACAAAACCTTGGTGATGAGGATCAGATGAAAGTTAATCTGACCAATCAATTGGCTGGATCTATCTACAATGTTTTCTACTGCCAGGGAACCTCTGGTGAGGCAGGTTTGGAGAAAAGCAGTCAACTAGAAAATATGCCGTCGAAAGATGATCGGGAGGCGTTTATGCAAACCCTCAGCGCTGCGAATAAAACCGTTGATGGCTACGACTACTATTGGTCGGTTTATGCAGTGGATGCGAACGGCAATTCTTTTGTGCAAAAGAATGGGGCTTACCGGAACTTGACGCCTATGGGTTTTCAGTTTGCCAATCAGAGTGATACAAAACTCAATGTAGGAACGATGGTACACATCCTGATCAAAAAGGAGAACAAAGAAGTACAGCCTGTTTTTTATCATGTGTACAGTCAGGCGCTGATGCCGCAAGAGGCAGAGTTCATTCGTTTTTATTTCAACTTAAAAGGAGAAGGAGCAGCGCCACTGATTGAAGCGATCACTACAGCTTTTAATAAATACAAAGTTCCTTTTCTGTTCAAATGCCTTAATCATCCTGATTTATACAATCGTACAGATTCGGCGGTATTGTATCTGAATAAAGCGCAGTTTAAGATTGGTACTCGTTTACTCAAGCCAATTCTGGATCAGATTGCTCCTCATCTTAAAACGGAGGTACCCTTGTTTTCTCGGAAGCTGCGTCCCGGCGTTTCCTTCGCCGAAGATCCGGGTAATGGCCAGAGTTTTGGCATGAGTCGTTGTACGGCATTAGCGCAGGGCATTGTCAATGCTTATCAGAAAAAACTAGGCGATGGCAAAGCTCGCCGTACCGAAATCTTGCGCTATCTCAAAAATAAGGGCCTCGAAGCCAATCGGATTTTTCTCAAATCCAATTCGCAGTTCCCTTATGATTTCACCATTCTTCAACCCAATTAAATCTAGAGACAATGAACGATACACTCACCACAACGGATACCCAACAATTTGTCGATACGGCTTTTGAGATCGGTAGCTACCTGGCGCGCGAAGCGATCTGGGATGGCGACTCTTGCAACTGGCTGGGCACTGGTCTGGAAGTCATCAACGAACAATATCAAATTGCCCACAAAACTTTTCTTACGGATGTCTATAATGGCACAGCGGGTATCGCTTTTTTTCTGGCTCACTTATACCAAGAGACCAAAGATGAGATTATTAAGGAAACACTGGAAGGAGCAGTCAACCAAATTCTAAACAGCGAGGATAAGCTACCGAGTAACTATTCCTACTTCGGCGGTAAGCTGGGCGTTGCCAGTACGCTGATTACTATTGGCGATTTGATGAATCGTAAGGATTGGAGTAAAGTAGGCTGGGATCAACTCTTTTTGATTTGCAGTAAAGACATACAGGATTTTGAAATCGATCTGATTGGCGGTGTCGCCGGCGCAATTCCTGTACTGCTCAAGCACTACCTACAATCCGGCAACCAAGTTATTCTCAAGGCGGCGGTTCGCTGCGGGAATTTTCTCATCGAAAAAGCCAATAAGTCCACTGGCAGTAGTTGGAGTTGGAGTGCAATGGAAGGCCAGCAGGGGCTGACGGGCTACTCGCACGGTGCTGCGGGAATGGCCTTGGCGCTGTTGGAATTGTATCACGTTACCAAAGACAATAGTTACTATACTGCTGCGATGTATGGCTTCAACTACGAGCGTCAGCATTACAAACCACAGCAGCAAAACTGGCCAGACCTTCGAGATCAAGGGGGAGCAGCACCGGGAGCGCCAGTGACGTGTGGCGATGCTTGGTGTCACGGTGCGCCGGGGATTGCGCTGTCTCGCCTCCGCGCCTTTGAGATCACTGGCGACGCCAGCTTCCGTCAGGAGGCGGAGGTGGCGCTGATGACTACGCATCGCGGCGTCTACGGCGGTTTGACCAATCATAATCAGGCGACCAACTTTTCGCTCTGCCACGGCTTGGCGGGCAATGCCGACATCCTGATTACTGGCGGTCAACGATTGGGTAAGTCGGAATACCTTCAGGTGGCTCAACAGGTTGGTACTTTGGGGATCAATCGCTACGGCAATACGGGCCTAGCTTGGCCTAGCGGCGTGAACGACCCCACCGGGGCTTCCCCCGGTATGGATTTCACACCTGGCCTTCTCCTGGGTATCGCCGGAACAGGCTACTTCTATCTGCGCCTGGCGCGTCCCGAAAAATACAAGAGTATAATGCTACTGTAAACCTCATTACCAACACACTTGATAAATAAGAAGATGAACCCCTATACCATCACTCTATCTGTTTACTGTCTGCCCCAGTATTACCTTCCGATGGCCTCGGCTCCAGCTGTTGCTATCTATCCGCAATATGCAATGCCTTTTAATACGGCTCATGCGACGTACTACCCTACGTTTTTGTGTCCACCTGTTCATCAGGCGGCACCTCCCGCAATGGCTGTACCGGCTGTCACCAACACCTGTCCATCGCTGATCGGCTGTGTGCCGACCCAGCTGAGTTGTCCGACGATGCCGATGTGTCTGCCGAATACGGCGACTTGTCCGCAGAATCTTGATGCGCCGCCGCCCACTTTGATTGGCTGTCCGGTTGCGCCGCGGGCGCCGCTTCCGACTCCACCACCACCGCCAGCAGTTCCCCAGCCCCAGCCGCCAGCAGTGGGGCCAGCAACTGATGACCTAAAGAAGATCGAGGGGATTGGCCCCAAGATTGAAAAGCTGCTGCGGGCCGAAGGTATCATTACCTTCGCCGAGCTGTCTAAGACGCGACTGCCTCGGCTACGAGGAATACTGAAGGCGGCGGGCAAGCGTTACGCGATCCACGATCCAAAAACTTGGGCTAAACAGGCCCGGTTGGCTGCCGCAGGCAAGTGGAAACAATTGAAAAAATTACAAGATGAATTAATGGGAGGAAAATAACCGCCTTCCAATAGTTGAAGACTAAACGTTAGTCATGACTTTTACAATCCTGCTCCATTGGGTTTCTATCCGGAGCAGGATTAATTTTTGTGGCCATTGGTCATTGCAATTCTCTCTTCTTTTTTGTATATTGTACATCCATTCAGGACAGTCGGACACAGCACTTAGTTTCATTTCCAATAATGTTATCCTCTTCATTTTACTTTCATCCATTCCACTCTTTTTTTTCTTTTAGTCTAAGCAACGAGCAGTATTTTATCCATTGATCTCTATGTCTGCGGCAAGAGTAATATAGGTATTTTGAGAATCGCGATCTCATGGTACCACCTGCCTTTTTTCTTTCAGAACGCTTCGACGATCTGGAAGACTGGAATTCTAATTTTTAATCTAAAAAACCTAGTATGATGATGACATCTAAATTCAAATCTTTTTTACTTACCCTAATGGGTGTACTGTTTTTATTTGCTGCCGAAGCGCAGCTGATTGCAACTAATAATTTAGGAAACTATCCACCAACTGGTCCTTTTAATCTCAATGGTAAATTTACCTCATTGGGAGAATCCGGTGGAGTGCCTGGGCCGACACCAACAGGCTGCGACTTGTATGGTTTTCGCGCTCAGACGGATTCGCTGAACTCTGTGAATCTTGGCATGCAAAGCTTAGGTACGGTCAATCTGCCAACGCTGAGTTTTCGGGGATTACCATTTGCTATTGAACAGCAAAATGCAGCTGGTCCTGGTAGTGGACCCGTCACCGGATGTGGAAAAATCCTGGCTTGGTATTTTGATGGTTTGGCTCCTGGCCCTAATGTAGTTTATGAAGTCTTCGGTTCTGCGGTAGCTTCGGGCGGTACCTGGATACCTTCAGATCTGAGCTTGAAAGAGAATATCCAAGCGATTCCAAGCGCAATGGAAATTGTTAATCAGTTGGAAGGGGTAACGTATAATTACAAAACGAAAGAGCGCCCAGAATTGAATCTCAACGAAGGGATGCAGTATGGCTTTATTGCTGATGAAGTTAAAAAAGTAATGCCCGAAGCCGTACAAGGAACCTACGATAGAGAAGGAGAAATCGCGGATTATGATGTCATGAATTACGACATGATTATCCCCGTACTTACAGAGGCGCTTAAAGAGCAGCAGAAGACCATCGAACAATTGGAAGAGCGGCTGGCCCGCCTCGAAGCGCGTAATGGCGTAGGCAGTAACCCTAAGGCTTCCTCAAGAGTGGGGCTGAACCAGAATCGCCCCAATCCTTTTAACGGCGTAACGACCATCGATTATGATTTACCAGCCAACATGAATAATGCACAGCTGGTGATCTACGATATGAAAGGTTCCGTTTTGGAGATTTTTGATATTGAAGCTGGTCGAGGCAGTGTCGAGTACAATGCCAAGAGCCTGAGCAGCGGTGTTTATTTTTATTCTATCGAAGCTAACGGCGAAAATCTGGCTCGCAAAAAGATGGTAATCAAATAAAACAAATAGCTTAGACCTTTTTAAGAGTGGAACTTCAACGAACAGTTGGAGTTACACTTTTTTAATAGATTTATTTTAACAAATGATCGCTATTGCATCTATATTATTTTTTCCGTAAATTAGGAATCGCCTTACAAATAGATACAAATCCACACTACATTCTTTTTATAAGCTCCTTCTCTATAAGATTAACTATTCAAGGGTAAATTCAACATTACCTCAAGACATTATTGTCAATATCTTTCGAATAGTTAGTAACAAACATAATTCAAAATATTGGATGCTTTAGGTCCTACTCGACCTATGCACTAAACTTGTACGGCCTTTATTCCCGGGACAAGGCTGCACTACTATTTTTTAACCTAGTAAACCTTTTTAAAAATGAAAGTTAAAGTTCAAACCCTTTTGTTCACTGTACTAAGTATAATCATGCTTAGCTTTACTTCAACTGCTCAAACTGCTGATACTTCACTTAACAGCTTTGTAATTTTTCCCTTTACTAGCTCTACTTTTGATCCTTTAGGAAAATTCACGGGAATTGGTGAATCTGGCGGTGTAGTTGGCCCTACGGCCAATGGCTGTGACCAATACGGATTTCGGGCGCAAGTAACCGATTTTGAGGCAGTAAATCTCGGTTTGCAAATCATTGATGGCGTAGCAACACCAACCTTGTCTTTTGAAAGCGAGGCTCCTATGCTGATCCAGCAGCAGAATGCTGGCGGCAGTGGTAACGGGCCGGTCACCGGATGTGGAAAAACGCTGGCGGTATATTTCGATGATCAAATTATTGGAGGAGCCAAGGTCATCTATCAAGTCTTTGGTTCTGCGGTAGCTACGGGGGGTAACTGGATACCTTCGGACCTGAGCCTGAAAGAGAATATCCAAGCGATTCCAAGCGCAATGGAAATTGTTAATCAGTTAGAAGGGGTAAGGTATAATTACAAAACCAAAGAGCGTCCAGAATTGAATCTCAACGAAGGACTGCAGTATGGCTTTATTGCTGATGAAGTTAAAAAAGTAATGCCCGAAGCCGTACAAGGCACTTACACCCAAGAAGGAGAAATCGCGGATTATGATGTCATGAATTACGACATGATTATTCCTGTACTTACAGAGGCGCTTAAGGAGCAGCAGCAGACCATCGAGCAATTGGAAGAGCGGTTGGCCCGCCTCGAAGCGCGCAATGGTGTAGGCAGCATCCCTCGGGCTTCTTCGAAAGTAGGACTGAATCAAAACCGCCCCAATCCTTTTAACGGCGTAACGACCATCGATTATGAGTTACCAGCCAACATGAATAATGCACAATTGGTGATCTACGATATGAAAGGTTCCGTTTTGGAGATTTTTGATATTGAAGCGGGCCGAGGTAGTGTCGAGTATAATGCCAAGAGCCTGAGCAGCGGTGTTTATTTTTATGCTATCGAAGCCAACGGCGAAAACCTGGCCCGTAAAAAGATGGTCATCAAATAACACAAATAGCTTAGCCCTTTTTAAGAGTGGAATTTCAACGAACAGTTGGGATTCCACTTTTTCTATAGATTTTATTTTAACAAATGACAGCTATTGCATCTGCATTATTTTTTTTGTACATTGAATTACACTTCATAAGTAGACTCAAACGATCATTCTTTCTACAAATTCTTTCTCAATCACAATAACTATCCAAGGGTAAATTCAAAATTACCTAATAACATCTTTGTTAATCCTTCTCTAATAGTAATAGATACAATTTAAAACATCGGATGCCGTAGGCCTCGTTTGGCCTACGCTCTAAGCAGGTATTGCCCTTATTCCCGGGATAAGGCTGCACTGCTATGTATTCTTTGGTTTGCGACTGGCAAGTCAAGGAACAGGATAGCTATTTTTTAATCTATAAAACCTATTAGAAAATGAAATTAAATTTTAAAACGCTCTTGTTTGCCGTACTTGGTATAGTCATGTTTAGCTTCACAGCTAATGCTCAATTAACCCCTTCCAATAGCCTGGGTATTTTTCCTCCTCGGGGAGCGTTTAATCCTGCCAGAAAATTTATTGCCATTGGTGAATCTGGTGGCGTCCCTGGCCCTACAGCCAACGGTTGCGACCTGTACGGGTTCCGAGCGCAATTCTCTACCACTCAAGCAGTCAATCTGGGGATACAATTCAACAATGGGAGAAGAACGCCAACGCTGTCTTTCGAAAGCCAGGTTCCTATGTTGATTCAACAGCAGAATGCCTTCGGCCTCGGCGGTGGACCAGTCACCGGATGTGGAAAAACGCTGGCATCGTATTTTGATAGTCAAGCTGCCGGAGGAGCTAGCAATGTTGTCTACTTTGTCTTTGGCTCTGCCTTTGCTTCTGGTGGTGTCTGGGCACCGTCCGACAAAAATCTGAAGCGCAATATTCAGCCTCTAAGTAATGCTATGGAAATCCTTCAAGAAATCGAAGGCGTCACCTATGAGTACCGTACGGATGAGCGCCCGGAGTTGAATCTCAATGAAGGTCGTCAGTATGGTTTCATCGCTCAAGATGTACAGAAAGTTATGCCAGAAGCTACACAAGGGGTCGTTAATCAGGACGGTGAAATGGATGATTATATTGCTATGAATTATGACATGATCATTCCTGTCCTTACAGAAGCAGTGAAGGAACAAGACGAGACGATCAAATACCAGGAAGAAGTCATCAATGAGCAGACAGCAGAAATCGAATCTTTGCAGGATCGCATCACGATGATGGAAAGGGATGAGCTTGAGCCTTTGAGAGATCGCATCGCGCGTCTGGAAAAATTACTACTCGGTAATCAACCTGCCTCTTCCAGCGTAGAGCTTCGCCAGAACCGCCCTAACCCGGCCAACGGAATGACGATCATCGAATACAGTATTCCCCAAGATATGAACAACGCTGATCTTGTTGTGTATGATGTGAGAGGAGTGGAGCTGCAGCGTGTCAGTATCGCAGCAGGTAACGGTAATATTGAATACAATACCAACAACTTCAACAGCGGCATTTATTTTTATTCCATCGAAGCCAACGGTCAAAACCTGGCCCGCAAAAAGATGGTCATCAAATAACACAACTCGTCTAGCCTCTTTAGAGTGGAATTTCAACGAGCAGTTGGATTTCCACTTTTTGAAAAGATTTTTTCACCCCCAAAAGATCTATTGCATAGACAGTATTTTTTTTGTACATTGAAATACACTTCGTAAGTAAAAGTAATTCTCACTCTCTTTACAAATTATTGCTCAACCACAATAACTATCCAAAGGTCAATTCAAAATTACCCAACAACATCCTTGTTAATCCTTCTCTGATAGTAATAGATACAATTTAAGATATTGGACGCCGTAGGCCCTGCCCGGCCTATGCCCTAAATACGTATTGCCTTTATTCCCGGGATAAGGCTGCACTACTATTTTCTTTGGTTTACAATCGGTAAGTCAAAGAACAGGACAGCTATTTTTTAATCTATAAAACCTTTTAGAAAATGAAATTAACTTTTAAAACTTTCTTGTTTACCGTACTAAGTATGGTCATGCTTAGCTTCACCGCCAATGCTCAACTAAGTCCTTCTAACAGCTTAGGTATTTTTCCTCCCGGTACCACTTTTAACCCTGCCGGGCAATTCACTGCCATTGGCGAATCTGGTGGTGTACCTGGCCCCACGGCCAACGGCTGCGACCTGTATGGATTTCGTGCACAAACCTCTGCTACAGACGCGATAAATTTGGGAATACAATTTAACAGTGGAAGAAGAACGCCAACCTTATCTTTTGAGAGCCGGGTCCCTATGTTGATTCAACAGCAGAATGCCTTCGGCCTCGGTGGTGGACCAGTCACCGGATGTGGAAAAACGTTAGCCTTGTATTTCGATAGCCAAGCTGCCGGAGGAGCAAGTAATGTTGTCTACTTTGTTTTTGGCTCTGCCTTTGCTTCTGGTGGCGTTTGGGCACCATCCGATAAAAATCTGAAGCGCAATATTCAGCCAGTTAGTAATGCCATGGAAATCCTACAAGAAATCGAAGGTGTTACTTATGAGTACCGTACGGATGAGCGCCCCGAGTTGAACCTCAATGAAGGCCGCCAATATGGTTTCATCGCTCAGGATGTGCAAAAGGTAATGCCGGAAGCTACACAGGGTGTGGTCAATGAAGAGGGGGAAATGGACGATTACATCGCTATGAATTATGACATGATTATTCCGGTGATTACGGAAGCCGTTAAAGAACAGGACGAGACGATCAAGTACCAAGAAGAAGTTATTAATGAGCAGGCGGAGGAAATCGAGTCTTTGAAAGATCGCATCACACGGATGGAAAGAGATGAGATTGACCCCTTGAAAGATCGCGTTGCACGTCTAGAAAAATTATTACTTGGTAATCAGCCAGCTTCTTCCAGAGTAGAGCTTCGCCAAAACCGCCCCAATCCAGCTAATGGAATGACGACTATCGAATACAACATTCCTCAAGATATGAACAACGCTGATCTTGTTGTTTATGATGTGAGAGGAGTGGAGCTGCGGCGGGTCAATGTAGCGGTAGGCAATGGCAGTGTTGATTTTGATACTGGCAACTTAAGCGGTGGCATCTATTTCTACAGCATAGAAGTGAACGGCGAAAATGTAGCTCGCCAAAAAATGGTGATCAAATAACAAACACCACTTTGGTTTGATGGCGGCAGCTATCAGCCTTTCTGCGATGGGACCTTTGGATTTCTCCAGGGGTTCCATTTTTATTTTAAACGAGAAAAAATTTTGAATCAAAGGAAAATAGTTGTAGATTTAAATATCTTCAGGAAAAGTACTAACATTTCAACTTCACTTATCAAATCAATTATTAACCTCCATTCTTTACACTAAGCGGACGTGCTTACGGACCCGTTATCCTTTCCTAAACCCAATCTAAATAGCAAAAAAAGATAAGTTTAATTTATAGCCTTTACACCCGGGTAAGGTCTCATTCTGTATTGCTTTCAAGTTGCTTTTGCACTTTGAAAGACTAACCATGTATTTATTAATTTAAAAAACCTTTTGAAACATGAAATTCAATTTTAGAACATTATTTACCATACTGAGTCTCGTAGCACTAAGTTTTGCTGCCCAGGCGCAAGTATCTCCTTCTAATAGTTTTGGCATCTTTCCTCCTCCGGGGCCGTTCAACCCTAACGGAAAGTTTACCGCAATCGGTGAATCTGGTGGCGTTCCTGGCCCAACTGCCAATGGCTGTGACCTCTATGGTTTTCGCGCGCAGTTCGCTCCTAATGTTGCGGTGAACCTCGGCGTACAGACCTTTGTTGGTCTTGAGATACCAACACTGTCTTTTGAAAGTCCTAGCCTTCCGTTGATTATTCAATCTCAAAACGCAACAGGAAATGGAAACGGATTTGTCAATGGTTGCGGTAAAATCTTAGGCTTGTATTTCGATAGCAATACGGCTGGCGGACAGACCAATGTCGTCTATCAAGTTTTCGGTTCTGCTTTTGCCTCTGGTGGTGTATGGGCACCATCTGATAAAAATCTGAAGCGTAACATTCAGCCGGTAAGTAATGCCATGGAAATCCTGCAAGAACTCGAAGGCGTAACTTATGAGTACCGTACAGATGAGCGTCCAGAGTTGAACTTGAACAAAGGTCGTCAATATGGTTTCATCGCACAGGACGTAGAAAAGGTAATGCCAGAGGCTACCCAGAATGTGTTCAACGCACGAGGTGAAGTTGATGATTATATTTCTATGAATTATGACATGATCATTCCCGTACTCACCGAAGCCGTCAAAGAACAAGACGAGACGATCAAGTATCAGGAAGAAGTTATCAATGAGCAGACCGAGGAAATCGAATCTCTGAAAGATCGCTTGGCGCGCTTGGAAGCTTTGGTACTTGGCACTAAGCCTGCGGCTTCTAGAGTAGACCTTCGTCAGAATCGTCCTAATCCTTTCAATGGGGTAACGACTATCGAATACAACATTCCTCAGGATATGAACAACGCTGATCTCGTTATTTACGATGTGCGCGGAGTAGAGCTGCAGCGCGTCAATGTAGCAGTCGGCAACGGCACTGTTGATTTTGATGCTAGCAATTTAAGCGGTGGCATCTATTTCTATAGCATAGAAGTCAATGGACAAAATGTAGCTCGCCAAAAAATGGTCATCAAATAATAAACACCACTTCTGTTTTGATGGCAGCAGCTATCAACCTTTCTGCGATGGAGCCCTTGGATTTTTCCAAGAGTTCCATCTAAGAGAGCGTGCTCGAAAATACGTTATGCTATAGCCTTTACATCTAGTTAAGGCCCAATTCTGTATTGCTTTCAAAGTGCAAGAGCACTTTGAAGAACCAGCCATGTATTTGTTAATTTAAAAAACCTTTTGAAACATGAAATTCAATTTTAAAACATCATTGTTTACTGTACTGAGTCTCGTAGCACTAAGCTTTACGGCCCAGGCACAAGTCTCTCCTTCTAATAGTTTTGGTATTTTTCCTCCTACTGGACCGTTCAACCCTAATGGAAAATTTACGGCGATTGGGGAGTCTGGTGGCGTCCCCGGACCGACTGCCAATGGTTGTGACCTATATGGCTTTCGTGCACAGACCGACAGCTCGACGGCAGTTAACCTCGGCATGCAAGACTTTTTTGGCCGTCAAATCCCAACGCTCTCTTTTGAAGGAGCAGGTACGCCTCTAATCATTCAAGCCCAAAATGCAACGGGTAATGGAAACGGATTTATCACCGGGTGCGGTAAAATCTTAGGTTGGTATTTCGACAGCAGTACAATCGGTGGGCAGACCAATGTAGTGTATCAAGTTTTTGGTTCTGCTTTTGCCTCCGGTGGTATTTGGGTACCATCCGATAAAAACCTGAAGCGCGATATTCAGCCCGTTAGTAATGCCATGGAAATTCTGCAAGAACTTGAAGGCGTAACTTATGAGTACCGCACAGAGGAGCGTCCAGAGTTGAACCTGAACGAAGGCCGTCAATACGGATTCATTGCACAGGATGTGGAAAAGGTAATGCCAGAAGCTACTCAAAATGTGTTCAATGCCAAAGGTGAAATCGATGATTATATTTCTATGAATTATGACATGATCATTCCGGTAATTACCGAAGCTGTAAAAGGTCAGGATGAGACCATCAAATACCAAGAAGAGGTAATCAATGAGCAGGCCGAACAGATCAACGAGCAAGCCAATGAGATCGAGTCATTGAAAGATCGCTTGGCGCGCTTGGAAGCTTTGGTACTCGGTACGAAGCCGGCGGCCTCTAGTGTAGACCTTCGTCAAAACCGTCCCAATCCTTTCAATGGTGTAACGACTATCGAATACAATATTCCTCAAGATATGAACAACGCTGATCTCGTGGTTTATGATGTAAGAGGAGTGGAGTTGCAAAGAGTCAATGTAGCGGCCGGACAAGGTAGTGTAGACTTTGATGCTAGCAATTTGAGCGGTGGTGTTTACTTCTACAGCATTGAGGTAAATGGACAAAATGTCGCTCGCCAAAAAATGATCATCAAGTAACGAATGTTAGTTACTGTTATAAAATAAACGGATAGTTGTTGCGCTGTCCTTCAGATGGAATCTCTGGAAGCTTTTGGAGATTCCATTTTTTTTATCAAAAAAAATTATCGTTTAAAAACAAGAAAAAACTTGGCATCAATGGATTTTATTTGTAAATTGAATCTCACTTCAGGAACAGTACTAACTCTTCGATTCTAATTTTCAGATTTACCTTTATCACGTCTTTCAACTAGCACTGCAAGTTCACTTTGCAGCTGTATTGTCCATCTTTATTTTACCTTTCTACGAACAATTAAACAGTAAGCCTTTACATCTATAGCCTTTACACCCGGGTAAGGCCTGATATATTTTTGCTGTCAAAGCGCCTGTGCACTTTGATGGGTTAGACCTCTATTTTTTAATCTTAAAACCTTTTAAAATGAGAATTCAATTCAGAACACTTTTACTTACATTTCTTGGCGTTATTATGATGAGCCTAGCGGCCAATGCTCAACTTATCTCTACTAACAACTTGGGTATTTTCCCTCCTACTGGTCCTTTTAATCCAACCGGGAAATTCGTCGCTCTTGGAGAATCTGGTGGTGTTCCTGGCCCCGCACCATCGGGCTGTGATCTGTATGGTTTCCGTTCACAATTTACCGATGTCCTGAATGTCAACTTAGGTATGGAGCCACTCAGTGCTACCTTTGCCGTTCCAACACTTGCGTTCGAATGTCCTCGTCCATTCCTCATTAAGCAGCAGAACTCCTCAGGTAGTGGTACTGGTAGTAGCTTCGATTCTGCTTGTGGTAAAACACTGGCATGGTACTTTGATAGCGTAACTGGTGGTGGTGCTACAAATGTCGTCTATCAAGTTTTCGGTTCTGCCTTTGCCTCTGGTGGTACTTGGGCACCTTCTGACAAGAATCTGAAGCGCAACATTCAGTTGGTACAAAACCCAATGGAGATTCTGAGTGAAATCAGAGGGGTAACTTATGAGTACCGCACGGATGAGCGTCCAGAATTGAACTTGAACAAAGGTCTTCAGTATGGTTTCATCGCTCAGGAAGTTCAGGAAGTAATGCCCGAGGCTACTCAGAACGTTTATGACGCTGAAGGAGAATTGGCAGACTACATCGCTATGAACTACGATATGATCATCCCAGTTTTGACCGAAGCTGTTAAGCAGCAGGACGAAACTATCCGCTATCAAGAAGATCAAATCACGGACTTGGAAGATCGCATCGCTCGTTTGGAAAATATGGTGAACCAGTTGACTGGAACACAACCCACTAATAGTGCAGTAAGCCTGCGCCAGAATCGTCCAAATCCAGTAAATGGTTTGACAACTATCGAATACGACATTCCAATGGATATGACCAATGCGGATATGGTAATCTATGATGTAAGAGGTGTTGAGCTGGAAAGAGTTCGCATCGAAAGTGGACAAGGCATGGTAGACTACAATGCTGGCAACCTCAGCGGTGGCGTTTATTTCTATACCATTGAAGTGAATGGTAAGAACCTGGCTCGTCAGAAAATGATCATCAAATAAGGTGTGTGTTTAGAGAGGCTTTCGTCAACTGCGGAGGCCTTTCTTTAGCCATACTTAAGCAAATCGATTGGGGGAGAAAGCCTGCAAGGGCATCGCCCGGGCTTTCCCCTCTAACAATTGCGCTACTAACAATCCCGTCGCCGGCGCTAAACTCAAGCCCATCATCGCATGCCCCCCCGCAATACTGACATTCCCAAAACTCGCCAGCCGACCAATATAAGGCTTCCCATCTGGGCTGCAAGGTCGTAAACCACTCCAAACCGCTTCCCGCTTCGGTGTCCGTAAAGGAAAGTCTGGAAAGTAATGCGGAATCGATTTTACAATTCCCCGCAGCCGACGAGGATTGACGCTTTCATCCAGCCCCCCAATTTCCATCGTCCCCGCAAAGCGCAGCTGGCTGCCCATCGGCGTGACCGCAATCTTGGCCTCCGTAAGAATGCTGGGATATTTCAAACGCTGAGCGGGCGAAGCCACCGTAAAGCTGTATCCCTTGCCCGCTTGCAGCGGCAGCGAGCAGCCCAACTGACGAACAAGCTGAGGCGTCCAGGCTCCACCCGCAATCACCACTTCCTCCACCTCATGCTTCCCCCGATGGCTACAAATAGCCAGCAGCCTTTTCCCCTGCCGCTCCAAATGTTGAATCTCCGTTTGAGCATGAAAAGTAACCCCCGCCGCCTGGAGTTTTTTCCTCAATGCCTGCAATAAATAATTCGGATGCAAGTGCGCATCGCCCGGATAGTAAACAGCGCCGCTGACCTCCAGCGCAACCTCCGGCTCCATCGCCTTGACCGTTTCGGCAGAAAGCACCTGCGCCTCAATGCCCAATCGATTGGCCATATGCGCAACCTCTTGTTCCTCCTCGGCTGCCTTTGCCGTTTTGTACAACATCATCAATCCCTTTTCCTCAAATGCAAAATCGAAGGCCGCTTCCCGAGCCAACTCCTGATACAACTGCTTACTGAGCAAACTGATGTCGCGTAGCACTGGTGCGGCCTCGGCCACCCGCTGTTTTGTTGCCGCCTTGTAAAACTGCCAACCCCAGGACAGGAGCGATCGACTCAGTCGCGGTCGAACATAGAAAGGACTCTCCGGATTGAACATCCAACGGATGCCCTTGGCCATCATCCCCGGTGCTGCCAGCGGAATAAAATGACTCGGAACGATCATCCCCGCATTGCCGTGGGAGCAGCCGTCGCTCATCTCTCCCCGATCAAAAACCTCAACGCTGGCTCCGGCCTTTTGGAGGTAATACGCACAGAACAGACCGATTACACCGCCACCGATGATGCTGACTTTTAGGGCCATAATTTTAGTAGTTTAAATGACTTGAAATCCTTTGGCGTAGGGATCATCGTCGTCAATGATAATGGTATTAAATCCAGTGATGTGCGCCCAACCTTGGATGCTGGGAACGATGGCGGTTTTTTCGCCAATAGTAGTTAGGTCTTCCACCTGCCCGACAAAAGTGCTGCCGATAATACTTTCGTGCACAAAGCGATCTCCTTTCTTAAGCTTTCCTTGGGCTGCCCACTGCGCCATGCGCGCGGAGGTCCCCGTACCGCAGGGCGAGCGGTCGATGGCCTTGTCGCCGTAGAAGACCGCATTGCGGGCTGTGGCCGATTCGCTGATGGGCGCGCCCGCCCAGAGCAGATGGCTTAGGCCCTTGATGGTTGGATCTTCGGGATGGACAAAATGGTGTTCGGCATTGATGCGGTCTCGGACAATGGGACTCCAGCGGATGAGATCGGCAGCGGTGTGGTGCTGCAGGCCTCGGAAATTTTCCTGAGGATCGACGATAGCGTAGTAGTTGCCGCCGTAGGCGACGTCGACGGTCAGCGGGCCGAGATCGGGGCAGTCGACTTCAATGTTTTCGGCGGCGAGGAAAGAGGGGATATTGGTCAGCTTAACCGACTTGACCTTCCGGCCTTGCTGTTCATAGCTCACTTTGACCAGCCCTGCGGGGGTTTCTAAACGCAGCTGCCCGGGTACCTTGGGATGGACCAAGCCTTGCTCAATGGCCACGGTCACTGTTCCAATCGTACCATGACCACACATCGGTAAGCAACCACTGGTTTCGATAAACAAGATACCAGTATCGTTGGCTGGATCGCTGGGCGGATAGAGCATACTGCCCGACATCATATCGTGACCTCGAGGTTCGAACATCAGCCCTTTGCGGATCCAGTCGTAGTGTTCCAGAAAATATTGACGCTTCTCGCTCATATTATTCCCCGATAAAAAGGGGCAGCCACCGGCAACGACACGGACGGGATTGCCACAAGTGTGGGCGTCTATGCAGAAAAAAGTTTTAGAAGACATGGATGCAGATTCTTCATTAATCAATTCAAATAAAAGGGATAGTGGTTTTGGGTAATGGTTAAGAATGGAGCTGCGAATAAATCAACTTGGCGGCGGCCAAATCTTCCAGCGCATGGCCAACGGATTTGAACAGGGTAATGCTTTGCGCTTGCTGCCGTCCTGGGTGCAGGTCTTTGCATAGTTCGGCAAGGTCAGCGAGGATCGCTTCCATTTGGATTAAGCCCTGTTGAAGCGGAATGGCGAGGTCGCCAGCTTCTTGGGTCGCACCAGGACGCGTATCGACGAAGATTTGACTTTGCTGAATGACGGCATCATCAGACTCTCGGGAGTCGGGAAGGTAGGCACCTACGAGATCGATGTGCTGCCCGGGGCGCAGCCACTTGCCCCAAAGTAGGGGCTGGCTACTCAGCGTGGCACAACTGATGATGTCCACCTGGCCTACGGCCTCCTCAATTTTTGGAACAGCGTTGACCTTCAGGCTGCGCGAACTGAGCCGCCGAGCCAGGGCATCCGCCTTAGCGAAGTTGCGCCCCCAGATGTACGCTTGCTGCAAAGGCCGAACGCTGGCGTGGGCTTTAATCAACTCCGGAGCCAGGGCCCCCGTACCGATCATCAACAGCGCAGAACTGTTATCGCGCGAAAGGTAGGAACTGGCTAAGGCTGAAGCCGCTGCGGTTCGCTTCGCCGTCAGCGCCGGCGCATCAATAGAAGCCAGGGGCGTTCCCTTATGGGCATCGAATAAAGTGTAGACTCCTTGAATGGCGGGCAAATCGTAGCGGCCATTTTCTGGGGCAACCATCACCGTCTTAACGCCCAGATAGGCGCCAAGCTCCCAGGCGGGCATCAACAGCAGCGTATTATCCTTAGCATTTTCGGGTTGCTTGACAGCATAATGCTGCCGTTGAGGAACCTGATAATCCTGTCGAAACGCCTGTCGCAGTGCTTCGATTAAGGAAGGATAGTGGAGCAATTGCTCTACCTGCTGTTTATCGATGATTTTCATAAATTACACTTAAGCTTTCTGCCAGCTCTCCTCAATTTTTCTCCAAATACCCAATGGATTATCTTGCTGTAGAGCCGGAGGCAACGCCGCCTCTGGCCAATCCTGATAAGCCACCGGGCGCGCAAATCGATGAATGGCGCTACTCCCTACAGAAGTTGTTCGACTATCGGTAGTAGCGGGGTAAGGGCCGCCGTGTTGCATTGCCGCGCAAACTGCTACGCCCGTTGGCACACCATTAAATACCAAGCGCCCTACGCGTTCTCTAAGGGCATTGATCAGTCCTCGTTGGTCCGCCAACTCTTCTTCTTCTGCCATTACTGTTCCAGTTAGCTGGCCGCTTAAACTGTTGATCACCGCTAGCAACTCGGTATCATCGCTACAACGGACTACGAGACTGAAAGGCCCGAAGACTTCTTCTTGCAAATTTTTTTTCTGCAAAAAATCAACGCCTTTAATCGAGGCGAGTCCAGCGTTGGCTTGCCCCTTAGGAGGCTCCGCCGCTAGCCCTTCCAGCTTCACCCCCTCTGTATCGATGAGGTGCTGCCGCGCTTGATTATAGTTTTTACAAACTCCTTCATTGAGCATCGTCGCAGAGTGGCTATTCTGTAGATTGACGGAAAGTTGATTGATGAAGGCATCCAGCATGGCACTTTCTTTAGCGAGAATCAACCCAGGATTGGTACAGAACTGGCCGACCCCCATCGTGATGGAGCGCGCCAGTTGTTTCGCTAGCTGTTCACCTCGTTTGTTCAGTGCGCCGTCTGTGAGGATAACGGGATTGATGCTCCCCATTTCGGCGAAAACAGGGATAGGCTCGGGGCGGCGGCTGGCAGCATCAAAGATGGCGCGGCCGGCGCGCAGCGAGCCGGTGAAGGCAATGGCTTTAACGCCCGGGTGGTTGACCAGGGCCTGCCCCAGCTCAGGGCCCGTGCCATTGAGCGAGGAGAAGACGCCCTCGGGCATCTCGCAGCGTTCTGCGGCCTTCCGAATGGCGTAGGCCACCAGGGCATTGGTACCCAGATGCGACTCGTGCGCCTTGACAATAACTGGGCAGCCGGCGGCGAGTGCCGAAGCGGTATCTCCTCCGGCAGTAGAAAAGGCCAAAGGGAAATTACTGGCCGTAAAAACGACTACTGGGCCTAAAGGCACCAGCATCTTACGAATAGTATCCGAAAGCGTTGCTTCCACCCAAGAGCCTTCTTCCACCATATTAGCGAACAATTGCAACTGATTAATCGTACGTCCTCGCTCTCCAATGAGGCGCTTTTCGGGTAGCCCCGATTCTTGCATCGCCCGTCGGATTAGGGGCTCGTCGAGGGCCAGGATTTCCTCCGCAATGGCCCGCAGAAAAGCGGCCCGCTGAGCACCGCTACAGTATTGATATTGGAGATGAGCCTGCTGTGCCAGTTGCACGGCTGCATCCATTTCTTCGCTGGTGGCAATGTTGAACTGCCCTTCGATGAATTTTTGACGTTTGGGGTCCAAAGCCTGCATAATTTGCTGCGCCTTGGCGGAGTATCGGTAGCCGATGAGGTTTCTTCCGTCCATGTAGTGTGTGGGTATGTATTTTGTTTATAAGATAATCATTTTTTACAACTCTGCGTAGGAAGATAAGTCGGGACGACTGGCGACGCCCTGCTTGATGATGTCGAGAATACGCTTTCGTTCCTCGCCCACCAGTGGCAAGCGCGGCTGGCGAACCGCCTCGGTCCCTAAACCAGTAGCGACTTCGGCCAGCTTGATGTATTGGACCAGCTTGGGATGGATGTCCAATTCCAGCAAAGGCATAAACCAACGATAGATGGCCAGGGCCTCTTCGATTCTTCCAGCCTTCACCAATTTGTAGATCACCACAGTCTCGCGCGGAAAGGCATTGACCAGTCCCGCGACCCAGCCATCGGCTCCAGCCACCAGGCATTCCAGCGCCAGGGTATCCACTCCGCAGAGGATTTTGAGCTGATCGCCGAAGGCATTTTTCATACGGGTTACATTCGTGATGTCTCTGGTCGACTCTTTGATGGCCTGAATATTTTCCAGTTGCACTAACTCTTCAAGCATCGGTACGGAGACGAAGATTTTGTAATCCACCGGATTGTTGTAGAGCATGATTGGTAGGCCAGTAGACTGGGCGACAGTTTTGAAAAAAGTCGACACTTCGTGATCATCGGCCTTATACTGCATGGGAGGCAATAGCATCAGGCCATCGGCTCCCATCGCTTCGGCCTCTTGGGCCAGTTGGATGGCGTCCGTGGTTCGCTTTTCAGCGATATTGAGCAAGACCGGGACACGGCCATTGCTGATGGAAAGGGCCGTTCGGAGGAGCTGCTGTCGTTCTGCATAGGTCAGCGTGCTGGCTTCGCCAAGGCTGCCGCCCAGTACAATGCCGTCTATGCCTGCACTGATCTGGGCTTCGATATTGTGGGTGAAGGCGGGGATGTCCAATTGGTCATCAGCTGTAAATTTGCTGGTGACTGCCGGAAAAATACCTTCCCAGTTGATGGGCATACTGCTAAAATTTAAAAGATGAAGGAATCAATTTCGATGCTCAAAATTACAGCAGTGAGCAAAGGAAGGCTTTTAAAATATTATTAAATAGTGGTACTATTTTACTGTTATTGAACTAAATTGGTTTTCTTTGGAGTAGAATAGTATGATGATGAAAGCATTGGCCTTCAAAGTGCCCCAGGCAGCGACCGAGTCCTTTCGCCTACAAGAGGACGATGTTCCGCATTTCTATGATCGGCTGCACCACCATCCCGAGCTACAGCTGACCTTGATTCTCTCGGGCCACGGTACGCAGTTGGTCGGTGACAGCATCCAGGCCTTTCAGGCGGGCGATTTGCTGCTGATCGGTGCCCATTTGCCCCATGTTTTCCGCAACGCGGAGGTCTTCTACCACGAAGCGTCCCCGCTACGGGCTAAAGCCATCTCGGTATTCTTCAGTCCCCAATCCTTCGGCGAAGGCTTCCTCGACCTTCCCGAGGCGCTGGCCCTGCGCGAACTCCTTCGGCAGGCCGGGCGAGGCATTCGAATCAAGGGCGAGCTGCGCCAGCGCCTGGTGCCTCAGCTTCATAGCCTTGCTGAGTACCGAGGCTTCCGTCGCCTACTATCGCTGTTGAGCATGCTGCACGACATCGCTTCCGCTCCGGAGTCCCTGGAATTGCTGTCCAGCATTCGCTTTGAAGGCTCTATCGAATTGGCGGCCGAGCAAGACTTAAAGGCGGTTTTGCAGTACGTCATGGACCATTATCATCGAGCCATTACCCTTTCGGAGGTAGCGGCGGTGGCTAATAGGAGTGTATCTGCTTTCTGTCGCTATTTTAAGCTGCACACCCGCAAGACTTTCGTCCGCTTTCTCAATGAGGTGCGGGTTGGGGCCGCCTGTCGGCTTTTGGGCGAGCAAGGGATGCACATTTCGGAAATCAGTTATGCCGTAGGTTTCCAGAATTTGTCTAACTTCAACCGACAATTTCGGGGGATCAAAGGGATGACCCCGACGGAATATTTGCGCGTGATTAAGGGGGAGTAGAAGCAGCCCCCGGGCTAAAATATTTCCCCCCATAAATACTAAACTCAATTTGAAGCTAGTTTGATAACTTTACGCTAAAAAGCCATTTCAATGAAAAATCGACATCTTTTATTCCTGGCATTGCTGGTACTGGTTTTTGGATCTTGTAAAAACGAAGAGCTGGAAAAGCTCAAAAGCCAGGTCTCGCTGAAGGATCAGCAAATTATCCAATTGGAGCAACAAATTGATCACCTCCAAAAGACCAACGGCAGCCTGCTGGATCGCATGTCGGACCTTTCTATCGTCAGCAAAGCGGGGGCAGAGAGCATACAGCAGTCTCTGCAATCGCTGAGCAAACAATACGATTTCATCCAGAACCTGACCAGTAAAGTACAATCCAAAGATTCGCTCAATCTGGCGCTGGTCATGAACCTCAAACGCTCTTTGATGGATGTAAATGATGATGATATTGAAGTAGAGGTGAGAGGAGGAATGGTGCACGTTTCTATTTCCGATAAGCTGCTTTTCCGCTCTGGTAGCGCCAAGCTAGGCTCTAGAGCTGAGGAAGTGTTGGGCAAGATTGCCTCAGTCATCAATGACCATGATCAACTGCAAGTGCTAGTGGAAGGCCATACGGACAATGTCCCTATGTCCAATAGCTGTGTGGTTGATAACTGGGATTTGAGTGTCAAGCGGGCTACGTCAGTAGTGCGGGTTCTACAAGAAGAACACTACGTTTCTCCCGAGCGCCTGACGGCCGCTGGCCGCGCAGAGTATGTGCCCAGAGCAGATAATGAAACATCAGAGGGGCGCAACACCAATCGCCGTACGGAGATTGTCATTATGCCTCGGATGGATCAGTTTTTCAAGCTGCTGGAAGCTCCGGCCGTCAAAGATTAGTGCCAAATTGTCCGCTGGCGGCCAAGGGAGCCGCCAAATCTTTCAATTTCGTAACTTCTGTGGCCTTGGTCTGTTTTTTGAACAACAAGCAAAAAAATCAGCGATGAAGTTCAAACAGGTCATGGGATTTATCTATCTCTTCATTTTTCTGGGTTTAATGGCCTATAAATTTGAGGATGCTATTTCGGGAAAAGAAGATGCGGGCTTACTTATTGCCCTGGCTATTATCGTTATTCTCTTCCTCTTATTAGCCATTCGTAAGGTCATTGTAGACGGATAGCATCGGACTGATTGGGAACGTAAAGCAGACAACCACTGCCCCGGACCCGAAGCTCCTTCACAATCCGACCATTTTCCCGCAAAGCGGCCTTGTAACGCTCCTGATCCAACGCACCCTCTCTCTTATCGTGAGCAAATAACAACCAGACGCGATCAAATTGGGCCAGCTGCCGCAGGTCCTCCGGCCAGTCTTCCCAGGGCGAAACGCCTTTCCAAATCTTCCCATTCTGGCCACCCCATCGTACCGTATAATAATCAAAAGCGGGGCGGGCCGCCGGGTAGAGGTACAAGACATCGCCCGCCTGCCGCTGTGCTTTGATCCATCGCAGCGGCTCCCGAATTTCTTCGACACCCTGATCGGTGGTGAAACGCTGTAGGCCGTTGAGAATGGGTTGCAGTAGCAATAATGCCATCGAGAGCATCAGCAGTCGGCGTGGCCAAACGGAGGGCCAACGCTCCTCCATCCAATCCTCGATGCGCCGACCCCCTTTGACTAGCGCAATCAAAACGGTTGGCGCGGCAAAGAGCAGCAAGCGTGGCAGCGTCGAATAGAGCTGTAGGCCCGAAGCCCCGATGGCCAGCACCAAGGGCCCGAAGAGCAGCAGCCAATGGCTGCGCCACCAGCGGTTCATCGTCGTAAAGCCCAACAAGCCGATGGCTCCGGCCAGGTACTGAAACAGCAGCCCTCCCGAATCGCGGAAGAGGCGAAAGTAGGTCCAGCCGTACCATTGCCAGCTTTCTAATTGCCAAAATGTAAGCGGCAGAAAGTAATCGCTATGATAAGTTTGCAATTGGCTATTATCGATATTATGGGCCAGGAGCAGCCAGTAGTAGCCCCCAAAGCTGAGGAGCCATCCCAGCCCCCAGGCAGCGATCCGCCCCAGTCGTTTCCAGTCGAAATAGTGGAAGGCCAGCAGCCCCAGCCCGGCCCCCACCAGTACAAAGATGGCGGGCTGCGAGAACCAGGGGGCGATCAAACCCAGCAGGCCCAGCCGCCCCAGCTGTGCTGGTAGCCATCGGCGCTGGAAGAGCGGAAGGGTAGCCAGCGTGATGGCCAGGGTGATTACGACATCGAAGGCGTACTGCTTGAATTCGGAGCTGTAGTAGATGTGCGGATCGCAAAAAACGAAGAAGGCCAAGGCCCAGAGGACCCACTTGCCGAAGAAGAGCTTGCGGGCCAGGCGGAGGAAGAGGAAGAGGGCTAGCAGGCCCGCTACAAGGGCGGGTAGGCGCAGCACATACTCGCTGTAGCCCAGCCCGAGCGTCAGCAACTTAGTTAGCCACAGCTGCCCCAGTGGCGCAGATTGATTATCGGCCAGGGGCTGGGCCAGCCCTGCGAAGCCTCGGTCGAGGAGGTTGTTGGCCAGCATGGCTTCGTCGAGCCAGAGGGCGCGGTTGAGCAGATAGAGGTAGACCCGGAGTAGGATGCCGATGCCGAGCAGCAGGTTGATCCAGATGGTGGAGGGCCAGCGGGCAATGCTTTTTATTGCTTGAATCGCCATTGCCCCTCAAGGTATGGATTTTATCAGTATTGGACGTGGACCAGCTTGAGGCGGTTGCGCCGTTCGCTGGGGATGATTAGCTCATTGGAGGCCACTTGGAGCGCATCGCGGAAGCGCAGGCGGATGCGCTGGTCGTCGGTACTCATCAGGCTATTGCGATCGTACTTGCCATTGCCCTGCAAAACGTATTCGCTGACCGTGCTATCGTCCTTGATCTCATCATTGAAAAGAAAGCGTAGGCTTTTCTTGGTTTTGAGGAGGAAGAAGGAGGAAAAAACGGCCGAATCATCCTGAGAGTATTGTCGCTTGTGCAAAACCGTTTTCCAATGGGTAGTACCATCGGGGTGTATGGAGATCACGATGATGTCATCGTAATAGTAATCGACGATGTACTGCCCGCCATCGCGCCCAATATAACCTCTTCCGGAAGACGCCAAACGGCGCTCGTACTGGCGATTGCGCTCGGCGATCATCAGAATGCCGCCGTCCCGGCGCATAACGATTTCCTGCACGTCAATGTCGGCAATGCCTTTGTTGATGTCAATGTTTTTACCACTCAGATCAGCAATCAGCTCTTCATCAAAGGGATGCGTTTTAAGTTCTTGCACATTGGGGTTATCGGAATTGACTTTGAGAAAAAAGTAGCCATTGGTTTTGCTTCGGCTTTTATCCGAATAGAAGCCCGCAGCGACCAGATTTCTGTTGAGATTATCGAAGGAGAAGAAGACGTCGTAAGTCAGAATATCTTTGACAGGAATATTGAAAGTGCTTACCCCGTCGGTCCCCCCATTGAACTCAAAAACTTCAAAGTGGTGCCTTTCTTTTTGGTTTTTCTTATTGTCTTTTTCGATAATGTAGTACATATTTCCTCGATTATCGACAATAATTTGTTGGTGATCTCGAAAGAAATTAATGTCTTTTAGGGAGAGTTTTTTATTCCAGATGACCTCCAACGTCTCCAGATTGAAAGCGGTGGCCTCCAATTGGTTCTGGCGATCAAAGTTGTAAATAAGCAGCGCCTTGCGATTTTCGGAGTAGATCACGTTGGGATTAGGGCTGTAAAAGCGATCACCGTAGGTCAGGATGGTCGTCGAATCTTTCAGCGTAGCGGCGGGGTCGTAGCGATGAATTTTAACATATACATCCCCCTTCTTTTTGAATTTATAGATCACGCTAAAGTAATCCTTACCAGCGACGACATCCAGAATCTCCGGCTTCTTTTTATCCAGTTCCAGCTCCTTGTTCCAGCTCAGGCGCATACGCTCATCAAAAGCCTGGATTTCGAACTTGGTTTCCCGATCTCGAAAGAGAATGAATCGGTCTTTCATTTTTCCAATAATGGAGTAGAACCGGTCATTTCGGATAGAGACATCCTCAGAGACGGTGACCGTTTGTGCGGGCAGGAGGAAGGGAAGAAGAAGAAGGAAGAAAGTAAAATACTTAATCATAGCCGGTATGAATTAGAAGCGTTCAAAAATAGACTTTGGAGAGCGGTTTATGACTAATAACGATCAAAAACAGCAAATCCTTATGGTGTTTAAACGTTGGACCGGGCAATTCTACTGAAGTCTGCGTGATTTTCTAATAAAATATACGTAGATACGACACTTTGTGTTTAGGAAATTTCGACTTTTTAAGGATTTTGAATCGATCTGACCAATTCATTGAGATCAATCCGCTCCTTTTTGATGCTCACTTTCTCCGCTAACCGCTTGAGCAAGAGTTGAATTTCCTGCGGCTCGTCGGAGTTGGTGACTACACTGTAGAGATTGAGTACGCGGTTTCCGCAAATCATGGAGACGTAGTGTTCCTGTTGTACCGTGCGTGCTTTTTGTTCTTTGTCTTTGCTGCTAGGAGAGACAAACTGCCAGTAAATATAGTCCTTTCCTGCTTTGGTTTTCCGCATTTCTGATTGCACCTCTATGCTGGCTGCTGTCATTTTTTGGATGTAATCAGACTCAAAAGCAACAAATTTTTCCAATAGTGCTGTTTCCTCTACATCCTTTGGCGCATCAGCATAGAAACTTTCCACCGCCGTGTTGAAGAACTGCAACAGCTTTCCGTCTACGGCGTAAGTGATGTCCTTATTGCGGCGGGGTGAGACTTCGTTACCTCGTATTTCTACCATAAAAAAACTCTCCATTTCATTAAAGACCTGCATATATCCCCGGTCAATACGGACCGAGCCACTGCGGTAGTTCAAGTCCCTAGTAATGTTGCCCTGATCGTAGACTTTAATGCCCCAGAGTTTTCCCTGGGGGGACCAATGGTGGAATTCTCCATTTTCCTTTCCATCCACATAGGCCGATTCCAGCTTGAGTTGCCCATTGGCGTACCATTCCTTGGAGACCCCATGCTGTTTGCCATTGACATAGTCACTCATCAGCCGCTGCTTCCCGTTTTGATGCCAGCTTTTGACCGTCCCTTCCGTTAGGCCATTTTTATAAAAAACAATCTGATCCTGCTGGCCATTGTCGTACCACCACTGATGCTCTCCCTCTTCGAGCCCATTGCCAAACAGGCCCTCCGATTTTTTCTTGCCGTTCTTGAACCACTCCGTACACACCCCCTCCGGCTTGCCGTTCAAATAAGCAATTTCCAGCTTTTTGGATCCATTGGCGTACCACTGAGTTTCCTTACCCGTCTGCTGCCCGCTCACGTAGGTGGCCTCATAGACCTTCTTACCATTCTTGGCCCATTCACGCACCACGCCATCGATCCTCCCCGCCTTAATCGGCACCTGCAATTTCTTCTTCCCACCCGGAAACTCTTCTATTGCCGTACCAGAGTAGGGGTCAACAGTATTGGGCTGAAAAAAGAGGTCATTGATGACATCAAGTTCGTAGATGAAAATTTTCTTTTTTTGGGCCTGTGCATTGATCGCCAAGAGGGCCAATACACAGACGAAGAACCACTTATTCATAAGTAATCTGGCTAGTGTCAGTAATTTAGTGATTGGTAATGGTACTCAATTGAGAGCTAAACGTCAAGAAATCGGTAATTATTCTCGTAGAAGCCTCCGCAAAATTCTTGCCTGCTCTTAAAAGTCCGAGTCGTGTCTTCCGATCAAGGGGACACAGCGATCTTCAAGAATCCCTTTTGCTTTTCAAGCCATTCATTTTTAATTTATTACATAAAATTATAATTTAACAGCCGTTTGTTAATTCCGCTATAACCAATCCAATAGAAGACAAAAAAACATGGTAAAACAACTCATAGAATGTGTTCCTAACTTCAGCGAAGGCCGAGACATGGACATCATACGGCAAATCACCGATGCCATTGAGAGCGTCGAAGGGGTCAAGCTGCTGGACGTCGATCCAGGCAAGGCCACCAACCGCACCGTCGTGACCTTTGTCGGGGAGCCTGAACCGGTAGTGCAGGCTGCCTTCCTGGCCATCAAAAAAGCCGCAGAACTCATCGACATGAGCAAGCACCAGGGCGAACATCCCCGAATGGGGGCCATTGATGTCTGCCCCTTTGTCCCCGTATCCGGGATTACGATGGAAGAGGTCGTCGAATACGCCCACAAGCTGGGAGAAATGGCGGGTCGGGAGCTGGGTATCCCCTTTTACATGTATGAGGCGGCGGCCAGCCGGCCCGAGCGTCAAAATCTAGCCACCATCCGCGCTGGAGAATACGAGGCTTTGCCAGCCAAGCTGAAAAAGCCCGAATGGAAGCCCGACTACGGCCCAGCTAAGTTCAATGCTCGCTCCGGGGCTACGGCCATCGGTGCCCGAGATTTCCTTATCGCTTACAATGTTAACCTCAACACCACTTCCGTCCGTCGTGCCAACTCCGTGGCCTTCGATGTACGAGAGCAGGGGCGGGTCAAGCGGGAGGGCAATCCCATCACTGGGAAAATCCTGCGCGACGAAAACGGCGATCCACTGCGCATCCCCGGCAGCTGTAAGGCGGTGAAGGGCATCGGCTGGTTCATCGAGGAGTACGGCATTGCCCAGATTTCTATGAACCTCATCAATATTAGTGTCACTCCGCTGCACGCCGCTTTCGAAGCTTGCTGCCGTAGTGCAGAGTCCAGAGGCTTGCGCGTTACCGGCTCAGAGCTGGTGGGGCTGGTGCCTCTGAAGGTGATGCTGGAGGCTGGCCGCTACTTTTTGCGCAAGCAAAATCGCTCGCTGGGCGTCTCCGAAGAAGAGTTGATTAAGATTGCGGTACGTTCGCTGGGCTTGGATGAACTGGGGCCTTTTGATCCACAAAAAAAGATCATCGAATATCGGCTGGCAAACGAAAATGCGGCACCATTATTGGGGATGGATTTACGAGCATTTTCCAACGAAACGGCCTCCGAAAGCCCTGCTCCGGGCGGTGGATCCATCTCAGCCTACGTCGGTGCGCTGGGCGTATCGCTCAGCACAATGGTGGCCAATTTGTCGGCCCACAAAAGAGGCTGGGATGATCGTTGGGAAGAATTCTCTGAATGGGCCGAGAAAGGGCAACAAATCAAAGATCAGCTCTTACAGCTGGTCGACGAAGATACCCGCTCTTTCAATGCCATTATGGAGGCCTTCCGCTTGCCTAAAGGCAATGACAAAGAGAAGGCGATCCGAAAAACTGCTATCCAAAACGCTACCCGTTACGCTATCGAAGTACCCTTTAAGGTTATGCAGATAGCCATGCAATCTTTTGACCCTGTAAAAGCCATGGCCGAAATCGGCAATCCCAACTCGGTAACTGACGCCGGGGTAGGTGCACTGTGTATCAGAGCGGCCGTGCACGGCGCATTTTTGAACGTAAAGATCAATGCCGGCGGACTGGACGATAAGGCTTTTGTGGAGCAGGTGTTACGAGAAGGAGGGGCGATGATTGCACAGGCGGATGAGCAGGAGGCTGCGGTGATGGCGATAGTTAATCAGAAGATTTGAGGGGGCTAGAGGACACGGCTAAAAAGTTGAAATTATAAACCTAATTATAACAATGAAATATTTTCAGTTGCTGCTCCTACTAGTGGGCCTCATCTATACCGCCTCCGCTCAGGAGACCTACACCTACATGTCTGACCGGATGTTCAACGATCCTTCGGAATTGATTGGCTACAATTTTAAGCCTTCGGCTATGGAGCGAGTGGGAGACAAAGAGCGCAACATTCGTCCGGATGAATATTCTTTCGGGATCAGTCGCAACAATCTTTATGTTGGAGGTAAAGGGATTGGAGGGGTGTATAGCGTTAACAACATCAATCCCACCGAGTACGGCTATAAGCTCCTGCTGATGAACGCGCGTGATCCGACCATCCAGGGGCATTTGAAAATTATCCTTACCCGAGAATCTTACGTTGAAGCACTGGTTTTCAAGCGCTCTAATAAAGACAAGGAAATCATCTTTTTTATCTCCGAGATGCCGAAGAAACTCTGGGACAAAGAACAGGAGTACTTTACGGATCGCTGGGAGACCGTTGTGGAAGCACCGGATAGCCTCTGGGGTAAGTCAGTACGCCCTTTCTACCGTGTTCACAATGACGGCAATCGGGTGCAGGAGCGCCTGGAGATGAAGGACAGCACCTTGATTACTTTTACCAAGACGGTCCGGATTATTGAGAAGATCAAAAAGAAAAAGAAGAAAAAGAAGAAGAAAAAGAAAGGGGAAGAAGAAGCACTAGCGGTGGCCAATACGGAAGGAGAGGAGGAAAGTGAATCAGAAGAGGTGGAAGAGGAAGATATGGACGAAGAAATGGCGGTGGCTGAGCTGGCTGAGGGCGAATTGGATACCCCCCGGGACTCGCTGGCCGAAGAGGATGTGAAAAAGAAGATTAAAATTATCACCGAGTATTTTATTGATGTCCGCTCCATTCTCCACTACAATGATGGAGGTGTAGAGGACAAGACTTGGACCTATCAGATCAAAGGCTTGAAAGAGCGGAAAGACGAGATGGCTGGTCCTAACGAGGAGAAATACCAGATTGAAGCAACGGCCACCAAAGGCCCGCCGATCTATATTTATCTGCTTCCGGATCGAACCATCAGTTCGATTGAGGTTGATGGGCAGGTTTATCGAATGCAGGGGTATTGATCAACAAAGAGGCCCATCGTTTAGCTTAGAAGCTAAATCCAATGGAGGCCTGTATAAAGAAATTATTGTCCTTATCATCTTGGGGAACATATTCCAGACCGTTGAGTTCTGTTTTGGAGAAATCGTAGGTTTCATTGGTGACGTCCAATAGGCCGAGGTGTGCAGAGACGCTGACAAAGAGGCCGCGGTTGAGATAGTAGGCCAAGCCGCCGAGAACGGTGATGTCAACGATGTTATAGATGCTGCCGTCTTTTTCGGGGTAATCGTAGTAGCCATTGAAGGACTCCGGGATAAAGATCACTTCGCCATCTGCGGTGATCATATTGGGCATAGTGAATTCGCGAATAAATTCGGGGGTAGGAACATCATCACTGAAGTAGAGGTGGTTGAGGGCAACGGTAAAGTCGACGGGTTGGCTGTTGATAGCAGAAATTCCGTTGAACTGCCGCTCGCCGTCTGCGCGGGAGCCAATCAGGAAATTCAGTCCAGCCCCGCCAAAGACTTCCAATTTTTCAAAAAACTTTCCGTAAGCTACAAAAGGAATTTCCAGATAGGAATTGGTCACCGAAAGCACATCTTTGCGCTGCCCAAATGCAGCTACACGTTCTCCAGAATCAGCCAAGAGTATTTGATAGGATTGGCCCTCAAACAAGTACTCCCCTCCTCTTTGCGAGTAGAGCAGCCCGGTTCGTATGCCAAAGCTCTCGTAGAATTTGTAACTGAAGTTTGCTCCCACATGGAAACCGGTATTGTTGTCCAGACTTTCCAGCTCATTCCCATCAGCATCCTTCTGAGAGGGCCCCTGGAAGGTGGAAAAATTGAGGCCGACCCGAAAGCCATAGACAAACTCTTGGCTTTGGGCAAAGTTGCATAAACAAAGGATAAGGATAAAAGTGAGTAAGGCGGAACGATGGTGCATATTTTAAGGCATTTTAGGTGTTACAAAAGGCAAATATATACTTTGAACGCTATATATGGCGGTATAGGGCTGCGATTTTCTGAATTTAACGATCAAATCCAATACGACCGGGATCATTTGTTTGTTCACAGCGGCTTTCTCAGGAGGATGCGATGTTCGCAAGCTTGTTCACGTGGTTCAAAGCCGATGATGTCAAATCCTGATCGAAGGCCGAAGAGCAGCATGGCTTTGAGTCGATTGCGGGTCTTGAACTGAACGGCAGTGAAGCCTTCGGCTCTCGCCCAATCCTGCTGCTCCCTCGCCAAAGCTGCCGCCACCCCCCGCTGCCGGTAGGCCGGCAGTACCCCACCCATCCAACTGTAAAAATAATCTTCCCGCTCATAACCCACCTTGAATCCAATGGCTTGCGTATCTTTGTAGGCGATCAGCACGAGGTGCCGACAATGATCGAGCCGGCGATGGTATTCCGCCTCCCCGTGCGGCCCTGCAAATTCGGGAAGCTGTCGGCTCAAAGCCACCGCCTCCTCGATGCTTCCGCGGCGAATGTGGAATGAAAAATTGGTCATATAAATACAGATTTAAACCGATTCACAAGTTATGAATTTAAAAATCGTACTGCGTCTACTACTGATCCTCATTGGATTGTATGTACTCAGCGTTGTACTGGTTTATGCTCTGCAAAAGTACTACATCTTTCGCCCGCAAGTCCTGAAGACGAATCATCAATATCAATTTGATTATCCCTTTGAAGAATTCTACCTGACCACCGAAGATAGTGTCCGACTCAATGCTTTGTATTTCGCTGGACAGGGGGTCAAAAAAGGCGCAGTGCTCTACTGCCACGGCAACTCCGACAATCTACAGCGTTGGGGCCGCTACCACCCCGATTTTACCGGTCGAGGCTACGACGTGCTGATCTTTGACTATCGCGGCTACGGCAAAAGCGGCGGCCCGGTCGGCGACGAAGCGGCCTTCTATCAGGATGCTCGCAGCGCCTATCAGTGGCTGCGCCAGCGCTACCAGCCCGAGGAAATCATCCTTTATGGCCGCTCCCTGGGTACCGCTCCGGCCTCCCGTCTAGCCACCGAACTGCCCGCCCGCCTACTGCTGCTCGAAACGCCTTTTGACAATATCCGAGGGGCTATCGGCAGTAGGTTGCCGGAGTTTATGATGCCCTTTTCGTTCAGCTACCGCTTTCCCAACGATGAGCACCTGCAAGCCATCAACTGCCCCGTCTATATCCTGCAAGGCACCGCTGATCGCATCGTTCCCTACCAATCCGCGCTCCGTCTCAAGCCCCACCTTAAGCCTAAAGATGATTTTTTTACCATCGAAGGCGGCAAACACCGCAACCTCAGCAGTTTTGAAAGCTATCAACAGCAACTGGATGTGCTACTGGGGATCAATGAATTCAAAAGTGAGCGTTAGGGATTATTCTTATCTTTGCACGCATAAGCTAAAGTATAATGAGCCCACTGAATAAGCTACAGAAGTTTGCGGAGCTGCTCCGTTTTTCCAACGTCTACGAAAATTTCGATGCCAAGGCCCCGGAGTTACTTGGAGAGAACGGCGTTTCGGTTCAGCTCAAAGGGCGCTGGGCCGAAGGGCATTTTGGCAACAATAATCCCATCGTACTAGAGCTAGCCTGTGGTAAGGGGCACTACACCCTGGGGCTGGCGCAGCGTTTTCCCAATAAAAATTTCATCGGGGTGGACATCAAAGGCGCTCGAATTTGGAAGGGGGCGAAAGGTGCGCTGGATCAAGGCCTCCACAATGCCGCCTTTTTGCGCACTCGCATCGAGCAGATCACTCATTTTTTCGCTCCCGCAGAGATCAGCGAAATCTGGATTACCTTCCCCGATCCTTTCCTGCGAAAGAGCAAGGCTAACCGCCGGCTCACCTGCGCCCGCTTTCTGGATCGTTATCGCCAGCTGCTTCAGCCCGCCGGGCTGATCCACCTCAAGACCGATTCGCCGGCGCTTTATGAATTTACCCTCGAAACGCTCGGCGAGTATGCGGACAGTCAAATTCTCTATCAGGATGATGACATCTACAGCAAGCCGCTGCCCGATGAGGTGCTGAGCATCAAAACCTACTACGAGTTGATGCACCTGGAAGCCGGAAAGACCATCAAATATGTCAAATTCGTCATCTGATCATGGCGAAATCCAAAATTTATTCCAGCTCCTGGCGTCAGCGCAAAGCTTACTGGACTGCTTTTGTGGTGATGATGAGCTACGGGCGATTGTATTTTTTGGGAAAACTATTCGGTACTCGCTACTACGAAAAACGCATCACGGCCCTTCATTTGAAAAATGCTCATCGCGTTAAGAAGGCCATTCTGCAACTGGAAGGGCTGTTCATCAAAGTCGGTCAGCTTTTATCCATTTTGACCAATTTCCTTCCCGAAGCCTTTCAAGAACCCTTGGAGGCCCTGCAAAACCAGCTGCCTCCTCGCCCCTTTTCCGAGATTCAGCGGCGCATTCAGGAGGAGTTTGGACAAGCACCCGCCGCCCTTTTTGCCGCCTTTGAAGAGCACCCGCTGGCTGCTGCTTCGATTGGGCAGGCCCACCGCGCTCGGCTGAAGGACGGTACCGAGGTAGTGGTCAAAGTCCAGCACACCAATATCGAAGCCATTGCCGAGGTTGACCTCAAGATCATCCAACGTCTCAATAGCCTGGTTGCTCGCTTCTTTGACATCAAAGGCATCGAACACGCCTACGAGCAGGTTCGCAAGATGATCGAAGAGGAGCTGGACTTCCGCCAGGAGGCCCAATCCATGGAGCGCATCCGCGAACAGCTGGCGGAGGAAGCTGGTCTGCACATCCCTCAAGTACACGCTCAATATTCCACCAATCGCGTACTGACTACGACCTTCTACCCAGGCGTGAAGATCAGTGAGCTGGCGCAGATCGACCGCTGGGGCCTCAACCGCCGCGCCCTGGCCGAGCGGCTGGTGAACGCCTATTGCCAGATGGTTTTCCGCTACGGATTTTACCACGCCGACCCGCATCCGGGGAATATTTTGGTGCAGGAAAATGGCGATCTGGTCTTGCTGGACTTCGGGGCGGTGGCCAGCCTACGCCCTGAGATGCGCGATGGCTTTTTGGAATTGATAGAGGCGGCCGCCAAAAACGACACTGAAAAAATCATCACGGTACTGAAAACGCTAGGCTTCCTGGCCGATGGCCACGAAGCGGATCGGATCGCTGGAAAGATCGTCGATGCCTTCCGCAATTTTTTACAAAATGAAGTACAATTCGAAGGCCTCAACTTCAAAGATATTAAGGTCAGCCCCTTCGAAACCAGCCTCTTCAATCTCCTCTCCGAAATTGGCCTTCGCAGCATCACCAATACCGTACAAGTACCCAAGGAATACGTTCTCCTTAACCGCATGGTTACCCTCCTACTGGGCATTTGCAATGCCCTTGATCCGCAGGTCAATCCTCTTAAGGTCATCCGCCCCTACTTTCAAGAGTTCATCTTGGGCAAAAACGGCAATGTCGTACAGTTCGTTACTGACCTCATCAAACGTACCCTCACCGATGCCTTGGCTTTACCCGGCGAACTGCGTCAGCTGATGCGCCAGGCCAACCGAGGTCAGCTAGAAATCCAGATTACCGGTCGCAAAGAGCACAGCCTGCTCCTCTACGCACTGGGTCAACAGCGCCTCTTTGCTTTCCTGCTCATCGCTGCTGCCGCCTTCGGCTATTGGCTGCACCAAAACGAGGATACCGATTGGGCCTACGCCAGCTTGGCCCTGGCGGGCCTTTGCTTACTGCTACTGCTGCGCGCCGCCTCCCGCGCTGCCCGCCTCCGCAAGCAACTGCTGGATTAGTGACAAATGGAGCATTCCAGAGGGGCGAGAGGAACATCGGGGTATATTTCTTCGTATTTTAGTCTCAGTCAGAACGCCTTTTAAGTCAACCCTTGGTACTGTAGGTGCCAACCCTTAAAACGAAGAATATGCGATACCTGAATTACAGTCTCCTCTTCCTGCTCCCCCTTCTCCTCTTCAGCTGGCAAACCCCGGCCAATCAGCAGTGGCAGCGAAAAGTGGATCCTCGATTGCTGGAAGAAAGTCGTTCTCAGAAAGGCTTAGACATGCTAGTCTTACTGAACGAGCAGCTTCAGCCCCAAACGTCGAATCAGCTCAGTAAAGAGGAGAAGGCCTGGGAGGTGTTTGAGCAACTTCGCGAAGCGGCGGAGACCTCGCAGCGGGGCCTGATGCAATGGTTAGAGCGAGAAGAGATTGCTTTTCGTCGCCTGTACATTGTGAATGCCTTACAGCTAAGGGGGGATTTATCCCTGTTGGAGCAATTGGCCAAGCGGGAGGACGTGGCTCGAATTGTGGACAACGGGGCCATTCGGGTGTCGCGCTTGGAGGCTTCGCAGCCGGTTGGCCAGCGCGGCCCTCGGAACTTGGAATGGGGCGTGGAGCGCGTGCGCGCCCATGAGGTCTGGGCCTTGGGCTACCGAGGAGCAGGCGTGGTCGTAGGGGGGGAGGATACAGGCTATGATTGGATGCATCCGGCCTTGCAATCCCGCTACCGAGGCTGGAACGGCACCAGTGCAGACCACAACTACAACTGGCACGATGCCATCCGCGAGCTGAATCCTTTGAATGAATACCCCAACGATGATCCTAGTAACAACAGCTGTGGCCTCGACGTTGATGTGCCTTGCGATGACCAGGGGCACGGCACTTGGACGATGGGAATTATGGTCGGTAGTGATGGGGATAATCAGGTAGGGGTAGCCCCGGATGCCCAATGGATTGGCTGTCGAAATATGGAAAATGGCTGGGGCTCGCCTTTCAGTTACTTAGAATGTCTGGAGTGGTTTTTAGCACCTACCGATTTGAATGGAGAAAACCCTGATCCGACCAAGGCACCTCATGTGATCAATAATTCTTGGGTCTGTCCGGAGGTAGAAGGCTGCAATCCCAGCAATTGGGGGATGATTGAGCAGGCGATTAATAACCTTCGTAGTGCGGGGGTCTTTGTAGTTGTTGCTGCTGGTAATGACGGTCGGGAAGGGTGTTCGAGCATCAACAAGCCGCCTTCGATTTTTGAAAATAGCTTTGCCGTGGGCAGTATTGAACCCAATGATTCGGTTAGCAACTTTAGTAGCCGGGGGCCGGTGACGGTGGATGGGAGCGGTCGGATCAAGCCCAATGTCATGGCACCCGGGCGAAATATTCGTTCCTCACAGAATGGTGGGGGCTACATGGAAGGCACCGGGACCAGCGGGTCGGCCCCCTTCGTAGCAGGTACCGTCGCCCTGATGATTTCCGCCAACCCTGATCTGGCCGGACAGGTAGAACTGTTGGAAGATATTTTGGAGCAAACCGTATCCATCCAGCACCAGCCTGAAGACTGCGGCGACCTAACGGCCATTCCGAACAACACCTACGGTTTCGGCAGCTTGGATGCCCTGGCCGCCGTTGAAGAAGCCCTCAATCTGATTACGTCAACCACCGAGGTCCCGTCGGCTAATCCCTGGCCAATTTACCCCAATCCTACCCGAGATCAAGTCTATTTTGACCTACCTTCGACTACTTCATCAGCATGGCTAGAGTTATTCGATGCGACGGGAAAGCGCCTCCAAGTGCTACAGCAGCCCTTCAATGGGCAAGCGCCACTATCGCTTTCTCTGAAGGCCTACCCCGCCGGCCTTTATTTTTATCGTCTACAAATCGGAGCGCAACAGTGGAGCGGGCGATTGCTGAGGCAGTAAGTTTGTGTAGATTTTTGTAATTTTGCGCTTCAAATGCCTAGTGAATAATTCAAGTTGCACTTAATGCTCGTTCATGGCAACTTGGGGGAAATAATCAGAACAATGAGCAAGAAGAAATTATACAACAAGATCGATAGAGAGGTGCTGAAACAGCAGTTGGCAGAAAGTAAGGAGGCAAGAACGACGCTCTCTTTCTACCAATATGCCCATATTGAGGACCCTAATCGGTTCCGGGATGAGCTGTACTTGATGCTTGATGAGCTGCGGGTTTTTGGTCGGATTTATGTGGCGGCCGAAGGCGTGAATGGGCAAATTTCGGTGCCTACTGATTTATTGGAAGCTTTTAAAGCTAAGCTTTATAGCGTCGATTTTCTCAAAAATATTCGCCTCAACATTGCTGTTGAGGACGATTCTAAGTCTTTCTACAAACTCAAAATCAAAGTCCGTCACAAGATTGTTGCAGATGGGCTGGACGATTCTTCCTTTGATGTTACCAAGCGGGGGCAGCATCTCACGGCCGAGGCTTTTAATGAGCTGGCCGACGACCCGAATACCATCATCGTCGATATGCGGAATCACTACGAGTCGGAGGTGGGCCACTTCGAGAACGCCGTTTGCCCGGATGTGGAGACTTTCCGCGAAGCCCTCCCGCTGGTCGAGGATATGCTCAAAGAGGATAAGGATAAAAATATTGTCATGTACTGTACGGGCGGTATCCGCTGCGAGAAGGCCAGCGCCTACTACAAGCACAAGGGCTTTGAGAAGGTCTTTCAGTTGGATGGGGGAATCATTGAGTATAGCCGTCAGGTAGAGCAGCAGGGCTTGCCCAATAAATTTAAGGGGAAGAACTTTGTCTTTGACGATCGCATGGGCGAGCGGATCAGCGATGAGGTGATTGCGCGTTGTCACCAATGCGGGGAGCTTTGCGATACTCATACCAACTGTGCGAATGATGCCTGTCATATCCTGTTTATTCAGTGTCCATCGTGTGCAGAGCAGTACGAAGGCTGTTGTTCGGATAAGTGCAAGGACTTTAATCGGCTGCCGGAGGCCGAGCGGATGGAGCGCCGCAAGACGGAGGAATTCAATGGGACCAAGTTTGGTAAAGGGCGCTATAAGGCTCATCGCAAAGAGCAGCAGTTGTAAAATATCTTTTCTTCCGTGCCGCGAAAGCGTAATCTTCTATTTGATGATTTAAATTTTCGCCATTCCTGAAAAAAACAATAATTTGGGACTTACGTATCAGCAGAGTACCAGATTACAACACAATGGCCAAATCGAAGAAAAGCAGAAAAAAAGACCGTTCGCAGAGTATATCTAGCCCAGACCTAGTCTCCACAGGGGCTTCTTTTTTGCAAAATACCCTACTGCATTACGTACTCATCGTTGTACTGGGCTTTGCGTTGTACGGCAATACGCTCAAGCATGGATATACCCAGGATGATGCGATTGTCATCTACGATAATATGTACACTACCCAAGGCATCAAAGGGATTCCGGGCTTGCTCAAGTACGATACTTTCAAAGGCTTTTTTAAGGTAGAGGGAAAGGACAAACTGGTATCCGGCGGCCGCTACCGTCCGCTGACGCCCGTGATGTTTGCTCTGGAATGGCAGCTTTTTGCTCGTCCCGAGCGTGATGAACAGGGTCAAATCAAAAAAGACCAAGACGGCAATCTGATTTATAAAGGCAGCACCATGATGGGGCATTTTGGCAATATTGCCTTTTTCTGCTTATGCGGTATGGTCCTCTACTTGCTGTTGGTGGAATTGTTGAAAACGCGATTCGACACCAATATGAGCCGCTTCATTGCCTTGCTCACCGCCCTGCTTTTTATCGCCCATCCCATTCATACCGAGGCGGTGGCCAATATCAAGGGGCGCGATGAGATCATTACCCTGCTGGGTAGCCTGGGCGCCCTTTATTTTTCCTGGCAGGCTTGGGCGCAGAAGCAATTCGGCTACCACCTCCTCGCGGCCCTGCTCTTCTTTCTGGCCCTAATGGCAAAGGAAAACGCCATCACCTTCCTCGCCATCGTCCCGCTGACCTTCTATTTTTTCACTGACTCCAACGTAGAGCGAATTGCTCGTCAGACCATTCCTTTTGTCGCCGCCGCCGCGCTCTTTCTGGCCATTCGCGGGGCCGTACTCGGCTGGTCCTTGGGTGAGCCGTCGATGGAATTGATGAACAATCCCTTTCTCAAATTAGAGGCGAAGCAATGGGTCGCGTTTAGTTTTGGAGAAAAAATGGCTACGATTACATACACACTGGGTAAATACGTCCAGCTGCTATTTTTCCCCCACCCTCTTACCCATGATTATTATCCGCGCCATGTGAATATCATGAGCTGGGGCGATTGGCAGGTGCTGCTCAGTGCAGCCCTTTACCTTGGAATGATCATCGTGGCGGTAATTGGTTTTTTGAAAAAAGACTTGCTCAGCTTCAGCATCCTGTTTTTTCTGGCTACGCTGTCCATCGTTTCCAATATTGTTTTTCCGGTCGGCACCAATATGTCAGAGCGCTTTCTGTTTATGCCCTCTGTGGGCTTTTGCCTGGCTATCGCCCTTTTGGCGGGACGCTTGATTCGGATGCAAAACCCGGATAAAGACAGATTGCCCGCAACTGCGTTTCAGTCGATGCTGATTGCCGGAGCGGCGGCAGTGATTTTGTTGGGAGGAAAAACCATCAGCCGCAATACCGTTTGGAAAAGTAACTATACGCTTTTTACCACAGATGTACAGACTTCGAGGAATAGTGCTAAGTTGCTCAATGCTGTTGGAGGAGAACTCACGGCCAAGGCGCTGAAAGTGAAAGATGACAAGGAGCGGGAAGCTTTGTTGAAAGAGGCCGTTAGCTATCTGAAATCTGCCCTGAAAATTCATCCGACTTTCAAAAATTCCTACTTACAACTCGGCAATTGCCATAATTATTTAAAAGAATACGAAGAATCTATTCGTTATTTCAGCGCCGTACTTGCCCTCAATCCTAATGATCCCAATGGCACCAACAACCTGGGGATTACCTATCGGGATGCTGGCCGCTATTTTGGAGAAAAGAAGGGCGATATGGAAAAGGCGCTGCGCTACCTCGAAAAGGCTTATGAATTTCGTCCTAATGATTACGAGACGCTGCGCCTCCTAGGCGTTGCTAACGGCATGCAGGGCAATCATTCTAGAGCAATTTCGTTTTTTGAAAAAGCAGCGAACACGCGCCCGAATCATGCCGATGCCTGGATGAACCTCAGTAATGCCTGGCGATACGGTGGCGATGATGCTAAAGTCCTCGAATACCTGCAAAAAGCCCGACAGATTGACCCCAATGTGGGGCAACGTAAGTAGTTATACCTAAGTGATTAACAAATTAAACAACCTTACACCCTTGAAAAATAAAGTATTCACCTTGTTCTTTATCGCCCTGATCACCTGTAGTGCCAAAGGGCCCGATACTATTGACGATGCTGCTGAGAAAGCCTGGGTCAATGCGATCTTCGAAACCATGACGGACGAGGAGCGCCTGGCGCAGCTCATTATGATTCGTGCTCATTCGGACAAAGGGCCTGAGCACATCGCTCAGGTCGAAAAGCTCATCAAAGACTATCAGGTAGGAGGACTTTGCTTTTTCCAGGGAACACCAGAAAAACAGATTGAACTGCTCAACCGCTATCAGCAGATGGCTAAAATTCCGATGATGGTAGCTATGGATGCCGAGTGGGGGCTGGGGATGCGGATGAAGGCCAGCACGGTGAGCTTCCCCCGCCAGCTGATGCTGGGAGCCATACAGGACAATCACCTGATCTACGAAATGGGCCGCGAGGTAGCGCGGCAGTGTCGGCGCGTAGGGGTGCAGATCAACTTTGCTCCAGTCGCCGATGTCAACAACAATCCCGAGAATCCAGTGATCAACACCCGCTCCTTTGGCGAAGACCGCTATAATGTAGCGGCCAAAAGCTATATGTACATGCAAGGCATGCAGGATGGGCAGGTGATGGCTTGTGCCAAGCACTTTCCGGGGCACGGTGATACCGATGTCGACTCTCACTACGATTTGCCCGTGATTACCCACAACCGCTCCCGGCTGGACAGCGTAGAGTTGTTCCCCTTCCGCGTTTTGGCCGAGCACGGCATCCAAAGCATGATGATCGCCCACCTGCAAGTCCCAGAGATTGACAGCAGCGCCAATCGCCCCACCACCCTTTCCTCCAAAGCAGTCGACCAATTGCTGAAGGAGCAAATCGGCTACAAGGGCTTGATTTTTACTGATGGACTGGGGATGAAGGGCGTTACCAAGCACTACGATCCGGGGCAGGTGGAAGCGGAGGCACTGCTGGCGGGCAATGATATTCTGCTCCTGCCCGAGGACATCCCCGCGACCTTCAAAACCATCAAAGCCTATCTGGCCGACGGCCGTCTTAATATGGCTGATCTCAATGTACGGGTCAAAAAAGTGCTGGCGGCCAAGTACCACCTTGGCCTAAGCAGCTTCGAGCCCATCGCTCAAGCCAATGTCCGTGCCGAGCTGAATGCGCCGAGCGTTCAGGTGCTCAAGCGCCAGCTCATCGAAAATGCGATCACCCTGGTGCGCAACGGCGATGGGCTGCTGCCGATCAGCGATTTGCCGGGGCGAAGCATCGCTTCGCTCAGTATGGGAGCCAAGGGCCGTACGGTGTTCCAAAATACGCTGGACCACTACGCTCCGATGGAGCATTTTCAGGCCCCCAAGCAGCTCGGCTCTGCGCAGAGTACGAAACTCATCGGGCAGCTGTCGGCTAAAGACCTAGTGATTGTCGGGCTGCACGATATGGACAGCCGCGCCGCTAAGAATTTCGGCTTGGATAAAAACCAGCTGGCCTTTATTGATGCCTTGCGGAAAAATACCAAGGTCATTCTCGTCGTTTTCGGGAATCCTTATAGCCTCAAGTATTTCGATGAGTTGGATTGTGTATTGGAGGTGTACGAAGAAAATGAGATGTCGCAGGACTTAGCGGCCCAGGCCCTCTTCGGTGCCTTCAGCATTCGGGGGCGCTTGCCGGTAACGGCTTCCCCGCGCAGTCGCTTCAACGATGGGGTGACGACCTCGCCGGCCTTCCGCCTCCAGTACGGCCTTCCGGAGAGTGTTGGCCTTAATTCCGACAAACTGAACGAAATTGATGCGCTGGCTCAACAAGCCATCAGCACCAGAGCTACCCCCGGCTGCGTAGTTCTGGTGGCCAAAGACGGTAAAGTCGTTTTTAACAAAGCCTACGGTCACCATACTTACCGCCGCCGTACACCTATGCAAACCGACGACCTCTTCGACCTGGCCTCCATTACCAAAATTGCGGCGGCGACCCTATCCGTAATGCAGCTGCACGAGCAAAGCAAAATCAGCATTTACCGTCCCCTCAGTGAATACTTGCCCGCCCTAAAAGGTAGCAACAAAGAACCCTTGCTGATCAAAGATATTATGGCCCACCGGGCCGGGCTGCACCCCTGGATTCCCTTCTTCGAGCAGACGGTATCCAAGAGCCGCCGTAACCCCCAGCCCTTGCGGAAGTTTTACAGCAAAAAGAAGAAAGAAGGCTTCGAAATTCCCGTTACCGAGAAGCTGTTCATGCGCAATGACTTCGCCGACTCCATCTGGCAGCAGATTTATCGCTCGGAGCTGCGCCCCACGACCGACTACAAGTACAGCGACCTGGGCTTTTACCTGCTCGGGGATATGGTCGGACAGGTGTCTGGCCTTCCTTTACAGGATTATGTACAGCAAAATATCTACCAGCCACTGGGCCTGTCGACCGCGACTTTTAATCCGCACGAGAAGGTCAGCCGCAGCTCAGTTGTGCCGACGGAGGAGGATAAATACTTTCGTCGCCAGCGTGTGCAAGGGTATGTACACGATATGGGGGCGGCCATGCTGGGCGGGGTGAGTGGTCACGCTGGGTTGTTCTCTAATGCCAATGATTTGGCTATTCTGATGCAGCTGTTGCTGAATGGAGGATATTACGGCGGGCAGCAGCTGTTGCAGCCGGAGACGGTACGGACTTTCACGACTCGTCATCCCAGCGATACCCGGAGGGGGATTGGCTTTGACATGAAGGAGCTGAGTCCGAGTCGCAACGCCAATTTGTCGGACAAGGCGGCCGCAGGCACCTTTGGGCATTTGGGCTTTACGGGCACCTGCGTTTGGGCTGATCCGGAGAACAACATCATTTTCGTCTTCCTCTCCAACCGTACTTATCCTTCGATGAAGAATTTCAAATTGAGTAAGGAAGACTACCGACCAAAAATGCAAAGCATCATTTACGAGGCCATGCAATATTGATTGATTTTGCGAGAGTGGAAAAATAATATTTCCCATTATTGTACGTATAATTGTGGTAGTAAACCCAGTGCATGAATTTACCGCTGAAAATAGCTCGCCGATACCTCTTTGCCCGCAAATCTACCAATGCGATCAATATCATCTCGGGGATTTCTGTCTTCGGCATTTCGGTCGGTACGGCTGCTCTGATTTTAGTACTCTCGGTCTTTAATGGCTTTGAAGATTTGATTACGGGGCTCTTCAGCTCCTTCAATCCCGATGTCAAGATCAGCCCACTCAAGGGCAAGACATTCAGTCCGGATTCTACTCAGCTGGCCCAGCTGCGCAACTTGGACGGGGTGGATTACGTCTCCCAGACTTTGGAGGAGGTAGCATTTTTCGAATACAAAAACAGCAAAGACTTCGGTATCCTCAAGGGCGTAGACGAAAATTTTAGCAAGGTCACCGGAATTGATTCGACTATTCGCGAAGGCTCCTACCAGCTGCGCCGTGGCGACCAGGAGTTGCTGATTCTCGGTGTTGGAATGCGCAATAAGCTGGCCGTCAATATCGATGAATTTGTCAATAGCCTTAGCGTCTACATGGCCAAGCGCAAGTCCAGTAACTTTGGCAATCCCTTTCGCAAGCGGCTGGCCTATCCCACCGGCACCTTCGTCATCCAACAGGATTTTGACAACCAATATATCCTGAGTTCCCTAAAGTTCGCGCAGGAGCTGATGGGCTACCGAGATCAAGTGAGCAACCTGGAGCTGCGCCTCAACCCTGCGGCCAATTCTGCAGCTACCGTCGAACAAATCCGGCAAATCATGGGCGATGATTTTATCGTCAAAGACCGCTATCAACAGGATGAAGCTTTTCTGAAGCTGATGAATATTGAAAAATGGATGAGTTTCGCGATCCTCAGTCTTACCCTGGTGCTGGTCGCTTTCAATATGATCGGCTCCCTGTGGATGATTGTACTGGATAAGAGACAGGACATCTCCATCCTTAAGTCGATGGGGGCCAATAACCGCCAGATTCGCAATATTTTCCTCAATGAGGGCTTATTGCTTTGTTTATTGGGTCTCTTTTCGGGCTTCGCCCTGGCCATCTTATTTTTCATTGTCCAAAAAGCCTTCGGCATCGTTCCTATCCCAGCGGGCTTTGTCGTCAATGCCTATCCCATTAGTATGCGCTTGCCCGACTTTATCGTCGTTGCACTGACTGTTGTTGGTATTGGCCTGATCGCTTCCTGGCCTCCGGCCTTACGCGCTGCACGCATCCCGGCCTTGATGCGGGAAGAATAATATGCGGCAATCCTAACTTTATTCTATATTTGCAGTCAAAAAACGACACATGGAAGCCTGGGAAATGGATTTTGAATGGCTGAAGGTGCGGCATTTCGTTAAAGATGCTATGGGGCGCGAACAATTGCCCGACCTCAATGGTATTTTATTTTTGATCGGTATTCAAGAGCTAGGGCGCTGGGAGGGTTCCTTTACTAAGGAAGAAAAACAAGACCTGATGCACATTGCCATTTGTAGCCTACTCAGTCAGGACGGCTACTACGAATTTAAGGGGCGAGATGCCGACGGCTGGCCACATTTCGAGCCTTTGAAACCCGTGGATACGAAAGGCGTAAAAGAACAGGAATTACTATTGAAAACCCGAATCATCCGGTATTTCAAAATCTTGAACAACGAAGAAGAAGAATAAGCCCCAAGTGAACGTTTACAAGTATAAAGCTCTATTAACAAGATAAAAAAGCACTATCGATGAGACATTTCCAAGCCCTTTGTTTTGCAGTGATCCTTCTGCTGCTTTCTTCCTGCAACAGCGATCCCCATACTTATGCTGAAATTGAGACGGAATTTGGTACGATGAAGGTGATGTTGTACAACGAAACCCCTCAGCACCGCGATAATTTCATCAAATTAGCCAAAGAAGGTTTTTACGAAGATTTGCTATTTCACCGCGTCATCAAAGGCTTTATGGTGCAAGGAGGAGACCCCGATTCGAAAACGGCGACCCCCGAACAGCAGTTGGGCGGTGGTGGTCCAGGCTACACCATTCCGGCCGAGATTGGCTCGCCTCATATCAAGGGAAGGCTGGCGGCGGCCCGTACGCAAAATCCAGCCAAAGCGTCCTCGGGTTGCCAGTTTTATCTGGTACACGGAACGAAGCAAACGGATATGCAGCTTGATCTGGTCCAAAAGCAAAAAGGCATTACTTATAATGAAGAGCAACGTCGATTGTACAGAGAAATTGGTGGTGCGCCTTTTTTGGATATGGAATATACCGTTTATGGCGAGGTAGTGGAAGGCCTGGAGGTGATCGATAAAATTGTCGAGCAGCCGATTGGGTCAAACAATCGTCCTAAGCAAGATGTAAAAATGAAAGTTAGAATTCTGAATTAAGTCAAGATATGTACCTGAATAAAAAATACTTACTTCCTGCACTGGCCCTCTTATTCATGGCCTCTTGTGCTCGCCCTGTAGCTGACTTCAGTTATAATGGGGAAAAAAACACGGCGCCTGCCACTATTGAGTTTGAAAATAAATCCCAAAACGCAGAGACTTACGAGTGGGATTTTGGAGATGGTAACTTTTCTAGTGATCCTATGCCCTCTCATCAATACAAGGAGTCGGGCAATTATACCATTACCTTGAAAGCCATCAAGGGAAAAAAGTCGGTGACGACTCAGCAGCAGTTGTTGATCGATGCGCCGGAGCGCTGTTTGGTAGAGATTGAGACAGATTTTGGGACGATGACGGTCTTGCTGTACGACGCAACGCCGCAGCATCGCGATAATTTCATCAAACTGGCCGATGAGGGCTTTTACGATGGTCTATTGTTCCATCGGGTGATTAATGGATTTATGATTCAGGGTGGCGATCCAGATTCCAAGAATGCGAAGTCGGGGCAGCCATTGGGCTCCGGTGGGCCGGGCTATATGGTGCCGGCGGAGTTTGTGGATACACTGATCCATGTCAAAGGAGCCTTGGCGGCTGCTCGCATCGGCGGGCCGGCCAATCCGAAAAAGAAATCCTCGGGCTCGCAGTTCTACATCGTTCAGGGTAGCCCGGTGCCTGCGGCCCGCCTGAATGTGATAGAGGCGCAGAAAGACCTGCGCTACAGCAGTGAACACCGCGAAGCTTATACCACCATGGGCGGAACGCCGTTTCTGGATAAAGAATACACTGTATTTGGTCAAGTCATCAAAGGATTAGAGGTAATCGATAAGATCGCTGCAGTCAATACCAGCGCCGCAGATCGTCCAAAGAAAGATGTGAAGATGAAAATTCGGGTCATAAAGTAATTTGAAATTGTAGATTTTTAGCCCTAAATGATGAAGTTGAGAAAAAACGATATATTCGTACTTTCTTTCGAGCTGATTAGGTATTAGGACGAATAAACTACCAACTGACGATGAGCAAAGAGCAAATATTGGGTATTGACGTAGGTGCCTCTGGCATTAAAGGGGCAATTATTGATTTGGAAAGCGGGCAGCTGGTCACCGAACGCTTTAGGGTCACTACTCCTCAACCTTCGACCACTAAGGCAGTGGCAGAGGCCCTTAATAGCGTTGTCAAGCATTTCAAATGGTCGGGCCTTATTGGAGTTGGATTTCCCTCTGTGATTAAAGATGGCGTATCTTACACTGCGGCTAATATCCATGAAAGCTGGATCGAGGCGAATGTAAAAGAAATCATGAGTCGGAAAACAGGCTGTGAAGTCTATGTTTGTAATGATGCTGATGCTGCTGGACTGGCGGAAATGGCCTACGGTGCTGGCCGCAAACAGAAAGGTACAGTGTTGCTGATTACGGTGGGGACTGGCTTGGGCTCGGCGCTTTTCATTAATGGAAAAATGTTTCCCAATACCGAGTTTGGCCATCTTTACCTCAAGGGCCAAGAGCAAATTGCCGAACAATTTGCTGCCGATTCGGTGCGTAAGCGAGAAGGTCTCTCTTGGTCGGGCTGGGCACAGCGCTTCAACCTGTTCTTAAACTTGGTTAATTATACCCTCTATCCTGATTTGATTATCTTGGGAGGTGGAGCTAGTAAGAAATTTGAGAAATTTTCGGAACAGCTGAAGAGTCCAGCCAAGGTTATTCCAGCGCAGTTGCTGAACAATGCAGGCATCATTGGTGCGGCCCTCTACGCCCATCAGGTACAACTTAAGGAAGCGTACTAATCATATCCTGATAGCGCTCTTCATACTCATCACCATTGCGGGTGTCACATTTTTCGATAGCTGTTAGCAGTTGAGTAATTCGCTCCGCCAGCTCGCCAGGCCGCCCTTCTTTCCACGCAATAGTCTCCACGGTACTATATTCTTCGACACGATTCAGCAAATCGATCATACTCGTTGCATTGTATTGAAAAGGACAAATAGTTTGTACGGCATACGCATCGGCTTCTTCTACCTGTTCGGCAGTAAAGGTCATCTGCCGGATGCCCTGCACCAGTGCTCTACCTTCCTCGGATGTAATCTCGTTGCCTAGTAGGACATCTGCCAGGATCGCTCCGCCGAATTCTTCTTTCAGTCCTTCAATCACCACCCCCTGATCAGCGTACATCATCTCATGCGCGATTAAGGCGACCAGCTCACTTTCGTTTTTGACTAATTTGAGCAAGCCAGTAGAGATGAAAAGACTTCCACCAGGCAGCATAAATGCCGAATAGTAATTGTCATCCTGTAAGACATTCACCTGCCAGCTGAATGTTCGACTATTTTCTACCAGTTCCGTATACGCCAGCATTTCCACCAGCGTATTGAGGTAATTGTGGAGTTCGAGGTATTGATCGGGGTCAAGGGGATTAAAAAGATCATCGGTCTGTTGGCTTACTTCCAAAAGGTATTCGCCAATTTTCAGCTGCTCCTCTGGGGTGAACTCCTCTTGATTGATGCGTACAATAGTAGGCTCTTCTTTGCTGCAAGAAGCAAAAAAGAAACATAAACAAAAGACAAGATAGCAGACGTATTTCCCCAAGAGTAATTTCCTCATAACCGAAGGTTTATTTGTAGCTTCTGGATTGGTCTATGCAATCAACTTGGGGGAAGACAGACGGATTGCTGACAAACTATAAAAAGCCATTGCTACAAATCCAAATAATATGCCAAGGATAAAGCGGATCGAGGAATTGCTCTGGATTAGGCTATACTAGTTAGAAGAAGAGGCCTGCCGGCCACCGTCGTAGAGAAAAGTAGAGAAAACCAGCTGAATATCCTGATCGGATTTCAGCTCCGGCATACGATCAAACAACCATTGGTGTCGGGCGTAATTATTGCGCAGGGCATCGCCGAAAAGATACAGGCCTTCTTTACGGCGACCCAACGAAAAGAGGCAGGCTACCTGACCGTAGAGCAGATCGTTAGACGGTGCATAAGACATCCCTTCATCGAGGACAAGCAGGGCCTTTTCTGCCTTACCGTTGTCCAGCAGGCAGCTGGCGTACTGGAGCCAATGCTGGCTCTGTTCGGGAGCCGTATCGGTCGCCTGACGGAAAAGTACTAGGGCCTTTTCCGGTTCGGCAACCCGGGCATAGGACTGGGCCAATGCCAGCAGGTATTCTTCCCTACGATCATTAATCTTTACTGCCTTGCTCAGCGCCTTAATCGCGCTGTACCAGTGCTCCTCGTGCATAAAACACTGCCCAATGCGAAAGTAAACATCGTCATTAGTAGGCTCTATCTCGATGGCTTGCAGGAGGTGAAGCTTGGCTTGCTCATAATTGCCCAGTTCGATGTGGCACTGCCCTAATTTGAGCAGCATGTCGGCATCGGGGGCGAAGTGGTCCATGGCATCTTCGAAGCATTGCAAGGCTTTGTCGTGGCGCTGTAGCTGAATCCAGGCCTCCGCGCAATCGCGGTAAGCGAATTCGAAGGTCTCATCGATCAGATAGGCATATTCAAAGGCCTCTGCGGCGCTTTCGAAATCTCCAACACAAGAATAGGCGTGTCCCAAATTGTACCAGGCAATGAAAGAGTAAGGATCGATGTCGATCAATCGTTGGTGCAAATCAATGCTTTCGCTGTAGAGCTGTGAGAGTTCGACGCTGAGCCAAAGTCGCTCCAGGGCCAGCCGATTTTTAGGATTGGTCAGCAGGGCCGCTTTGAGGGAGTGGAACATCGCCTTGAAATCTTCGATATGCTCGTAGATGCAGGCCCGGCAGAGGTGGATTTCACTTTGCTCTAGCAGGGAGGCCCCGTCGGTGATGGCATCCAGGAGAACGAAAGCCTGATCGGTGTCACCAAGTGCTACCAAAACTTCGGCTCGAAGGAGCTGAATCTCTAGTTCAGCGGGCGAGTAAATTTCGGCCCGATCCAGGCAGTAGCTGGCTTCGGTAGGCTGAGCCAACTCCAACAATAACTCTGCCTTGAGGATATAGAATTCTGAAGAATAGGGGTATTGAGACAGGGCGTGGTCAATAACTTCGATCGCTTTCTCCAACTGCTTTTCACGTTGATAATACGCAGTGAGTTGAAAAAATACCTTTTCCTCAATGAAACCTACCGTTCCCTGGTGTGACATGGCCTCATACTCAGAAATGAGCGCGGAAATGGTACTTTTAGAGTCGGAGTTTTGTTTTTTCATGGCTGTTAGTTCACTTGATTTGTGGTAAATATAAATAAAAAAGGACCAAGAATATTACTATCAAAAGGCTATTTTTTTCGATTTTTTTCAAAAGCTACTCATGTATTATGATCTCGCATAAAGTGTATAATATGCTTATTTTTAATAATTTAAGCATTAAAAATATTTAAAATTGTTTTTATCCATCCACCTAAGTGACTCTGTTACACACACAAATACATCTTGCGAAGTTTAAAGCCAAAAAAATAATATTTAATAAAAGAGAGATGTAAAGGAAAAGTAGCCTAAAGATTAAGGATAAGTGTAATTTGTGACATCGAAATTAGCTCTTTGCAGCAGATTGACTGCTGACCAGATATACACCGGTAAAGATGAGTACTCCGGCGATGAGTTTGGTCGTAGTCAGCTCGTCTTTACCAAAATACAGGGCAATGATTGCAGCCAGAAAGGGTTGTAGGTAGATGTAGATGCTGGCAATGGAGGGGCTGACGACTTTCATGGCGTAGACATTGAGCAGGTAGGCCAGCACTGAGGTACAGATCAGCACATAGGCCACAGCCACCCAGATGCCGGGGGTGAAAGTGCTCCATTCAATAGCCGTAGCCTGCCGTAAGCCGAAGGGCATGACCAGGAAAAAGCCGAAGGTGAAGACCCAGCGTACAACGGTGAAAGGATGGTATTTGACCAGAAGCCGCTTGACCAGGACCAGATAGATACCATAGGAAATGGCATTGATTAGAACCATTAAATCGCCCAGCAGGCCTTCCCGGCTAAAGTTAGCCGTTTTGCCGTAGGTGATGAGCAGGATGGCACCCGCCGCGCCCGCCGCGATCCCCAAAAGCTTGTATGGCGTTATCCGCTCTTTGAGCAGTACGGCCGAGGTCAGCAAGACGATCAGCGGAACCGTTGTCAGGATAAGGGCCGCATTGATTTGGGTGGTCAGTTTTAGCCCACTGAAAAAGAACATTTGGTTGATCGCCACCCCAAAGAGCGCGCAGAGCAGCAGCCACCCCAGGTCTTTTCGCGCTACGCGCTCTCCGACGAACAGCAGATGGAGCAAGGTGAAAATCAGGAACCCCGCCCCTGCACGCAGCAAAATGAACCCCAACGGCTGGATGTACTCTTGGTCCAGCACCTCTTTGGCAATGGTGTAGTTAGCACCGTAAATGAGTGCTACGGTAAAGAGCGCAGCATGGGCTTTATTAACGGCTTTCACAGGTTGAGGTCGCTTCACGAAAAAATCGGTGACCGACTGTAGTCCGACACCGACGATGACCTCACAAAGGTAAAAACTTTAATCCAGGCTGCCTTGGGGCAGCGACATTTTAATTTCTTCGCTGGCGGCCTTGCCCTTGCCGCCTACGCTGCTTCACGTGGTTGAGCAGTTTTTTCTTAAACTTCTGCTCTGTACGTTTCAGCATAGCAATCTTTCGGATGGGCATAAAGGTCTGTAGCTTTTCGAAATAGCTGCGGCGCAGGGCCAGCTGTTTTTCTTCCTGTTCAAAGGATTTAAAGACCAGCTCCTCTACTTCCTGATCAGAGAGTAATTCGATTTTCTTATTGGTATTATAAGACTCTCGAAGTTTCTTGGAGTCGGTGCGGTACTGATCAAACAAGGGCCAAAATTGCTTGGCTTCTTCGTCAGTCAGCTGCAACTCTTGATTGAAAAAGTTGACACGCTCTTCCTGAATACGTCGCTCTATATCTCCCTGTCCAAAGCAAAAGAGCGTGGAGAGGAGGAGTAAGGTGGTCGATAGCATTAATGACTTCATATCTGATTCGTTAGCGGTTAGTAGGAGATGTTAATTGATTTACAGCAAATCTTCCAGATCGCTGTCTTCTAGTACGTCTATAATTTCGTCAATGTAAATGTCTAATTCTTCCGTCTCGGCATCTACCTCTTCTTCTTCCAGCAGATTACTTTCGGCCATGTCGGTATCCGGAATCCAATCGGTTTGGTAGTCGTCGATATTTTGGCTAATGTACTCGTGGACCTCATCAGCGGTGAGGGCGGCCAGGCCTCCGGTGGCGGGGGTGTTTTCGGTGGAGGAAATATTGAAGAAGTAGAAGCCGGCGACGATCATCAGGGCGGCGCTGGCCAGTTGCAGGGCGTAGCGGGGCTGCAGCAGGGCGGCCAGGCGCTGGGCCAGTTGATCTATCCAGGAGGGGGCTGCCGAAGGCGTGGGAGCCGAGTCCCACTCCGGCTGCACCCGCCGCATGACCTCATCGGGCAGTTGTTCGAAGTAATCCTTCGGCACCTCGAAATTCTGCCGCTTCTCTATCTTAGCGAGGAAAGGAGAAATCTCCTCCAACTCTTTGCGTATGTCTTTATTATCTTTCATAATCTTCTTTTTATCCACGCTGGTTCAGTTCCGCTCCGCGAAAAAAGCGTTCGATCTTTTTGACCGCGTGGTGATAAGAGGCTTTCAAGCCCCCCACCGAGGTTTCCAGAATATCCGAAATTTCCTGGTAGCTCAGCTCATCGTAATAGCGCATATTGAAAACCAGGCGCTGTTTGTCCGGCAATTGCTGGAGGGCCTGTTGCAGGAGACGCTGCGCCTCATCGCCATCAAAATAGGGGTCCGCCTTTAGCTGGTTCGATAAATTGTGCTCCTCATCGTCCAGCGAAGCCGCCGTTTTGCGCTTCTTTTTATTCAAAAAAGTGATCGACTCATTTGTCGCCACCCGGTACAACCAGGTATACAGGCTGGATTTGCCCTCAAATCGATTGATACTTTTGAACACTTTGATGAACACATTCTGAATCACATCATTAGCATCATCGTGCTCAAAAACCATCCGTCGGACCTGCCAGTACAATCGCTCCTGATACTTTTGCATCAACAGACGAAAGCCCTTTTCATAACTGACCTGCTCTTTCAACAAGGCCAGAATCTGATCGTCTGGTATGTCGTTAACTGATGTTTTCAATCTTGCGTGATTTGCTACTTTGACTTTCGTTTATTCCAAGGGTTTAATGAAGGGAAATTTTTTTTAAAAATACGAATTTCGCATACTTTGTAATTCTTGATCAGCAAATGAAGCCGCTCTGTCGTTCAATAATAAGTACGATCTAGCTATTTTTACTTTAAATTCAAAAAATATCGTAATGAGAACTATTAAACAACCCCCATTCCTACTCCTACTGGGGCTGCTCTTGGGCCTTAGTGCCTGTCAAAATGATGATGAAGCTCAGGAACTACAATCATCCAACAACTATATTTTAGAAGAAAGTGCCTTCGGCTGCACCAATTACCAAACAATCACGATAGACGCAGTTTTCCAGATTAATCATACACTGCAATACGAGAATTTTCTGATTTTCGGTGGGTTTGATAGCCTATTAATCGCTGATGCTTCGAGTAATGAGCGTTTGATCAATACAGGGCTACGCGTCAATAAGCTATTAGCCTACAACAATAAAGTTACCGTTTGTGCGGATCAAGGCGTTTTTGAAATCGATGCCATCCCCACAGTCGTAGAGAAACAATCCTGGGCTTGCGAAGATGTAATGCTAAGTTCTAAAGGGGAATTGTTAGCCACATTCAATGGAGGATTTACTACAACGCCAAAGATTTATCGTTGGGATGAAATGCAAGGCTTCCTGCCATTCACCGATAAGCATACACGATCTTGTCTAAATATCAGTCAAATGGCGGAGGCGGCTAATGGAGACATCTGGGCCATTAATTGTGGCAACTTTGTCTTACGATTTAGAGACGATAACTTTCTCGACTTTTTTAATGAAGATGACCTTCCCAGAACGCTTAGTTGGCAAGGGGCAACTGTTTTATTGCAGTCTTATGGAGCAGACATGGTCCTGGCGGTTAAAAATGGGACCGGCCTTTATCAGGTGTTGAAGTTTCGGAATGGCGAATGGCTAACCCTTTTTAACGAGACCTTATCGAATGCGGATGTTACGGACCAAGTCGCAGAGATGATGTTGCCTTCACTAGAAAAGGCGCTGGTGAGAAACGATAAGCTCTACATCGGTACAACGCTGGCCAGCTGCCGAGGTATTCACGTTTTTGATATTACGAAAAATGAACTACTGCAACCCGCAGATTATTATGTAATAAAAGACCCGGAGCTAGAAGGGCAGTGTATCAATGATATTTCACTGACGAGCAATGGCGATATTATTGTAACCACGCTGGGGAATGATGTAACTATAATGGACTGTAATTAAATAATTTACTATGAAAACTATCAAATCTTATCTATACCTACTTGCCTTTTCAATGCTCATTGGCCTCCATTCTTGTAAAAGCGATGATGAGCCTTCGCCAGATCCAGGCCCCATGCTACCAAGTTACATCATAGAAGAAAGTGCCTTCGGCTGCTCTAACTATCGAACTATAGCAACGACAAATAGCCTAAAAATTAACCATGCCCTCGAAGAGCAAGGATTGCTCGTTTATGCGGGCAGCAACAGGCTAATTGTTAATGATGCTGTGACTAATGATCCTCTACTGGATGAAGAGATAACGGTCAAAAAGTTGGTCGCCTACAAAGGTAGCGTGATGGTTTGTGCGGAAGAGGGCCTGTATGAAATTGATGATACGCCAGCGGTTAACCAAAGAAGCGATCGTCCTTGCCGGGATATACTTGTTACTACTAATGGAGAATTACTGTTAACGCTAGATGGCTTTTCTGATAGTGATAGATTGTTTAAATGGGACGAAATCCAGGGCTTGCAGGAATATTCCGATGAACACCCTTTTTCCTGTGTTTCGTTGAATCAATTGACAGAAACGAGTAATGGTAATATATGGTGTCTAAGCTGTAGAGGTGCGGTGTCGCGATACAGCAGAGATGGGGCTTTTCTAGATTTTTTTGATGAGGATGTGCTTCCGGGGGTTATCATGCAAAGCCCAGTAGATCGATTCTTGGATGCTTCCGGAGACGAGATGATTTATACCTCAAAGAGAGGACCATTATTCTATCAAGTATTGAAATTTCGACAAGGAGAATGGATTACCCTTTTTGAGACCTCCTTATTGGATAGTACAATAACCGAACAGGACGCGGAATTTATGGCACCGGATATTGAAAGCACCTTGATTAGAGATGATAAGCTCTATGTTGCTACCGATGATTCTGGGTGTCGAGGCATACACGTTTTTGACATTACGAAAAATGAACCACTGCAACCAGCGGATTATTACGTAGTGAGAGACCCTGGATTAGTGGGGCAGTGTGTAAATGGTATCTCAACCACTAGCAATGGCGACATTATTGTGACAAATCTGGCCGTAAATTTAACGATCATGGACTGTAATTAAACTTTCATCATCAATCTATTTCTACAACTATGAGTAGCGATATTCGAACTCTGGAACCTCAATCGCTTTGGAACCACTTTGCCGACCTCAATGCGGTTCCTCGTCCTTCGAAAAAGGAGGAGCGCGTCATCAATTTCATCAAAGCCTTCGGCGCCCAGCTGGGCCTCGATACCAAAGTGGACGAAGCCGGCAATATCATCATCAAAAAGCCTGCGACCCCTGGAATGGAAGATCGGGCGACGGTAGTACTGCAAAGCCACCTCGATATGGTCCACCAAAAAAATGCAGATACGGTTTTTGATTTCGATAAGCAAGGGATTGAGATGTTTGTAGAAGGCGATTGGGTGAAAGCCAAAGGGACGACCCTAGGGGCCGATAACGGCATCGGAGTCGCTTCTATTATGGCCATATTAGCGGACAAAGAGATGGCCCACCCGCCCGTTGAGGCCCTGTTTACCATCGACGAGGAGACCGGTATGACGGGCGCAATGGCCCTAAAGGGCGGCCTCCTGGACGCTCAAATCATGCTCAATCTCGATACCGAGGACGACAACGAGCTGACCATCGGCTGCGCCGGCGGCGTAGACATCACCGCCCGAGGCGAATACGAGCAAGAAGCCCTCAGCGGCTCCTTCAAAGCCTACACCCTTCAGGTCAAGGGCCTCACCGGCGGCCACTCCGGCATGGACATCCATCTCGGCCGAGGCAACGCCAACAAGCTGATGAACCGCCTGCTGCAGCAGGCCAGCGAGGAATTAGGGCTGCGCCTGGCCAGCCTCGACGGCGGCGGTCTCCGCAATGCCATCCCTCGGGAGTCGAAGGCCCAGCTGGCCATCCCCATCGGCAGTGACGAGGCCTTTCGCTACTTCATCAAAGAGCAAAGAGCCGTTTTGCAGGCAGAATACCAAAGCACCGATCCAGAGCTGGAAGTCGTGCTGGAAGACAGCGGAATGCCTGCACAATGCCTGAATAACGAATTTCAACAGCAGCTTCTGCGGGCCCTCTACGCCTGCCCCAGCGGCATCTACCGCATGAGCCCCGACATCGAAGGGCTGGTGCAAACTTCCAATAACCTGGCGCGCGTGCTGGTCAGCGGTGGAGAGTACGAGCTGCTTTGCCTCACCCGCAGCTCTGTAGACAGCGAGAAGGGCGACCTGGCCCGCGCCATCCGCAGTACCTTCGAGCTAATGGGGGCCTACGTCAGCTTCGACGGGGCCTATCCCGGCTGGACCCCCAAGCCCGGAGCGACCATCGTCAAGCTCATGAGCGGTCTTTACGAGGAGCTTTTCCAAGAGCAGGCCCATGTCAATGCTTGTCATGCGGGCTTGGAGTGCGGCATCTTAGGGACGAACTATCCGGAGATGGAGATGATTTCTTTTGGTCCCAACATTCGCGGGGCGCACTCGCCGGATGAGCGGGTACAAATCAGTTCGGTTCAGAAGTATTGGGGTTTTCTTCAGGAGACTCTGAAGCGGATTCCGGCAGCGTCGGCGGTGGCGGGCTAGCGACAATGACGGGCGCAGGGACCTTGCTTTGCCATCTTCTGCGCATATGCAGCACCAGAAAACAACTCAGTAGCAGGCCAATACCAATGCCAACGCGCATCCACAGCTCCTGTTCGGCGCGGATGCTGCTTTCGAGGTAAAAAGGATTGGCGGATTCTGGAGTGCCTTGCCCGAAATTGATTTCCCAGTTCTCAAAATCGCTATTATCCAGATGGGGCAGCAGTAGGGAGAAGGTAAAGGTCGAATCTGTTGGCAGAATATTGTACGAAAAGCTGTCTACTGCGGCCCCGTCGGGGGTGAAGAGGCCCAGTTGCTCCTTCCGCTTATTCAACCCGAAGCCCAGGTTACCTAGACGGTGATACTTGTCGGGAAATTGCTCGCTGAAAGCGGTAGTGTCCTGGCAAAGAATGTAATACCCCTTGGGACTGATTTTAGCCCTCGGCAGGCGGTACTCATTTTTGTTATCTGTGATAATCCAATTGGAAAGATCGACCGTTTCCTTGGATTTGTTGTACAGTTCGATCCAGTCGCCAGTCTTCTTGTCGTTCGCGCTGATCTCATTGATCATCACTTGCCCGGCCAGTGGATGCTCGTAGGGGACAAAAATGGCCTGAATGCGCAGTGGTTTATCTGGATTTAGTCGTAGACTCAGTTCTCTGGCTTCCTCTCTTTCTTCCATACCTCCCCAATGCGAAAAGCGGTAGCCGAAGTTGGGAATGGCTTTGATGTGGATGGGAATATTTTCAAAATACTGTCCTTTGAAGGACTCCCGCCGCACGTCCACATTCTCGTTGATCACAATGCGACCTCCTGTAGAGGCAATGGCTTGTAGCTCGGCTTCCCGGCCAGTATCAAAACGCTCCATGAGATGCATCCTTACGTACTTGGCCCGCTGGCGGGCGAAGGTCCGCATCTGTCGGACGTGGCGCTCCCAGGTTTTTTTGCTGAGCCGCCAGCGCTTCAACTGCCGAGGCATTTCCGGTTTGAGGCGATTATAGTGAAAGTCGATGTGTTCGACGACCCGCTCGGCAGCGAAGGTCGTATTCATATAGTCAGAAAATCGATTGATGAACTTGTGTTGCAAAGCTTTATTTTCCAGCAAATTGCGGAGGATGAAGGTACTCCAGGGTGGATTTGGCCAAGAGGGACCATCGGCTTTAGTGTGAAAAGCGAAGCTGTTATAGGTATAGGCTCTGGGGTCGTGGAGGCCGAAGCCCCAGTCGGTATCGTAGAGAATCCAGCGCCAACGGCCCTGCGGAATCTGTGGCCGCCAAAATCGAATGTTGCCTCCGGCATCTCGGTTATCAAAGTAAATCTGCGCGATTTGATAATCAAGAAAATTATCAATATCCATCAGGCTATTAAGGTAGGCCAGCTTATTATCTTCCGCCATCGAATTTTTCTTCAGATAGCGCAGCATACTCAAGTAGTGCCTACGACTGCCGCGCTTCAAACTATAGCGATGCTCCATCAGATCGATGCTGTCCTTGTCGATGTCGTGATGATCAGCAAGAAAATAGCGATTGATCTTCTCCCGGATATTATAGATGCCCCAATATTGCCCGTTGAGGTAAATATGAGCGGGCTGGCAATCCTGTTTTTCCATATTCCAATCCTCCAACAGCCCAGTCATCATTGCATCGCGGAAGTGCGATTTTCCCCAGTCGCTGCCCGAATTACGGAGTACCAGGAACTTAAATTTTTTCAAGCCCTGCTTACCAAAGAAGCGGTGGCGGATGCGCTTTTTACCGTAGTCGTCTCTAGCGACTAGGGTCATAGACTTTTGCGGAAAGAGGCGGCTCATGCCGCCGAAGAGGCGAAATCCAGATTCACTATTGAAAACACATTCTCCATCGGAGAGGTAAATCTCTGAATTGACCTTGACCTCCCGCTTGCTCCAGAAATTAGCCCCATCTTTCGTCCATAGCGAGTCGATTGCGTTAGGCCCCTGCACATAAAGGCCAAATTCGGGGTCGAAGAGCACAGAGGGCGTGATGCCGATCGATACAACCGGAATGGTCGAAGTCGGCTCATCAATGAAATAGGTCCGGGCGATGATCTTGCTTTTGCGTTTGCCAAGGTAGGCAATGGCGCGGATAACCGTTGTTTTATCGATCTGGATGGGGCCTCGATATTTTGTAGCATACCCATTGGGCTTAGTGCCATCCAAAGAGTAGTAAATCTTGGCTCCGGGGGAGAACAGTTCGATTTGCAGGCTTTCATGGTAAAAGCCTCCTTCAATAGAGAAATTGAGTTCTACGGGAGGGATTTCCTTCTTTTTACTGGGCAACTTGGCAGTGCCAGGTTCCTGTTGCGCCCAAAGGCTAACAACGAGAAAAAGACAAAAAATTGATATGCTTAATGGTTTGTTCAAGACTTCGTTTTCTCCAAAAGGATATACAAATTACTACAATTTATCGTAAATTTCTGTTAGACATTGATTCAAAGCTAACCAATTGTACGATGTTTAGTAAAATCAGTTCTCTTATTTTGCGATTATTTGGGTGGGAAATAATAAATCTACGATCTTTCTTAATTCATTTTTCTAAATCCGCTCTATGAAATTTAGAATCTTCTACTGGTTCCTAAGTTCGGCGTTCTTCTTATTTCTTTTTACTAGCAATACGGGGGGGAGAGCAGGCTTGCAAAATTGGGGCAATACGGGCGCTCCTGGCGACCAAACACCGGGGGGCAATGCTCGTACTTGCATCAGCTGTCACGGGGCAGACGTCAATAGCCTAATTAGCGTCGATCTGGCTATCGAAGTTAAAGACGGCGAGGGCAATTCTATTGCTACCAGTGGTTATGTTCCCGGCGAGACCTACGATGTCACCGTCACCATTACCGCCACCAGCGGCGTCCCCGCTGGCTATGGCTTCCAGATCGTCGCCCTAGCCGCCGAGCTGAACCAAAATGGCGATCAGGCCGGCTCCTGGGCCAATCCCGCCACCAATGTCCAAATTGCCACTGCTGCGAATACCGGCCGCAGCTACGCTGAACACAATGGCCTAAGTACCTCTAACGAATTCAACTTCCAGTGGGTAGCACCAGCTGGGGGCACCGGCACCGTAACGCTCTACTCCTGCGGAAACGGCGTTAACGACAACCAGTCGACCACTGGCGACGGTGCAGCCTGCGGCACCCTGGTACTGAGCGAGGATACTTCCTCATCCATTAGCGAACTAGAGCAACAGGTCGATCTTACCCTCTTTCCCAATCCTGTACAAGATCAATTGTTCCTCAACATCAACAGTCAAATTAGCGGCAATTATCAGCTGAACATCGTCGATCAGCGTGGTCGAATGCTCCATGCTGAATCCCTACGATTGCGCAGTGGAGAAAGTCGTTTCGAAGTGAATATTCCCCCACTCCATAGCGGCTACTACTTCCTGCAAGTCAAGGGAGAAAAAGGCAGCTTGAGCCGCCCAATGATTAAACGGTAGGATAAATCCTTCGGAAATTCCTATTTTGCGGCCTTGATTAATACTGAGGAAGAATGTATACCCAAAAAGAGCAAAGATCGCTTTTCGAGCTTTCCAAAACATTACTGAAAGAAAGTACGGCCCCTCCCCAGGAAGAGGCCGCCCAACTGCGCAAAGTCCTCCACTACCACGAGTGGCGCTACTATGTCGTCAATGATCCGGTGCTCAGCGACTTTGAATACGATAGCCTTTACAAAAAGCTAGAGGCTTTGGAGGCTGCCGATTCTAGTCTGATTGTTCCGGATTCGCCGACGCAGCGCGTGTCCAATGACCTCACCGAAACCTTCAATTCTGTCGAGCACTTGGTGCCCATGCTTTCGCTGGCCAATTCCTATAATGCGGAAGACCTGCAGGAGTTTGATACGCAGATTAAGAAGCTCACTTTATTAGAAGAAGACAGCGATGTGGAATACTGCGTTGAACCCAAATTTGACGGAGGAAGCATTGCCTTGGTCTATGAAGATGACCTGCTGGCCAGAGCGGCTACCCGAGGCAACGGCCAGATGGGAGAGGAGATGACGAATAATGCCCGGGTAATGTACTCGATTCCTATACGAGCCAATTTTGCCGAACGGGGGATTCAAAAGGTAGAGCTGCGCGGAGAGGTGCTGATCCGCAAAGATAATTTTGAAAAAATCAACGAGGAGCGCCGCAAGGCGGGCCTTTCGCTGTTCGCTAACCCGCGCAATACCGCCTCCGGCGGCCTGCGGATGAAGGACCCTAAGGAGGTGGCCCGCCGCGGCCTCGAAGCCTTCGTCTACCAGCTCGGCTACGCCGCCGATGCCGAGGGCAAATCGGCCCTCGACCAGCTGAAAACCCACGATGAAGGTATTGAACTGCTGGGCCAGTTGGGCTTCAAAGTACCGGTCGAGGAGCGGAAGGTCTGTAAGAACATCCAGGAGGTGGTCGATTTTTGCCTGGAATGGGAGCGCCGCCGTGACAGCTACCCCTACGAGATCGATGGGATGGTGGTCAAGGTCAACAGTCTGGTGCTGCAAGAGCAATGTGGCTTCACCAGCCACCACCCCCGCTGGGCCATCGCTTTTAAATTTAAAGCAAAACAAGCCTCAACAAAATTACTGAATGTTGAATATCAAATTGGCAAAATTGGTTCTGTGACTCCTGTCGCAAAATTGGAACCTGTGGCCTTGGCAGGGGTGACCGTCTCCTCCGTTTCTTTGCATAATGAGGATTTTATCAAGAGTAAAGATCTACGTTTGGGAGATACCGTTTTAGTAGAACGGGCGGGAGATGTAATTCCTTACATTGTCAAACCGATGGATGATTTGAGAGATGGTAGTGAGCAAAAAATTATCTTTCCAAAAAATTGTCCCGTCTGTCAAACTACGCTTACAAGAGCAGAAAATGAGGCAGCATGGCGATGTGAAAATTATAATTGTGAAGCCCAGGTACTACAAAGGATGATTTTTCATGTTTCAAAGGGGGCAATGGACATTGACGGCTTTGGCAAATCCTACGTCGAGCGCTTTTACGAGCTGGGCTGGCTGCGCAAGCTCTCAGATATTTATCGACTGGATTACGAGGCTATTGCCGAGTTGGAAGGCTTTGGCAAAAAATCTGCGGCTAATCTGCAAGCCGCTGTCGAAAAAGCGAAGCAAAATCCACTACATCGATTATTGCATAGTTTAAGCATCCATCACCTGGGCCAAAAAGCTTCCAAGCTGCTGGCCGGAGAGATTAAACACGCCCTCGACCTTAAGGATTGGACGGCCGAAGATTATACCATCATCAAAGATGTAGGCCCGGTTGTTGCCGAAAATGTGATGGCTTTTTTCAGCAATCCAGCGAATATCACTTTGTTGGAAGAGATGCAATCCCTGGGGGTTAACCTGGAGCAGAGCGACGAGGACCGTCCCAAGGCGGTGAGTACGGAGGCGCCCCTGTACGGTAAGACCATCTTATTCACGGGTAAGCTCAACCAAATGAGCCGCAAAGAGGCGCAGGAGAAGGCAGAGGCCGCAGGCGCCCGCAATATCAGCGGCGTCAGCTCCAAGCTCAATATTCTTGTAGCCGGTGAAAAGGCGGGCTCTAAGCTTAAAAAGGCTCAAGCATTAGGAACCGTTGATATTCTTTCGGAAGAAGAATTTATCGCTTTGATCAGTTGAATCTTGCCAGATATTTAAGTATTTTGAATGTTTGGTCCAAAAACTAGCATGATGATGAAATTATTATCCCTGCTTTTGCCTTTGCTCTTGCTGAACGGCAAAAGTCCGGAAAACATACAAAAGAATACGGCTGCTGCACCAACAGTTAAGCTGACCTGTATTTTAGAAGGTTGTAAGTCGACCGACAAAGTGTCGCTATACAGTTTTGAAGGAATTTCCTTTCGACGAATTCAGGCCGCCCAGGTCAGCGGAGATACTTTCCGTTTTGAATTGCCTGCTTCGTCGCCCAGATTTCTGTACGTAGGCACTTCTGAAACCCAAAAGAGAGCCGTAATCATCGGACAGGAGCCTTTGATCCGCTTGAAGGGCAAGTGCAACAGCATGCAGCGGGTGAAAACAGAAGTCTCTGATCTCAATCTGCGCTATGAGTCTTTCCGCAATACCAATCAGGCTTTGAAGGGGAAAATGAACCAATCCATCCGCAGTTACCAACGCAATTACCGCGATGAGGAAAAACGCCAAAAAGCAGAGGTCAATATTCGTCAAGTGGATACGGATAAGATAGCACTGTTGGATTCCCTGCAAAAGACACAACCGTTTATTGCCAAAATCATGGCCTTGGAGAGTTATGTCAGCTACATTACGGATAAGAAAGGCTATGCCAATGAGGTGGAGCATTATATCAAGGAGTATTTCAGTGGGGTTGACCTGACGGATGAAGCTTACAACCATATTCCTCCTCTTTTTGAGGCCTTCAAAACCTACGCCCAGACGCTTACGTCGACCAATTTGCCTTTGCCGGATTTTAAGAATTTTGTCGATCTCAACCTCAACAAAATCCCTGAAGGGACGCCGGCGTATAACTATGCTTTGGGCGGAGTAATTCTGGGCTTACAAGCCAAGAACCACCCCGCCTTTCTCGAATACGGACAGCGGTTTGTGGATTTGCATAAGGATAATCCTACGCCGCCGGTGCAGCGCTTGGCGCAGCAGATTAAGCAGGCCGGGCAGTTTCTGCCGGGCGCTGTTGCTCCCGATTTTACGCAAAATACACCGGAGGGAGAGCCGCTGAGTCTTAGTTCATTGCGGGGCAAGGTTGTGCTGGTAGACTTTTGGGCCAGCTGGTGTGGCCCCTGCCGCAAGGAAAACCCGAATGTGGTCAAGGTGTACGAAAAGTACAAGGACAAGGGCTTCGATATCCTGGGGGTTAGTTTGGATAAGGATAAAAAGCGCTGGCTGAATGCCATCGATAAAGATGGATTGCCCTGGCATCATGTCAGCGATCTGAGAGGCTGGTCCAATTCTGTAGCGCAAACGTATTCTGTACGCTCCATCCCGCATACCGTCTTGCTCGATCGCGAAGGCCGCATCATTGCCCGTAATCTGAGAGGAGCGCAGCTAGAGCAGCAGTTGGCCAAGATTTTTGGGGAATAAGGATGCGCCTACGTTGGCAAAATAGCACCATCGTAGCCCTGGGGGCCTGCCTGCTGTGGAGTTGTGGCCAAAGCCCATCTTCGGCTAATTCGCAAGCCGCCGCCCCGCTGTCATTAGAAGTAATCGATAGTATAAAAGAGGACAAAAGGGAGGTCGTCACTGTACCTCCACCTGTCTACGACTACGATACCAGCCTCTGGACGGATATTCACCTGATTGATGCCAGTATCATACTCGATCTCAAATACGCCACCACTGATAATTTTGTCAAAGAAAAAATGTATGAATGTGGACGCTGCTTGCTTCGTCCGCCCGTAGCTAAAGCCATATTTCTAGCTCATCAAAAGTTACAAAAACAAGGACTAGGCTTGAAAATGCTAGACTGCTACCGCCCTCGGCCCATTCAACAGAAGCTATGGGACAAAGTCCCCAACGCCAGCTATGTAACCCCTCCGGCCAAAGGCTCCATGCACAACCGAGGTAGCGCTGTTGACCTTACCATCGTGCGTAGCAATGGCGAAGAACTGGACATGGGGACCCCTTTTGACTTCTTCGGGCCCCGAGCGCACCACACGTACACCAAACTGCCCGATAGCATACAGGCCAACCGTCAGTTGTTGAGAAGCACCATGAAGGAAGTCGGTCTCCGACCAATTCGGACGGAGTGGTGGCATTATTATTACCCCAATTCTCCTTATGAACTATCAGATATGCTATGGGACTGCGATGAACATCAGGCCAGCGGGACCTAGCAAAACCAGGTTGCTGGGGCGATGAACCTCAGAGGCAACGAAACAAAGCAACAATTTGTCACGTTACATATTTGGTGTTTTCACACCGATTATTGCAGCAAAACCCTATTCTATTAAATCACGACATAAAACAAATGCAGCAAACAGCATACAAATCCGAAGTTGAAGCAGTAGACGCACTCGCACAATCGTACCGCGACCTCTCCAAAGAGATCGGCAAAGTCATTGTTGGTCAGGAAGATGTCGTCAAAGCCGTAATCATTTCCCTGTTTAGTAATGGACACAGCCTCTTGGTTGGAGTACCTGGTTTGGCCAAGACCTTACTGGTCAGCACCATCGCCGAAGTGTTGGATCTGGAATTCAAGCGGATTCAGTTTACCCCTGACTTGATGCCCTCCGATATTACCGGGACAGAAATATTAGATGAGGATCGCCATTTTAAATTCAACAAGGGCCCCATCTTTTCTAATATCGTACTGGCGGATGAGATCAACCGTACGCCACCAAAGACCCAGGCCGCACTGCTGGAAGCTATGCAGGAACGCTCCGTGACGGTGAGTGGGGTTCGACACCGCCTGCCTTCGCCTTTCTTCGTACTGGCGACGCAAAACCCGATTGAGCAGGAAGGGACCTACCCACTACCGGAAGCACAGCTTGACCGCTTCATGTTCAACATCCCACTGGATTATCCTTCCTATCAAGAGGAGATTATGGTCGTCAAAGGCACCACTTCGAATAATAAATATGAGTTGAGCAACATCGTCAGTGGTGATCAGATTCTTTTCTTTCAGGAACTGATCCGTAAAATTCCTATCGCTGATAATGTGCTGGAATACGCAGTATCTCTAGCTACCAAGACTCGTCCGAACACGGAGCGAGCTACCGATGCAGTCAATAACTACATCTCTTGGGGTGCAGGTCCGCGGGCTTCGCAATACCTGGTGCTGGGGGCTAAGTGCCACGCTGCCATCAATGGCAAATACTCGCCAGATATTGAAGATGTACAGGCAATTGCCAAGTATGTTCTTCGTCATCGCATCGTCCGCAATTACAAGGCGGAAGCCGAAGGCATTACGGAGGAACAGGTGATTGAAGGCTTGTTCTAAGCCCGTAAAGGGATATTTAGTCTAAAAACGGCTCGGTGAATATTGCTCACCGAGCCGTTTTTTATATTTTTACCGCTATCATTTAAGCTTCTTGGACTGCGTTTGCCTGAGAAGTTCATCTTTCAACAAATAACACCAATCCTCTAGATCATGAAAGCGTTAAAAGTTCTGCTTGGAATTATAGGGCTACTGATATTGGCCTTCCTGCTGATCGGGCTGATTGCACCCAAAGACATCCATATCGAGCGCTCGATTCTCATTGATGCTCCCCAAAAGAAGATATTTCCTTACCTCAGGTATTTTGACTCGATACGAGAATGGTCGCCCTGGGTGGAATTGGACCCCAATATGACGGTATCGGTCCAAGGCACTGACGGTCAGGTTGGATCGGTATATGTTTGGGAGGGCAACGAACAAGTTGGTAAGGGATCGCAGGAAATTACGGCGGTCGAGGAAAATGAAAGTGTTACGACTCATATGACCATTACGGAGCCCTGGCAGAGCGAGTCCGATATTACCCTGAAGGCAGAAAAGGAGGGTGCGGCCACCAAAGTCAGTTGGATTATGACGGGTAAAAATGCCTTCGTAGAAAGTGTCTTTATGTTTTTTATTGATCTAGATGCAGATGTGGGGGGCAATTTTGAGAAAGGCTTGGATAAGCTCAAGAAGCTGGTCGAAAAAGAGCTGGCTACGGAGAAACGCCTGGAGACGCGGGTGGAGGAAGTAGAATTTCCGGGAAAGACCTTTTTGGGTATCCGCAAGAAGATTGCGATGGGAGCGGTTCAGCAGTTCTACGCCGAGCAGATGCCTTCGCTGTTTGAGGCTTGCCAGCAAAAGGAGATACAGATCGCCGGGATGCCGGGCGGTTTGTTTTACAGTTGGGACGAGGCGCAGGGGCAGACCGACATGGTGGCTGCCATTCCGGTGGCCGAAGGCAGCAAGGCGGCGGCGGGCGCAGAGTTGATCCAACTGCCAGCGGGTAGAGCCCTGCTGATTAATCACTACGGGGCCCCTGAGACAACGATCAAGGCGCATGAGGCTGCCGACGCCTACTTGAAGGCCCACCAGCTTGAACAGAAATGGCCGGTGATCGAAGAGTATGTTACCGACCCAGCGCAGGAGCCAGACACCAGCCTGTGGCTGACCAAGGTCTACTATCTTTTATAGGGCCTTTGGTATGATCTTGGCAACGGTCGTATCGATGCTTATTTAGCCAATTTATATCCAACCCAAGTTGCGATGAGCGAGATTTATAAAGGAAGATTTTGTGAAATAGTGAATCGCAGCTTGACTTATTTATAACATATGTTGAAGAAAATCCTTTTTGGCCTTGGAGGCGTAGCGGCTTTGCTTTTGTTAGGTTCACTGGCCTTACCCTCTAAACTACACGTAGAGCGCTCCATAATTGTCAATGCTTCTCCGGATTTAGTTTTTGATCAAGTCAATGATTTGCAGAATCTGGTGAAGTGGATGCCCTATCTCAGAATCGATCGGACTACCAAACTGGCCTTCGGCAGCAAAGTCCGTGGCCAGGGAGCCAGCTATAAATGGGAGAGTACCAACCCCGAAGTTGGCAGCGGTACCTTCTTTGTCGCCGAGAGCACCACCAACGAAAGGGTCCTCACCGTTATGGATTTTTACGATCAAGGTAAGGCCACTGGCTACTTCCAGTTCAAGCCTGCTAACAATGGCGTAAAAGTAACCTGGGGCGCTGACCGCAACCTGGACAGCAGTCCCATCGCTAAGTTTAAGGGGCTGATGCTGAAAAGCAAAATGGGCAGCGAGATGGAGCAGGGCCTGCAAAATCTGCGCACCAACTGCGAGATCATAGCGAGCAGCCGCGAAACGGCCGTCAATCAAAGCGGCGGCGGCGACCCCGGTGATTTCAACATCCAAGAAGTTAACTTCCCCGGCCGCTCCTACATCTCGGTCCGCAAAACCATCCCTATGCGGGACGTGGAAGGCCACTTTGCTTATTACTTCCAACAGATCTATGATAATTGCAAAGAGCAAAATATTCGCAACAACGGCGTACCCAGCGGCATCTTTTACGACTGGAACGACGCTAACGGCACCGTCAACCTAGCTGCGGCCATCCCGGTCAAGGAAGCCCGTAACCTGAGTACCGAGCTACAAGCCACCACCCTCCCACCAGGCAAAGCCGTCATGGTCGACTACTACGGCGATCCTTCCGGCATTTCGAAAGCTCACCTGGCGGCACAGCAGTACATGCAATCCCGCGGGCTGAATGCCGTTTCTCCTACTTTGGAAGAATATTATGCGAAGCCGGATCAACAGCCCGATCCTGCGAAGTGGCTGACGCGATTGTATTTCTTTTATCAGTAGATTGCCTTAAAACATACTAACTAAAATAGCCATGTCCCCTGACCGGGAGACATGGCTTGTGCTATTATAGTAACTATTACTACTCACTATTTGTCAAGTCCGTGTCTCTCATAGAGGAAACGGACTTGATTTTTATACCTCTTGCTTTGAAATGTGCATCACGCTAGGCTGCTTCTGGGGCTACCTTTGTATTGTCTTTACTAATTAATCAAAACATTGAGCAATGAAAAAGGTAATCCTCGCAATCACCATTTTGGCCAGCACCTTGGCCTGTAACAATACGGATGCTCCAAAATCTCAAAATAAGCAAGACATGAATACCATTGAAAGCCTTCAAGCAAAAGAAGCCGTAGCACAAACGGCGATCAAAGAACTATTGATTCAACTCTTCCGCGCGGTAGACGAGCGCGACTGGGCGGGGGTAGCTAGCACCATGGCCAGCAAAGTATACACCGACTATTCTGCGCTGGGTGGCGAGCCCGGCTTCCAGAGCCCTACGGAGATTATCGAAGGCTGGCATGCCTTGCTGCCTGGGTTTGAAAGGACCTTGCATCAGCCGCACAACTTTGCCATCTGGGTGGCCGGCGAGCGGGCTACAGCCACCCTGGATGCGCTGGCCAGTCACTACCTCAGCACTGATAGCGGTGAGAATGTCTGGACGGTCTTCGTCGGCTATGATACGGAGTTCATTATGGAAAATGGCAAATGGAAGCTGGCGCGTATTGATCTGAGCCTCTACGATCAGGCGGGCAACCAGGAGCTGCCGCAATTGGCGATGCAGAATGTGCAAAATAATCAGATTCCTGCTTTTTCTGATCAGAGTGCGGCGCAAGCGCCCGTCGAGCGGTTCTTCAAAGCTCTCGAAGCCAGAAACCTAGATGCCGTATTGGCAGAGATGGACAAAAACGTAGTGCAAACCATGCCTTTCTCCCCTAATAATTTCCCTAAATCGCTGAACGGAAAAGCGGCGATGAAGCAGCAATACAGCGGAGTGATGGACTATCAGCAGCAGTACGAGCGGCACTACCTTCCTACCCGCAACCCCAATATCATCCTCGTACAGTACAGCGGCACTATTATCACCAACGAAGGTAAAGACTACAACAACTCCTACATCGGTATTTTTGAAACCAACACTGCTGGGAAGATCGTCCGATTCACAGAATACTTCAGCCCTACTATTCTGTTGAACAGCTGGCCCGGTCTACAGCCCGAACACTATTCTGTTCACGCCGCCGGGGCTGCTCGCAGTGGGGTACAAATGGAAGAAGTTAGCTTCAGTAGTAAGGGATTGCACCTGAAAGGCCATCTGTTTTTGCCTTCTGGCTTTGATGCTAGCCGCAGTTATCCGGCTGTCATTATAACCGGGAGTTGGACCAGCGTCAAAGAGCAGATGCCAGATGCCTACGCCAGCCTGCTGGCCGAGCAAGGCTTAATCGCACTGACCTTTGACTTCACCGGGTTCGGAGAAAGCGAGGGCCAGCCTCGCCAGTTGGAAGATTATCACCTGAAAATTGAAGATATTAAGTCCGCAGTTACTTATCTGAGTGGCCATAAAAATGTCAATCAAGAGCAGCTGAGTGGTCTGGGCATCTGTGCAAGTGCAGGTTACATGGCGCACGCTGTGGCTCAGGATAGCCGCATCAAGCAACTGGCGCTGGTTGCACCCTGGCTGCACAATGCCGAGCTGGCGCGCGGTATCTACGATATGCGCCCTGGCGGTACGGATGGCCTATTGGCTGCTGCCCGCAGTGCCAAGGAGCAATACGCCACCACCGGCGAAATGGACTACGTACTGGCGGCCAGTGAGCTTGACCCACTTAGTGCCATGTTTGTCCCCGAAAATGCCTTCGACTACTACCTCAATCCCGGCAAAGCCGCTGGCGGCTACTACGACAATCGCTTCGCTGTCAGCAGCTGGGAGCCTTGGCTGACCTTTGACGGCATCGGCAGTGCGGCGGACATCAGCCAACCGGTACTGGTGGTACACAGCGAAAGTGGTGCGATCCCGCAGGGAACCAAGCTCTTCTACGATCAACTGCAAGGACAGAAAGACATCATCTGGTTAAATGAGTTTAATCAGCAGCAGTTGTACTTTGAAGCGGCGGCAATTGGGGCGGCGATTGCTCAGGTTCGTGGGTTTTTGCTTGGGCAGTAGGGGAGAACGGTAGAGGGTTGAGCACCTTTGGTGCTTTGGTTGACGGTAGACGGCCTGACGTAGTGGTTTGTAGAGGAACGCGGCTCCGCACATTTCTTTCGTCTCACTACGTTCGCCAAATACCGTCTACCGTCCACCCAAAATGCCAAAGGCATTCCACCCTGCCGGCCGGCAGGCGGGCGTCCACCTGAACGCCAAAGGCGTTTGTTTACCCACCAAAGCTCTCCTCATAGGCATCTATTCGTATAGACACAGCAGACGGCGGTCGAATTGGATTGCCACAAATCTGCCCGATTTCTTATTTTTGTCATCATTGTACGTGTAGAAAACCATTCAACCTATGCAAGACCTAGCAAGACCGCTGTATTATATATGCCTTTTTTTCACCTTTTCCCTTGTTTTTAGCAGCTGTGCCGATGAAGTAGGCCGGAGCCTGGAGGCCCCGGCTACTGCATTTGGGAAGGCCAACGAGGTGGCCGTTGTCGCAGATCAAGCCCTTTGGGAAGGAACAGTAGGCGATACTTTCCGCAATTATTTTGGCTCTGCCTATCTTATTTTGCCACAACCAGAACCTATTTTTGATCTGCGCCACTATACCCCGGAGCAATTGAGTGAGGAGCCAATTCGCAAAGAACTGCGGACCTATATTTTGTTGGGAAATGTCGATGATGGCAACTCTGCTACTAGTCGGTTGATTGTCAACGATATTGGTTCGGTGAATATTGAAAAATCCCGTTCTGGTGAGGGCTACAAAACCAAAGTCGGACGGGACAAGTGGGCCCAGGGACAACTGTTGATTTACTTGTATGGGTTTAATGACGCTGATTTGATTGAAAATATTCGTAAGAACTTTCCAGCAGCCTCTAAGCGCATCAACGATGCAGATCGCAAGCAGATTGAAGCCTCTACCTTTCAGGCGGGGGAGAATAGAACATTAGCGGGTGAAATCCAGGGCAAAATGGGCGTCAACTTTAGATTGCCAGCGGATTACGTAGCCGTTATTAAGGAACCAGATTTGGTCTGGTTGAGAAAGGAAACTGATTTTGCCAGCAGCAATATTATGTTGCATAAAATCCCTTACACTGATAAATCCCAGCTCACCAAAGAAGGCATCAAATCCATTCGGGATTCGCTGGGGCGCAAGTATGTCAGTACCGAAATTGAAGGGACCTACATGCGGATTAACGACATTGATCTCCCGATGTTCACCAAAGTCATTGAAGTCAATAACAACTACACGCTGGAAGCGCGGGGAATTTGGGAAATCGTTAATGACTTTATGGGAGGCTCGTTCCTTAGCTATCTGATTCTTAATACAGAGAAAAATGAATTGCTGTTTGTCGATGGATTTATTCATGCTCCGGGAAAAAAGAAACGCGAGCGTATGCAGCGCCTGGAATTGGTGCTTGCCTCCATTGAGTTCTAGCTCCTGCTGCTGCATTTGTATTTTGCAAACAGAGTACTTAAATTTATCCCGACAACAGGTTGTTGTTTGTTGAAGGTATTACACTATGTTTGCCAAATCCGAGGCCAATACGCCTATTAACACATTAACAGACGAATCGCTCATTGCCCAGTACCAATCCTCGGGCAATACGCAGTACATCGACGAGCTGTACCACCGCTACGTTCATCTGGTGTATGGTACCTGCCTGAAGCATCTTAAAGACAAAGATGAAAGTAAGGATGTGACGATGGTCGTTTTTGGGAAATTGGTAGAGAAACTGCGCAAGGAGAACGTGCAGTCTTTTAATCATTGGTTATATTCGTTGAGCTGTAACGAGTGTAAAGAGTATCTGCGGAAGCGCCAGCGCGTGGCGAAAGCTAATGCCTACTGGACGGCTGAACAGGAGCAGGAGCTGCGCATCGATATGGTAGAGGAGGAAGAGGTGAGTACGCTACAAGAAGAGCAGGCGGCGGAGCGTGTGCAGGCGGCGATTCGCCAATTGGGGCGGCAGCAGCAGGAGTGTGTGCGCTTGTTCTTTTTTGAGAATAAGAGTTACAAGGAAATTGCCCGGCTGACTTCCTACAGCGTCGCGGAGGTGAAAAGTTATTTGCAAAACGGGAAGCGAAAGCTGAAACGGCTTTTGGCGGACTTTGAATAAATAATTATGAAAAAGATACTGGCCCCCAGTAAATGCTTGAGCGCAGAGACCCTGCAAGCCTATCTCAAGGAAGAGCTTGACGAGGAGCAACGCTATGAGGTGGAGAACCACCTGCTGGATTGCCCGCTATGCTCGGCGGCGGTGGAGGGCTTCGCTCAGCACTATGACTTTGAGGCGGACGCGCAGCTGGCGGAGTTGCAGGCGGCCCGCCCTCGGGCAGAAGTCGCCCCTGTGGTGCAGCTGCCCCGGCGACGCCCCTGGCTGAACCGCATCGCCGCGGCGATGCTCCTGCTGATCGTCGCCAGTGCCGCCCTCCTGTACTGGCAGTCCCAGAGCAATGAGCGCCTCTACCGAGCCTACTATGAGCGACCTGGCGGGGAGCTGCTGGCAGCGTTGCGCTCGGCCGGAGCCAGCGAGCAGGGCGATTTCGCTCGGGCCATCGCCCTCTTTAACGAAGAACGCTACATCGAGAGCCTGCCATATTTTGAGGCTTATTTGTCGGAGGGGGTGGAAGATGCGGCGGCGCAATTCTACGCGGGGGTCGCCCATTTGGAAGCGGGGCAGCCTGCGGCCGCAACCAACTACCTAAAGACGGCTAGGATCAACAGCGACCAATTTTACGAAGAGGCCAGCTGGTACCTGATTTTGACCAAAGTGCGAATGGAAGAACGGGAGGAGGCCAAGGCCCTGCTGAAGGAGCTGCTAAAATATGAGGAGGGGTATTATCAGAAGCAGGCGGAGGGCCTACTAGAGCAGCTGAAAAAAGAATAGTTGATAGCCTGCCCCGAAAGACAAACTATCAACTAAAAGAATTTTATTTCAAAAATTCAATACTCTTGCTAATGAAGTCCGTCAGTTTAGCTCCTTTGAGCATGCCCTGATTGAGCATGGCCAAATTGTAAAGGTGCTTCACGAACTCTTCTTTCTTTTCCTGATTGCGCATCTTCAGAAGCTTACTGGCAACCAAAGTATGGTTCGTATTAATCACCACATTGTAGCTATCTGGGAAAGCATCCATGGACATCCCCTGCATAGCCTGCATCTCCTTCATACGACGCATAAACTCAGGCTTGGTGATCATCACAGGCTGATCGTCGGGCGACAGTGGCTTTAAGCTCACACTAGCACCAGCATCCGTGATTTGGCTGGTGAACAGCTCTTTGACTTTTTCCTCTTCTTTCTCACTCAGTACCGATTCGCGCTTTTCATCTTTTTGCACCAGGTTATCTACCGTATCAGAATCTACCCGGACAAAAGTGACATCGCCCAGCTTTTGCTCAAGGTGTTGCATAAAGTGATTGTCGATGATGTTATCGAACTCAAGCACCTCATAGCCATTATTTTTGGCCGACTGAACAAAGCTGTGGTGCTCCGTTGGTGTATTGGTGTAAATCATCACCAACTTATCGTGCTTATCCGTCTGAGCAACTTTGATCTTTTCTTTGTATTCCTCAACAGTGCTGTACTTGCCCTCTACATCTTTCAGCAGAGCGATCTTGAGCGTCTTATCGTGGAATTTTTCTTCCGACATCATACCGTACTTAATAAATACGCCCAGGTCTTTCCACTTCGCTTCGAAATCCTCACGATCCTTCTTAAACAGCTTCACCAAGCGCTCGGCCACTTTCTTAGTAATGTAGCCCGCGATCTTCTTCACATTCTGATCACTTTGTAGATAAGAACGAGAAACGTTGAGCGGAATATCTGGAGAGTCAATCACCCCGTGCAGTAGGGTGAGGAACTCTGGAACGATGGCCTTCACGTCATCCGTTACATAGACCTGGTTAGAGTAGAGCTGAATTTTATTTTTTTGTACCTCAATGGAGTTCCCCAGTTTAGGGAAGTAGAGGATGCCCGTCAGGTTGAATGGAAAGTCAATATTGAGGTGAATCCAAAACAGGGGTTCTGGGCTGTAGGGATAGAGCTCGCGGTAGAATGCTTTGTAGTCCTCATCCTTGAGACTGCGAGGAGATTTCTTCCAGGCCGGGTGGGTATTATTGATGATATTATCAACTTCAATTTCTTTCGCTTCTTTATCATCCCCTTCTCCTTCGTAGATGGTTTCCTTCTTGGTGCCGAATTTGATTTGTACAGGAAGGAACTTACAATACTTCTTCAACAGCCCTTCAATGCGATCTTCTTCGAGGTATTCCTTACTGTCTTCACTAACGTATAAGATGATGTCCGTACCCCGTTCTTTACGGTTGACCTCCTCAAGCGTATACTCCGGATTACCATCACAAGTCCATTTGGCAGCTTTCTTATTGCGCTTGTAAGATTTGGTGACCACCTCTACTTTTTCGGCAACCATAAAAGCAGAGTAGAATCCAAGACCGAAGTGGCCAATGATGCTGCTTTCGTCCTTGTATTTTTCAAGAAACTCCTGCGCACTAGAAAAGGCAACTTGGTTGAGGTATTTTTCGACCTCCTCCGAACTCATACCAATTCCCTTATCCTTAATGGTAATGGTCTTGGCATCCTTATCCAGTACAATCTCAATGGTCGTGTCTCCAATTTCTCCTTTCATTACGCCCTTAGAGGATAGGGTGGTCAGTTTTGAGGTGGCATCTACGGCATTGGCGACCAACTCGCGGAGAAAGATTTCCTGATCAGAGTAGAGGAATTGTTTGATGATGGGAAAGATATTCTCTGTTTGTACAGATATTTGGCCTTTTTGCATAGTTTATTGTTTTGATTTACGAATACTTAGAGTGCGGGTCAAACCATATGCCAGACGCCAGATAACTGCCAAAATGACCGAAATTGTAATGTTTAAGGGGATGAGGCTGCGCGTATAATGCATTTTTGGCAAAAATCAGGTATCACTTTGCGCTGTCACAGTTTTCTACTTCCCTTTCCAACAGTTATGAGGACTCTCCTGTATTATTGTTGAATCAATATTATTCATATAAAACATCCTACGATGAATGATAAAAGGATTCTTTCTGGCAGTGAGATTAAAAATCTAATCACCAAATTTTACTACAAGAATAATCATCTCTGCTTTCAGATTTTATTGAGCATGGAGCAAGGCAATATGTTGAACTACAAGGAGTATTCTGACTATACAGAATACAAGAATGCGTTCAACGAATTGATGGGACTCAAAGCTCAAAATGCCGCCATTACTGTAGAGCAAGTTAATTACCAAACTACAGATATTAATTTAGTGTAATGGCATAGTTATTGGTTACTGTAAAACGTGTTTGAAAAACGATTCAAACTTTTTTTCCTCCCGAAAATAGAAACTTAGATCAGACAGAAACACTCTGTAAGATATGTAAAACTTAAAGTCAGAAGTGACTTTAAATAGTGAGTGGGACCAGTTTATTGGGGGGTAACACTGGTCTCATATACTCACTTTTTGAAAAAGAAAATGCTATATACACTATAAGAAACGGTTTTTGCTTTTCCCCCCCACCGTTGATTCCCCCCGGGTACACACGATGTACTTAGCAGTGAATTATAGGGATGTATTTTGCAAAAATCTTAGGGTCAGAAGTGGCCTTAGAAAGTGAGTGGGGCCAGTTTATTGGGGGGTAGATCTGGCCTCATATACTCACTTTTTTTTGAAAACATTGACACGATATATAAGATATGGTTTTTGCTATCCCCCTGCACCCCCAGGTATGGATTGTATCTGTGCCAGCAATTTTTTAGGGATATATACATTGCAAAAATCTTAGGGTCAGAAGTGACCTTAAATAGTGAGTGGAGGCCAGTTTATTGGGGGGTAGATCTGGTCTCTATACTCACTTTTTTAAAAGGGCTTTGTCGCTTGTAGCGGCAAAGCCCTTTTTGTTTTTGCACCAAAGGTGCTTTTGGTTGACGATCGACGGCAACTTAACTACAGCGTGCGACGTAAAAAAGCGAAAAGCCGTATCCTACCGAACTCTACTCAACCATCCCATCTAGTCGTTCACCAAAATGCCGTAGGCATTCCCTCGTCCTACCGACGTTCACCGTCTACCAAAGCACCAAAGGTGCCCACCATCCACCAAGCCGCCAAAGGCGGCTATTCCTCAACATCCACAATAATCCGCTTATCCCGATTCGCCAGCTCCCACGTCGTATGGAAAACCAGCTTAGCCACCTTCGTCATCTTTCTAAAATTAATTTTTTCAATCGTATCCGAAGTACGGTGATAATCGGCGTGGGTACCATTAAAGTAAAAAATTGCCGGGATGCCTTTCTCGGCAAAATTGTAGTGGTCAGAGCGGTAGTAGTAGCGGTTAGGATCATTGCGATCATTGTAGGTGTAGTCCAGTTCTAACTGGGTATATTGTTTATTGGCCGATTCGTTGATTTCGTGCAGCTCGGTGCTGAGGCGATCAGAGCCAATGACGTAGATGTAATTGGGATTACTAAGATGCTTATCATCGACTCGGCCTACCATATCGACATTGACGTTGGCGATGGTGTTTTCGAGTGGGAAGAGGGGACGCTCGGTGTAGTACTTTGAGCCCAGCAAGCCTTTTTCTTCGCCGGTGACCAGCATGAAAAGGACGCTTCGGCGTGGGCCACTACCCTCTGCTTTGGCCTGGCTAAAAGCCTCGGCGAGTTCCAGCACCGTCGAGGTACCGGAGCCATTATCATCCGCACCGTTATAAATCTGATCACCTTTTTTGCCAAGGTGATCGTAGTGGGCCGAAACCACCACCAGCTCCTCCTTCAGCAAAGGGTCGATGCCTTCCACATAGCCCAGTACATTCTGCCCTTCCAACTTTCTTTCGTTCTTATTCTGGGTTATTTTCAGCTTCACCTTCAGCTTCACCCGGCGGGACTTGCCCTTCTTGCGGATGCGATCCCGAGCTTTGACCACCTTTTTGAGACGGTCGCCCATGATTTCTTTAGCGATTTTTGTAGAAATGTAAGCACTATTGGCATAATTGTCTGCTGGATTGGGGATATTGCCCATTGAGATAAGTGGGCCTAGTAAAAAACGGCGATTATCCGCCAGTGATTTCTGAATTTCACTCTCAATAATCAATACTGCTTTGACCCCTTTTTGGTGGGCAACCACCAACTTTTTTTCCCAGTTAGTACTCCATTCTGAAAGTTCCTCACTACCAGTAATGTAGGATCGACCCTCGGCGTCGGTCGGTTCATCCTTGTAAATCATAATAACCTTCCCCTTGACCCTGGCTCGCTTGTAATCGCTGTAGGCCGGATCATCGATCCCATACCCCAGAAAGATGACCTCCTCCGTTTCCAGATTAGGCAAATGTGCATTGCGCACTGGATAAGAATAGTAGTCCCAAAGATGGCGGTAACTTTGATTATTGACCGACATGGCTACCTCATTCCACATTGTCCAGGTAAATCCTACCTTCTGGAAGTAGCTGTCGTCATCGCCAATAGCGGGCAAGCCCAGCCGCTGGAACTGATCGCTGATGTACTTCGCTGCCTTATCGTTACCAACAGTTCCCGTCTCCCGCCCTTCGAATTCATCAGAGGCCAGGATGCGGAGATGATCTTTCAGATCTCTGCTGGAGATGGTCTCCGCAAAACGCATAGGGTCCACAGTGCTCTTGGACTGCGAGGTCGTCGTTGCATCGAGTTGCGGGCCCTGGGCGAAAGTCGGTAGGGCTGCGAAGAGCAGGCAAACAAAAGGTAGAATAATGTATTTTTTCATAAAACCAGCAGATTTAACTATTCGGAGAAGGTCTTTAATCCTATTAACGATGAAACCGGGGATAAGTTATAACGCAAGGGAAAGTCACCTCCAGGCGACTTTCCCTTACCAATGATCCCATGATCGCTAAACGGCGGTGTTAATTTCCTTTAGGAGACCGCAATTTTATTGACGCGCCGGGCGTGTCGGCCACCTTCGAATTCTGCTTCCAGAAATGCCTTCACCATCTCCTCCGTCAGTTCCTCGCTGATGAAGCGGGCGGGGACGGAGAGGATATTGGCGTCGTTGTGCTGGCGGGCCAGTTCCGCCAGTGACTTGTTCCAGGCCAGTGCCGCTCGGATTCCTTGATGCTTGTTGGCCGTCATGGCTGCACCATTACCGCTGCCGCAAAAGATGATCCCCAGGTCAGCGTCCTGGCGCTCTACCTCCTCCGCAACCGGGTGGATAAAGTCTGGATAGTCTACCGAGTCCGCAGAGGTCGGCCCCTTATCGATGACCTGGTAGCCCTCCTTGAGCAGGTAATTTTTGATCTGCTCTTTGTAGTCGTAACCGGCGTGGTCGCTGCCGATGGCGATAGTTTTCTTAGACATAGTATTTAGGCTAGTTTTTCAATTCTCCGAATACTGCCTTCATTTCATTAACGAAGTCTTGGCCATCGATTTGTTCGGCAACGCGCAGCAGCTCCCGCTTGGCACTGCTGTACTCCATCAGCTGATCGCCAAAGGCCGTGCGGGGCTGGGTGCTGGTCAGTGAAGGGTCGAGCGCGTTGTAGAAATTGAGCCTTTGCTCGACACGATTGGCCAGTAGGCGTAGATGCTTCTTGGCCTTTTCCATCTCACCGGCCTGTACATAGAGGTTGATGAACAGCATGGTACGGGCATCGTAGGGGAAGTTCATATCCGGGAAGCCCTTAAAGTAAGTGTCTACCAAATCCATCGCCTTAGGATGTTCGGCTGGATTTTTCATCATTTCTGTTGCCGCGCGTAGGATACCATAGCGGGTTGTTTGCACCGTTGGGCCATAGGATTTATTGACGAACAGCTTTTGCTTATCGAAATTACCCCATTTAAATTTCTGGGTGACATTTTCGTAGAATTTATCTTTAGCGACTCGGCCATTGCCAATCATCCCGTAGATTTTTTCCTGTGGATTTCTGACCGGAATAATGCGCAGGGCCAATCCTTCCAGCTGCGTATAATCCTGAATGCCGAGCATCGACTCTTGGCGACAAGTAACGGCAAAGTAGACGGGGCGATCCCAAATGTTGGAGTTGATGATGTCCAATACGGCAGCATCGCCCTTCATCATAAAGTTGCCCTTGTTGAGCTTGAAGCGAATTTGATTAACAATTCTGTTGGAATCCGCCGGAGTTACCATACCCAATTCGTAGGCTTTAGCTCGATTGACGGGGATGTAGACCGTTCTAGCTGGGAAGTAGCTCTCCAGATAGCGTCCACCTTGCAGCGGCACTTTGTGCTCTTCGCCTAACCATTTGAGGGCTGCCGTCAAGCTGGCCTCCCTATTCTCATTACCCGGATCGATCGGAATTTGCACTCGCTTACTTCCTCGGATAGTCTCCGTCGGTAAGCTCATTTTGATAGCTGGTGAATCGTTGACCTTGCGGCGCAGCTGCTCAATGTACCAGTCTACAGCGATTAAACTGAGGTTAACCACCCGTACATCCGTACGAATGCCCTCTACCTCCTGCGCATACCAAAGCGGATAGGTATCATTATCCCCGTAGGTAAATACAATAGCATTTGGCCCGCAAGAATTGAGGAAGTTACTGGCATAATCCCGCGACGCTTTGTGATGGCGACGACTATGATCGTCGAAGTTTTGGAAGCCCATCAGCAGCGGAGCGATCATGATGACTACTCCGGCGACGATGGCGGCCATCTTCGCATCCAGCATCTTGCGTTCTCGCATAAACTGGAATAATGCCAATACGCCCATCCCCATCCATATACAATAGGTAAAGAAAGAACCCACGAGTACGTAATCTCGCTCTCTAGGTTCGTTAGGAGGTTGGTTGGAATAAACAATAATGCCGATCCCCGTGATTATGAATAAGGCCAGTAGGCCGAGGAAGTCACTTTGTCGTCGTCGGGCGTGGTAAAACAAGCCCAATAAACCGAAGAGGAAAGGCAGCAAGAAGTAAGTATTGCGTGCCTCATCATCTTTCATCTCATCCGGTAGATTAGATTGATCAAAGAGCAGCATCCTATCGATGAAGTTGATACCAGTAATCCAGTGCCCCGAGCTGGGGTCCCAGGAGTAGAAGCCCTGATCGCCATTTTGACGACCGGAGAAGTTCCACATAAAATAGCGCCAATACATCCATCGAATCTGATAATTCCAGAAGAAGCTCATATTATCTCCCATCGTCGGTCGGCCATTATGACCCAGCCAACGAGGGTATAGTGCTTTGCGATTTTCGTCCAAATGCCCCAGACGAGGGAAGAGCATCTGGTCGTTTTTATTGAAAACGTATTCGTGCTTTTGATCAATAATTTCGTAGCTCTGCTTGACTTCGCCATTCACCTCTTTTTCTACCTGCCCATAACGGTCTTCTGATTTGGTACTTTCCACCTGCGTCTTGTAGTGTGGTCCTCTGAGCAATGGCCGTTCACCATACTGCTCGCGGTTGAGGTAGGGCAGGAGACGTGTAGGATCGCTAGGCGCATTCATATTGATCGGTGTGTTGGCATTCGCGCGAATGACCACGACACCGATAGTAGAGAAGCTGATCACCAGCAGGACCACGGCAACCATCAGCTTTTGCAGTAGGGCCATGTTGTTTTTATGGCTGTAATAGAGACCAAAAACTAAGGCCCCTGTAATCAACAGTACTGTCGGGTAGAGCCCTGAATTAAAGGGCATGCCGAAGTCATTAACCAATATTTTTTCCAAAACCAGCCACAGGGTTGGAATACCTACTACGATGACTTTCTGTACAAAGCCCATAAAGACAACACCAATGATGCCTGCCAGAGCCATTCCCTTGATGTCGTGGTTTTTGTATTTTTTGAAATAGTAGAAAAGCGCCAAAGCAGGGAAGATCAGAATACTCAATAAGTGAACCCCTACAGAGAGTCCCGCTACGTAGGTAGCAAGGATCAACCAACGATCGGCCTGCGGCGTGTCGGGCAGCGCGTACCATTTCATCCCCGCCCAGAAGGTCAGACAAGTGAAGAAGGTAGACATCGCATAAACTTCCCCTTCCACGGCAGAGAACCAAACAGAGGTGCTGAAAGCCGTAGCCAATCCCGCAACTGCACCAGCGGCCAACAGGGCAATCCCTTCCGCTTGAGTGGGAATAGCGTCGCGGCCAATCAGGGCCAGCCGCCCCAGAATGATGGTTACCCAACAAATGAGCATCGCCGCCAGGGCAGAGGAAAGCCCGGAAAGGATATTGACCGAAAAGGCAATATCTTCAGGATTATTAGAGAAAATCTCGGCGATGTAGGTAAACATCCGGCCAATGAGCAAAAAGAGAGCGGCACCAGGCGGGTGAACCACTTGTAGTTTGTAAGCACCCGCGACAAATTCACCACAGTCCCAAAGGCTTCCGGTGCGTTCGGCGGAGAGGTAGTAGACAACCATCGCAATGGCAAAAACCGCCCAGCCGACGATATTAGATAGTTTCTTAAAAGAATTCATTTAGCTGATTATATTATTATTCTGAGCAACTATTTTGACATTTCTAGGTACACCGTCAGTGCGAAAGGGTTCAGATAGCTGCTTAAATTACTAGGGTTTTACCCCGTTTTGATCGATGATGTTGCGAAATTGCTGGCCGTGAGGCCGATATGTCAGCAATTTCACTGCAAAAGTAAGAAAATATTGCTAAGAATAAGATGTGTTAACACCCTACTGAAGGGATATTCTCAGGCATTTGGAAGCGCATACCACTTCACGCCCAACCAAAAGATTAGGCAAGGGAAGAAAATAGACATAATGTAGACCTCCCCTGCCACAGCAGAGAACCAAATAGGGCTGCTGAAAGCTACCGCCAAACCTGCGATAGCGCCTGCCGCCAATAGGGCAATTCCTTTCACCCGATCCGGAAGAGCATCGCGGCCAACGAAGAATAGACGCCCTATAATGATGGTGCCCCAGCAGACGAGCATCGCCGCTAGGGCAGATGAGAGTCCCGAAAGGATATTGATCAAGAAAATAACGTCTTCCGGGTGATTAGATAACAGCTCGGAAATGTAGTGTAGGACTTGGCCGTTAGGAGCAAAAAGAGGATTACTAGAAGGTGGAACCACTTCTACTTTGTTTGTGCCTGCGATAAATTCACTACTTTTCCAAATGCCTTTAAGGTCTTTAGCAACGAGATAGTGGGTTACCACCGCAATGGCGAAGACCATCCAACCAACGATAGTAGATAGTTTCTTAAAAGCATTCATTTCAGTGATCGTATCATTATCTTGAAAAACTATTTTTTACAAGCCCAATTTCGGTAATTTCATCGCAACTTGGGTTACCTTTATAAAAAACAGGTGTAGGTATGTTCAAACTGTTGGTAATTGGAGGCTTGATTTATCTGTTCTATCGTATTACTTTTCTTTCGGGTAAAATCGAAGGCCCGAAGGGCGGTAAAGAGCAGATTCGTGAGCAAAATCGCGAAGATGATTACATTGACTATGAAGAAGTAGACTAATGACCATAGCTATCGGAAATATCGGCGATCATATCCTTTACAAGAACAACCAACTGCTGGCGTTCAATAAGCCGCCCGCGCTCCCGGTCCAAGCCGACAAGACGGGCGATAAGTCCCTCCTTGAACTGGCCGAAATCTACTGCCAATCGCGGCTTCACCTCATCCACCGACTTGATCGTCCCGCCAGCGGGCTGGTGCTCCTGGCCAAGAACCCCAAAGCCCTGGCTCATCTCAATGCCCAATTCCGCGATCGCTCTATCCACAAAACCTACCTGGCGCTGGTGCAGCAAGCCCCCCCTCAACCTGCGGGCGAGCTGAAGCACTACCTGCACAAAGATGGTCGCAGCAATCGCTCCACCGTCAGTGCGGAGGCGCGCTCGGGTAGCAAACTAGCGACCCTGCGCTACCGCCTGCTCGGTAGCTTGGACCGCTATCACCTGCTAGAAATCGACCTGCTCAGTGGGCGCCACCACCAGATACGGGCCCAGTTGGCGGCCATCGGCTGTCCGATTAAGGGCGATGTGAAATACGGCTTTCGTCGCAGTAACCGCGATCGCTCTATCCACCTCCACGCCTGGAAGCTGGCCTTCGAGCATCCCGTATCGGGCGAGCGAGTGGAGCTTTGTGCGCCTGCGCCCGTCGATCCGCTGTGGCAGGCCTGCGAAGACTTCCTGACGGCCAGATCATAATTTGTTGACGTTTTTTAATACCCAATGATGAATAGAATAAGCCTACTCTTGATTGCCCTGTTGGCCTGCGAAGTGTCGCTGGCGCAGTCGCCATTTTATTTAGGTGCTGATTTCTCCTATGTCAATGAAATGGAAGATTGCGGGGTGCGTTACTACGAATCGCAGGAGGCTAAAGACCCCTACGCTATTTTTAACGATCGGGGTTGTAATCTGGCGCGACTGCGTCTCTGGCACAGCCCGGCTTGGTACGACCAACTTAACGAGGGACGGCGCTACAGCGATCTGGCCGATGTCAAACGTTCAATCGCTCGGGCGCAGGCGCAGGGGATGGAGGTCTTGCTGGACTTTCACCTGTCAGATACCTGGGCGGATCCTTCCAGTCAGTTGGTGCCGGAGGCTTGGTTGCCAGTGGTGAATGATTTGGAGGTTTTGAAAGATTCTTTGTACCAATATATTTACCGAACCTTAGAAGAGCTGGAAGCCAACCAATTGCTGCCGGAGATGGTGCAGATTGGCAATGAAACCAACAAGGGCATTCTTCTCTCTCCTCAAGATAATGCTGTGTGGACTTTAGACTGGGACAGAAACGCGGCCTTGTTCAACCATGCCATCAAGGCGGTTCGGGATTTTGAAGCGCAGGTGGGGAAGCGCATCAAGGTAGTCCTCCACCTGGCTGGGCCTGACAACGCTGAATGGTTGCTCGATGGCTTTGCCAATAATGGGGTAAGTGATTTTGACATCATTGGCCTATCCTACTACTGGGCTTGGCACATGCCGACGACTATCGAAGAGACCGGGGCACTTATCTCTACACTTCGTCAACTCTACAATAAAGAAGTCCTCATCGTCGAAACCGGCTACATCTGGACGACCGAATGGAATGATACGGCCAATAATATTATTAGCGAAACCCATCCTGATTATCATCCCGCCAGTCCCAACAATCAAAGAGACTGGCTAATTGCCCTCACTCGAGAAGTAGCTGCCCGCGATGGCCTGGGCGTCCTCTACTGGGAACCCTGCTGGGTCTCCAGCCCCTGTTTTACCCAATGGGGTCAAGGCTCTCATCAGGAACACGCTGCCTTTTTCGATTTTGACAACCAACTCCTAGTCCCTGGCGGCATCGAGTGGATGAGCCAGGATTACGGCCAAACCACCAGCCAAGGACCCCTGCCCCTGCCTGCTTTGGAGGTGCAAATTATGGCCAACAGCTTCTCTGGGGACGTAAAAATTAAGCAGCATACTGATCAGAACCAAGTGCTCGATTATTCAGTGATGGACACCATGGGGCAGGTGTTGCTTTCGGGGCAATTCGAAGGAGCTGAGGTCCAGTTTCAGCTGTCCGACCTGCCCTTCGGTTTGTACCTCATCGAAGTGCGGAACGCCAAGCGTATGGTGAAAACCAAAAAGATGATCTACGGAAAATCATAGTTTATGGCAATGGATATCTTAAGAGCGGTTATACGGCAAATGATCTCGACGACCGAGGAAGAACTAGCGGGTTTTCTGGGCCCTTGCCGCCTGCAATCCTTCAAGAAAAAAGACCTGCTGAGCCAGCCCGGTCGGATTGCTAATGAAGTCTTTTTTATCAAAAAAGGCATGATCCGAGTCATGATTACCGACCTGGCCGGCACCGAACATACCACCCATTTTGCCCTCGAAAACCAATTCATCGCCGACTATTCCAGCTTTTTACAAAACACGCCCGCCAATTATCAACTGCAAGCACTAGAAGATACCGATACCGTCGTGCTGACCCGTGAGGCCATCGAATGGGGCTACAAGCACATGAAAGAGGGCGAGAAAATAGGCCGCCTGATTGCCGAGTTCTACTTTACCTATCTGGATAATCGGATATACAGCATGTACGCCAAATCTCCCAAGGAACGCTATGATCACATCACACAAGTTTTTCCCAACATCCACAATCGCGCTCCTCAGCATATGATTGCCTCCTACATTGGCATTACCGCCGTTCATTTGAGTCGGCTTAAAAAAATGGATCGGGCCAAACTCTAAGCCGCGCTCCTAAGCCCGGTTCTGCAACGCAGCATCAGTGAAAAAGTGGCATTTGCATGCCAATTAATAATTTCCGATCAAACTCTAAACATTTGTTATCGTTAGCAAAGCACTTTGTCCACTAATTTGTGGGTTTGCTTTTTAATAAAACAATAAGTAAATCCATTATGGCAAATTTATCCAAATCAGAGCAGCACCGCCTGCACCGCCGCTACGGTCCCTGGGCCTTGGTCACCGGTGCCAGCTCCGGCATCGGCAAAGAGCTGGCCACCCAACTGGCCAGTGCCGGCCTACACCTCCTCATCACCGGCCGACGCGCAGAAGCACTCACCCAGCTCAGCAAAACGCTGATGGCCCAATACACCGTCGAAGTCAAAGCCCTGCCCGGCGACCTTTCAAAAGCCAGTGAGGTTGAAAAATTGATCCAACAAACCCAATCCTTCCACCTCGGTCTAGTCATCCTCAATGCGGGCTTCGGCACCTCCGGCGAGTTTGTGAAGGCCCAATTGGAGCAAGAACTCAATATGCTGGATCTCAACTGTCGGGCCTTACTCATGTTGACCCACCATTTCAGTCGGCAGTTTAATCAGAATGGGCGGGGAGGAATTATCCTGATGGGATCGCTAGTGGGCTTTCAGGGGACGCCCAATGCGGCCCACTACGCCGCCACCAAAGCCTATGTGCAGTCGCTCGGTGAGGCCCTAGCCCTAGAACTAAAGCCCCAAGGCGTTGATGTGCTGACCGCAGCTCCCGGCCCTGTACAGACTGGGTTTGCCGATCGGGCGAATATGCAAATGGGCAAGGTCCTCCGTCCTGAAGAGGTCGGCATTCCTATCCTCAAAGCCTTGGGCAGACAAGCTACCGTGCTACCGGGCTGGCTGACTAAGGTCTTGGTCTACTCACTTCGGACGGTCCCTCGTTGGGCTAAGGTAAGGATTATGAAAATGGTAATGGGTGGTATGACGCAGCACCAAAAGACCTGAGAATTCCCTACTTTTGCAAGAATTAGAATTAGCTATTATGTCCAACAACCAAAATGAGAAGCGTACCGATGTCAATACGCTGGGTGAATTCGGTCTGATTGATCATCTGACAAAGCCCTTTTCCTTAAAGCAATCCTCTTCCACGAAAGGCGTTGGGGACGATGCGGCAGTTATTGACAATGGCGGTGATTGGCTCACCGTTGTCTCCACAGATATGCTGGTCGAAGGCATCCACTTCGATCTGATGTACACTTCATTGAAGCATTTGGGCTACAAGGCTGTAGTGGTCAACCTTTCTGATATTTATGCCATGAATGCTACGCCAAAACAGATTACGGTCTCAATGGCACTTTCGAACCGCTTTTCGGTGGAGGCACTAGAAGAATTGTACGATGGCATTCGCACGGCCTGCGATTTTTATGGAGTAGATTTGGTGGGGGGAGATACGACTTCCTCGCCCCGAGGGCTCTACCTCAGCGTAACGGCCATCGGCCAGGGGGAGCGCGACAAGCTGACCTACCGCAATACCGCCCGTGTTGGGGACCTGTTCTGCGTGACGGGCAATCTGGGGGCGGCCTACCTTGGGCTTCAGTTACTGGAGCGAGAGAAGCAGATCTTTCTGTCCAATCCGGGGGTGAAGCCTGATTTGGAGAACCAGGATTATCTGGTGGGGCGGCAGTTGAAGCCGGAGGCCCGCAAGGATATGGTTGAATTGTTTGCCAAGGCGAAGTTGGTACCGACGGCAATGATTGATATTTCCGATGGCTTGGCCTCGGAGGTTTTCCATATTTGTAAGCAATCAGGAGTGGGGGCCTTTATTGAGGAGAGTGGGGTCCCGATTCGGCCAGAGGCTGAGCAGATGGCCATAAAATTCAAACTCGATCCCATCACCTGTGCGCTAAGTGGAGGAGAAGATTACGAATTGCTTTTTACCATTGATCCTAACGATGTAGAAAAGGTCAAATACCTACCTGATATTTACATCATGGGGGAGGTCGTTCCGGCTGCTGATGGCGTCAAACTCCACACCAAGGGAGGCAATATCCACGAAATTAAAGCCCAGGGCTGGCGACACTTTGGGGAATAATTGTGTATTTTGTGGGGGCTTACTTTGGTGATAAATCGTACTACACCCCTTATGCAATTGGAAAGAGTCATTGGTCGTTACACGGGCCCCCAGAAGGGTCCTTTGCTGATAGGTATTGGAGCTATTCATGGTAATGAACCAGCTGGCGTTAGAGCACTGGACCTTATTTTTAAAATGTTAGAGGTAGAACCCATTACCAATCCTGAATTCGAATTCTGTGGCCGCCTCTTGGGGTTGCGGGGAAATATTCGGGCGATGGCTCAAAACAAGCGGTTTATCAATAAAGATTTGAATCGGCAATGGACCAGAGAGAATATCGCCAAAATCCGCGCCGCGAAGCCCGAAGAGCTGGATTCCGAAGATCAGGAACTCATAGAGCTGCTCGAGGTCATTGAGGCCGAAATCGCCGATTATCAACCGGAGAAACTGGTTATCCTCGACTTCCATACGACCACCGCCTACGGCGGCATTTTTTCCATCCCCACCGATGACCCCGAAAGCGTACGTATCGCCGTAGAGCTTCATGCCCCCGTCATCAAAGGAATGCTGCGCACCATCAATGGCACTAGTCTACATTATTTCAATAACGATAACTTTGCTCCCGATACCGTCGCCGTCTGCTTCGAATCTGGCCAGCATCAAGAAGAACTTTCTATCAACCGCGCTATCGCCGCCCTCACCAATTGCATGCGAACCATCGGCTGCGTTCAGGCCGAGCATGTCGAAAACCGCCACGACTCCATCCTCATCGAATACTCCAAAGGACTGCCGCAGATCGCTGAGCTGATTGCTATACACAGTATCCGCCCTGGGGATAACTTTCGGATGGTGCCGAACTACGCAAATTTTCAGAAAGTTAGAAAAGGAGAGCGCCTGGCAGTGGATAAGAACGGCGATATTTTGGCCATTGACGATGGCTTAGTCTTGATGCCGCTCTACCAAAAACAGGGCGATGATGGCTTCTTCCTCATCCGTACCCTTATCGAGTTTTGAGGTATTGATCAAAGCTGTCGATGACCGTCTTAAGCGCAATAAAGAGGTATTCGCGGCCCTCGTCGGTAATGAATTCCCGCTCGGGATCATAGACCAATCCATCTTCTACAAAGGCCAGGAGGTCTTCTTGTGGATAATTTTCAAAAAAAATATCAATGCGTTCCCGAAAGCGGCGGGCTGTCACCGTCTTGAGCACCTCCCAATTGTTCTCCTCAGTATCACCAATCAATTTTTCCGGCAATCTTGCTGCTCCAGGATGCAGTTGTAAAATGGACATCCAAATGACGATGCTGAGGTAGAGCATGTAGTCGCGCTCTTCATTGGTAAGCAGTTCGAAGGCCTCCGAGCAGAGGAAGCCGAGTAGGAAGGGCTGTTGTTTGCTGAAGTCTTTGACAACATCTTCGAAGTCATCGCGGCCGCCCTCAAGGCGCTCTAGCATCTGATCAATGGTGGATTCGGGGACGAATTTCATAGGTAAAACCTTAGTGGGTTTGTAGGATTTTCATCTCAATCCTCTGGTTTTTTTTGCGTCCTTTGACGGTATCATTAGTAGCAATCGGCATCGATTTACCGTAACCAAGGTACTGTATCCGCGTCGCGTCAATCCCTTGCGAAAGGAAATAATCGGCGACGGCCTTGGCCCTTTTGGTAGAGAGGTCCAAAGCGAAATCCTGACTGAGCGAGCCATTGGTATGTGCGCCAAACTCAATGGTGATTTCGGGATGGGTTTGTAAAAATTGTAATACCCTTTCCAACTCTTTATCGGAGCTGGCCTTTAATTCCGGAGTGTTGGCAGTGAAGAAAATATTATTCATCGGGATGATTTGCCCGGGCTTTACAGGCAAGAGGAGAATATCTTTTTTCATCTCCTGATAAAAGGGCGTGTAAAAATCCGTAGACGACGAGTTGGTCACATCGCTATTATTAGTAACCAATCGTTTTTCCTGACGCTGTTGCTTTTTGATCTTATTGGCCAATTCTTTTTGCAGGGCCGCTTCGGCTTCTTTTTTCAACTGGTAATCCAATTCGTAACGTACGTTTTTGCGAATGATCGCCGACAGCTCTTGTCTTAGCTCTTCCTCCACCTGGTCTTTGAGCAGTGGACGTAGTGATTTCTCAATAAACCCAAGTTTAGGAGCATCCGCTGTAGAATTGGTCTCCTCGGCCTTCGGCAGCATATTTTCTGCATTTTGCCGTAGTCGATCCCATATTTCGTTGCGCATCGCGCGATTGATCCGGTTCTGCGTATTGCGTTGGTATTCGGCCGCTAATTGGGTAAAATGTTCTTTTTGTAAATCGGTGGCTACATCGAGAAAAAGCTCTTTTTTGAGTTGAAGGCGAATCTGATCCTCCACTTTATCAAACTGATCCAACGCTTCTTCATTGGATGAGGAATTGGGAGGAGCTGTTTTAACCGTATTTTCCCCACCATAATGCTTCTGGAAACGCCGTCGCAGCTCTAGCAATTCCTGATCTTCCGAGGGCGTCTCAACCGATTTAGTGCCGGTCGGAGTGCTGTTGCTGCGGACCTGATCGACCTCTTCTTCTTGCCTCAGCATCTCATTATAGCGATGGCGCAAAGCGTCCAGCTCCGGGTCGCTCTGGCGTCCCCGCCGTTGTCTATTCGATAGCTTATAAGCCTCCGCCCGCCGTATTTTATCCAACTCCTGCATCTCCTGGTTCAACTTGGTCAAACGCATTTGCAGCCGCTCCACCTCCAAACTGCGGCTAGAATAGTCCAACTGGCCATCAATCTGGGCCAATAAGCCCTGCTGATCACCATCCAACTCTTCCAGTCCCTGATCCGACAGCTCCATGCTTTCACTTACCGAGAAGTAGCCCTCCCGCTCCGCATAAAGGCTGATGTCTGCACCATAGGGCAGGACCATATGGAACGCCTCCTCCTGATCGCTGGCCGTCTCCTGCGCGTCGGCTGCACCAAGGCGCTGCATCCGCAGTTGCGCACTCATTGGCCGCTGGGTCTCCCCGTCGATGATCCGCCCACTGAGCAGCACCACCGGGCGAGGCTGCATAGCCTCCGGCAGTCGGATGCGGTACAAGTCGGTCTGCCCCTGGGCATCGCTGGCCGAGAAGTAGGCCACATCGCCGGCGGCGGGTAGGCTGAAGTAAGCCTCATCGCGGGCGCTGTTGATCGAAAGGCCCAGGTTTTCTGGTGGGCTCCAACTGGTCCAGCTCTCGTCGAGGCGGCGGCTGATCAGCATGTCCTGACCGCCGTAGCCGCCGTGGCCGTCGCTCGAATAATAGAGCGTTTGACCGTCTGCCGCCAGAAAGACGCTGCGCTCATCGCCCGGGCTATTGATCGCCGGGCCGAGGTTCATCGGGCGGCTCCACCGCCCGCTCTCCCTAAAGGAAATATAAAGATCATTTTGCCCCAGCCCTGTATCCGAGGTCGCCGAGAGCAGTAATAGTTGACCGTCTACGCTGAGATGATAATGACTGATGGTAGAAAACGATTGAAAATCTTCGATAAGTAGCGCCTCTGGTCTGGACCAACTCCGCCCGCGCTTACGCGCCATGGTCAGTTTATTTTCTCCCATACGGGGTTGATCCCCGTAGAAATACAATTGCTGCCCATCGGGCTGTAGCGCAACCGGATAATTCCCCCCGCGATTATTAATCGGCTGGACCAATTTAATCGCCGTACTCCACTGCCCATCAGTGAGGTAGGACACCCAGATGTCCTCCAAGTCTGCATCGCCGACATTTTGCGGGTGATTTTTACGGGCAAAAAGCAGTGTCTCGCCGTTGGGAGCGATGACAGGTCGCAGTTCATCATAAGTAGAATTGACGCCGCTGCCCAGGCGCTCCGCCTGGGGCAAAGAAGACTGTGCAGAACTTCCAATCGCACAGCAGCAAAGGACTAGAAAGATTACTACTGATTTTCTCATCTTCTTGTTTAGACTAAGTTACATTGCAATAGTTGCGACAGGCTATTACTAAATGCTAGAATCGGTCATAGTATAAAACAAATGAGGGAGGTAGAGGTTTCGTAAAGGTAAGACCTTCCGCCCTGATTATCATAGGTTTTGAGGAGAAAATTAGGCATGAGGCTCTAAATTAGAAGTTACCGCGCAGGGTAAAGATGATATTTCGTCCGGGAGCACTTATTCCGGAGGAGAAAGGACGATAGTGAACATCGAGCGCATTTTCTAGCGCCAGATCGATGCTGATTTTTTGACTCAGCTTAAGCGAAGTGTAAAAATTGAGGGTGGCCCAGCCCAGCGCGCCCTCGCAGCGAATCTCGCGACGGTTGTCGATGGTGTGCGCTACGCAGGTACCAGAGGTCTCAATGTTATCGGCAGTGCCATCGTGGTCGGGCACTAGCTCACCAGTTTCTGGATCGAAGTTGATGGTCGTCACGGAGAAGTCTTCCAAGGGCTTTCGGCCATTATAGCGAACTACCGTTTCAAAGCGGAACTTCTCGCCTTGGTATTCCAAACTGGTTTGCCCATAAAGCGGTGGAATGTGCGACAGCGGAACTAAGGTATCCACCACAGCATTCTTGAACTCCACTCGTCCCAGGGTATAATTAATGCCCGAACTGAGTCGCCATTTGGAGTTGATATTGAGCAGTAAATTACCCGAAAAGCCATAGACGTAGCCTCCTCCTGCATTAGCGTTTTGCTGTACGCGATGAGGATCACCATCTATAGAGAGTATAGTATCTCCATTGGGCAAGGCGCCCAATTCGCGGACAATAACATCTTCCAGCCAAGTATAGAAGCCCGTACCACTCAGCTGAAAAGTCGTTCCCTTTCCACCCCTGGCGAGGCGACCGAAGGTTTTGCCCAAGGTGATCTCGCTGGTCAAGGATTTTTCTGGTCCTAGCGTAACATTAGGAGCCGTGACGAAGCCGCTTTTGGCGCGTAGCTTGCCCATATCGTCGATGTTGGGGGCGCGGAAGGCCGTCGCAGCCAGCAGGCGCACTTGCCACTGGTCAGGCGTATTCAGGGTCAGTCCAAGGCCCCAGGTAGGCGCTGCATTTTCGGAGCGGATGCCATCGGTATAGAACTCTTCTGGCCACTCCACTACATCGGTAGAATCAAATTTCATAAAGGCACTCACCAAGGAGTAGCGCAGTCCGGCGTGGAAGGCCAAGGTCGAATCCTGGCTTTTCCAGCGGTAGTTGATGTAGGCCCCCATGTTGGTGAAGTCGCTGCCGCCGCTGGGATAGCGAGTGGGGACATCAAACTTGACCGTATTGGTCCGGCGATTCAGGTTGCCCGCCGTAGAAGCGACGGTATTGTGATTAACATCGACGCCGTAGGAGAGCAGATTGCGTCCATCTTGGTCGAGTTGTTTATCTAGGTCAGTTGTGAAGGAGTAGACATTGACATCTTCCAAATTATAGGTCTTGAATTTTTTGAGAAATTTCCGCTTGAGGCGGTCCTCGTCGACTCGTTGAAAAGAAGCGATGATGGTGGCTTTGTCTGAAAGGAAGCCCTTTTTGAGCACTCGCGTTTTGAGAGAGGCCATCAGTCGCTTTTGTGGGCCGTAGTACCATTCTCCCCATTTCAGCTCTCGGGCCGACGATAGGGTGTCGGTCAGCACATCGTAGCGCGGGACGTTGCTGGAGGTGGAGTATTGAAAATTGAGGGTGAAGTAGAGCTGTTCCGAAGGCTGGTAGCGAATCTTTTGCATAAAGTCGATTTGGCTGTAGCCCGTTCCGGCTTGCACATTAGGATCGCCGGAGGCAATTTGCTCAATGCCGTTGTCGATGAGGACGAAGTAATCGCGTAGGCCCATGCGCGGGTAGTTGGCAGGGCGGTTGGCTCCGGCTCGGAGGTCACCGAAGTCGGAGTAGGTCAGACTGGTGAGCGAGCCCCAGTGCCGAGTGCCGTAGTCGACATCGAGGTGAAAGCTTTTTTCGTTGTTGGCCGAGCTGAAGCGGGTGTAGGCCCCCGTGCTAATTAAGTAGCCCTTGTTGGAGTCGCCGAAGAGCATTTTGGGTTCTCGCGATCGGAAATGTACGACGCCCCCCAAAGCATCACTGCCGTACATCAGAGAACCGGGGCCGTAAATGACCTCGATTTGTTCGAGCATGGCATTGTCGATGGTAATAGCGTTTTGCAGGTGGCCGTTTCGGTAGATGGCATTATTCATGCGCACCCCATCGACGACCAGCAGGACGCGGTTGGCTTCGAAGCCTCGGATGACGGGGCTACCACCGCCCATCTGGGATTTTTGTACAAAGACGTTACCGTGATCGCGCAGCGCGTCAGCACTGGTCTGCGAGTTGGTACTGGCGATGTCGAGGCTGGAAATGCGGTTGACTACGTAGGGAATTTCTTCTACTGGGTCATCCCGCCGACCTACGACTACGATACTGTCCAGCACTGTCGCTGTGTACATTCTAACAAGGCCATTGTTGTTCCGAATTTCGTAAAAAGGCATCTTCACAGTCGAGTAGCCTAGATAGCTAAAGTTCACGATCTGTCGGTGCAGCAAATTGCCCAAGGTGGCCTTGCCATCTATATCTGTAAAGGCGGTGAATTTATGATCGTCGGTATAAATGTTAACTCCGATAAGCGGTTCGCCAGAATCTCCGTCCAATACAGTGACCTGCATCATGTTGAGATCGGAGGAAGAAGCGAGCGCGGGATGGACTATTGCCAGAAGCAGGAATAGTAAGGGAAAGAAAGGGAGATATCTACGTAGTGTTGGAGTCAAATCGATACAGTTAACAGTGCTATGTTCTTACTTGTATGAGCTATCCAATGGGGAGTTTGATGCTGAATGTAGTGCCCTCATTGATAACAGATTTTTTTACAAAAATCTTGCCAGAGTGATAGGATTCTATGATGCGTTTAGCCAATGAAAGACCTAAGCCCCATCCGCGCTTTTTGGTGGTATAGCCGGGCTGGAAAACGGTCTTGAATTTCGAGGTTGGAATCCCCTTACCACTATCACTAATATCGATGTTGACAAAGTTCTTTTCCTGGCTGACCACCGCCGAGATCGTACCTTTTCCGGCCATCGCATCCAAGGCATTGCGCAGCAAATTTTCCACTACCCAATCAAAGAGATGAGGGTTGATGTTGACCATGATCGGCGTTTGGTCAGGTTCAGGAAATTCAAAGACCACCTTGCGAGAGGCCCGCTTCTCCATGTAGCTGCGGCACTTCTCTAATTCCTCATAAATATTAATGGATTCCAAAGTCGGAGCCGAGCCAATCTTGGAGAAACGATCGGCTACCAAATCCAGGCGCATAACATCGTTAGTCAATTCTTTAACAATCTCCTGGGTTTCCTCGTCATCGGCTTTCATGATCTTGAGGTGCTCAATCCAGGCTAAAATGGCCGAAATGGGCGTTCCCAGCTGATGCGCTGTCTCCTTGGCCATCCCCACCCAGACCTGATTCTGTTCTGCTTTTCGGGCACTACTGAGACCGATATAACCAAAAAGGATAAATGCAGCGATCAGCGTTACCTGCACAAAGGGGAAGTATTTGATTAGGGTCAATAGCGTTGAATCCTGATACCAAATGGAGATGCTATCACCTTCTATGGGCATACGTCCTTCGCTTTTCATATCGTCCAGTTCTTGCTCTAAAAGGGGTAAATTTTGCTTAAAATCATCCGGAAATTGGGAATCATAGTCAGTACTGCCCTCTTCTGTGAAGTTCACGGCAAAATCTATATTCCCCCGATCATTAACCAGAATAGCGGGGATAGTGGTATTGGATTCTAATATTTTGAGATGCAGGGTAATATCACATTGGTCATTAGCCAAATCTTCTTCATCAATTGGTGCCGTCATCTTTTCTACGGCAATCTGCCAGGATTCTACCTTCTTTCGTTCCTCCTCCCTCAGTTTATTGGCCAGATGAGTAGTGAACAGCACCGACAGGCCAACGATTAATGCTCCGCCAATGGCCAGATAGATTTTCCATCTCGATTTTCTGGTGTAAATATCCATAGTTTAGCTATCAATTGCGGTTTAAAAAAGCCTCGACCCGACGGCGGGCATTGTTCCTTACATTCATGTAGAACAGGTTGAAATCGCCGACGTGGTAGTTCTTGGCTTTGAGGAAAATACTGCCGAAAAATTTAGGTTTATTGACCCATAGGATGCTTTTGTGAATCTGGGCATCGGCAATTCCTTTTTTTACCTTGCCAAAACGCCTCAGTACGGTGCCTTCATTCAATTGGGCATCGGCATAATTGTCGTCGGTTGTCCAGATTAGAGGATTGGTGACGATGATGCCTTGTTCTTGATCGAAGCGGGGAGGGGTGTAGCCCCGTCGCCAGCTGCGCCAGCTACAGATGCACTGAAGGTCTTCGGGGCGCTGGCAAGGGCGGATGTTTTTGAAATAATCTCTGGGGACGGGGATGCCGACTAAATAGGCAACCACCAGTTTTTCTTGCAAATCTTGTTCATCAAAGTACTCGCGTACCAGTTCCATGCCGTGGGTCGTGCCTTGGCTGTGCGAGGCGATGATAATGGGGCGGCCTTGGTTGTAATGTTTAAGGTAGTACTCAAAGGCCGCTTTTACGTCTTGGTAGGCCAGTGCGAAGGCGGCTTTGGCCGAGGCTTGGTCTTTAGTGAAATAGGCATTAAGATGAGCCTGGCGGTAGCGAGGCGCATAGACGCGGCCGCTGCCGTTGAAAATACTGGCTTGGTGCAAGATAGTCGACTCGTCGGTTTTCTTGTTTAAGGACTCATTGTCCACCGGGCCATTCCAGTTATCTTCGCCCTTTTTGCTGCCAGTGTAGGTGGTGGGGTGGAGAAAAAAGACATCGACTTCGGCCGTTTGTTGCTCCTCTTTGAGTGTTTCGCTGGGGACGCGGTCGGCGGGGTCCTGTTGATCGGGTAGGGCCGCCCAGTAGCGAGATTGGCTGTAATCGGGGGCCGGAGGCGGGGGCTGTGCCTCATAGTTGCCGACGGGCTGTAGGGTGGTGCAGGCCGAGAAGCCGCACAGTAAAAATAAGAGAAGGGTGATTCTATGCATTGATTTAAGCCGCACTACAATGGTAAATTTAAATAATTAAACGGATTGTTGGAGGAAATATTTGTGTCTGGCCTCATAAGCACCGTATCTTTGCACCATGAATCAGGCTATTACAAAGAAAGATATACGTCAAATGTCTGCCGAGGACCTGCGTCTCGCCGTGAAAGAAGCTGGCGAACCCAAGTACCGTGCCGCCCAAATTTCTGAGTGGCTGTGGCAGAAAGGCGCTCACTCTTTCGATGAAATGACCAATCTTTCTAAGCGCCTGCGGCAGCACCTCAAGACGCACTTCGTCATCAACGCTATCCAGATTGATACTGTACAGCAGAGCAGCGATGGCACCATCAAAACCCGCTTTCGCCTCCACGACGGCCATCTCATTGAGTCCGTCCTGATTCCTGTCCCTGCAGATCGGCGATTTACGGTCTGCGTCTCCTCGCAGGTCGGTTGTAGCCTGACCTGCACCTTCTGCGCTACCGGCCGTATGAAGCGGGTACGCAACCTCGACGCCGCCGAAATCTACGACCAGGTTGTCATGGTCAATCGTCAGGCAGAGGAGCACTTTGGCCACCCCCTAACCAACATTGTCTACATGGGCATGGGCGAGCCCCTGCTAGCCTACAAAAATGTCCTCAAAAGCATAGAACATATTTGTTCTCCCAAGGGCCTGAACATGTCGCCGCGTCGGATTACGGTGAGTACGGCGGGCATTGCCAAAATGATTCGCAAACTAGCGGATGATGAGGTGAAATTCAACCTGGCCCTCTCGCTCCACGCCGCCGATGACGAAAAGCGCAATGAGATCATGCCGATCAACGAGCAGAACAACCTATCCATACTGATGGACTCCTTGCGCTATTTCTACCACAAAACCCGCAACCGCATCAGCTACGAGTACATCACTTTTCAGAACTACAACGATAGTCTAGAAGATGCCGCCCGGCTGGCGAAGCTGTGTCGCTATTTTCCCGTCAAAGTCAATATCATTGAATACAATCCAATCGATGGCGCGCCCTTTTTAAAGTCAGCGGAGCATCGCATCGACGATTTTGCCGCCCACCTGCGGACCAAGGAGGTCATGGTGACCGTACGCCGCAGCCGAGGCCGAGACATCGACGCCGCCTGCGGCCAGCTCGCTAACAAAGGATAAAAACAAGATTTTGAAATACTTCAGTACAACTTCATTAGTGGTCATTGCCCTGCTGCTTGTCTTCACCGGCTGCAGCCTCAGACGCCTCCAATCGGTGGCTATCGAGCAGCTGCAACAGCTAGAGTGGCTACTGGGGCGATGGGAGCGTAGCGACCTGCACCAATCCGGCCGCCAAGGCATCGAAATTTGGGAACGCCGCAGCCCTACAGCGTTTATCGGCCACGGTGTTTTGCTGCAAAACCGCGATACCCTTTTTCAAGAAAGACTGCGCCTCCTGGTTAAAGACAGACAGCTCTACTTCGTCGCCGATGTGGCGCACAATAAGGCATCCGTTTTCTTCAAAATCCAATCTGCTGATCAGCAGCACTTCGCCTGCGAAAATCCGACCCACGATTTTCCTAAAACTATTCGCTACACCCTTCAGTCGGAGGGCGCTTTGCAAGCTACTGCAAGCGGCAATGGCAACAAGCAAGAATTTTTGTTCAGAAAAATCAAATGATCACTCCCGCAGCAACTTCACATTGAAGCACTGTCGGGAGGATCGGGAGGTGGTCTGCTCTTATTATTCTGGGGGTTAATGAATGATTATTTTTCCTTTGGCAATCACGGCTCCTTGGTCTTGTATACGGAAGAAGTAAAGCCCCGCCGCCAGATCGCCTCTGATAAATTCGTACTGCGTTCCACTAAAGCGATCTGTTCGGATCAATTGCCCGCTGATGGTGTAGAGTTCAAATTGTCCCTCTTCTAGCCCTTGCCCCGTCCATTCCAAGCGGCCCGACTGCCTCAGCGGATTCGGGAAGACCTTGATGGCGGAAGCCGTAAGCCCTGCGGGCCCCTCTGTATCCAAAATCATATCAATGAGGTCTTCGCCGATGGTATGGAGGGTGGTATTGGTGAAAATAGGGAGATTGAAATCAAAGAAAATGGCTGCAGTGTTTTCGATCTCCGTGCCAATAGGGTTATCCGGCTGCTGGGCAATACGGAATTTGACAAAACCATTGGACGCCAATAGATTGACATTGCTATCGGGCAGCATGATATTGTTGAAAGTAAACTCGAGGATTCCGCCTTCGGAGAGTTGGAATTCGTAAGGGTGGCTGGCGCTGCCTAGCTGTATGCTGGTGGGGTCCAGCCAGGGCGAAAGGGTATCGCGAATCACGACTTTAAAGGCGGTGTCTGTGCCTGTATTTTGAAAGCGGATCAAGTACTCAATTTCGGTATTGGCTTCGATGAAGTTGGCGGCCCCGTAGCCTGTAGGGAAGCCCTGCTTGTCATTGGGGTCGAAGCTGCCCCGGTTTTGGCGGCAGTCGATGTCAACAAATGGATCGGCATCGTTTTGCGAGAATTGGGTGACAAATCCGGTGCTGAAGGGAGCGCCCGGAAGGTCTACGCAGCCTTCGATGGCTAAGATTGGAGTGGAACTGCCGGGCGCGCCGGGTTCCTGCTCCGCGTAGAGCAAGTAAGTCGAGCCATTGTTGGGCAGTGAGATGTCTTCGGCGGCCCCGCTGCCCAATTGAAAGGAGTTGGATCGGAGGAGGATGGCATCTTCGATGATCACATAGTTTAGTGGGCCGCTCATGGCTCCACCGCCGGTGTTCTGGATGCTGAACTTGAGCGAGGTGTCCTGGCATTGTGCACCGACTTCGATGAAGGCCCCCGACCAGCTGCTGTTAGCGGGTAGGCAGAGGGAGTCGGGAAAGATGCGGGCCTCTACGCAGTGGGTCTGGCCCAGTACGGTGGAGTCGCAATCGACGGTGACGTAGACATCGAAGCGTTCGCAGGTGCCGGAGGCGACGTCGCCAAGATCGAAGGTCAGTGTTGTGCCGGACTGGCTGAAGGGGATGGAGGCGGAGTCTAGCAAAAGAAAGGGATCGAGGTCCAGCTCTAGGCTAGCGTCTAGTGCAGTAGCCGGCCCCTGATTACAGTAAGAAACTACGTAGCGGTTGGGGAAGCAGCGGCGCAAAAAGCTGGTGGAGACATCGACGGTCAGCAGCGGGCAATCAATCGCTGCCTGCACCGCGAAGTCTTGAAAGTCTGTTTGGTAGGGCATGCTGAGGTCGATAGCAATATCATTCTGACAAACCGAATAGTAAGGACTAGTAGGCTGTAGGCTCAAGGTATAATTGCCTGGTTCAGTTCTCATCAGGTAATTTCCAAAACTATCCGTAGTGCTATAGAACACCTTGCCCGAACTATCTGCCGCCCGCAAAATCCAGCCCGCCCATCCTTCTTCTCTAAAATCTACCACACAATCTAAGGAGGTATCGCGGACTACCCTACCCTGAATCAAGTTGATGAATAGCTCCCCCAGGGAATCTGTCTTAACCAAATAGACATCCGCCGCACCACTAGAGGGGCTATTCGGCGAGGTGGTGGTCCAGCCTACCATCAGGAACCCACCATCCGGAGTCTGAATGGCCTCTGAGCCGCTTTCGCTGGCCGTTATAGGAGTAGGGAAGTCATAGGTATTTATCCATTCCAGACTATCCCGCTGATCGCGCTCCATCATAAAGGCGAGCACTCTTCCTCCTATGACGGCATTTCCTGCCATAATATATCCTCCTTCACTGGTTGGCTGTATGCGAACCTCAGCGGGATTGAGATTTTGGGCGATTGAAAAATCTAGGGTATTGAGCACCGTGCCATCATCCGTCAGCCGGGTCAGTTTTCCCGTGCCACCCGTTTGCACATCTCCAGCAACTAAAATTTCGCCATTTGGAAAAAGCTGTAAAGTTTGGCCACAGTTGATCGTTCCCTCATCCTCTACCCAAATCAACTCCCCGGTTGCGTCCGTTTTCACCGTCAATAAATGCTCGCAGACCTTAGAAGTCCCGATTCTTTCGATTACATGACCAACCAGAATAAGCTCCTGGCTATCGTTTTCTTTCAGGCTATAACCTCTAGACTCCGCACGAATACCCTGCTGGTATTCTTTGATCCAGCGCAGGTCACCGTTCGGCGCTACCCGTCCCGCCATGAGATAAGTAGAGTCATTGATCTCGGCCTGGCCGACGAAGGCATAGTCGCCATTATCGCAAACGATGACATCTCGGGGAAAGATGCCCTCCGTACCATTGTAGATGCGGTTCCATTCGAGGTTACCATTAGCATCCGTTTTAATCAAGTACGCCCGGTCGGCGGTATTGAGGAAGAACATCCATCCGCAGATGAGATAGCCGCCGTCTGGCGTGGCTACCAGCTGACCGGCTCCTTCGTGAAGGTCCGGGAGGCCGAAGCCATAACTTTGGGTCCAGAGGACATTGCCCAGGGTGTTTACCTTCATCAAAACAATCGGCTGATCGGCTCCTGCGCCAAGGCCATCATCGGTATCGGCCAGCAGGACATAGTTGCCATCACTGGCCAGCACAACAGAGGTCCCTCGTTCCGTTGCGTTAGTGCCGTAGTTGTTTTGCCAGACCCGGCTAGTTTGGGCATAAGAATTGTTGCTGATCGCTATCAACAAGCATAGCAGCAGCAGCGCCTTACAGTAAAATTTGTACATAGTCGATTTTTTTAGTCTTTAAAAATGTGCTGTTTTGTGTAGACTATGTAGCGGTATAGACTGCGCAGTAAACAGACAAAGCGCCCATTGATGAGCGCCTGTCTGTTCCTATTTATTCTGGTATCGGTAGTTAATGAATGATAATTTTACCTTTTGCCATTATTATTCCTTGGTTTTTAATGCTGAAAAAATACAAGCCAGCGGCTAAGCCCTCTCGGGTAAATTCGTACTGCGTTCCACTGAAGTGGTCAGCTCGAATCATCTGTCCGGCGAGGGTATACAGTTCAAACTGTCCTTCCTGCACGGCCTCTCCCGACCATTCTATCCGGGCCGATTCGCTCATTGGATTGGGGTATATCTTAATGGTTGTTGCTTTCAGGGTTTGAGGATCTTCGCTATCCAAAATGATGTCGATCCAGTCCTTTCCGATGGTGTGGAAAGTGGTATTGGTAAAGATGGGCGGATTAAAGTCGAAGAAGATGGCCGCCTGGTTTTCGATGCGGGTGCCGATCGGATTGTCGAGCCGCTGAGCGATCCGAAATTTGATGAAGCCGTTGGAGGCGGCCAGATTGACATTGCTATCGGGCAGCATGATATTATCGAAAGTGAATTCGAGGAGGCCGCCTTTGCGTAGCTCGAAGCGGTAGGGGTGGCTAGCGACCCCGAGTTGTATGCTAGCGGGGTCCAGCCAAGGCGAAAGGGTATCTTTGATGACGACTCTAAAGGCGGTGTCGGTACCTGTATTTTGGAAGCGGATCAGGTATTCGAGATCGGTATTGGCTTCGATGAGGTGGTCGGGGCCGGAGCCGGTGGGGAAACCTTGCTTGTCGTTAGGGTCGTAGCTACCGTCGTTTTGGCGGCAATCGATTTCTACGAATGGACTACCGTCGTTTTGGGGAAATTGGTTGACAAATCCGGTGCTGAAGGGCAGGCCGGGCTCGCCTACGCAGCCTTCTATGGAGAGGATGGGTAGGGAGTTGCCGGGGGCCCCGGGCTCCTGCTGGGCGTAGAGCAAATAGGTGGAGCCATTATTGGGCAGAGGAATGTCCTCTGAGGCCCCGCTGACGAGATCGAAGGGGGCCGTTCTCAGCAGGATGGCATCCTCGATAATTACGTAGCGCAGCGGGTCGTTCATATCACCACTGCCGGTGTTTTGGATGGTGAAGTTGAGCAAACTGTCTTGGCAGCTGGCTTCAACTTCGATGAAAGCACCGCTCCATTCGCTGCTTGGGGGGAGGCAGAGGGAGTCGGGGTAGATGTGGGCTTCTACGCAGTGGGTTTGGCCGAGGACGGTGGAGTCGCAGTCGACGGTGACATCAAAGGTGAAAGTGCCACATTCAGATACATCAACCTGCCCGAGCTGAAACCGCCAGGTGTCCGCGCCTAGCATCTGGGCGGAGATACTGGAGGTGTCAAAGTGCAGGTAGGGGTCGAGCTTGATGTCGATGTAAGCAGAGTCAGCAGCCAGGGTGCCATAATTGCAGTAGTTAACGCTATAGGTGTTGGCGAAGCAACGGCGTAGGAAGGGGGTAGCTAGGTCGACGGTCATGAAAGGACATTCAATATCGGCTTGCAGGGCAAAGTCTACTACTGTAGTGTCGTAGAAATTGCTCAGGGTCACCGAAAGACTGTCCGCGCAGGGCATCCAATAGGCGCTGGGAGGATGTAGAATGATTTCATAGCTTCCCGTATCGGCGTCGATCAAGTAGCAGCCACTGCTGTCGGTGCTGCCGTAAAAACTTCGGTTGGGTTTGCGTGCCTCCACGATGACATTAGCAAGGGTAGGTTCTCCATTGTCCGGCTGGCAGGTCATGTTGGTATCTAAGGCAACTTTGCCAGAGATAAGGTTGGTGTAAATATAACCTAGAGAGTCGGTCTTGATGATATAGGCTCGTCGGTTATTGTTGATGGTACGCTGCCCGGCAATCATATAGCCATTGTCCAGCGTAGGGATAATTTCTGCACCATTGGATAGGTCATCTTCTCCGTGAAATCGAAACCATTCTACGGTCCCTGCACGGTCCACCTTGATCATGACAACTACATTGGCGGGGCGCTGAGGACTTCTCAGTCCAAATCCTGTTACAATCCAACCACCATCAGCCGTCGTATGGGCGTCGTATAGGAAGGTGAAGGCGCCAACAGCAATACTAGTTGATGATAACAGCACCCCCTCCGCATCGTAGCGATTCATTTGAGAACCAACTGTGGAGAAAGTGACAATCTCTCCGTTGGGCTGGCTGTGAATATAGTAACCGGTAGACAGAGAAGGGTAGGCCTGTTTCCAAATCAACTCACCGTCAGCAGTCGTTTTGATAATCAGGTTATCATGATCGCCGCCACCTCCGTTAGTTAATCCTGCAACCAGGATTTCGTTCTGTGGAGTTTCGGTAAGCGCAGTGCCATAATCCGTACGTGCCCAATGGTATTTTTTCGTCCACAAAGTATCCCCATTGAGGGCTACCTTAACGAGCAGCAGATTAGTATTATTCTGACTGCGGGTTTCTCCGGTAAAAATATAGCCTCCGCTTTGGCTTTCGATGATGTAGTTAAGATCAATCTGTGGAGAACCGGCCGTATAATCCTTAGACCATTGCACCAATCCATTCGCATCCGTTTTGATGAGTCTTACTCTATTAGAAATATTGGCGGCAACCAAAAAACCTCCATCCGCCGTTGTCAGCAGGCGTTCTGGATTGCTTCCTCCGCCCATGACTTGTGTCCACAGGATATTACCAAGGGCATCCATTTTCATTAGGAATACCTCTTGGCTGGTATCGATGCCCATGCCCGTGAAACTTCTCCCGCAAACAACATAATGGCCATCCGCACTAATCGTAACGGCAGCAGCATGATCGCTTTCGGCGGGCAGGAGTTCCCATCCTTGAGCGGAGCTTTTGACAGGGGAGAATAAGAGTAGGCTAAGTAAACTGAGCAGCAGTAGCGTAAAATTTCTTTTGAGGTAAACCATAGCATCGTGTTTTGTTACTACAAAAATTCCCCTTTCTCCTCAGTTGAACAAAGACAAAAAAATGAATTTGTGGAGAAATATTCGATATTGAGTATAATAACTAGTTGATTTATAGTAAAATAGTCGTATTTTTTGTGGAAAATAAAATGCAATACTGTGTCTCTAAATAAGCTCTATTCATTGATCAATACGCTGGACAAGCGGGAAATTCGCCAGATTCGCAAATTACTGCGCTCGCCATTTTTTACCCGACGGGAAGATTTGCCGCGCCTCTTTGCCTGCCTCTCCACCCGCCGCTGGGCCCAAAGGCCCCTCCCTGACCGAGAAGAAGCCCACGAGCAAAGCTTCCCCGGCCAGCCCTACGACGACCTGCGCCTGCGCGGCAGCATGAGCGACCTACTGGCCCTCATCGAAGAATACCTCCTCATTGCCCACCACCGCCAATCGGCCGTCGATAACCGCCTCCTGCTGGCCAATATCTACCGCCGCCGAGGCCTGCCTCGCCACTTCGACAGCTGCATGAAAAAAGCCCACCAACTGCTCGAAAACAACCAAGAGCGCAATGTCGATCACTTCAGCAAATTACAGGAATACCAGGTGCTACAGATGCAGTTCCAAACCCAAACCCGGCGTACCGGCCAGCTCAACCTCCAAGAAATCGCCGATACCATCGACGCCCACTACCTGATGAAAAAGCTGCGGCATGCCTGCACCCAGCTGACCCACCAGGCCGTCTACAAAACCACCTACAGCTACGGCCTGCTGCCCCGACTGCTGGAAGACATCGAAAGCGGCGGCTACCTGGGCTATCCCGCCGTCGCCACCTACTACTACTGCTATCGTTTCCTAACCGAGCATTACAGCCTGGACTACTTTCAGCAGTTCCGCCTGCAACTGCAAGAAAACCGCGCGCGCTTCCCAGAAGAAGAACTCAAAGACCTCTACTTGCTGGCCATCAATTTTTGTATTCGCCAAATGAATGCGGGCAGTGAGCCTTTCGCCCGGCAAGTTTGGGAATTGTACCAAGAGGGCCTGGAGGTCGGCTTTCTGTTGGAGGCGGGCCGCCTGTCTCATTTCACCTTTAATAATGTGGTGGCCATTTCGATTCAGATGAAAGAGTACATCTGGTTGGAGCAATTTATTGAAGCCTATCAGCATCGCCTAGAGCAGGCTTACCGCGATAGCACCGTGAGCTTCAATCGTGCCCGGCTCGAATACGCTCGCGGTGATTACCAAAAGGCGATGCTTTTGTTGCAAACTTCGGAATATAAGGACTTGGTCAACAACCTCATTTCCAAAACCTTGTTGCTAAAGATTTGCTATGAACTAGAAGAGTTCGATTTGCTGGAATCCCATCTGGATAGCCTCAACAGTTTTATTCGGCGGCGGGAGGTCAGCGATTACCATCGGAGCAATTACCTCAATATTATTCGGTTAGTGCGGAAGCTGATGGCGATGGAGGCCTTTGATCGGAAGAAGCGGGAACAATTGCGGGTGGAGATTGCCGGGACGGCGATTCTATCGGAGCGGGAGTGGTTATTGGAGCAGTGTGGCAAAAAATAAAACATCCGGCGGCCGAAGGCCTGCCGGATGACTATATATGAATTTTGTGTTTTATGGTGAGGGGTTGGATCAACGCTTATACACCAGCAGAATTAGCCAACTTGTGCAGTTCGCTGATCTGTGGAATGATCACAAATTCCGCCCGGCGGTTTTGGTCACGTGCCTCGGCAGTATCCTCGGTGTTTACAGGCATCTTGTCACCACGGCCAACAGCAGAAACCTGGCTTTCAGGAACACCATTTTTGACCAGCATGCGAACGATGCTCATGGCACGGGCTGCGCTCAACTCTAGGTTATCCATGTAGCGAGCACCGTTAATCATTTTCTTGCTATCGGTATGTCCTTCCACCTGAATGATCAGAGAAGGATTATTTTTCAGTACTTCTGCAAGTTTCATAATACTTTCCTTATGCTCCTTGCGGACGCGAGTAGAGCCGCTTTTGTAAAGAATTGGTTCGCCGATGTTGACATAGAGGCGATTGTCCTTTTCGTTGACGCTGAGGCCAGCATTCTTATAGGCTGCGAAAGTTGCTTTGATAGCTGCAGTCATGCTAGAGATTTTTGCATCTTTCTCATCTGCGCCTTTCTTAGTCATGTTGAGGTTTTTCTCAGCAGCAGCCAGGTCATTTTGCAGGCCAGAAAGCTTGGAGTTCAGATCCGCATTTTGCGCTTCCAACTCCCCTTTAGCAGTGGTTAGATTTTCTACATCGCCTTCGAGGGAGGCCACCTTTTGGCGCTGCTCGGTCAGCATTTTGTCAATAGACTCTTTGTCATTAACCATTTGATCAAACTTCTTTTTTGAAACGCAAGAAGGTAAGATCAGGATGAACGCCAAACATAGTACCATTAGGTTCAATACGTTGTTTCTCATGTTTGTTCAATTTAAATTAGAATGAGGTTGTGTTTAGATTTAGATTATGTTTTCTTCTTTTCCCTTAAAAGAAACCGTAGACACAAAGGTAGAAAAAGGCGAGGGGTTTTTATAGTGCTTTGTATAATAGAAATTGGCTAAAGTATAAATAATAGGACATTTTTAGGCAAGAAATAGGGTTTTTGCGAGCATAGGGCTGGTGGGAGCAATCGAAAAGCACTAACTTGCGCGCGGCAAAAAGCTGATAACTTTCATATTTATCCCTATGCGAAAAGCAGAATTGAATCAATTGGACTTTGATAAAGGACAGGGACTCCTTCCCGCCATTGTACAGGATGCAGATACTCGAATGGTATTGATGCTAGGCTATATGAATAAGGAGGCCCTGCAGAAGAGCTTGGAAATTGGGCAGGTGACTTTTTTCAGTCGCAGTAAAAATCGCCTGTGGACCAAGGGAGAAAGTTCCGGCAACTTCCTGGATCTTGTCAATATCGCTGCCGATTGCGACGGAGATACCCTCTTGGTTAGGGCGCGGCCTCGTGGCCCGGTTTGCCATACGGGTAGTGATACTTGCTTTGATGAGGCGAATGACTCGGCTGATTTCTTGAAGCACCTTGAAGGGATCATCCAGACCCGCCGGGGCGCTGCCGCCGATCAATCCTACACCGCCTCTCTTTTTAAAAAAGGAATGAATAAAATCGCTCAGAAGGTAGGGGAAGAAGCCGTTGAATTGGTAATTGAAGCCAAAGATGATAGCAAAGAGTTATTCCTCGGAGAAGCGGCTGATCTGCTCTTCCACTTTTTGGTCTTGCTTTGCGCTAAGGGCTATCGCCTCGAAGAAGTTCTGGCCGTACTGCGCCAGCGCCACCAAAAAGCAGGAGAGCAGGAGCGTAAAAAATAAGATTAATTAGACGCTACTCTTTTGGCATTAGTTACCGTCTTCGCTTTTGCCTTGCAAGGCTGCGAACAACTTGCTTTTTTCGTTTCCTTTTGTTGTGCTTCCTCCGTCGCAGACAGTCCTACGGTAACTGCCCAGTGATTGACGTCATCCCCGTCTTCCTTAGCCACTTTGTTGCAAAGCGGTAAGCATTGGGGAGGACAGACTTTTTTACAGTTCGCCGTTTTCGCCGTTGCTTGGTCTTCCGCCGCAACAGTGACTGCTTTTGCTGCTGTGCAGCTTGGTAGGTCTGCTTTGGCCATTACTGCTTTCTTACAAACCTTTTGGCAGTCGGCAGGCTTGCAATTTTTGACGGTGGTCTGTGCAGATAGCGAGCTGAGGAATAGGGTGGAGAAGAGCATAGCGATGCTTAGTGCAAATAATTGTTTCATTGGACTAGAATTGATGTTTCACTCGGAACCGCCGAGCTACCGGTTGTTTTGTCCTAACAAAATTGGCGCTAACGAGCTGTAAAGGCTGTTTTTGAGCTGTTACAAACTTGTTAACCACCTGTTAAATTCGGGTGCGGAAGCTGCTTTTTTTGTTTTTTTGTAAAGCCCCTACAACTCAAGGCCCTATGCGTTTCAATAAAATTAGCCGGATTGTCGCTGCCTCGGCCATCGCCCTGGTGCTCCTGATTATTTTTCAGGTCAAATGGATGCTGCATTCTAGAGACCTCATCGAAGAACAATTCAATCAAAAGGTTGGGATGGCGCTCTGCAATGCTGTGGAGGAAACCAGCCGGAGATGCCAAAGCCAGGAGGTCGCAAGCTGTCAGCCCGTCATCAAAGATCAATGGCTCAATGAGCTAGGACTCGACGAAGCCCTCAATAGCTCGATGTCTTTTTACAATATTGATCTGGAATACCAGGCCAATGTGGTAGACGGCAAGGAGGCCGCCTGCCAGCCTTCGGCCTACAGCTGCTCCATGGGGCCCGTCACCCAGGACAGTTCTTTGCTCAGTGTCAGTTTTTTAAATCAAGACAAAGACACCTACATCCTGGATCGCATGGGCTTTATGGGCCTCAGCTCCGTTTTGATCCTACTGTTTGTAAGTATTACCTTCATTCTAGCCAACCTGGCGCTGGTTCGTCAAAAGCGGCTGAACGAACTCAATGTCAGCTTTTTCAGCAATATGGCGCATGAATACCGCACGCCACTGACTAACATCAAACTAGCACTTAGCTTGCTGCAGCGCCGGCACCAGAGCCTGGGCGACGATAAGTACTACCAAGTGATCCGTCAGGAGAGCGATCGGTTGAGGGAGCAGGTGGAGCGGGTCTTGCAATTGGCCAAAATGGAAAGCGGTGAGTACCAGCTCGACTGCCAGCCAATGGACCTGCAGCAGCTTCTGCACGAAGTGGTTGACGAAATGCAAATGCAGGTCAGTGAGAAAGCAGGGCAGCTGCGACTCGACATTGGCGACCAGCCCATCGAAATCATGGCCGATGCCTTTCACCTGGGTAATGCTTTCCGCAATCTGATCGATAACGCCTTGAAATATTGTAAGGAAAAACCAGACATTCGTATCAGCCTCAGCACAGCCGCCGACGGCGTCACCGTCCACTTTGAAGACAATGGGATCGGCATCTGCAAGTCGGCCCAACCCTTCGTTTTTGATAAATTCCGACGGATTAACGAGGGAGACCTGTACAAGCAAAAAGGCTTTGGATTGGGCCTCTGTTACGTTAAAATGGTGATCGAACTGCACCAGGGCTTCATCAAGATATTCAGCGAGCTGAACAAGGGCAGCCAGTTTAATCTCTTTTTACCACAAATCAAAGGCTAATGTCAACATCCAAGAAGATCATCATCGTGGAGGACGATCTCAATCTGGGCTTCTTGCTGCTGGATTTCCTCGAAGCCGAAGGGTATCGGGTCAAGCTGTGTCGCGATGGCCAGATGGGGCTGCGCGCGCTGGAGAAAGACAGCTATGATCTTTGCATTCTGGATGTCATGATGCCTGAAATGGATGGCTTTGCTTTTGCCCGGCAGCTCAAGTCCCGAGGCTATCAGCTGCCCTTTCTTTTCCTGACGGCCCGCTCGATGAAAGAGGATCGCTTGCAGGGCTACGCCCTCGGCGCAGAAGACTACATCGCCAAACCCTTCGATGAGGACGAACTGCTTTGTAAAATTGAGGTAGTGCTGCGGCATACCACAGCAGAAGTGGAAACCTGTCCCGAGCAGTTCACCCTGGGGGATTATTATTTCGACTATGCTCGACAGGAGCTGCACTTCAACGGCCAATGCCAGCGCATTACGCAAAAGGAAAACGAGGTGCTTCGGCTGCTTTGCCTGCATAAGGGGCAGATTCTGCGCCGCGAAGAAGCTGTAGAGCAGATTTACGGTAAAAAAGACTACTTCCTGGGCCGTAGTTTTGATGTCTTCATCTCTCGATTGCGCAAGCTCCTCAAGCGCGATCCCAAAATCAGTATTGAAAATGTTTTTCGGGTCGGTTTTATTCTCAATGTAGAAGAATAGGAAGGAAAAGTGCCCAGCAGGACTCTGGGATTTTGCGTATCTTTAGTCCTCAATCAATACCGTATTTTATGCAACAAAAGGCCTATTGTTCCTCTCCCTTTGGCTGCTTCGAAATTACCGGAAGTGAACGGGGTATCCGTCGGGTTCAGCTGAGTAAAAAGCAGCATTGTCCCGATCAAGAAGTGCCGGCGCCCCTACGGGCCTGTGTACAGCAACTCAAAGAGTACTTCGCCCGCCAGCGCACCGACTTCGACCTGCAACTCGACTGGGGCGATGCGCCGGAATTTCATCAAGCGGTCTGGGAGCAGCTGACACGCATTCCCTACGGGCACACCACCTCCTATTCCGGAATCGCTCATCGCCTCGGCGATGCCAACAAAATGAGGGCCGTCGGGCAAGCCAATCGCAGCAATCCCATCGCCATCATTGTTCCCTGCCACCGAGTGATTGCTAAAAATGGCGATTTACAGGGGTATTTCTACGGTCTTGATATGAAACGCAAGTTATTAGAATTGGAAAATCCGATGAGCTTCGCCACCCAGGGTCAACTTTTCTGATGCCCTCTTAAATGCTTATCTTTGCCCCATCAAAACACCAAATACCAGGAATGTGAACACGATTACCGACTATCAAAACAGCCTCGACTTTGCTCGCCAACTTGATCAAGAGGATCCGCTGCGTCACTGGCGAGAACAATTCCATATCCCGCAGCACGAAGGGCGCAATTGCCTCTACCTCTGCGGTAACTCACTGGGCCTACAACCTAAAGGCGTCGCTGCAGCACTGAACGCCGAATTGGAGCAGTGGAAAACCTACGGCGTCGAGGGCCACTTCAAAGGAGAATTGCCCTGGATGTACTACCACAAATTTGTCGGTCCTCAATCGGCGCGATTGGTCGGTGCCCAGCCCGAGGAAGTTGTCGTGATGAATACGCTGACCACCAATTTGCATCTGCTCATGGTGAGTTTTTACCGTCCGAACAGTTCGCGCTTTAAGATCATCATGGAGGCGGGGGCTTTTCCCTCCGACCAGTATGCTGTGGAAAGCCAGGTGCGCTTTCATGGCTTTGCTCCCGAGCAGGCTATTGTAGAAATAGCGCCTCGGAAGGGGGAAGAGACCCTGCGCACCGGAGATATTTTGGCGGCGATTGAGGAGCACGGGGAGCAAACGGCGCTGGTCCTTTTTGGTGGGGTGAATTATTATACGGGACAGTTTTTCAACCTACCAGCGATTACGGCGGCGGCCCGCCAGGCTGGTGCCTGCGTAGGGTTTGACCTCGCCCACACCGCCGGCAATTTGCCGCTGCGGCTGCACGACTGGGGCGTTGATTTTGCAGTGTGGTGCAGCTATAAATACTTGAACTCTGGCCCCGGAGGGCCAAGTGGTGCATTTGTGCACGAGCGCCACGCCGAGCGTTCAGAGCTACCTCGCTTCGCTGGCTGGTGGGGCCACGATGAAGAGAATCGCTTTTTGATGCGCAAAGGCTTTGTTCCGATGAAGGGGGCTGCTGGCTGGCAACTGAGCAATGCCCAGATTTTTAGCTTCGCCGCCCATAAGGTCAGCCTGGACATGTTTGATGAGGCGGGAATGGAGGCCCTGCGGGAAAAGAGCGTACAGCTGACGAGCTATATGGAGTTTTTGATTCACGGGCTCAACCAACGCGGGCATCAGTACAATGTCATTACCCCTTCGGATACATCGCAGCGAGGTTGTCAGCTTTCCATCCTTACCGGGCCTGGAGGCCGTAAGTTGTACGATCGGCTGACGGCGGCGGGGGTGGTCTGTGATTGGCGGGAGCCGAATGTCATTCGGGTTGCGCCGGTGCCAATGTACAATACGTTCGAAGAGGTGTATCGCTTTGTAGCGATGTTGGATAGTTTTGGTTAATATTGGTCAGTGTCCTCTGGTCGAGAGACACTGCCTTGACAAGAAGCCTTAATCGTCCGAGCGGTGTCTCCTGCCAAGGGACACGGCGATCAGCAATAATTTACCACTCCCTAACTTTCCCCGTATCCTCTACACTAAATCCCACGCCATGAATCGCTGGAATGGGATCGATCCGCATGTGCTGCGCAATACTAAAACTGTATTGACCGGGGGCATTAAAAAAAGCCCCTTGCTGGAGGTTGACGCGAACATCACAGGTCTCCGCATTGCAGTCACCCTGCCAGTTCCCTATTTTATCTGCTAAATCTACAGAGAGGGTCTTACTAGCGATCTGCCCGTCCGGGAATTGCGTTTTGATGAGCAAATAAATATTCTGATTGGCGTAGGAAGTGCCGTGCTCAATATCGAGGTAGAGGTTGTAGAGCTTGTTGGTGTCGGCGATGTCGAGGGTAGCGTAGAGGCTATCGGTATAGCTCCAGGTTTTTTCGGGCAGTTCGATAGATTTTTGCAGGATGTAGTTGGGGCCGCAGGCGGAGAGGAGGAGGAGAAGTGCAAAAAGCAGCAAGCAGTTTTTCATTTCGGGAGCATTAGGTCTAAAAAAGTTTACGCCTATCTGGCATTAACCAAATGGGCGTAAACAGGAATATATTGTACCAGGGGGAAAATCCCTAGCTGAAATAATCTTTCATGCGCTCGAAAAAGCCCTTCTCGGCTTTACCGGGCTTAGGTTGGAAGTTGGGCATCTCGCGCAGCTTCTTGAGGAGCTTGGTCTCTTGCTCGTTGAGCTTCTTGGGCGTCCAGATATTGACGTGGATCAGCTGATCTCCTCGGCCATAGCTCTGCACTGCTGGCAACCCCTTCTCCTTAAGGCGGAAAATCTTACCCGCCTGCGTCCCCGCCGGAATTTTCACCTTCACCTTCCCGTCGATCGTTGGCACCTCAGAGGAAGTGCCTAGGGCCGCATCGGCGAAATTGAGGTACAACTCATAGATGACATTCATACCCTCGCGCTGCAAATAATCGTGCTTAACCTCTTCGATGCTGATGAGCAGATCGCCGGAAGGCCCTCCGCGCTGGCCAGCGTTGCCCTTGCCTCGCATGGAGAGCTGCATGCCCTCCTCGACACCCGCAGGGATGTCGATGCTCAAGGTCTCCTCGCCATTGACGTAGCCTTCGCCGCGGCAAGTGGTGCACTTAGCAGTGATGATTTGGCCAGAACCGGCGCAGGTGGGGCAGCTGGTGGTGGTCTGCATTTGCCCCAGGAAGGTGCTTTTTACTTGGCGGACATAGCCAGAACCCCGGCAAGTTGTACAGGTCGATTTAGAGCTGCCATCCTTGGCACCGCTGCCCTTACAAGTCGTACAAACAACTTTCTTCTTGACCTTAATTTTCTTATTGACTCCGTTAGCGATCTCTTCCAAAGTCAGTCGGACTTTGATGCGGAGGTTGCTGCCTTTGACGCCTCCTTGGCTACGAGAGCGGCGACCGCCGCGGGCACCTCCGAAAAACGATTCGAAGGGGCTACCACCGTCGCCGAAGATGTCGCCAAACTGAGAGAAGATGTCTTCCATGGTCATACCACCGCTGAAGCCTCCGCCGCCATTGCCGCTCACGCCAGCGTGGCCGAATCGGTCGTAGCGGGCTCGCTTGTCCTTATCGCTAAGGATCTCGTAGGCCTCCGCTGCTTCTTTAAACTTATCTTCCGCTGCTTGATCGCCCGGATTACGGTCGGGGTGGTACTTCATCGCGATTTTGCGATAAGACTTCTTGATCTTCGTATCGTCAGCATCGCGCTCGACCCCTAATATCTCATAATAATCTCTTTTTGCCATTCGCTAGATTTAGTTGTAGTCGCTTCATCCGGCTGGTCCGAAGGGGCAACTGGATGAATGCTTATTTACCGACCACGACTTTAGCATGGCGGATGATTTTTTCTTTCAGCACGTATCCTTTCTCAATCGTATCGATGATTTTTCCCTTCATATCTTCCGTAGGAGCCGGAATTTCGGTAATGGCCTCGTGGAATTCGGGGTCAAAAGCTTCCCCATTGGTTTCCATCGGTTTGAGGCCTCGTTGCTGAAGCGTATTGTAGAGCTTATTGTAAACCAGCATAACACCTTCGCTGAAAGGCTCGGCGCTGTTCTCGTCTTCCGCATTTTTCTTAGCCCTGTCAAAATCGTCAAGAATTGGCAGTAAAGCTGCCAAAGTGTCCTGAGCAGCGGTATTCATAAATTCTATTTTCTCCTTTACCGTTCGCTTCTTGAAGTTATCGAATTCTGCAAAGAGGCGCAAGAATTTATCTTTTTGTTCCGCCAATTGGATATTCAGCTCTTCTACTTCGGCTTGCAGCTTATCGGTTTTGCTCTGTTTTTTGCCTCGGCTGCTGGCTTTTTTCTTACCAGAATCAGCATTTTCTTGCTGCTCGTTGTCAAGGGCTACAGCCTCGTCCTGTGGCGTTGCGTTTTCCTGCTGATCAGGGTTGGGCTTCTTGCTCATTATATCTTTGATTTTTTTTAACATTTTGTCACTGACTTTCAGGACAATCCGGTCAGAATTGCCCAATATTCTACTTGCTGTACATCAATTTGTTTGCCATTGCCCGGTATGAGCCATTTTGTCAGTTGCTCGTCAGGCGCTTAGCCAACATCTTATCCATTTCCTCTACAGAAAGATTGACTCCCATGATGATTCCATCTGGATTGATCAGGTATTTAGTAGGGACTTGTTTTACACCAAAATCAGCCGCAATAGGGGAGTCGAAGAAGCGGAGATTACTGGCCTGGTCGAGGATATGGTAGGGCCAGCTGAGGCCATCTTTTTCGATGGCGCGTTGCCAGCGTTTGCTGTTTTGCTCAATGCCTACACTGACGATTTCGAAGCCTTTGGCCTCCTCAAAGCGTGCCTGGTTATACTTTTCGTACAATTTCACCAGAGAAGGATTTTCTCCTCGACAGGGGCCGCACCAACTGCCCCAGAAATCGATCAACACGAACTGGCCTTGGAGGTCCTTTAACTGGAAGGTCTGTCCGTCCTGCAGTTGAGCACTGATGGCCGGTGGCCGCTCGCCATTGATGTGTTTAGGTTTCATGTAAAAGTAGCGCCCGACGACGAAGCCGACCGCTAATATGAGTATCGCATTGAGAATATACTTGAGCATCGCAATTTTGGATTATTGGATGAAAGGAATCCGTTCGACCACATCAAAATGTGGTTGGCCCACATGGCTACATCCTTTAACTTTGTAATAGTTCAGAAATTGATTAGAACAGCGTACTTCTGAAACAAAAACACCTATAATCTCTCTTACCATAGTGAGCCGGTCTGTCGAACAATTCCACAGGCCGGTTTAATTTTTTATCCCACAGCTACGCTGCCATACAGGCTTTCCCGCTGCGCCTTCACCTTCTCCGAGCGCAAGTAATCATCAAAGGTCATCAACTGGTCGATGATGCCATTAGGCGTCAGTTCAATGATGCGAGTGCTGACCGTTTGCAGCAGCTGGTGGTCATGGGTACTAAAGATCATATTGCCTTTGAAATCTCTCATGCCGTTGTTGAGGGCGGTGATCGATTCGAGGTCGAGGTGGTTAGTTGGTTCGTCGAGTAAAAGGAAATTCGGGTGGCTAAGCATGGCCCTAGAGAGCATACAGCGCACTTTCTCTCCTCCTGAGAGTACCGAAGAGTTCTTGTAGACTTCTTCGCCAGAGAAGAGCATCCGCCCCAGGAATCCCCGGATGAACTGCTCGTCTTTTTCTTCTGAGAATTGGCGCAGCCAGTTGATCAAGTCCTGGTCATTTTCATTGGAAAAATACTCCTCGTTTTCGTTCGGCAGATAGGCTGGTCGGATGGTCTGGCCCCACTCGATGGTACCGGATACCGGCGCGGCTTCCCCCGCCAGCACCTGATAAAAAGCCGTCAGGGCCACCGCATCACGGCAGAGCAGCGCAATCTTATCCCCCTTATTCATCGTAAACGTCACATTGCTGAACAGCATATGGCCATCCGGGTTCTTCTGGCTGAGGTTTTCGATGTGTAGAATCTGATCACCGGGTTCCCGCTCCGGTTGGAAGCTGATGAAAGGATACTTTCGGCTCGATGGGCGGATTTCTTCCAGATTCAGCTTTTCGAGGGCCTTTTTACGGCTAGTGGCCTGCTTCGACTTCGAGGCGTTGGCGCTAAAGCGTTGGATGAATTCCATCAGCTCCTTGCGGCGCTGTTCGATCTTCTTATTCTTATTGGCCATCTGGCGGAGCAGCAGCTGGCTGGACTCGTACCAGAAGGTATAGTTACCGGTAGAAATGCGGATGCGGTTGAAGTCAATGTCGACGATGTGGGTGCAGACCATGTCGAGGAAATAGCGATCGTGCGAGACGACGATGACGGTGTTTTTGAAGTCAGCCAGGAAGTCGGCCAGCCAAGTGGCGGTTTCGGCGTCCAGATCATTAGTAGGCTCATCCAGTAAGAGGATGTCGGGATTACCGAAGAGGGCCTGAGCCAGCAGGACTTTCACCTTTTGGGGACCGCTGAGGTCCTTCATTTGCTTGTAGTGTAGGGCTTCGTTGACGCCCAGCAGGCTGAGGAGTTCGGCGGCATCGCTCTCGGCGTTCCAGCCGCCCATTTCGCCGAATTGGTTTTCCAGCTCAGCGGCCCGAAGGCCGTCGGCCTCAGAAGCGTCAGGGTCCATGTAGATGGCGTTTTTCTCCACCATAATATCGTACATCTCCTTGTGCCCCATGATTACGGTATTGAGCACCTCAAATTCCTCAAATTCGAAGTGATTCTGCTTCAGCACCGCCATCCGGTTGCCGGGCTCTAGTTCGACACTGCCTCGGTTGGGGTCAAGTTCTCCAGAAAGGATTTTGAGGAAGGTAGATTTGCCGGCGCCATTTGCCCCGATCACCCCATAGCAATTGCCTCGGGTGAATTTCAGATTGACCTCATCGAAGAGGATGCGCTTGCCGTATTGTAGACCTACGTTATTGACTGTCAGCATAACTAAAAGGAGCTTTAATTTTACATTTTCCCTAAAAAGACTGCAAAGGTACGACTTTTTTCGCATTGAGTCGGGAAAGCCCCCTTTCATCTGAGGATAAAAAGCCCTAAATTTGTTAAATCTAAAGCTAGTTGGATTATATTATTGAGCAATTACAAACATCTACTTTAACAAAATATAATCCTATGATGAAGACAAAATTTATTCTCTGTTCCTGCCTGCTGTTTTCCCTTACCACTTTGTGGAGTCAAATTGAGTTCGAAGAGCGGGTAATTCTTGATTACTCCGCTATTCCAAACGGTCCTAATTATGCAGAGCCTGCCGATATGGATGGGGATGGGGATCTTGATTTATTGATCACCTCATCTGGTGATTTTCGTGTTTCCTGGTTGGAAAATGAAGACGGAGAGGGCAACTATGGGGCACGGCATATCATCAATTCGGAGCAGCTTTTCGGCATGATAGACGGCCAATCTGGCGATGTTGACGGCGATGGCGATCTGGATGTGATCGTAGCCGCAACATTGGGTGTTTGGTGGTACGAGAATTTAGATGGAGCGGGTAATTTTGGTCCCAGAAGAAGGGTGACTGATCGGTCCGGTAATAACAGTATGGCCGTTGGTGACCTGGATGGAGATGGCGACCCTGATTTGATTATTACCGGCTACATCGCTTTCGAAGATGATGTACTGGTTTTCCGAAACAATAACGGTGGGTTTAGTCAAGGGCAGACGCTTACCAAAGACATGGATGAGGTGAGGCTTTTTGATGTTGATCTGGATGGGGATTTGGATGCAGTCACCGTAGGCTACAGAAGCATGCGCTGGTATCCTAACAATGGGGATGGTACCTTTGGCACTGGGGTGACTGTAAGTTCGCTAGCGTTCTTGCCGATTGGCGGTTATGTTGGTGATGTGGACGGAGACACCGATATGGACTTTCTTACGGTTTCGCGAGAGGATTCCACCCTGGTATGGTTTGAAAATCTTGGTAATAATATGGACTTCTCCGATCCTCATCCCATTGCACTATCGTACCCTGTGGATGTCGGTGTTATCCGGGGGGAGGATATTGATTTGGACGGTGACCTAGATATTTGGCTAGGCAAAAACGATGATAGTGCGCTTGAATTGTACCTCAATGATGGAAGCGCTAATTTCAATGCGGTTCCTGCTCCGGCCACTGAAAATGGTATAAGCATGATCAACTATGGCGACCTCGATGGAGATGGCGATCTAGATTTGATTCTTGTCTCTACCATTCAGGATCATATCGTTTGGTTGGAGAACCTGGATGGAAAGGGCGACTACGGGGAGGAGAACAGGTTGTACCCTGATCTTCCAAATGGAATACGGCATATGGAGTTGGAAGATTTGGATAAAGATGGCGACTTGGATGTTCTGATCGGGTCGACAATTGATGGCCAAATTAGTTGGCTTGAAAAGCTAGGACCGGGGGTTTATCGACCGTATGAGATCCTAGTTGAAGGCATTCGAGGCTTTACGGCGTTTGAAGTTGGTGACCTCAATGGCGATGGGCATCTTGACCTCATGGTTGCTACTGGAGAATCCAAAGAAATTGTATGGTTTGAACATCTTGATGGTCTAATAAGCTTTAGCCCTAAACGACTGATTGCTCAGTTTGATGAGGAAACGACGGATGTCTCTATGCGTGATTTGAATAATGACGGTATTCAGGATGTCCTCTACGCTAGAGAAGGATGGAATGGCCTGGGATGGCTTCGCCATATGGATGGGCAAGGTAGTTTTGGCAATCCAATTGACTTGATTAGTAACAGTAGAGACGGATCGGCTATAATCGCTGCAGATATGGATAACGATGGTGATCAAGATATAATTGGCGGAATAGGCTTGGCATTCTACTTTGAAAATATTGATGGGGCGGGGACCTTTGGTGATCGCCAAATTCTTCGTGGAATATCTGGGTTAAGAGAGATAGAAGCAGTTGACCTTGACGAGGATAATGACTTGGACTTATTGTTTGCAGGCGGCTCAAGTGCCCGTTTCATAGAAAATCTGGGCGGGGGTAATTTTGAGGAAGGGGTATACGTAGGTAGTTTAAGAAGGGCAGAAAGTATTACCGCAGTTGACCTCAACCAAGATGGTCGCTTAGATATTCTGGGAGCCAACTCAGAGTCACATACTGTAAAATGGTTTGAAAGAGTAAGTGATTCCCTGGCCTTCGGCACCGATCAGCTCGTCGCCGCTCAAGTATACGGCGCTCACGCCGCCCGCGCCGAAGACGTCGACCTCGACGGCGACATGGATGTCCTTACCGCCTCCTTACTCGAAAACAAAATCACTTGGTTTGCCAACCTCTATCCCAACGGCAATCAAGTACGCGGCGCAGTACGCTACGACTTCGACCAAAACGGCTGCACCGCCACCGACCCCGTTGCCAAACACCTACTCATCGGCAGTAGCGACGGCAGCACCAACATCGGCGCCGCTACTAACACCAATGGATTCTACCAACTCTTTCCCGGCGAGGGCAGCTATACCACCCAAATCACCAGCACCCTGCCCGACTATTTCACCAGCCAACCCCAGAGCTATGACTCCGATTTTACTGGCTTTGGTCAAATCGATACGGCTGACTTCTGTCTGGTCGCTACTCAGGAGGTTGATGATGTCGCCATTAGTCTCTACAGCATCAGAACGCCCCGGCCGGGCTTCACCACAACTTTCCGTCTCGTCTACCGCAACCTGGGCACCACTACTCAATCAGGTGACCTGGGCCTGAGCTTCGACCCTAATCTACTCAGCTTCGTCTCCGCCAGCGAGGGGCCCCTGAACCCCGCTGCGGCTCCCCTGCAATGGTCCTACGCCAACCTGCTGCCCTTCGAGACCCGATGGATCGCTCTCGAATTCCAAGTGAAACCTCCTCCAACCGTCAATATTGGTGATGTCCTCGAATTAACTGCTACCATCACCCCCGCCAGTGATGAAAACCCCGCCGATAACAGCTTTGAACTGCGCGAGCAGGTAATTGGTGCCTACGATCCCAACGATATTACTGTGCTGGAAGGGCCACTTATTGAAGAGGAGGAAACTGAAAATTACCTCCATTACCTCATCCGCTTCCAGAATACGGGTACGGCCGAGGCCATTATCGTACGCGTAGAAAACGAGCTGGATGAACGCCTGGATTGGAGCACTTTTCAGTTGGAAGCCACCAGCCATGACATGGAAATTGAAACCAAAGAGAATCGACAGTTCAGTTTTATCTTCAATAATATTTACCTACCCGATAGCAACAGTAACCTAGCGGCCAGCATCGGATTCATCGCTTACCGCATCAAGCCCCTACCCGGCTTCGCCGTCGGCGATACGATTTACAACCAGGCCGATATTTACTTCGATTTCAACCCTCCCATCATCACCAATGAGGTCAACACCACCGTTCGCCGGCCGGTCAGCACCCAGGATTTGAGCCGTTTTGCTCCGCTCATCTACCCGAATCCAACGGGCAGCTGGTTTAGCATTCAGAACACGGAGCCAATAGAGCGGATCGAGCTGTATGACCTGTACGGCAAAATGGTCAGGGAATTCCAGCCTTCGGCTCAACTGGATATTAGCGATCTGAGTGCTGGGGCCTACATGGTTTGGTGTTACGGTAGAAATGGCGAGAGTGGAGTGGGCAAGTTAATCAAGTCGTAGTAGTAGCGTCGTCGTCCTTTTGTTGTTGTTCCTGCTCTCTGCGCAGCCGATTGCGCTTGCGCTCATTCAGGATATTCCGAATCCAGTTGGGAATGATGATGATGCCGACAAAGAGATAGAGGTAATAGGTCAGCAAGCGCCAGAGCACGGCGATGGAGAGTGCAGTGCTCTTCATCGCTACATAATCGTTGGTGAAGCTCCAAAAGGCCAGTTCTGCCAGGCCCGCCCCGCCAGGTGTTGGGCTAAAGGCCATAACGACGAACATCGTTTCCAGGCGGCTGTACAAAGCCATCTGATCAAAGATGGCTAAGGAGGTGCTTGGGATGAAAGCAATGATCAAGCAGTTGAGTAAAAAGAAACGGCAGGACCAGGCCGTGGCGGTCGCTAGAAAGGCTGTGATGAAATAGGGCCAACGTTTACCTTTCATTTCTTCGGAGGCCACAATGAGGTCATTACCCAAGTCAATGGCCTGGTGCCGAAAGCGGCGCAACCAACGAAAGCGGGTAAAATAGACGAGTAGACGCTTCATCAGATTGGGGTTGACAAAAAGGCCGTAGAAGAAGGCACTGCCGTACATCGCCATTAAAACATAAGCTCCTAAAAAGGTGTAGCCCCAGCCGTCAAAGTCATAGATGGAATCCATATTGGGACGGATGATTTGGGGGCCATAGAACAGGAATAGGATAGGAAGGGTGCCGACGAAAAAGATGGTATCCAAAACTATGGAGAAGAGTACGAGGGTGGTGGTTTTGGCAGTGGATAGCTTTTCTTGCGCCAAAACAAAAAGGGCGACGGCGGAGCCCCCGACGCTGGTCGGCGATACCGCCGAGCTGAACTCCCAGATAAAGATCAGCTCGATGCACTTGCGCCACTTGAATTGCTTGTCGGTGAGGACGCGCAGGCGTAGGGCATAGGCCAGGTGACGAATGGTGAGCAGCACTACTGCCATGCCGACCCAGAAGGCTTTATGACGGGTCCATTTACGAATTTCAGCAAAATCTTCGGCATCGAATTGTTGCCACATCAGGTAAGCGACCACACCAATACCAATCAGGATAGGCAGGATGATTCTTGAGACCCGTATGGATTTCAGAATTTCTTGCTGTTCCTCGTTAAATTCCTTGTTGACCTCTGATTTCACAAAAAAGTAAGTTGTACCTGCAGGGGCATCTAACAGGCCCGTAAGATAGGGTTATTTTATGGGTAGAGGTAGAATGCCTTTGGCATTTTTGGTTGACGGCAGACGGTTGACGGCATTACATATAGGACGTAATAGTATCTAAGCTCCGCACGAAGTGTATTTACGACTTACCAATAAGCAAGTATTGATTCATTGTTTCATTGTAGATGCCCATCGGTCATCTACAGCGCCAAAGGCGCTGGCCCAAATCCTCCCCATCCGGCCGTCCCCCGTCCACCAAAACGCCAAAGGCGCCCCCGTCCACCAACACAAGTGCTCGAAGAGCACTTGTGTAAAGAAAAATAGCTATTTTCGAGGCATGGAAGAGCGATTGAAAAAATGGCGCATGATTTTGGGCAAAGATGCGGATCCTGAAGGGGAGTACGAGTTGGAGGGGGAAGCGCAGGGGATGGATGATGTATTGGAAGCCCTCTACGACTCGGAGCGCAAGGCGGGCTTGGGCAGTTCGGCGCCCAGCGTCAACCGCTGGTTAGGTGATATTCGCAAGTACTTTCCTACCCCCATCGTACAGCTCATGCAGAAAGATGCGCTAGAGCGACTGGGGCTTAAGCAAATGCTGCTCGAACCCGAGCTGTTAGAATCTGTAGAACCCGATATTAACCTAGTGACAACTATTCTCTCGCTCAACAAAGTTATGCCAGAGAAGACCAAAGCGACGGCTCGATTATTGGTGCGCAAAGTGGTGGAAGAGCTGGAAAAAAAGTTGCGTAATCCTCTCCGGCAAGCCATCGAAGGGAGCATTCACCGCGCGGTGCGCAACCGCCGCCCCCGCTACACCGAGATTGATTGGCACAAAACCATTCGTGTCAATCTCAAACATTATCAAGAAGATTTAAACACCATTATTCCCGAGCAGCTGATTGGCCACGGTCGGAAGGGGCAGGCCCTCAAAACAGTGATCCTGCTGGTTGATCAGAGTGGTTCGATGGCGACATCAGTGGTGTACGCCAGCGTTTTTGGGGCAATTATGGCCTCGGTACGGTCGGTGAAGACCCATATGGTCGTTTTTGATACGTCGGTCGTCGATCTTAGTGAGGAGCTGGAAGACCCGGTGTCTTTATTGTTCGGTACGCAGCTGGGGGGCGGTACAGATATTAATCGGGCTTTGACCTACGCCGAAGGGCTGGTGCGCAATCCCTCTGATACCATCCTTTTGTTGATTACCGATCTGTTCGAGGGAGGGAGTGAGGAGCATCTACTGCGGCGGGCCGCCGCCATCAATTCCAGCGGGGTACAGCTGGTCACCCTTCTGGCACTAAGCGACCAAGGCGCACCCGCCTACGATCAGCATATGGCAACCCAATTTGCCGGCATGGGCATCCCCACCTTCGCCTGTACCCCTGACCTATTCCCCCCCCTAATGGCTGCCGCCATCAAGAAGCAGGATTTGAGCCAGTGGGCCGCGCAGCAAGGAATCGCTCGCCGAGGATAAGTCCAAGAACTAAACATTTCCCCAACAATTACGGCAAAAAGCTCCTGTCCTACCCAGCGAAACCTCCAGCGTCGTAAAAATACTGGGCAGGCAGGCGCTTTGCGTTCATAGCTTTAAGAGAAATAAAGTAAAATAGGTGAACGTCAATTACTGGAAAACCCGATCGATTCACACAAACAGGCCGCCGCCTCATCCGGGGCAAAATGATACACCCGTTGGCCCGCCTCATGGTAATATCGCCAACTTTCCTCCTCGGCCACGCAGGCCATTAAGTAGCAAATATCTGATTTGTAGGCAATGTAGCCCTGCTTACGAAGGTAGTTCCTGATCTCTAATGGGGAGACCTTTTGCCGCAGCAGAATGAACTGTTTGGCTGCCCTCCGTACAATGGGCAAATCTGGATAGCGGGGATGCAGAAATTGTTCTTTCACTGTTGTAGAATTCTCTAGTGAGTCCTCGACTTAAGGGTAACCATTGAGCCGAGAAAGCTTAATATTTTTTGTGCTTTGGTTTTTATCAGTGTCCTCTTCAAGAGCTATTGTGTACACACATTTACTTTTCGTACAAAAAGCAGCTCTTTTTTAGTCCGAGCAGTGCCTCCCGGCCAGGTAGAGCTAAGTTAGAGCTTTAAGGCATTCATCTCAGAAGCCTCGTCCTCGCCGTGTCACCTGTAAAGGGACACGGCGACTTCCAAATAAATTCTAGTTTGCATTAGACTTTACGATAAAAATATAATCAAAAAGATGATTAATAATCATATTAATTTAATAACATCACAAATATGATTATATTATTCGTGATGTACAAATAAAATGGTGATTTTTTTAGCTAAATTTTACTTGGAACTATTGAGCATCAACTGGCGATAAAACCGCACCGCATTACGGTAATTATCGAGGCTAATGCGCTCGTCGATTCCGTGGATGCGTTTGAGGTCAGCCTGGAGTAGGCGAAGCGGTTGAAAGCGGTAAATGGAAGCGGCTACCTCACCGTAGTGGCGACTATCAGTAGCGGCAATGACTAGGGAAGGGGCAGTGATGACTTCGGGGAAAATCTCTTGGGCGGTTTTCCGGATGACAGAGAAGCCGAAGGTCTCGGTGCCAGAAATCTTGGAGGGATTGCTGGAAAAATTAAGGTCACTCATTACCTTGACCCGCTCATCATCGATGGTTTGGCGGACATATTCAGTGACTGATTCTACTGTTTCGCCGGGGAGGATGCGGAAGTTGATTTTCGCATTGGCAGAGGTGGGTAGGATATTGTCTTTTACGCCTGCCTCAAGGATGGTGGGGGCAGTGGTCGTGCGTACCATTGCATTGCTGCCGGGCGATGCTGTCAACTGTTGGAGCACCAGGCTCTCGAAGAGCCAGAGGTTGGCGAATACCGCTTTGTGGGGCATGCTCATCTCTGGCCCACAGTGGTCGAACAGGTCGGCAGCCAGGCCTTCGATTTTTGCCGGGAAGGGTTGCGCCTCCAGCGTGGCCACTGCCTTGCTAAGGATGCCAATAGCACTCTCGCCTAAAGGCATCGAAGAGTGACCACCATCTTCCAGCTTGACCTGCAAAGTCAGCGTCGTGTAGCCCTTTTCGGCAGCACCGATCATGGCGAGGGGCCGGTCGAGCCCAGGCATCGCATCCTTGATAATCAACATCCCCTCGTCGAGGACATACTCGAATTCCAGCCCTTGCTGCTTGAACCACTGCGCGATGGCCTGCGCACCGTGCTTACCGCCTACTTCCTCATCGTGGCCGAAGGCCAGGTAGATGCTGCGCTCGGGCTGGTAGCCTTCGGTCAGCAGGAGCTTAACGGCTTCAAGGGCTCCAATGACATTGATCTTATCATCGAGGGTGCCACGGCCCCAGAGGTAGTCGTCCCGGATCAGGCCGCTGTAGGGGCGTACCGACCATTCTTCGAGGCTTTTGCCCTCCACGGGGACGACATCGATGTGGCCGATCAACAGAATGGGCTTTAGCCCGGGGCGGCGGCCCGGCCAGCGATAAACATGGCTGAATTGACCGACGGTTTTGTGCTCCAGCAGCGAATCGACCAGCGCGTAGGTGCTGTCCAGGTAGGCGTTGAAGGCCAGGAAGGCTGCCGTATCGACCCGATCATCGTAGGAGAGCGTAGGGATGCGTATCGCCTCCGCCATCCGCTCTATGGATTCCGGGCCGATGCCGATTTTTTCAACCGGAGCGACCTGCAGTTGCTTAGAAGAGAATTTGAACGTATTAAAGGCAATGATCCCCACGGTGATCAACAGGGCGAGGATCAGTAATCGGAATAGGAGGCGGCGGAGTTTTTTCATATGGCTTTATCGATTGGCCACTTGCTTATTTTTGAGCAAGTTCAACAAATATAGGCCGTAACCACTTTTTCGGTACTTATTACCCAGTGCTTCCAGCTGCTCCTCGTCGATGAAGCCCATTTCGTAGGCCACTTCTTCGATGCAGCCGATCTTGAGGCCCTGGCGTTCTTCGATGACCTGGATGAATTGCCCGGCTTGCATCAGCGATTGATGGGTACCGGTATCTAGCCAGGCTACGCCTCGATTGAGAACCCCGACTTTGAGCTGTCCCATCGTCAGATAATGCTTGTTGACATCCGTGATTTCATATTCTCCGCGGGCACTAGGTTGGAGATTTTTGGCAATATCGATGACCTGATTGTCGTAGAAGTACAAACCTGGAACCGCGTAGTTGGATTTGGGCTGTTGGGGCTTTTCTTCGATGCTAATGGCGTGGAACTGCTCATCGAACTCGACGACGCCGTAGCGCTCAGGATCGGCTACTTGATAGGCAAAAACGACGCCTCCTTCGGGATCGGCGCTTTGTTGCAGCAGCTCAGTCATGCCGCTGCCGTAGAATATATTGTCTCCCAGGATGAGGGCGGCGCTGTCGTTACCGATGAATTCCTCGCCCAGTACGAAGGCTTGAGCCAGTCCGTTGGGAATATGTTGTTCTTTGTAAGAAAAATTACATCCAATATTCTGACCATCCCCCAGGAGCTTCCAGAAGTTGGGCAAATCCTGTGGAGTGGAAATAATCAAGATGTCGCGGATACCGGCGCTCATCAGGGTAGAGAGCGGGTAATAGATCATAGGTTTATCATAGACGGGCATCAATTGCTTGCTGACGGCCATTGTAAGAGGATAAAGCCGCGTACCAAGCCCGCCGGCAAGAATAATTCCTTTCATCGTTAATCTGTTTTATTCCCTTGAGGGGGAATGATGAGGTAAAAACGTCTTACTGTTGTCTGGAATTGCTATTGTATCGGGTGAATTGGATGCTTGTCGGGATCATTGGACTTCGGCATCCTGTATGATCCGCTTGATTCTCAGGATCAGTTCGTTAGGCTTGAAAGGCTTGGTAATGAAATCCGTAGCGCCGAGTTTGAAGGCTTCCAAGACGATTTCATCATTTTCAAGAGCAGATATGATGATAATCGGAAGCTCGCTTTTCATATCCTGACGGATATAGGAAATTAATTCTATACCCGTGATAAAGGGCATCATAATGTCGGCAACCAGTATGTCTGGTTCAGCATCTTTTACTTTTTCAATGGCTTCCTTACCATCTTTGGCTAAAACAACCTCAAAACCCTGTTTGCGTAAACGGAACTCAAGTGCCGTTAACATGATTTCTTCGTCTTCACAAATCAGAATTTTCATAAATACCGTTGTACCGTTTCAGGATATAGAGGCCGGGATGATAAGGCCCGGTGAGCGGGTAAAGATATAAAGAAAATCTGATATAGGTAGTGGCGACCCGACTTTTCGGGATCAAAGACGATCACTCTCGTTCTGAAGCTCGGTCAGGGCCTTGGGAGTCAATTCAACCAGGGTAGCTACCAACGACGGTAGAGTACCCAAATCGTCCTGAGCCTTGGCAATGAGTTCTACCTGCTTATTGGCTTCTGTCATTTCATTATTACCAACAAAAGCGAGGGTAGATTTCATTTTATGGCTGACCGATCCGAGTTCCTCCCAATTGGATGCTCCCAGCAACTGATTCATCTTATCGATTTCTACAGGCAGCTCTTCGAGTAACATCTCAAGCATTACCTTTTTCATTGACTCATCACCGTCCGACATCATATCCATGTAGTCTAGATTGATGTAGTTGTAAGTGTTCTCATTCATTGTTATCATTGCTCCGGTTTATATATTTAGCAATTTTAGAAAACAGTTGATTAGGTTCAAAAGGTTTTAACACAAAATCGTCCATTCCGTACTCTTTGAATTTCTCATCCTTGGAAATATGAGCATGGGCGGTCATCGCCAGAATGGGCATTTTGCTGATGGCGGGCATTTTTTCCCGGATGTATTTGGTCGTTTCATAACCATCCATGATGGGCATTTGAATGTCCATGAGGATAATATCGTAGGGTTGTTCTGCCGCTTTCAGTTTGTCAATAGCGATCTGGCCGTTGTCGGCGATGGTCAGCTGAATATCCTCCCACTGCCGCTCCAGCGTTTTGCGCGCTACTAATTGATTCATTTTGTGATCCTCTACCAAGAGCAGGCGAACGGGTCGATCGAGGTGGATCGTGATGTCGCCATCCTGATCGTCTCCACTCTGCGGGCTAAGGTCTTCTTCCTTACCAATTTCAAAGGTCAGTGAGAAGTGGAATTTTGAGCCTGCGCCCATTTCACTTTCCACACCAATCTTACCCCCCTGCTGATCCACCAGATTCTTAGCGATCGACAGACCGAGGCCCGTCCCCTCATAAATCCGCTCCTTGGTGCGAATTCGTGTAAAGGTTTCGAAGATAGCCGCCAGTTTATCCGAAGGAATACCAATGCCGCTGTCTTCTACTTCGAAAAGAATCTTAGCTGTCGAGGTAGCTTCGCCCACCAGTTTTACCCGGACATTGACAAAGCCCTCATCCGTAAACTTCACGGCGTTACCCACCAGGTTGTACAAAATCTGGTTGAGGCGCAGCTTGTCGCCCTTCATGATGCGCGGAACATCGGGATCAATGGCCAGCTCGAAAGAGATGTTCTTCTCATTCATCTTGTAGTGCATCACATTAATCATATTGGCCAGCAGCTCGTGCAGGTCAAAGAAAGCATGCTCGAACTTGAGCTTGCCGTTTTGCAGGGTAGAAATTTCCAGAATATCGTTGATGATCCCCAGCAAAATTTCGGAGGACTGCTTGATGGAGCCGATATAGTTAAATTGCTCTTGGTTCAAATCCGTCTTGAGCAGCAGATTACTCATCCCTAGCACTGCATTCATCGGCGTACGCATTTCGTGGCTGATGCTGGCAATGAATTGCTCCTTCATCATGGCCGACTGGCGCGCCAGGTCGCGGGCCTTACGCAGCCGTTCGGCCTGCTTGCGCTCCGTGATGTCGCGGATGATACCATTGTAGCCTACAAAATCATTGGTGTCTAGCAGGCTGGCGGTGATTAGGCAGTAGCGCTGCTCGCCGTCCTTGCGAACGATTTCGATTTCGAAGTCCTGCACCGCCTTTTGTGAAGTCAGTTGCTCCAAAAAGGCCAGCTTGGCGGCCTGCGACTGGTACTGATCGTGGATATTGATCTCGTTACGCAGCTCTTCGCTGCTGCTGCCAAAAAGCTCGGCCGTAGCCTCGTTGAAGTCCACCAGCTTGCCCTGCATCGTGCAGATATAGATGGCGTCTTTAGATTGAGTGAAAATATCTTGATAGCGCTCCTGGCTTTTAACCATTTCGCGCTCTGCTTCTTTGCGTTCCGTGATGTCCTGTAGAATACCGTTGAGAACGGTTTCGCCTCGGATATTCTTATTGATGGAACATTGGACAAAGATATAGCGGCGGCTGCCGTCCGGCAGGTCCAGGTCGATGTCTTCTTTTACGCTCTTTTGTACCAGCGTCGCCTCGTGAATGCGATTAAAGAGGTAGGCGGGCGACTCCGCGTTGGTGATGTCTTCGTAGGTGAAAATCGTCTTGCGGGCGGTGAAGCCGAAGATGCGGTACACCTCATCAGAGGCGGTAAACTCCTTGGTTTGTGGGTTGAATTCCCAATTGCCGATGTGGGCAATCTTTTGGGATTCTTCCAGGCGTTTGAGTACACTGCTTCGTTCGATGGAGTAGCGCAGGGACTTGGCCAGGAGGTCGGAGTCGAAGGCGCCTTTGATCAGAAAGTCCTGTGCGCCGGCCTTTACGGCTTTCAGCCCTAGGCTTTTGTCGGAAAGCCCGGTGAGGACGATGACATTATTATCAGGATGTTTTTCCAGCAGCCGTTCGAGGGTTTCGAAGCCTCGGCTATCGGGTAGGGTCAGGTCGAGTAGGATGGCGGCAAAATCGCCTTCTTCTTCCAGCGCGGTGATGCCTTCCGCCAGCGATACTTTATTGGTGATTTTACAATTCAGTAAGTCAGACTCGGCCAATAACAACTCCACCAGACGGGCGTCGCCCGGGTTATCTTCGATGAGTAATACCTTATTGTAGGTTCGGTTATTGGAATTATCCTCATACATTATCGTATCATTGGTGCTGCCAATGCCTGTTGTGGTTCCCTCGTTTGCGAAATGGTTCTCCAAGGTAATGACGATTTTAGAACAAGATGAAATAATTTATACCCTTCTTCAATAGGAGACTTAGAACTTGCAGAATAGCATTCTGTAAGTCTTATCTACGCGGTATAAATACAAATGTTGCACCAAATTCGTCGACGACAAAGAGGCAAAGGTGTTCGCTGGGGGATTTAAAAATTTCGCGGAAATGATCTACCCTTGCCGGCTGAATCAGTTGCTTGGCGGCAAACTCTTCTAGGGTTGAGGCATTGAAGGACCAATCGCCGCTGTTTGGGGCGGCAGAGAGGAGTTCAAGGCCGATGTTGACGCTGGTATTGCGGTAAGCCACAAAAATAGGATAGGACGATACTTCCTTGTCGAGTATCGTGTCCGATGCTTTAGCCAGCAGGCTTACGTAGGGCGCCATCTGGCTTTCCAGCAATTTGAATTTTTCCTCTTCTACAGTCATGCGCTGATATTGTACTGCAAAGTTAAGCAAATATCATTTAACTACTGATCAAAGGATGCAGCAGCCGCTTCCACCAAGAGCGGGTGGAGCGCAGTTGCAGCAGTGCTACTGTCTCGATGTGGTGAGTGTGGGGGAACATATCTACCGGTTGCACCTTGATGACATCGTATTTGGCGCTGAGCAAATTGAGGTCACGGGCCTGCGTAGCAGGATTACAGCTGACGTAGACAATCTTGGGGGCTTCCAGTTTGAGCAGAATGCGAACGACGTTTTTGTGCATCCCTGCTCTTGGCGGGTCGGTGATCAGAACGTCGGGGCGTCCGTGCTTTTCGGCAAATTCTTTCCCCAAAATTTCGCGAACATCGCCCGCGTAAAAAATCGTATTCTCTATGCCATTCAATTTAGAATTGATCTTGGCATCTTTAATCGCCATTTCCACCTCCTCAATCCCTACGATCTGCTTACAGCTTTTGGCCAGGTAGAGGGCAATACTTCCGATGCCGGTATAGAGGTCATAAACATTCTCCGTGCCTTGCAAATCAGCAAAATCACGAACGACATTAAAGAGGCGAACGGCCTGACGGGTATTGGTTTGGAAGAAGGACTTGGGGCCAATTTGGAAACGAACATCTCCCAGCATTTCTTCAATAAACCCCGGTCCCTTATAAGTGTGAATATCCAGGTCCAAGATAAAATCATTGGGTTTGCCATTGATGCAGTAATGTAAGCTGGTCACCTCGGGCAATTGCTTAAGGATTTCGTCGAGGTAGGCTGTACGTTTTTCTACATCTTCCTCAAAAAAGCTCAAGATGAGCATAATTTCGCCAGTGGTCGTGATGCGTACCATGACATTGCGCAGAAAGCCTGCTTTATTTCTGAGGTCAAAAAAGGTCAGGCTTTGGTCGTGGGCAATTTGCCGCAAGGTATTTCGGACATGGTTGGAGGGTTCCTCCTGTAGGAAACAATGCTTGATGTTGACGATTTTGTCGAAGGCTCCAGGTCGGTGGAAGCCCAGCACATCCTCAAAATTCGAAACGCCCTCATCAATTTCTTTACGTGTCAACCACCGCTTATTAGAAAAGGTGAATTCCATTTTGTTGCGGTAGTAGGTAATCGGATCGGAGGGGAGGATGGAGAAAAACTGCTCGATTTTGACCTTGCCGATTCGTTTGAGGGTATGGCGAACGACCTGCTCCTTGTTGACAAGTTGTGCCTCGTAACTAACGTGTTGCCAGCGACAGCCTCCGCAGACACCGTAGTGCTGGCAGAAGGGGTCGACTCGATCCTCAGAGTAGGTATGAAATACCTTAGGAATACCTTCCATGTAGCCGTTCTTCTTCTTCAACACCATCACATCTACTACATCTCCCGGCGCTACACGGTCGACAAATAGGACTTGGCCTTCTTCATCTCGGCCTACTGATCGGCCCTTATCGGCTATGCCTGTAATTGTTACTCTCTCAACAATTTTCTTTTTCTTCTTTCCCATTTTTACACACTCTCCTTTTCAAATACAAAGAGTAGAAATCGCTCATCGCGTTAAAACAATATAGTCTCTTATCAGTGTTTTTAAAAAATGAATTTCGTCCCTGGGGCGCTCTGGAATATCCAGCAGCTGCATCAGGCGGCTGATCAGTTGATCGATCACCTGCCGGTGCGCCTCATTTTTGTACTGGCGGTATCTAGAAATAATGGTCTTGATGAGCAGCATATCCTTCTCGCTCAGGTTTCTGACCTCTGGATAGGTCGGTTCGTAGTCGTCTAGGGAGTTGATTTTTAAAATATCTTCCAACCGAAAGCGCATGCTAAATTTCGTACGAATCACTGTCGTATTAGCCGTCATATCCCCCAGGCGCTGCCCCTTATTAGAGGAGCTGACGAGGAGTGCAGCGACAACACCCAGCGAAAATAAAGTATCCACCAAGTGAAATACGGCTCGCAGCAGGTAATCGCTCAGCCCAGGTTCCTTACCGTCCAGCCGCACCACCTTGAGCCCGATGGCTTTCTTTCCCCAAGACTGTCCATCCGCCAGAATTTCGGAGAAAAGCTGGTAGAAAATGAATAGTCCAACGGGAAGAAGAGTGAAAACGAAGTTGACCGAAAGGGACGACTCGCTAATGGTCGCCATAAGGGTGCTAAGCAGGGTCAGAAATACGATCATATAGAAGACCCCAACGATCAGGCAATCGATGAAAAAGGCGAAAAAGCGGTCCTTTAACTCCGCCAGTTCGTACTCAATGGTGACATTTTGGGTCGTTGTGATGTCTATGGTTCGCATAAATCGGTGCTTACAAATCGAATCTTACTTATCAATAATTTGTTTCCGCCTCTTACTAACTTGTTTTTATACAAAAAAATTAATAAAATGAGATTTTTTCAACCCTTTCGCAGCTTTGCCGGGCTCGTCTACTCAAAAGCCGATCCGTTCTACAGGCTCAAATAACAGATTTTCATGCGTGAAACCAGCTTTATCAGGCAAAATAAAGAAAAGTGGAAAGAATTTG
>JBCDGZ010000001.1:0-152199 GCA_038750655.1 Bacteroidota bacterium | reverse complement strand
GCAGAGGCACTGAGGAATACTTCCGTTTCGAATTTCTCTCCTTTGATTACATACGTCTTCTTAGGAGAAGAAACTACTTGGAATTTGTCCAGAACGATGTCCTCCCCCCCTACTTTACCGAGTAGGTAATTCAGAATAGCAGCTTCTGTAGACTTAGCATCATTCTGGTACTTGGTGAACATTGGCTGTACAGCACCGAGAGGCATTTGGCGGAAATTGTATTCTGCCCAGCTCTTCTTGTCTTTGCTGTTCTGCCAAGACTCATCATCTACTTCAAGAGAAATATTACCCATGAATGCAGCCTTATCTGCATCATCGATAAATTCGAGGAATTTATTTCTCGTTTCGAGGATTCTGTTTTTCATTTCTTCCCCTTTTCCTCCATCTACGAGGAGCCGGGTTGTTACATCTTTGTCTTTGATGCCCTTGAGCTTCTTAACACCGCCTTCCATTTTATAGTCTCCTTCGTCGCGAGTACCATTCTTGTCACCCGCTTCATCGACCATATTATCGAAGACCCCAGCTATATAATCACAAAATTCTTTAGACAATTGGCGTACCGGAGAGGTACGATCTGCGTAAGTTTGCAGCTCTGGCTTCTTTTTAGCCAGGCGGGCAACCTCACCAGGTATAGGTGCGTTGGCATCGTCGAGAACTTTGTTAGACTTCTGTAGTCCCTTATCGACGAGCTTAAAAGCGTTGAAGATCTCAGCAGAAACATTCAGGGCCAGCATGGCCGTCAGTACGAGGTACATCAGGTTGATCATCAACTGCCGCGGTTCCTTAGGAATTGCCATATCTTTCTAAGTTTTTAATGGTTGGAAAATTTGGTTTCGCGACGATTAGTTGTCTTTACCGATGTTAGACATAGCAGACAGAACATTACCATACACAGAGTTCAATGAACCGAGGTTTTTGTTCAACGCCGACAACTGATCTTTGTAAGCCGTCGTTTGATCCAAAGAATCGTTGAGGTTAGCCATAGCCTCATTCATACGGGTGTAGAAATTGCTCATGGTCTTGAGCTGTTCGCCGGTACCAGAAAAATCAACCTCTTGCAATGCCTTGAGAGAACCGAGGCTCTTAGACATGGTCTGTAGCTCATTGAGCATACCACCGAGCTGCTGCTCAACAACTTCGCCGTTGAGGCCAGGCTGGGCATTAGACATGTCGCCTTCTGTTAAAGGAGCAATCCGAGAGGAGTGGTTGTCCAATCCAGGATATAGTTTTTCCCAATAGTAATCTTTTTCAGGAGGAAGCAGTCCGAGTAAGGTAAATAGGAAAGCTTCAGTACACAAACCGATAGTCAACATCGTTCCTCCACCTTCCCAACTTTGAATCTTGTACAAGGCTCCGAGCATAACCAATGCTGCACCAAGTCCAATAATCAGGTTTTTCAAATACTTAAACCATTTTGATTTGTAGAATGCCATTTCTCTGTACTTTTAATAGGTTAGTTAAATGATATTTATTTAAATAAATGGGAGTTAATACTCAGGATTTGGGAGTACACCCTTCGTCATAACGTCGAAGTGCACAAAAGTAACAAATAGTAATAACTTATTATTTAAACAATTAGGTAGGGTTTCCAAAAATAATACGTAATAAATTGACAATGGTATGAATACTTCAATATTCATACCATTATCGACATTTTAGAAGTCCGTAATTGACCGCCCGAGGAAGGTCAGGGCACAACGGAATCCAACATAGGACTTAGTTGTATCTTGGTATTCCCAGTGACGAGAACCCGTTTGAAGGAAAAATGCGATGTCTTTCCAGGAACCTCCGCGAATGACTTTACGCTTCTGGGTCTCATTGTCGTCCTCAGTAGCATCATAGCGCATATCAGGGTTGAGATCGTGAAGGAAAGAGTAAGCGTTTTCGTGGAAGGCAGAAGATGTCCACTCTGCTACATTACCCGCCATATTATACAGGCCATAATCGTTGGGGAAGTAGGCATCCGCTTTTACCGTGTACAAACCACCATCTTCTGGATAGTTGCCACGTCCAGGCTTAAAGTTTGCCAGTAAACAGCCCTTAGCGTTACGGATATAATAACCACCCCAGGGGTAAGGAGCCATATCGTGGCCTCCTCTAGCAGCATATTCCCACTCGTGTTCGGTTGGAAGGCGGAAGTCCTCGGTGTTAACTCCATCTTTGCGCTGGGCCTGGAAAGTATTCCACAGCTCAGTCCTCCAATAGCAGAAGGCATTAGCCATTTCCCAATCAATGCCGATCACCGGATAATCATCGAAGGCCGGGTGCCAGAAATAATTACGAGCCATTGGCTCATTGTAGGAGTAAGCGTAGTCGCGAATCCAAACAAGGGTATCGGGATAGATATTAGTAGTTGACCTGTTGATCAGAGAAGATCGATTGGCTACACGATCGTGAGCTGCACGCTGCCAATCCACCCACTGGTATTCATATTCCAGCTTGTTGACATTAATTTCTCTGCGATTGGCGAATTGCTCGTCGCCTTGGAAGTAAATTTCTTCCAGGTTTTCGTCTTCCCAATCAATTTCCATCTCCCAATCGAGCTTTTCATTACCATAATCATCTGTCACGTAGTGCTCGAGATAAGAATGAGCGATGGAATCTCTTACCCAATATACAAACTGGCGATACTCATTATTGGTAATTTCAGTATCGTCCATGTAGAAGCCTTGAATAGAGATGGATTTTTGTCTTTGGACATAAGTATTAGTGATGTCCTGGTCACTGGGGCCTATGTGTAGTGTACCAGAAGGTACATAGACCATTCCATAAGGATTGATGCCTCTCCAGGCGGGGCGATCCATAACTCCGAGCAACTGTCCATTCTGTTTTGTACCACAAGAAGAAAGGATTACTGTCAGAGTAAGGAGTACCATTAAAGGTTTTAGTAATTTTTTCATTTTAACACCCGAGTTTTCCTTCAATTTAAGAAAAGCTTTTAGAAAAGCGAACGTAAATATAGCCTGTTTAAAAATTATATCAAAAATATATCTTCTGTTTTTGCAAGTAGCTGTCTGATCGTGGATTAGCTATTTAAAAACGAAGCGCAGATAACGAATAGTATCTTTTGCGACATTTTTTGCATTTTTCCTTTCTCCCCTCACGGCTTCATTTACAAAAAGCGGGGGTTATAGATGATTTTCGGAGGCACACCAGCACCAAATGGCCGGTTAAGGTTGTAATTTAGAAGGATTTCATGTGATCCGGAGGTTACACTATTTACAGCGGATAATGACAGATCATAGGAGTAGGCAAGTGTAACTTTCTCATTGAGTTTGAATCCTCCAATCAGGACTACTGCGTCGATGCTCTCAGCATTGTATCCTCTAAACGATGCGCCACCAAATATATTGTCGTTATACCTCAATAAGGTAGAAATTTCCATTTGGGTTTGATCAATATCTGATTTAGCAAAGAAAGAAGGATGAACGGTCAGTGTGCTTGTTAGCTCCAAGTTGAGTGCAAAAGTAAGAAAATAATTCCGATCCAGTATAATATTTGTCAAATCAATCTCTTCGTAGGTAATTGATGTGCCTAAAAGGTTATTTGCCGACAAACCAACTTCGAAGATTTCGCTCTGGTAGTATACGCCTGCACTCAGGGTTGGTGCAATTGCGGTCGCCATTCCGGTGGGCAGGTTCCCATCATTGTGCGTAAAGGTCGTCCCTTGGTATATGCCATCGGGTGCAACAAGCTTGCTTCCATCAAGTGCTTTTTGCACTACCCCGGCTCCAATTCCCATCGTCAATAAGCTTTTTTTGTTCAAGGGTATCCAATAATTATAGGATAAGGTGGCAGAAGTATTGCGCTCTGCGCCTAAATTCTCATTCTCAACATCTATGCCAAAGCCCCCCCGTAAAATGTAGAGCGGCATATGTACATTGAGGTTCTGTTGAGTGGGGCTACCGGGTATATCGACCCATTGTTTGCGGAATACCCCAGTGGCACTCAGAGAATTGTCCAGACCAGCATAGGCGGGATTGAAGCGGTAGATGTTCAGCATGTACATGCTATATTGAGGAGCCTGCTGGGCAGTAAGAGTGAGCGTACAACAAAATAACAGAAGAGTAAAAATTAATCTCATACCATAAACGGTTTTTTAGGTGGAGCCAAGCCTGTTACTTCGCTTCTATTAGGTAATACACCGCCGTGGTGAAAAAGTTTCTCAGAAAAGGCAGGCTAGCTACCCATCCCCACTGCTCCCTCGGCTGGAGTTTAAATTTGTACTTGTAAATCGGGTTGATCAAAAAGAAGGTTTTCCGAATAATCTGGTAGTTGCGCTTGGCGATCGACTCAAAGCGCTCGATACTGATCCCTGTTTCTTTGATTTCCATCAGGCTTTCGATATTACGAGGGGTTTCTCCGAAGAGTCGCAATACCAGTCGGTAAAGCGGTGCCGGTAATAAGTGGAAGTACGGCAGTTTACTCAAAAACTTACTTTTACAAACTTGCTGATGACCACCAAAAGGCATGTACCAGGGCGGAAAGGCAAAAAATATTTTCCCTCCATCTCGCAGAAAAGAACGCAACTGAGGAATGAGCCGCTCCTGTTCGTGGATGTGCTCGATGACATCTTTGAGGATAATCAGGTCAAACTTTTCGCCGATCTCTCGTTCGAGATCAATATCGTATATATTCTTGGTTATAAAACTAATTTTTCCCTCAGATATTTCTTTCTCCAGAAACTTTTCCGCCAATTCGACGCGGCTTTTCCCCAATTCAATCCCCACACACTCGTGCCCCTCATCCGTAAAGGCTTTCAGAACGCCGGCCTCCCCACAACCAATCTCTAACACCCTCAACGGCAGCTGCTTCCCAAGATGGCTCTTGACGTAGGGCAAAATGTATTCTTTTGAGGTTTTGTACTGGTAATCGAAATACCGTTTCTTATCCCCGTGAAATTCAAACATATAGTGAACAGATTAAGCTTAGTGGGCCCTAATATACACTAAATCCCGGTATCTAGCTGGGCTTTAAAGGCATCAATTGTATCAACGGGCCGCTGACAACTATAGGCCCTACATACGTAGATAAGGGGCTCACTGTTTCCATTTTTGCCCGCCAACAACGGATAATTCTCATTCCCCTCCTCACTGGCCATAACCACCATACCCGGCACAAACAAAGCATTGATCTGCTGGGCCAGCGCCCCCGCCTGCGGCCCTACCACGGCCACCTCCTGCGGCGGATGCACCTGCCGAAGCACACAGCTCACCCAACGCGCAAAAGACACCGGATAGCGACTCATCGTCTTTCCCATCGTCAGCAACATCTCCACTGCCAAGTCCCGATAGTCCGCCCGATCCAGCAACAAGCCCAGCTGCTGCAAATTGCCCACCATCGTCGAGTTGCCCGATGGCGTCGCCGAATCGTAGAGGTCCTTGCGGCGCATCACAATGTCTTTCTGCTCGGCCGAAGTAACATAAAACAACCTCTTCTCTGGGTCCAGAAAGTGGTCGAGGACGTAGTCGGTGTAGGCCGCTGCCTTATCGATCCACTGTGTATCCCAGTTGATGCTGTATACAGCCAACAGCGCATCGATCAACAGCGCATAGTCTTCCAAAAAGGCATCGTACTGGGCCTGCCCCTCCTTATAAGTATGCAGCAAGGCCAATCCCTCTTCCTCCTTGCGGAACTTCGTCAGCATAAACTCCGCTAATTCCACCGCCCGCTTTCCATACTCGGGCTTTTGCAGCGCCTGGAAGGCATGAGCATAAGCCGAGCATTGCAAAGCATTCCAAGGCAGCAGAATCTTGTCATCCAAGCCCGGGCGAATGCGCTGCCCGCGGTGCTCCAACAGCGTGGCCTTAAGGCCCGGAAGCGCAGCGCGTAGCTCCGCCAAATCCAGCCCCTGCACCTCCGCAAAGTCTTCCAACCAGGCCTGCCGCCGCAATATATTGTGCCCCTCCCAATTGCCGTCGTTCGTCACATCGTAAAAAGCACAAAACCAATCGGCCTGCGGCCCTAGTACATCCTCTACCTCCAACTTGTTCCAGACGTAAAATTTACCCTCTACCCCTTCGGAATCAGCATCCAGCGCACTGTAGATACCGCCTTCGGGGCTGGTCATCTCGCGTTCGATGAAGTCCAGGGTTTCCACAATGGTGGCTTCATAGCGGGGGAAGCCGGTGAGCTTATAGGCCTGCGACAGCACGCTAACCAGTAGGGCATTGTCGTAGAGCATTTTCTCGAAATGGGGCACCAGCCACTCCCGATCAGTCGCATAACGGGCGAAGCCCCCACCGATTTGATCGTAGATGCCGCCCATGATCATCTTATCCAACGAGAACAGCGCATGCTCGCGCGCAGCCGGACTATCGTTGAGTACCGAATAATCGAGTAGATAATGGATGCTCATACTGCCCGGAAATTTGGGCGCACCGCCAAAGCCCCCTTCCTCCGCATCAAAGCGTTCCTCAGCGCGCTTGAAGAGCTGTTGAAGGTATTGGGTAGAAAAATAAGTCTCCGCGGACGTATCGGTAATGGCATCACGCACCAGGGCCTCGTCGGCCTTACGGATGTGGGACAGTAGCCGCTCAGCTTGCTCTTCGACTACGTCGCGCTTGGTTTGGTAAGCCTTGGAGATGTTGTGCAGCAGTTGTAGCCAAGAGGGGCGATTGTAAGCCTGCTTGGGCGGGAAGTAGGTGCCCGCGTAGAAGGGGCGCCCGTCGGGGGTGAGGAAGCAGTTAAGGGGCCAGCCGCCGGAGCCGCTGAGGGCCTGACAGGCTTCCATATAGATGTGGTCAACATCGGGGCGCTCCTCGCGATCTACCTTGATGTTGACAAAATGTTCGTTCATGTAGGCCGCAATCTCTTCGCTTTCGAAGGATTCGCGCTCCATCACATGGCACCAGTGACAAGTAGAATAGCCGATACTGACCAGAATGGGTTTGTCCTCGGCTTTGGCTTTTTCGAAAGCTTCGGGCTTCCAGGCATACCAGTCGACAGGATTGGTAGCATGCTGAAGGAGGTAGGGACTCGTTTCCTCACTAAGGCGGTTCCTATTTTTCATAGTGGTTGGGGTGATTGAGGCCAATATCCTTTGAGGAATTAGCGGTTGATGTTGGTTTGGAGGCGCAGGCCGTCGTAGGCCAGGGCGACTCCCGGCGGCAGCAGCTCACTGATTTCATCATGACGCCCCATTTGGTGACTGATGTGGGTCAAGTAGGCTTGCTCCGGTTGTACTTCATTAATAATGGCTAAAGCTTGTTCAAGGTTCAAATGCGAGTGGTGTTCTTTGTGATGCAAGGCATTGAGCACCAGCAGTCGAGTGCCTCGTACTTTGTCTAGTTCTTCAGGACTGATGGTTTTAGCATCTGTAATATAGGTAAAGTCCCCTACTCTAAACCCCAAAACGGGCATTTTGCCGTGCATGACTTCGATGGGCTGAAAATGCATTCCTGCAATTTCGAAGGGCTGGGATTTGTCCATATGCTTGAGTTCCAGATTGGGCGCACCGGGGTAAGGAGAAGGTTGGAATACATAGGAAAAGCGGCTTTTGACCTCTTTTTGCACTCTGGGAACGGCATAGATGGGCATAGCTTGCCGCTGCCGAAAGTTGAAAGGACGAACGTCGTCCAGTCCGATGACATGATCGTTGTGTTCGTGTGTTAAAAGGACAGCCTCTAGAGAACGGACTCCAGTCCGCAGCATTTGCTGTCGAAAATCAGGCCCGGCATCGATGACGACGTTTTTCTGATTTAGGGTGAGCAAGATTGAACAACGCAGCCGCTTATCGCGTTGATCCTCAGAGGTACAGACCTTGCAATTGCAGGCGATAATGGGTACGCCCTGCGAAGTACCTGTGCCCAATATAGTAATGTTGAGTTCGATGATCAGGCATTCTTGACTTCAGATTCTACAATCGTTTCCTCTTTTGATTCTTTCGTATCGGTTACTTCCTGATCCTGATCCATCAGCTTGCTGAGTTTCTTGTAGAATGCGGCCGTTTTTTCCGTCAGGCTATGCTCTTCTACTCTTATGGTCCCAAGAATTTCGAGTAGGCAATTGATGCGCGCTTCGGTATCGAAGAATTTGTTGATAACGGCGATACGACGGTTCTCAACGATGCAATAGCCCGACTGAAAGTTGCCGCGTTCGTAGCGGATGGTGTATTTCAACTCAGAAAATAATTCTTCGATCTTCTTGAGGGTATATTTGGTGTATTTGAACATTTTTTCTGTGTATTCCAGCTTACATTATTACAAGCAGTTTTTAGAAAATATTCTTTTATTCGGCAAAGCAGTTGTATCTTGAGCAGGCGAGCGGAGTAAATCTACTCGGATAGCAAAGATCGCAAAATAACTAAAAGCCGCCAACCTCTTCATAAAATATTAATATGAGTACATTCTTCTACCGAAGTACAACGTTCCTCCTATTGGCGCTGTTCAGTATCACGCAAATTAATGCACAAGATCAGCGATTTAAGGCCGGCTTAATCGCAGGATTCAACCTCTCTCAACTCGACGGAGATCAGTACCAGGGCTTCGATAAATTCGGTTTACATGTCGGTGTGCGTGGAGTGGCGATCATTAGCCCCCGGGTAGAAATCAGTACAGAGATTTTGCTAAGTCAGAAGGGCAGCAGATTTGAGGATCCTCAAAATATTTCGAGGGATAAAGTCCAAAAAATCAACCTCAACTATATGCTCGTTCCCATCCTCTTCAATTATCTTGGCGGCTACTCTAAAGAAAAAGACTTGTTCCGCAGTCAATACAGCTTTGGGGTATCTATTGGTCGATTGATCGGTACGGAGATTGAGGAAAATACGGGCGACGATATTAACTTTACAGATGCTGTTGATTTGTTTAATAAAAGTGATTTTAGTGCCCTGATAGGCTACACCTACTACCTCGACCACCACATTGGGCTAGGGGTACGCGTGTCCCTTTCGACGAATTTAATCTTCGATGTTGATGAAACCCCACTTCCGGACGATAATGAGCTGCGCCTGCTGCGTAGCTATCTGGTGTCCGGCAGGGCAATATATATGTTCTGATTGACCTTATAGTAGTGATAAAATAATGCTCCTCTTGTCGAAGGGCAGAACAGGAGCTTGGCATTCGCTGTTGATCTTACGAAAATCTTTTGATGAAGTGATGAATTCACCTTTACCTACACCATTCGGACTCCGCTTACTTTCGGCTATACTGTTCCTGCTATTATTGCAACCGGCCATCGCACAGCGCTTCAGTGCCGGCCCCATCGTCGGCTTAAATGCCGCTCAGATTGACGGGGATCGCTCGGCGGGCTATAATAAACTGGGGCTATCGGCCGGCGTCCGGGCCACCGCCTACATCACTGATCGGACGGATCTGAGCATCGAGTTGCTGTATTCGCAGAAAGGTAGTCAATCGGAGCTTTCGCTAGGGTCTACTTTTATCCCTTTCAAGATCAGGATCAATTACGTAGAGGTCCCTGTGCTCTACAATTACAAAGACTGGTTGTACGGAGATGACGATGAGGCTTACTACAAAGTACAAATCAGCGGTGGTTTCTCCTATGCTCGACTACTCAACACCGAGATTGAGGACGAGGCCCCCAACTCTGATCTGGTTGCATTGGGTGATTTTTTTAGGCGAAATGATGTCAGTATTGTAATTGGTGCTTCCTTCTTTGCCACCCGAAACATTGGATTTTCAGTCCGCTGGTCGCGATCGCTCACCCCCATTTTCAAACCCGACGATACTACGCCGAATGCTCGAACGATGATCAGTAAGTACCTGACTTTTCAGACCATGTATATGTTTTAATAAGTAAGCACCAGGCTTGCTAAAACCCTAATTATGAGACACATTAACGTACTTGTATTACTCCTCCCCCTATTTCTGCTAGCTTGTAATTCCAATACAGAGTCCTCATCGAATGCTGCGGGGACCGCCCCTGTCGCAGCGCAGGAGGTCGCAACTTACCCTGTCTTGCCAATGGATGAGGGCAGGATTTTGGCCACAAAATGTGACTATATCGATTACCTATTCTATCAGCTGCCCATGAGTATGAGTTTCAACGATCCGGCCAGCATCCAGTCTGCCTTGAGTTATATCGATGTCAAGCCTGCTCCAACCAATCCGGGCTGCAAATCGATCGGACGGGTGGCCTTCCAAAGCCAGGGAGAAATTCTTATGGAAGCAGAGTTGTATTTTGCGCCCAATGGTTGTGCCCAATTTGTTTTTCTTAAAGACAATAAGCCCACCTACGGTAACCTGATGCATCCCAATGGCATCAAGTTTCTGGGCGATTTGATCAACCGGGCTAAAGGCCAGCCTACTCAATAAGGGCCGTGTAGGACCATCCGCTATGCCTCAGTCACCGAAATACGGGGTCATCGACCTCGGCACCAATACTTTTCACCTGCTGATTGTTGCCCCTCGGGCCGACGGCAGCTTCGAAGAACTGTTTCGACACCGCATCTTCATCAAGCTGGCCGAGGCCGGCATTCATACCATCGGCGAAGCCCCCTTCCAAAGAGGCCTGGACGCCCTCGTTTTTTTCAAAGAACGCCTCGAACACTTTGAAGTGCAGGCCGTCAAAGCCTTCGGCACCGCCGGCCTCCGTACGGCCTCCAACAGCCAGGACTTCATCCAACAAGCCCGGGCCCTCACTGGACTGGACATCGAGATCATCAGCGGAGAAGAGGAAGCCCGATTGATTCACCTCGGGGCCACGCGCGCCGTCCCCCCGCAGGCCGGCCCCTCGCTGATCATGGACATCGGCGGCGGCAGCGTTGAGTTTATCCTCGCCCAAAAAGGGCAAATCCTTTGGGCACAAAGCTTTCCCATCGGAGTGGCCATCCTCTTTCAGCGATTCCACCACAGCGATCCCATCGCTCCCGCCGAAATCGAAGCCACCGAAGCCTTTATCCACCAAACCCTAGAACCGCTGCGCCAAACCCTGCAACAACAGCCCCCTCCTACCCTCATCGGCGCCTCTGGCACTTTTGATGTACTCGAAAATATCCTCGCCCCTAACAAAACAACGCCCCTCTACGCCCAAATCCCTGCCGACCGGTTCCCGGTCTTCTATCAGCAACTGCGCAACTCCACACTGGCCGAGCGGCTGGCGATGCAGGAAGTGCCCGATACCCGGGCTGATATGATCATCGTCGCCCTGATCCTCATCAATTATATCCTTCGAATCGCCCGGATCAAAACCATACTGGTCTCCGCCTACGCCATGAAAGAAGGGATGCTGACCGAGCTGATTCAATCCGATCAACATCCAAAGACAAAATAAGCACCAGGCTTATTTTTAGACTCGCTTAAAAATTTTCTTTGATAGCTTCTAAGAATATTTTATCTTTGCTACTGACCGAATTCCGCAGCTATGGCAGAGTTTTTAGAAATCCTTCAAGAGCCCTTCGTCATCCGGGCACTAGTGACCTCCACTACGGTAGGCATCATGTGTGGTGTTTTTGGCTGCTTCATTGTGCTGCGCAATATGGCGCTGATCGGTGATGCGATGGCCCATTCGGTACTGCCGGGGGTAGTATTTGCCTTTATCATTTGGGGACACAATGATTTGATGTTCAACATTTGGGCGGCGGTAGCTGGCTTGCTGACAGCCTTCGCCATTACGTGGATTGAACGCAACACCCAGACCAAGGGGGATTCTGCGATTGGCATTGCCTTTACGACGATGTTTTCTATTGGTGTTATTGGAATTTCTCGGATCAGCAAGGGAGAAGAGGGAGTGCACCTTGATTTGGAGGATTTTCTTTTTGGAAATGTACTGACCGTTGGCGACACCGATCTCTACCTTTCAGCCACGGCCAATCTGATTGTGCTGTTCAGCGTGGCAGTTTTTTATCGCTATCTTTTTGCGACAACTTTTCAGCCCGTTATTGCCCGTACTATGGGTATATCTGTTCAAGTTGTCCATTATTTTATGATGTTTTTGTTGGCCCTCTCCGTAGTGGCCTCCCTGCAAATCGTCGGCGTCATCCTAGTGGTCGCCATGCTCATCACCCCTCCCTCCACAGCACTACTGCTCTCCAATCGATTGCAACAAGTCATTTTAATCTCCGCGCTCATCGGGCTGACTTCTGCCGTGCTAGGCTTCTGTTTGTCCTACCTTTTCAACGCTCCTCCGGGGCCAGCGATGACCGTCACAGCAACTCTCTTTTACCTGCTGGCGGTGTTGTTTGCTCCCCAAAAAGGCCTTTTATTCCGTACCATCCAACGGCAAAAGCTCCGCCGGAAAATCCAGATAGAAGATACCCTCAAGCAGGCGCTCCGCCTACAGGATAAAGAAGAATTAAATCTAGACAAATTGCATAACCAATTGGGGTTCAGCATGCGCCGGCTGAGGCAGCATCTGCGCACTTTGGAGGTGCAAGGATTCTTTAGTAATGCTAGTGCTAAGCTGATGCTGACGCCGAAGGGTCGGGAGGAGGCGCAGCGGCTGGTGCGGGCCCACCGCCTTTGGGAGACCTATCTGGTCAATCGAATTGGTTTGAATGAAGGACAAATTCACGAGGATGCCGAAAAGTTCGAACACCTGCTGACTGAGGAAATGCTGGACGAAGTGGATCGCGAACTGGGCTTCCCCACCACCGATCCGCACGGCTCCCCCATCCCTGTCAAACGAGGCCTCCCTCCTCAATCCATGCTGCAATTGCACATCCAATCACAGGCTCGTATCGCCCAGCAGCAAGTCAATGAGCGCATCACCTCCCAGCTTTGGAAGCTCGGCTTACTGCCCGATACGCCCTTCTATATACGAAAAAAAGAAACGGATCAGATCGTCATTATGATCAACGATAAACGATTGAGCGTACCTAGCGATTTGGCCAGAAGGATTAATGTGGTTAGTGAGGAGAAAGATTAGGCATCCGAATCGGCTTCAGCGCCTTCGGCCGGCCTTTCACCCATCTGGTTTTCATCTTCCAGCTTATTGAACAAAGCATTCAGGCGATACATCTCATCGAGGGTATCGTCGAGGTAAAGCTGTATCTCCGGAATCCGACGCACATGCTTGCGAATGCGCTGCCCCAGCCCCTGCCGCAGGCGATGCAGCTGGGTTTCCATTTCGAGAATAATAGCTTGTTTATTTAGAGTATTGTAGACGCTGAGATAAATCTTTGCTATGCCCATGTCGGGCGACATCTTCACGCTGGTTACTGTAACCAGGGCTTCTGTTCCATAAATGTACTCCCCTTCCTGTTGCAACAAGAGGCCAAAGTTGCGCTTGACCAATTCTGCTACTTGCTTCTGACGCTTACTTTCCATGTGTTGAAATTTTAATGCTTGAACAGATCACTTATATAAGACAAGGACCTAAAGAAGAAGTTTAGAACTCAAACTGAATTATAATAGAACAAAGTTATCTAAAACAAAAATAATTCCGGGGATATGTGAAATTTATGGTAGAAATGTCGGAAGAGGGCAGATTTTTGTAAATTGCCCTGCTCAAAAAGCGACTTACTTTGGCCCAGACACCACACCTTCTCGACAGTCCCATTTCCTACCTCAAAGGGGTGGGGCCATCACGTGCAGAACTGCTGAATAAGGAGCTGGGCATCTTCACTTTTCGCGACTTACTGCTGCACTTCCCCCACCGCTATGTTGACAAAACCCGCTTCCACAGCATTCGGGAATTGACTGCCGATAGTGATCAGGTACAACTACGGGGTATCTTACGGCGACTGGAAATGTTGGGCGAAGGACGTAAGAAACGATTGGTTGGAAAATTTCGCGATGACAGTGGCATCATTGAATTGGTTTGGTTCAAAGGTGCCCACTGGATTGAGAAGAATTTGCAGATTGGTGGAGAATACATTGTCTTTGGACGCATCAATACCTTTAATAAGCGGCTCAATATTCCCCATCCGGAGATTGAGTTAGTGACGGCGGAAAATACCAAACGGGCCAGCACCTTCGCGCCCGTTTATCCCAGCACCGAAAAGCTGAACACCCGAGGCCTGGACGCCCGCGGCCGACGCAAGCTGATGAAGACTCTACTCGAAAAGATCGGCGCTAAGGACCTCCCCGAAAATCTCTCCGCTGACCTCCTCAAGCAGTTTCGCTTCCCCTCGCGGGTCCAAGCCCTGCGACACATCCATTTCCCTACCACCCAAAAGGAGCTGGACGCCGCCCGCAACCGCCTCAAATTCGAAGAGCTGTTTTTCCTCCAACTGCGACTGCTACAAATTCGCCGCCGCCGCAAAAACCAGGTCAAAGGCTACCCCTTCGCCAAAATCGCCGAGCATTTCAATCGGTTCTACAATGAAAAGTTGAGTTTTGAGCTGACGGGCGCCCAGAAGCGAGTGCTGAAAGAAATTCGGCGCGACCTGGGCTCCGGCGTACAAATGAACCGCCTGCTGCAGGGCGATGTCGGTAGTGGCAAGACCATCGTTGGGCTGATGTGTATGCTGATGGCGTTGGATAATGATTTTCAGGCTTGTATGATGGCCCCTACGGAGATTCTGGCACAGCAGCACTACGACTCGATGAGTAAGAGTTTGGAGGGCTTGGGGATAAATGTGGGCTTTTTGAGCGGCAGCGTGAAAGGCAAAAAGCGCAAGGAGATTTTGGCGCGCCTCGCCGAGGGCGATCTCCACATCCTCATCGGCACCCACGCCCTGCTGGAACCTCCCGTCGTTTTTAAAAACCTTGGGCTGGCCATCACCGACGAGCAGCATCGCTTCGGTGTGGCGCAGCGCGCACGGCTGTGGACCAAGAATAAACCCTATCCGCCTCATGTACTGGTCATGACGGCCACGCCCATTCCCCGCACCCTGGCCATGACGCTCTACGGCGATCTGGATGTATCGGTCATCGATGAGCTGCCGCCGGGCAGAAAGCTGGTCAAGACCTTGCACCGTACGGAGAATCATCGGATGCGGGTGATCGGCTTTATGCGGGAAGAGATTGCTAAGGGGCGGCAGGTGTATGTCGTTTATCCGCTGATCGAAGAGTCGGCGACCCTGGATTTGAAGAACCTGGACGAGGGCTACGAGGCCCTGCTGCGGGAATTTCCTCGGCCGAAATATGAGATGAGTGTGGTGCACGGTCGGATGAAGCCGGCGGACAAAGACTTTGAGATGCAGCGTTTTGTGAAGGGGGAGACGCAAATTATGATCGCGACGACGGTGATTGAAGTGGGAGTAAATGTGCCGAATGCTTCGGTGATGGTGATTGAGAATACGGAGCGATTTGGCTTGTCGCAACTGCATCAGCTGCGGGGGCGTGTGGGGCGAGGAGCCGAGCAGTCCTACTGCATTTTGATGTCTAGCTTCAAGTTGAGCCGGGAGGCCAAGGAGCGAATTGCGACCATGACGGGCACCAACAATGGCTTTGAAATCGCGGAGGCCGACCTTAAGCTGCGCGGCCCGGGCAACATCGAAGGCACCCAACAAAGCGGTATTCTCAACTTCCGCATCGCCGACCTGGCCAAAGACGGCCGCATCCTACAAACTGCTCGCGAGCTGGCCGCCCGCCTTCTGGACAAGGACCCTAACCTTGCACTCCCTGAGCACCAGCCCATTCGTCAATATGCCGACCAACACGGTAAAAAACTCAAGGCATGGAGCCGAATCAGCTGATTCCGACAAGTCTTTGGCAAAATAAGTTCGCAACAAAATTTTATTAGCAAATAACTTCTTTCTAACTTTATAAAAATTTTAACACCCAATTTTTCTACAAAAACGTTCTAAAGTAAGTAGTTCATCTTATGAAAGTTAGGAGTATGATTGTTAATGCGGTATTAATGCTTACTATTGGGGCCTTTTTTCCGGGGATGATGGCAGGTTGTAGCCCCGCTGTCCAGGAAAAAGTAAGTGAACCCATACAGTACGAGACTACGGTAACTCCAACCAAGGTTCTCAGTAATGTGATTGATGGCCCTTACGTTTTTTACAGAAAAAATAGAATCATTGTTAAAAATATCCAGCGGATCGAATCCAAAGCAGAGGTGGTCCAGCAAGTTTATCCCAATACTACTAAAAACCTGACCATCAGCTGCGCCATGGACCCCAAAGCGGGCAAACCCTTCGATGTGGTGATTCGCGGAAAGCACCTCCCTCCCCCCAGCACCTACGAACAACCGGACAAACTATTGGCACTCTCTGATATTGAAGGCAACTTCAAGATTATGGTGGAAACCCTGCAAGGCAATGGTGTCATTGACGAGGATTACCAATGGAGTTATGGGAAAGGCCATCTGGTATTGGTCGGCGATTTTTTTGACCGGGGCAATCAGGTGACGCCCTGCCTGTGGCTAATGTATGAGTTGGAGAGGCAAGCCGAGCTGGCCGGTGGCCGCGTACATTTCATCATCGGCAACCACGAGGAGATGAACATGCGAGGCGATGTGCGCTATGTCCGCAACAAATACAAACTGGCTGCTCGTAAGCTCAATGTCACCTACCGATCGCTCTACGGCAAGCATACCGAGCTGGGCCGCTGGCTTCGCTCCAAGAATGTCATTGAGAAGATTGGTAAAACGATTTTCACCCACGGTGGATTGAGCCATGAAATGGCCAGAATGAACCTGCACTTCGAAGACATCAACCGGATTGCCCGCGGCAACTTTGGAATGGATGCTTGGCGGGTTAAAGAGAAAGGAGGAGCCACCGCCATGATTTTTGGTAAACTAGGGCCCATGTGGTATAGAGGCTATTTCAATAATGAGCTGTCCCAAACACAAGTCAATAACTTACTTATAAAGTATGGGGCCAAGCAAGTAGTAGTGGGACATACAGTCGTCAATGAAGTAAGTGCACTGTACAATTTCAAGATCATCGCTATCGATGTGAAGCACGAAATGGTTTTTGATCACGGCGGCGGCAATGCCCTGCTGATTAAGGGTGGGCGCTTCTTGCAGGTCAATCCAAGAGGACAAATCAGCCAGATTGGTATTTTCAAACACAAAAGTACCGAACTGGCCCTGAAGGCAATCATCGATAATAATGAACAAGCCCTCAAGAAATTCCTGACCGCCGGGAACGACATCAACGGCTACTACACCAAGGAAAAGGTCACCCTTTTACATTATGCTATTAGAAAAAATCGACCGAAAATCATCGCCTTCCTCATCGATTCAGGAGCTGATCCGAATAAGTACTACCAAAATAAAACGGCCCTGATGTACGCCATCAAAAAGCAAAACCTCAATGCCATCAAATCGCTCTTGAACAAAGGCGTTGATGTCAATGCCGTTAATCAACAGCAAAAAACGGCGCTCTACTACGTCGCGAAATACGGCGATCCACAAGTCGCTCGCCTCTTGATTGACAATGGGGCCAATTTGATTCACAAAGATCAATCGGGAAAAACACCGCTAGAGTATGCGGAAAAGAATGCCAATACAGCGGTAGCCAGCTTCCTGCGCTCCCTTCAGTAGGCGCTCAACTGTCGACTTTAAAGTAGCCCGAATAAACATTTCCCTCACCATCCTCAAAGACGTAATAATAGGTATACTCCGTCGATAGAGGTTCGTCCAACTGACTGCCATCCCAGTCATTCGCATAACGATTCTTTTGGTAGATTTCCTGACCATTGTAGTCAAAAATGGACAGCTTGTTATTGGGCAATAATTCTACCCCTTTGATGGTGAAGGTGTCAAATTCGCCGTCTCCATTGGGCGAAAAACCACTGAAGATGGTGAGTCTTTCGCAAAGAATTTCGACAAATACAGCTACCGTATCCCAGCCTGTTTCGTTGGCCACGATGTAAGTAAACCGATCGACTGCCTCACATTCGGATTCCCCAGGGATATAACTGAGGCGATGATCGGCATTGACCTTCACAGCGCCGATAGCAGGTTGATCCAGAATCCGCAGGCCCTTGAGGGTTCCATGCAGTTGATCATTCTCTAAAACATCAATTAAGGCCGGTTTTTGGATAATGACCATCACAAAGTCATCCTGAGCCTCCGGCGGCTGCGTAGTGGGCCTCGTACCAGAGTGGGCAGAAGCCAGCGTCATACTGAACATATAGAACAGCAGGAGTGGATATTTCCAACTGCTGGATACGTTAGTAGTCGTAACGATCCAATTCATAGGGTATTATGGTTTCTTTTGGGCTATCTTAACTTAAATTCACCCCAGAAGAATCAAAAGACATACCAAAGGCGGAGCCAGTACTAGGATTTCTTTTTGTAGGTCCCATCAAAGAGCAGCTGCCAGTTCTTCCCACCATCCCGCGACATTTTCCAAACCTGACGAACCGTTCCCTCCGATTGTTGATTGTGAAACTTTAAAGTAAATAGTACTTTACCTTGCGGCGAATCGACCTCCCCGGCTAAGTCCATGATCTGATCGTGATAGCGCCCCGAGAATTCAAAGCGGCTACCGACATTGTCTACCCAAATCTGATTCCAGGTAGAGTCCTGCGGATTGTAAGTATTAAAACTTTTGCCGACGGAGCCACTTTTCCCCGTCCAGTTTTCCTCAATCACACAGCTGTTGAGAATCCGCTTAATCTTGTTGTAACCGACAACAGTATCGGCCTGGGTGTTGTACACTTCCCAATCCCCTACCCAAAAATCAAATTGTTGATGTGCGGCGCTGCTGCAAGGTGCCGTGTTTTGTGCCGCTACAAAAGGTAGGGATACCAGGAGTAGGGCCATGGTAAAGATGAATCTTTTCATGATGCTTATTTTTTTATACAAAAACAGGTGGGTAACTACAGCAGAGTGTACTGAAGAGACGCTAAAGATAGACAGAATGCAGGAATAAAAACCTACACATCTGTAGTTGTTGCTTGAGCGGCCTTTTGCCTCAGCAAGCGAGGCACCTTGAATCGTGGGCCGTGCAGTTGCTCGTAGTGATTGCACCGCTCAATGAATTGCTGGAGGCCGTAGCTATCGATGAATTGCAGAACACCGCCCCGGAAAGCAGGAAAGCCCCAACCGTAGATGCTGCCCAAATTGGCCTCCGGCACCGAGTGGATGATCTTTTCCTGCAAGCACCACACCGCCTCAATGACCTGGACAAATAGAAAGCGTTCCATAAGATCTTCGCGGGTATAGTCCTTTTGAGTAGGGGGGAAATGATCGCCGAGGTCGGGACAGAGTTGATGGACGGGGGCGACGGGGGGGTAGTCGTAGAAGCCGGCGTGGCGGGCCCGCCCTGGCCGCTTAAGCTCACCGATCATCTTGTCGAGTACGCCTACGGCTGGATGCTGAAGGTATTTGCTGCCATAGTGGAGCGCCGCCTGGTTTTCGTACTTTTGGACCAACTCCAGGCCCAGCTCATCGGCTAGGGCCAGAGCGCCTTTGGGCAGGCCAGCCTGCAAGCCCAAGTTCTCAATCAGCGCGGGGGGATGGCCCTCTTGCAGCATCTGGATGCCTTCAAGGATGTAGGTATTTTGCACCCTGGATACATAGAAGCCCCAGGTATCTTTGACGATGATTGGGGTCTTGCGGATGGACTTGACGAAGTCGAAGGCCCGAGCGATGGTTTCGTCTGAAGTTTGCTCGCCCCTAACGATTTCTACTAGAGGGACCTCTTCGACGGGAGCAAAGAAGTGCAGCCCGACGTAGTTTTCGGGACGCATCGACTGGCCCGCTAGTTCGGTGATAGGAATAGAGACCGTATTGCTGGCAAACAGCGCGTATTCATCCATGTAAGCTTCCGCCTCTTTGGTTACTTTGGTTTTAACCATAGCATTTTCAAATACGGCTTCTATGACCAGATCACATTCCGCAAACTCCTGGGGGGTCTCAGTAGTGGTTACCTTTTTTAGTAAATGTTCCTTCTGGCTGGCCTCCAAACGGCCCACCTGTATCTGTTCTTCCAGTTTTTTCTCAATATATTCCTTGCCTCGGGCTGCAATGGAGGCCGATACATCCTTGAGGATCACTTCCTGGCCGTGTAGCAGACAGTCCAGCGCAATCCCTGAGCCCATCATTCCTGCCCCAATAATCCCCACCTTTCGGGGACGGAACTTCCCGTAGCCTTTGGGCCGCATCTCGCCATTGAAGATGGTATTGTAATCATACCACAGGGCTTTGATCATATTACGAGACTCTGGGCTCAGCTGTAATTGCGTAAAGTAGCGACTCTCAATGCGACAAGCGGTATCGAAGTCCACCAGCGATCCTTCCACCAAAGTGCTGAGGATGGCCTGCGGAGCGGGCAGGTTATTGTAGGTCTCGCGGGCCTGACTGGCCGCCAATCGCTGCACGACTCGCGCCACCTTCGGATCGCGGGCCGTCCCGCCAGGAATACGCCCGTCCTTCTCATCCCAGGGGCGGCGGCCCTCCTTGGTCTGTAAAATCCAGCTGCGGGCCTGTTCCAGCATCTCCTCCTCATCCTTCGCCAGGCTATCGATGATCCGGGCTTCCAGAGCTTCCTTGGGCGTGTAGCGTTTACCGCTGGTTAAGACCGGGTAAGCCGCGTCGATGCCCAGTAGCCAGAGCAAGCGGATCACCCCGCCATTGCCCGGCATAATTCCGATGGTCACCTCCGGTAGGCCCAGCCGCAAGTTGGGCCGGTTGATCACTACGCGATGATGGCAGGCCAGGGCCAGCTCGAAGCCGCTCCCCAGCGCAGAGCCATTGATGGCCGCCACGACGGGCACCCCTGGGCTTTCCAGATCGCGGTAGAGCTGCTTCAGGGTTTCGGAGTAGGCGAAGATCGCCTCAGCGTTGGGGTTGTGGTAGAGGTAGTCGAGGTCACCGCCAGCAAGGAAGGCCCTTTTGGCCGAGGTGATGATAACGCCTTTGAGTTGGCCTTTGGCCTTATCTGCCTTGAGGTGTTCAATAACCGGGACGAAGGCCTCCGCGACCTCGTGGTTAATGATATTGTAATTCCGACCATCCATATCCAAAGTCAGGGTTACAATCTGATCGGTATCTTTTTTATACTTAATCATGGCTCGATGGTTCTATCAAATTCGCTCAATAATAGTGGCAATACCCATGCCGCCGCCCACACATAGGCTGACCAGCCCCACGTTCAGGTCGCGCAATTCCAGCTCGTCCAGCAAGGTGCCCAGCAGCATCGCTCCGGTAGCGCCCAGCGGATGCCCCATAGCGATGGCCCCCCCGTTGACATTCAGGTATTCGGGGTCTATTTGCATATCCTGTTGGTATTTGAGTACGGGAGCCGCAAAGGCCTCGTTCATTTCCCAAAGGTCAATATCTTGCCTAGTCATTCCAGCATTTTTCAGTGCCTTCTGAGTAGCCGGAGTTGGGCCTTGCAGCATAATGGTGGGCTCCGAGCCGACGGTTCCAACGGCGCGGATACGGGCGCGAGGGCGCAGGCCCAGTGCTTCGCCCTTTTCGGGGCTACCGACCAGCACCAGGGCCGCTCCATCGACGATTCCAGAGGAATTGCCCGCCGTGTGCAGGTGCTTTAGCCGGGCTACCGTCGGGTATTTTTTGAGGGCCATCGCATCAAATCCCCAGTCGCCGATGGCTGCGAAGGCCGGAGCTAAGCTGGCCAGCTTTTCGGCCGTCGTATTGGGGCGTAGGTACTCGTCGCGGTCTAGCACCAGCAGTTCGTTTTGGTCGTAGATGGGGATGATAGAAGATTGGAAGCGTTGGTTGTCCCAGGCGGCGGCGGCTCGTTGCTGCGATTGCAGGGCGTAGGCGTCCAGTTGCTCGCGGGTGAAGCCTTCGATGGTGGCGATTAGGTCAGCCGAGATGCCTTGAGGCAGGTAGCCGGAGCTGATCATGACTTCAGAGTCGAACAGCAGGGCGCCACCGTCGCTCTCCATTTTGACCCGACTCATGCTCTCCACGCCTCCGGCGACGATGAGTTGGTCCCAGCCAGAGCGGATGCGGGCCGCAGCGGTATTGATGGTTTCGAGGCCAGAGGCGCAAAAGCGGTTGAGCTGCATCCCCGCCACACTATCCGCCCAACCCGCATACAGCAGGGCGGCTTTAGCGATGTTGGCCCCTTGATCATTGATCGGACTCACACAACCAACCAGCAGATCGTCCACTTCGGTCGTATCCAGACCATTTCGTTCTTTCAAAGCATCCAGACAGCTGATCAGCAGGTTGATGGGCTTAACCTCGTGTAAAGCACCACTGGTTTTTCCTTTTCCCCGAGGAGTACGGAGGGCATCAAAGATATAGGCTTCGTTCATTGCAGCATGGGTTGTTACTGGCTAAAGATTTTAGTGCAAAAGTATCAAGCTTCTGCGACAAAAGTACGATCTGAGGGAAGTCTGGTCTGGATTTTTTTAGAATCAGTAGAAGAAAAAGGACGGAAGAAGGAAGTTCTTTTATATTTGTTAGGACTGAGGGTACGACAACCGGCCCCTTTGCATCATTTTCGAATAATAACGTACTAAATATGTCCAATAGAAAACTTAAAGTAACTGGTTTTACTCGTTTTGTGCTCTTCATCATCGTTACCGCTCCACTAATTTATCTGGGGGCTTCCTATTATAATGGCCAAGACGGCATCCAGAACATCAAGGAACTCGTCGGCCTGAGCGATTCGTCCTCTTCTTCTTCCACTGCAACAACAAAGGAAATCAGCGTGCCCGACAAGGAATCCACCAAAATCAAGCAGTTAGAACGAGAAATCGAATCACTAAAAGAAGAAAATGCGCAGTTGCGGCAGCAATTAGAGGCCGCAGAGAGTAAATTAGCAACGCAAAAGGAATAACTAAGCAAGTTCTATTCGTTTATCCAATCAAAACAAAACACACATGGAAACCTTATCTGACGGAAGTTTCTTCCAAACCTTCATTGAATCCTTCAACGGCAATTTCATCCTTACGATGGTCGTCAATGCCCTGGCTTTGTTGATTGCCGCCATGTTTTTAGATGGTGTGGAAATCAAGGGCTTCTTCTCCGCCGTCATCGTTGCGCTGGTCATTGCCATCCTCAATGCAACTATTGGTATTTACCTAGAAGATAAAACGGGCTTCACTCAAGGTATCCTAGGCTTCATTGTAGACGGTGTAGTGATTATGCTGGCCTCCTTCTTTTTGAGTAATTTTAAAGTCAAAAGTTTTTTGTGGGCGTTTATTCTAGCTTTCGTCTTGACATTTATTAATGCAATCTTGTTTAAAGTTGCTGCGGATTTATTTTAGTGGTTAAAAAGTAGGGATGATATAGCGATGGGCTTTGGGTTGGGACCCACCCAACCGCCTCCGCCGGCTCCAATCTTTCTCTACAGGTACAGCGATTCCTTCACTCTACGCTGTCTGAGCCGCAAGAAGTGCAAAGCTGATCATCCATTGGTACCTGTAGATGGACATCATGCCTGACATAGACGGAGTTTTTCGAAAATTCCATAAACAATAATATTAATCCTATACGATAAAAACTCACTTCAAAGCATTAAACCTCTCACCATCAGCACATTAACCTCAATATATATTTTTAAAAAAATATAAAATACCCACTCTTATACCCTCAAAGGATTAAATTAAAGGAAAAAGTCATTTGACCACTGGATTTCGTTCGCAAAAATGGTTTACTTTGCGTTTTCTTTTTTACTACCCATAAAATTCGAATTCGCGATGACAAAGATATTGGTCAATGATGGTATCCATCCTGATGGTCAGGCCCAACTGGAGGCCGCCGGTTTTCAAGTTGATAATACAAAAATTGCTCAGGACGACCTCCCTGCTCGTCTCCCCGAATATGAGGCTATTGTAGTCCGGAGTGCTACAAAAGTAAGACAGGCTCTGATCGATAGCTGCCCCAATCTGAAAGTGATTGCCAGAGGTGGAGTGGGCTTGGATAATATCGACGTTGATTATGCCAAGAGTAAAAATATTGCGGTCATCAACACGCCTGCGGCTTCTTCGCAAGCAGTAGCCGAACTGACCTTCGGCCACCTCTTCGGCCTGGCGCGCAGCCTTCACCTGGCCAACCGCGAAATGCCCGGCAAAGGCGATAGCGAATTCAAAAGCCTCAAAAAAGCCTACTCCAAGGGCTTCCAACTGCGGGGAAAAACGATGGGCATCATCGGCATGGGCCGCATTGGTCAGGAAACTGCCCGCATTGCACTGGGCCTCGGGATTAAAGTGCTGGCCGTCGATCCCTTTGTGGAAACGGCAGATATTGAGGTGGTCATGGGAAATAGTGGCGACACCACTACAGAGGTGCTGTCGACGGTGAGCATGGAAGACATGCTTGCTCAGGCCGACATCGTTAGCCTACATATTCCCTTCCTGGGGAAGCCCGTGCTGAGCCACGATGAGTTTGCCCAAATGAAAGACGGTGCCATCTTAATCAACTGCTCGCGCGGCGGTACCGTCGATGAAGAGGCCCTACTCCAAGCCCTCAACGAAGGGACCCTCGCTGCCGCCGGCCTCGATGTTTTTGAAAACGAGCCGACGCCTCGCAAGGAGCTGCTGGAACACCCTCGCATCTCCCTCAGCCCGCACATCGGTGCCTCTACGGTTGAAGCACAGCGCAATATTGGATTGGAATTGGCTGATAAAATTACTGCGGCCTTTAATAACTAATGAGGCCGATGGTCGACCAATAAAAAATCCCTCTGATCGCAATGATCAGAGGGATTTTTTGGTAAGAGGGGTTGGGAACAGCAATTTAGAAATCCAGCAGCTCGATCTCGAAGAGCAGTACGCTGTTGGGCGGGATGACTTTGCCTGCGCCCCGCTTGCCGTAGGCCAGCTCGGAAGGAATCAAGAAAGTCCCCTTGCCGCCTTTTTTAAGCAGCGGAATGGCCTCTTGCCAACCTTTGATGACCTGCCCAAGGCCAAATTCCAGCGGCGTTCCCCGATCCAGAGAAGAATCGAACTTAGTGCCGTCCAGCAATTTCCCGGTGTAGTGCGCCTTTACTCTTGAGCTAGTGGTAGGATGAGCATCCCCCGTCCCTTCAGCTGTGATGACATAATGGATTCCAGACTCGGTGGCTTGCACATCCATTTCATTGGCAATGGCGTAGTTAATAATCGCGTTTTTATCGATTTCAGTCTGTGTCGTAGGATTTTCGATCAGGCCTTCTTTGAGTCTCTTTTCCAATTTTGGGGTACAGCTGATGACTGCGAGGAGCAGTGTAAGCAGTAAGCATTGTCTGATGATCATTATTTCGGATTTTATAAAAATTGATTAAAGGATTAGTTCACAGTGAGCAATTCAACGTCGAAGCGCAGGGGGGTGTTGGGGTCGATGAGGCCGGGGAATCCTCTGGTGCCGTAGGCCAGTGCGGAGGGCACCAGAAAGGTCGCCTTTCCACCGGGGCGCAGCATCGGGATGCCTTCTTGCCAGGCCGGGATCATCTGCCCCAGTCCGAAGCTCAGAGGCTGGCCTCGTCGGTACGAGGAGTCGAATTCTTTACCATCGAGCATGCGGCCGCGATAGTGGGCAGTTACCCTGCCGCCGCGCGGCGGTGGGTTGCCCGTTCCGGGCTCTTCGATGTAATAGTAGAGGCCAGAAGGTGTCGATTGGACATCTAGCAAGCTATCGATAGCGTAGTTGATGATCTGGTTGCGTTCTTTTTCTGCTTGCGTACGCGGATTGCCGACCAGTTCGACGGACAGCCGGGCGATCAGATCGTCTTCGCTGGTGGAGCGTTTGGGGCTATTGGGGTCCGATTGGCAGCCGAAGGCGGAGAGCAGTACAAGGGCAGCCAAGCTAAGGAACAGCGCGATTCTTTTTAGTGACATAGACAGGAATTTGCCGCAAAGGTAAGTAAGAGTCTTTTGAAAATTCAACATTAAGACCGACTAAATCTTCCCTGTCACAATCAGTTGGTATGGAATTTGTCTTTTAGCCATTACAAGTACAGTTCCCTCCATACTTTTCTCCCCAGATTTCTCCCCACTTCCCTCATTAGCTCCCCCCGAGAAGAACTAATTAGCGTTACAACCAGGAAATTACACAAACCAATGCAAAGAATTGTACACAGCCTATTGCTGCTAATCCTATTCGCACCTCCACTACAAGCCCAGGATGTTCACCTTTCGCACATTCATGCTTCACCAATTTTGCTGAATCCCGGTATGACCGGACTTTTTAACGGCGACATGCGATTGATCGCCAATGCCCGTAGCCAATGGCAGAGCGTAACTAAAGGTTACCAAACGGTAACGGCCTCGGCAGATGCGAGATTGATGCAGCTGGGGCGTAATGATATTGTCGCCGGCGGTATTCAGCTCTATTCAGATAAAGCCGGGGATTTGGACTTTACTACTCGCTCTGCAAGCGTGATGGGTTCTGTTCTCAAATCCTTGAGTCCTTTCGGTAATAGTTTTTTATCCGCAGGTATTTCCTTGGGGTTTGTCGGGAACAGTGTCAACTATTCCAATATCGTCGCCTTTGATAATGAGCCCGCTATTGCCAACGGGGCCAACGATCGAACGGGCTATCTGGATGTCTCAGCCGGATTATCGTATTTTTACTCTTTCGATCGCGACAACTCCTTCCACCTTGGAGCAGCCGTTCAGCATCTCAATAAGCCCAACGTATCTTTCTTTAGCGACGGCCCGCTCAATCACGGTCTTTCGCTTTATCGCAAACTGGTCATCCACGGTGGCGGTGATTTTCGCTTGAGTGGTAAGACTTTTATGAAGCCCACCTTCATCTTTTTGGATCAGGGGCCGCACCGCGAAATGACTATGGGGACATTCATGAAATACAAAACTTTGAAATACGACAATCAAAATAAAGGAACTGCTATCTACGTAGGTGCTTGGCTGCGCTGGTATCACGTCAACAACGTTACTGGAACGGATGCCATCATTGCGGCCGTACGTATGGATTATAAAAGCACTTTCATCACCTTTTCTTTCGACCTCAACATCTCTACTTTAACCGATGTAAGTTACGGTAGAGGAGGGCCGGAATTGTCTATCGTAAAAATTCTGGATTACAAGCGCACTAACCGCAGATCGATCAAGGTACAGTGCCCAGATTTCTAACAAAACATCTAAATATAGAAGAGACAAGCCTGTTTGCTAATTCTTAGCAAATGGGCTTTGTTCATTAGATAGATTGGTATAAGATTTGATTACCATAAACCAGACTCACCTTAAGCAATACACAACAACGAAAGCATATCTCTACAGCGCTTCGGCGTCATAAATAGCAGGTATTTGTCATACCCCAGATCACTGTCAAAATCCATGATTATAGCGAATTATCACCAGTAGAGCCTATTGGTTTTAAATAACACATTATTCTAAACATATTACTAATGAGATCAAGACTAAACTTCTTTATTGCACTTTTGATTGGACTAATTGGAATGAGCACTTCCAGTTACGGACAGTTGTATTACGAAGGGCTGATGTTCGAGGGGAGTGAGCAGGCACTGCTATCAAGTGCTACTTCTTCGGCAGTGAGTCCAGACGGAAAACATGTTTACACGGTAAGCTCTACGAGCAATGCAGTGACCACTTTCAGCCGAAACGAAACGACTGGAAATCTCACTTTTGTCAACTCCTTCACCAATGGCGAACAAGGGGTTAGTGGCATTAGTGGCGCTAACGATATTGTAGTGAGTCCAGACGGCCAGCAAGTTTATGTCGCAGGAACGAACGATGATGCGATAGCAGTGTTTAATCGCAATGCTGTAGACGGACAGCTCACTTTTGTACATTCTCTGGTCAACAATAGTGACGGCTTAAGTAGCTTCGAAGAGCCAGAGTTTATCGCAGTGAGTCCAGACGGTAATCATATTTATGTAACCGCAATGACAAGCCATGCGGTAGTGGTGTTCAGCCGAAATATTACTACGGGTTACCTCAATGTGGTGGAAACCCATACGGACGATAATAATGGCATCAATAATATGGCTGCTCCACTGGGTGTTTGCGTGAGCCCAGATGGAAAAAATGTTTATGTAGCCAGTTTTGACGAAAGTGCTGTTAATATCTTTGAACGAAATACCGACAGTGGTATGCTGACGTTTAAAGCCGATAGAGTGGATGGCATCAGCGGTATTGATGGCCTTTCAGGGGCTTATGATATTATTGTTTCTGGAGATAATGAAAATGTTTATGTAACCGGTTCGTTTGATAACGCCTTGGTTAATTTTAATCGCAATACCAGCAATGGAAATCTGACTTTTGCTGCACAGTACGTCGATAATCAAAACGGCGTTGATGGGCTTTCGGGAGCGGTAGCTGTCATGATGACGCCGGACGGAAGCGCAGTTTGTGTTTCTGGACCTACAGAGAATGCCATTGCGGTTTTCACCAGAGATACAGGAAGTGGAGCACTGAATTTCAGCAGCACGCTGAAGGATGGAGCTAACGGTATCAGCGACATGCAGTATCCTATAGACATTAGCATCAGCAACGACGGTGATAATTTGTACGCTACGAGCATCGCTTCAAATGCGGTGGTCACTTTTGATATTAGTTCTACTAGTATTTTGACTTATAAAAATACCCAGGTCGTCAATGACTTTCTGGTCAATGGATTGACTGGAGTGGAAGATATGGCGATCAGTGGAGATAATAAACACCTTTACACCGCAGCGAATGAAGACGATGGAATCGGGATTTTCGAACGCGATGCTGTAACCGGTGAACTCTCCTTTGTCGATATTGTACTGGATGGAGTCAATGGCGTGAACAGTTTGAATGGGGTCAATGGCGTAAGTGTCAGCCCTGATGGACAAAACGTTTATGTAACGGCCTTTTGGGAACACTCTATCTCTGTTTTTGATCGCAATGCGACTACGGGAGAGCTGACCTACCGAGAAGTACACCGAGATGGCCTGAACGGAGTAGATGGGTTGAATGGTTCTAATAATGTTACGGTGAGTCAAAACGGTAATAATGTATATGCTTCTGCTTTTTGGGAGCACAGTGTCTCGGTGTTCAGCCGGAACGCCAGTACGGGTGCGCTGACCTATCTACAGGCTCTTGAGAACGGACAAGATGGGGTCGACGGCATTATTCGTCCCAGCTGTATTACAGAAAGTCCTGACCAGAAGCACCTCTACGTAACAGGATCATTCAGTAATGCAGTAGCCATTTTTGAGCGCAATGCGATAACAGGCATGCTGACTTACATTGGTGTGGTGAAGGATGGGCAAAATGGGGTCGACGGACTGCGCGGTGCCAATTATGTTTCGCTAAGTCCAGATGGCAGCTCGGTTTATATTGCAGGAAAAACGGATAACGCTGTTGCAGTATTTAGTCGCGACGCTAATACAGGGCTGCTCACTTTTGTCCAAGTGCTTAAAAATGGTATTGACAATGTCGGTGGAATTGATGGTGTCAGTGATGTCAAAGTTTCTCCAGATGGCAATCGAGTCTACACCAGCAGCGAAGACGAAAATTCTAGTGTGATCTTCAACCGAGATCCTGCAACCGGGATGCTCACTTTTGAGATGATGCAAACCGATAATATGAATTCGGTCAACGGTATTCAAGGCAGCGAAAGCTTGGTGCTTGATGCCAGTGGTCGATATATTTATGTGTCTGGTGGTTCAGAAAATTCTATTGGTGTATTCAGCTGTACTTACGAGTACATCGCCAGCGAAGTCATCTGTAGCGGTCAGAGCATTACTGTAGCCGGAAAGGACTACACCAGCAGCGGTCACTATGAAGAGATCATCGATCAAGGCAATTGCCGGACCATCGTCGACCTCGACCTGGAAGTAGTACCAACCAATTTCACCTTCAACAAAGCCATCTGCCAAGGCAGTAGCTATACGTTTGATGGAACAAGCTACACAACTGCCGGACAGTACACCGGTAATTTCACCTCGTCCATTGGCTGCGACAGCGTCGTTACTTTAAACCTAGATGTCGTTACGGAATTTGAAACCACTATGATGAACGAGGAAATCTGCGAAGGCGAAAGTATCGAAATGGGAGGAATGACCTACTCTACCTCCGGTTCGTTTACCAATACCTTTACCTCAACCGGAGGCTGCGACAGTACCGTCGTTCTCAACCTCAACGTCAATGCCAATAAAGACGTTACGATGGAAGCTTCCATCTGTGCCGGCGAGTTCTATACCTTTGGTAATAGCAACTACATCAATACTGGAACCTATACCAGAACCTTTAGCGCCGCTAGCGGCTGCGACAGTGTCGTCACGCTGAACTTGACGGTTGTTGAAGAAAATGCGATTTTCAACGAAACCATCTGTGCTGGCGAAACTTATATGCTGGATGGTACACCTTACACTACAGGAGGTTCCTACAATGCATCTATCACTACAACCAGTGGCTGTAACGCCGATGTAACGCTCAACCTCACCGTCTTGCCCGTCGCCGATGTCACGCTCAACGAAGCCATCTGTTCCGGCAGTAGCTTCGAAATGGGCGGTAGCAGCTACAACACCAGCGGTACTTTCAATACGACACTGACGTCCAGCACCGGTTGTGATAGCGTGGTCACGCTTAACCTAACCGTTGTTGAAAATAATATTACCCTCGACGAAACCATCTGCGAAGGGGGCTCCTACACCGTAGGAGGTACGACCTACTCGACCACGGGAACCTACACGGAAGTGATGACTTCGCAGGTAGGCTGTGGAGACAGTACCGTCACACTGAATCTGACGGTCGTCCCGACTACTTCCCTCGAACAAGTGAGTATTTGCGAAGGAGAGTCTTACGAGCTCAATGGCAATACCTTCACCACATCTGGCACCTATACGGCGATGATCACCGGAGCCAACGGCTGCATGACCACCGTCACGCTTGAGTTGGATGTAGCACCTAGTTTCAACGTTGATCAATTCGCCGCCATTTGTGAGGGAGAGACCTACACCGTTGGTTCAGAAACCTTCGCTACTTCCGGCAGCTACACCGTTAACATGTTCGCCAACGGAGGCTGCGACAGCATCGTCAACCTGGAGTTAGTGGTCAATGAGCCAATAAGTGCCAATGTGTCGGCTACCATCTGTGAAGGAGAGACCTACACGCTGGGCAACAATGTGATCAGTCAAGCAGGAATTTACTCAGAAACCTTATCGTCCACTGCGACAGGTTGTGATAGTACGGTTAACCTGGTCTTGACTGTAATACCAAATATCGAAGTTATAGGAATCGTCAACGATGACGATGGTAATAATACCGGATCAATTGAATTGAATATCTCCATCGGTACTCCTCCATACACTTTTGAGTGGAGCAATGGAGCAACGACCCAAACGATCGGTGGTCTAGCCAGCGGCACCTACACGGTCGTCGTCACCAACGGCAATGGATGCTCGAGGACTTACACCTATGAGGTCAAGCTAGGCACTGCCACCGGCGATTTGGAGCGCATCGGCCTCTTGGTCAATGTCTTGACCAACCCCGTCGCCATCGGCCAGCCGGCCGAGCTGATCTTCAACTCTTCCGATAATCACCGCTTGCAATTGCAGCTCTACAACCTCAGCGGCCAGCTGCTGGGCTCCGAACAGGTGGTAGTTGGAACGGGCCGAAGTAGTCACCGATTGGTAGCACCGCCCACTGCCGGCCTCTACCTGATCCGTTTAACGAATGAAGATGGCAAGTCCGAAGTCTTGAGGCTCGCCGTTCAATGATAAAATCATGCAGTAACAGTTTAGTCGAAGCCTTGCGGGAAGTCCCGCAGGGCTTTCTTGTTTTTATTCCTCTTCATCTTTTATTCTGTCCATATGGTTATAAAAAATTATACATTAAATCATAAATCACTGATAATCAATTTATAATTTCAACAAAAATATATCATATGAAAATTACCAATTTTAGGGTATGCGCCGTACCTTCTTTTGCTATACCTTTGTAATTGTGAATTTGATACAACATCTCCTCCCTTCACAGCTCCCCCCAAATAGAGGCACAAAGGAATAAGCCTACAATTTTTGACCAACAACATTGACAACTTACAGACTTACAAAAGTACACAGCATAAACTAGCCATTTTGGCAACATCCTAAAATTACAACAAACACTCTCCCCCCCTATTTTTCCCCCCATTCGTCAACCAACAAACACTATGGACAAATGAAATTGATCACCCTTTTGACATTTATTGGTTGCTATATTTTGCCCTTGAGCGCCGGCAGCCTGACGCATGAGAACAATCCTGGCAACGTGGAATCGGACGTAGAAAAACCAGTAGTAGTATGCAATCAAGGATTGGTTCTTGAACTGATGGAGGTCACCGCAACGGTGGTACTCACGGCGGAAGGTCTCGAAGCTGGTAGCTCTGACAATCAGACCGCTTATAGCAAATTGAAGTTTTCCTTCTCAGAAGAAACGAATGATAACAAGCGGGTTTTTGATTGTAATGACTTGGGGAAGAAGCGGATTAAGCTTTGGGTCACCGACCAGATGGGAAATCAGAATTACAGCGAAGCTATTGTGTGGATTAAGGATCCAAAAAAGGTTTGCGGTATGTCCCTGCGGTCATCAACAATGGCCCGTCTGAACTAGACCCCCCGAAAGATATTAAATAGAGTTTTAGTTGGTTTCCATAGTTTCTTAATGGTTGGAGGTGGCTTTGCAAAAAGCCACCTTTTTTTATTGCCCTAATTGCCGTTGTAGAATATGAACTGAATACCGAAATTCAGCAGTTTTTCTTCAGGGTCATTGACGGGGTTGCTTTCCAAGGCCTCTTCGAGCGGCTGTAGACCAAAGCTGGTCCAGGGAACTTGCACGTAAGGGCGAATACTAATCGAAATGCCTTCGGTTCGCTCGGAATTGAAAGCTACAAAAAACTGGCTACTCCAATAACGCTCATCAACTACCGTCTGACGATCTCCACTAGAGCTTTCTTTCAACCTCATCGTCCAAAAATTCCGATCGATCGTTCCACCAATGCTAAAAGGGCCAATAAATTGCTCTACCCCCAACGAAAATCCTTGATTGGCCGTATTCAACTGCCGAAAGAAATCTGTACTGCTCGTTGGATTTATCCCCTCTGCCTGCCGCCTGGTAAAGCGATTATAATAGCCCAACTCCGCTGCTGTAGTGCCCATCTTATAGCGCAGCCCAAAGCTGATCCCATGAAAACCACGAATATTTCCAAAGCGATTATCTAGCCAGTCGCGCTCTTCCTCAAAACGATCGAGAATCGCATTGCTCTCCGCCAAGTCAAAATAGCTGTAGGTGTAGCCGATCCTAATATTGGCCTGGGCAGACAGGTCCAGACAAAACAGAAATTGCAAGAAAATAGCTAGTAAATGGGGCGCGTATCTCAACATACTATCGGCGTTTGGACAAAGGTGGAAAGAAATTACAAATTATCGAAAAAATTCATGCATTAGTCTATTTTTAGATTAATCTAAAAAATTATTTTGATTGTTTTAATTTTTTCGCTTAACTTTGAGGTATCAACTACAATCTTTCAATATGCCGCTAATGAAACAATCAAAATACCACCTCCTACTATGCCTAATCCTGCTTTGGCCACTCTTATCCACTGCTCAAGCACCGCTGAATGCTAAAGAAATTATCGAAAAAGCGGATCAGAAGCTCAAAGGAAAGAGCAATGAAGGCATCATCAAAATGACTATCGTACGGCCAGAATGGACCCGAGAGATGACGATGAAGAGCTGGGCCTTGGGTGATGACTACAGCCTAACCTTAGTCACCGCTCCAGCGCGAGATAAAGGAACGGCCTTTCTCAAGCGCGGCAAAGAAATCTGGAACTGGCAGCCAACCATCGATCGAGTGATTAAACTACCCCCCTCGATGATGATGCAGTCCTGGATGGGCTCTGATTTCACTAATGATGACCTGGTCAAACAATCCTCCACCGTCACTGACTATGAGCATCGCCTACTCGGCTCCACCATAATCGACGGTTACGACTGCTACCAGCTCGAACTGCTCCCCAAAGAAGACGCCCCCGTCGTCTGGGGCCGCCTACTGGTCTGGATCAGCAAAAAGGAATTCCTCCAACTCAAAGTAGAATTTTACGATGAGGACGATTACCTGATCAATACCATGCTGGGTAAGGACATCAAAGAAATTGGGGGCAAAATCCTGCCCGCCCGGTTGGAAGTCATCCCCGCAGAAGAAGAAGGCCATAAGACCATCGTCGAGCACCTTTCGCTAGAATTCGACCAGCCCATTAAGCCCAACTTCTTCTCCATTCAAAACATGAAACGCCTAAGAATTTAACGATGAATACCCTGATCAAACTGGCCTGGCGCAACATCTGGCGCAATAAACGACGCACCCTGATCACGGCTGCTTCAATCTTGTTCGCCGTCCTCTTTGCTTCGCTCATGGAATCCCTGCAAAAGGGAATATGGGAGCAAATGGTCAACAATGTGGTAGGCTTCTACTACGGCTTTGCCCAGGTGCATAAGAATGGTTATTGGGACGAACAGACCATCGATAATTCTTTCGAATGGACGCCCCAACTGGCGGCCCTTCCCGATAAAATCCCCCAGCTCGACGCCGTCGTCCCCCGCATCGAATCCTTCGCCCTGGCCTCCTACGGTAATACTACCCTGGGCGCCTTGGTCATCGGTACCAATGTCGAGGCGGAAGATCAGATGACTGGCCTGAGTGGACGCATGCTCCCCGGCGGCCGCTACCTCCGCCCCGACGATAGAGGCATCCTGATTGCCGAAGGCCTGGCGGAGAACCTGCAGTTGCAGACGGGCGATACCCTCGTCCTCATTAGCCAGGGCTACCGAGGGGTGAACGCAGCAGGCAAATATCCGGTGCGGGGCCTGATCAACTTCGGCTCGCCGGAGCTCAACAAGCAGATGGTCTACCTGCCGCTGGCGGAGGCCCAATGGTTCTACGGCGCTGAGTCCCGCATCACCTCGCTGGCCCTACAGATCGAGCAGCAGGAGGCCGTGCCGGACATCCTTCAGGCCCTCAAAGCGGAGCTAGACGAGGAGGCCTACGAAATCATGAGCTGGGAGGAGCTGCTGCCTGACATCGTCAAAGCCAGAGAGCTAGACGCCGCTGGCAACTACATCGTCTACGCCATCCTCTACCTCATCATTGCCTTTGGCATCTTCGGGACCATCCTGATGATGAGCAAGGAGCGCAGCCGCGAGTTCGGTATTCTCACCGCTATCGGGATGCGCCGAGGGAAGCTGGCATTCACCGTCTGGCTAGAAACTGTCATTCTGGGCCTGGTAGGTGCGTTGGCGGGCATCCTGGTCAGCGTTCCAATCGTTTGGTATTTTAATGCCAATCCTGTACGACTGGACAGCGGCACTTACGCTGATACTTTAGACAATTTCGGCTTCGAACCCATTTTCCCAACCCTCTTACGAGCGGATATATTTTTCACCCAAGCCCTCATTATTTTCATCATCACCAGCCTGCTGGCTCTCTACCCGATGCTGAAGATCAGACGTCTACAGCCGGTAGCGGCGATGAGGGAATAAAGCCAATACAATAGCATGTTTTTAATCATAGCATGGCGAAATATCTGGCGCAATAAGCTGCGCAGCTCAGTGCTGATCACGGCGATTGCCCTGGGCATCTGGGCCGCCATTTTCATGAGTGCCTTTGCGACGGGAATGATACAGGGCTACATCGATAGTGCGATCACCAACGTGGTTTCTCATCTACAAATCCATCATCCCGATTTTAAAAAGAATAAGGAAACCAAGTATTACTTTACTGAGCAGCAGCAGAAACTGGCACAAATTAGGACCCTCCCCGACGTCGCAGAGGCGTCGAGCCGTACTTTGGTCAATGCCATGCTGGCCTCTAGCAAGGGCAGCCGTGGCGTATTGGTTCGTGGAGTGGAGCCGGAGGCGGAGCGCCGCCTTACCCACTTGGATCAAAACATTGTGGAAGGCACTTATTTTAATGGAAAAAGAAAAAACCAGGTGCTCTTAAGCCGCTTTCTGGCCGAAAAACTCAAGGTAAAAATTCGCTCTAAGGTAGTCTTGACTTTTCAGAATCTGGATCAGGAAATCACCTCTGCGGCCTTTCGCATCGTAGGGTTTTACGATACGGGCAATAACATTTTTGATCAAGCCCATATTTTTGTCAAAACCCAGGACCTCAATCCTTTGCTCTTGTCCGAAGCAGCAGCGCAGGGGCAGGCCACCAACATCGCTCATCAGATTGCCCTCACCATCAAGGATACCGAAAAGTTGGATAGCATACAGCAGCAGTTGAGTCGACACTATCCTGGTTTACGTATTGAGAACTACGGGGAGGTGGCACCTGATCTACAGCTCTATGAATCACAAATAGCCTTTGTCTCACTCATCTATCTGGTCATTATCATGCTGGCTTTGGTCTTTGGGATCATCAACACGACCCTCATGGCGGTGCTGGAACGAACGCGCGAACTGGGGATGTTAATGGCCATTGGCATGAACAAAAAACGCGTCTTTTTGATGATTGTGACAGAAACCATCATGTTGGCTCTCGTCGCTATTCCAGTTGGGCTGTTATTGGGATGGTTGACGATCAATTACCTGGGTGAATACGGGATCAATCTGAGTGCCTACTCAGAGGGTTTGAAAAATTTTGGCATGTCCGAAATCATCTATCCAACGCTCAACCCCAAGGTTTTCTTTCAATCGGCCATTGCCGTCACCCTAACTTCTATCATTGCCGCCCTCTACCCTGCCTTCAAGGCAGTGCGACTGCGGCCCGTTGAAGCCATCAGAAAAATCTAAGAACAATGAATGTCATCAGCACCAACAATTTGCATAAAACTTATAACCCCAAGACTATTCCGGTGCACGCCCTGCGCGGCGTCGATCTGGAAATCGGTCAGGGAGAATTTACGGCCATCGTCGGCCCTTCGGGTTCCGGTAAGACGACCCTGCTCAACATCATCGGGGGTTTGGACCGCCCCAGCGAGGGGCAGATCAGCATCGGGGGGCAGGACATCTCCAAGCTTTCTGATAATGAGCTGATTGATTTTCGAAAAAACCACATCGGCTTTGTCTTTCAGGCTTACAACCTGATCCCGGTCTTGACGGCGAAGGAGAATGTAGAGTTTGTGATGTTGCTGCAAAATCGATCGGCGGCGGAGCGCGAAGCGCGCACCCTCAGCCTGCTTGAAGCGGTAGGGCTAAGCAATAAGGTCGACGTACGGCCTGCGCAGCTCTCCGGAGGGCAGCAGCAGCGGGTGGCCGTAGCCCGCGCCCTGGCCTCCAAGCCGACCTTCATCCTCGCCGACGAGCCGACGGCCAACCTCGACTCGGCCTCCACCACCCAACTCCTCGATCTGATGGCCGAGCTGAACCGCAACGAGCAGGTCACCTTTGTCTTCTCCACCCATGATCAACGAGTGATCGATCGAGCCCGCAGGGTCATTACGCTGGTCGACGGGCAGATCGCCTCAGATGTTCGCCAACCATGAGGAGCCTCTATTTGATACTGTTCATCAGCGGCCTGCTCTCCTCGCTCTCCGCACAGGAAGATACGCCCCGCAACTGGAGCCTCAATGGCTACATCAAGGACCTGCAATCCGCCAATATCGTCGATGGCGTCGACCAGCTGTTACAGGATAATTTGCTGCACAATCGCCTCAACTTCCGCTGGTACATCAGCGAGCGCTGGAACTTTCGGGCCGACCTGCGCAGTCGCGTCTTTTGGGGCGACGTGGTCCGGCTAACGCCCAACTATCTTGATCAGGTCAATGCCGGGAGCGATGTTTTCTTTGACCTCTCCCTCGGCGTTTCTTCCGACAAGGGCTTGGTGCTGCACAGTACGCTGGACCGCTTCTATGTGGAGTGGATACCCGGGCAATGGGAAATCCGGCTGGGACGGCAGCGCATCAACTGGGGCATCAACACCATCTGGAATCCCAATGATATTTTTAATGCCTATGCCTTTTCTGATTTTGATTATGAAGAACGGCCGGGAGCGGATGCTTTGCGGGTGCAGTATTACAGCGGGGTGGCGTCGAGTATCGAGCTGGCCGTTGGCGCCTTTGATGATTGGGAGGAGGTAGTGGCCGCCGGGCTGCTGCGCTTGAATCGGTGGAACTATGACTTTCAGGTGTTGGCGGGCATTATGCAGCGGCATTTGGTGGGCGGCGGCGGCTGGGCGGGCAGCCTGGGCAATGCCGGCTTTAAAGGCGAATGGACTTACTTCCATGCCCTAGACGAGGAGGACCCCAACAGTGTCACCGCCACTTTCGCCATAGATTATTCTTTCAAAAAAGGCTTGTACCTCAACGGTGGTCTCCTTTACAATAGCCTGGGCAGCACCTCTGCGCCCATCACCGAGCTGTTCAACACCGAACTATCCGCCCGCAATCTGTATCCCTATCGCTGGTCCATCCTCGTGCAGGGGGCCTACCCCATCACCCCTCTGTTCAACAGCGGGCTGGCCATCATTTACAGTCCTTCCTCCGTCCATACGCTCTTCGTCAATCCCACGCTGAGCTACTCCATCCAGCAAAACTGGGACTTGGACCTCGTAGGGCAGATGGCCTTCAGCGAATCCCCCCATTACAAAGCCCTCATCCAGGCCTTGTTTCTGCGCCTCAAATGGAGTTTTTAGAAGAAGGCAGATTAAACATAAGCCCAGTTTTCCTGTTGAAATAGTCGATGAATATTCAAATGCAAACTCAGGTAAAAGGGAACTACAAAGAAGTCATGGCCCGCTTTGATCGTTCGCTCTTTGAAGCCTTGAAGCCCAAGCAAGGAGAGATGGAAATTATAAGCTTCACCGGCTCCAAGAAAGGTGACCGGGTGCACCTGCGCTTTCTTTCGCCCATTAAAGCCGACTGGATCAGCGATATTGTAGACGACGGCGTCAATGAGCAGGAAGCTTATTTTATTGACGAAGCTACGACCATGCCCTTCCCGCTGCGCTATTGGCGACACAAGCATATTGTGCGTAAGATTACAGAAGACAGCTGCCTGATCATCGACGATATGACCTTTAAAGGGCCCAATTTTCTCATCACCCTCCTTCTCTATCCAGCCATTTACATTGCCTTTTATCCCCGCAGAAAGATTTACCAGGCTTATTTTAGCTGACCTTGACTTCTCCTCATCAGCATATCGGGCATTCGATTCTCCAAGTAAATTTATCTTCGAAAACATATAATAATATTCTACAATTTATTGTATCTTAGATTTGTTCACTCAGTCATCGCAATAGATACCTCCTACCCGTATTGTCAATAACCACGGATTCCAACTGTCGAGTAGTTGGCTCTAAACTTTTTGTCATGAATAAGTCCTCTATCAAAACGAAGATTAGGTATATCATTTTGTTCTTATTGCTCTCTGCTGTCCATCTCTTCTTCCCCTTAAGTGCTCAAAGTACGGAATCAACTAAGATGGATCAATGGAACGCTATGTTCTCAAAGGCCCAAAATTTAGCGCGGGCAAATAGCGATTCCACCTTGTACTATTTTTCTCGCTGTAAGGCTTATACAGAGCAACAACTGCCTGATTGTCAACACTGCTTCGGTGCCCTAGAATTTCTGAATGTCTACAGGGTCTACTACAGCAATGATATGGAGGAAGTGATTCGGCAGGGGGAAGCAAGCTGTGAACGCCTTTCTCTTCAGCAACAGTGGCAGCCGTATATTGATGTTTTAAAATACGTGGGCTATGCTTATAAAAATCAAGGAAGGCTAGCCAAAGCCAGCGATGCCTTCTTCAGAGCCCTCAAAGCCACCGATCAGGAGGGCGCACAAAAATTCAAACCATCAATATTGGTTTCCCTGGCAGAGCTCTTCAGGAATCAAGATGACCTCCCCAGGGCCCTGGAATATGCCCAACAGGCGCTTTCCGATTTCAAAGACCAAGGCAATTGGAGAGGACAACTGATTGGCATCAACGAGGTAGCCAACTGTTATGTTGATCTCGAACAATATGATCAAGCATTGGCCTACTACAAGCAATTGTTAGAACCTGAGTACCTAAAGAATGCCATGTATTACGACTCCTCTAGGGTCTATAACAATCTGGGACGGCTGTACTCCTTGGTCAATGAAGTAGAAAAAGCTGCTTTTTACCTCAATAAATCGCTGGCCATCCGCAAGGCCCATCAGGTCTCTCCGGCGAAGCTATCTTTTCCTTTGAATGAATTGATGACGCTCTACAAAAATCAGGGGCAGTACGATCAGGCGATGAAGTACGCCCAGGAATTGCTCCCTTTGGTGGATTCTATTTCTAATATTTATCAAGTAAGAAATATTTACCACCAGTACGCTCAAATTCAGGCCGGGCTGGGCAATTTTGAACAGGCATATCACACCCGGCAAACTTATATCGAATTGCAAGACAGTATTCACCGCAAAGATGAACAGTCCATTGCCCTGGAGCTAGAGGCTCGCTACGAAACACAGGTTAAAGAAAAGGAGATTGCCTTGCTCAGCAAAGATAAACAGATCGCAAGTTTCCAGCGGAACTTGATCTTTGCTGGATCTATTTTAGCCGCAGGTGCTGGTTTGCTGGCATTCTTTTTTTGGAGCAGAAAGAAGAATGAAGAAAAGGCATTCTTACAAGCCAAAGCTGCGCAACTTCAGGCACTAGACGATCTTAAAACCTCCTTTTTCAACAACATCACCCACGAGCTACGCACTCCGCTAACCCTACTTCTCTCGCCGGTCAATGCACTTCTTGATGGGAAATATGGGGCGGTTAATGAATCGACAACAGCCATCTTACAAATCATTCAACGCAACGGCAATCAGCTGAAGCAGATGATCAACGGAATCCTGGATTTGGCGAAGGTAGAAGGTAAAAAGATGGTACTTCGGGAACAATCCACTCAATTTTATGCCCTGATCAACAGATTATTCGCCAGTTTTGAATCTGCTGCCAGCATTAAACGCCTAGACTACCATCTCGTTTATTCCGCTTCAAAAAGTCTGGTCCTTCAACTCGATGTCGACAAATGCAGTACGGTCATTAACAACCTGCTTTCCAACGCTCTCAAGTTCACTCCTGAATACGGAAAAGTCGTCCTGCGCGTCAGCGAATCTGATTCGGAAATTTTTGTTGAAGTCAACGACAATGGCCGAGGAATTCACCCCGACGATCTTCCGCAAGTCTTTGATCGTTTTTATCAGAGCACCCAACCGAACCTTCCGCAGGAAGGGGGCACAGGAATCGGGCTGGCCCTCTCTAAGGAGTATGCTTCACTCATGGGTGGCCGGATCGAAGTCAGCTCTGAATTGGGTCGATCGACAGTAATGGCCCTGGTACTGCCCAAGAAAATAGCCCAACTAGTACCTGCGCCCGAACAAGCCACAGTCCTCGGGCCAGAATCGACTGCCGTTCCCCTTCCAACCGTAAAGGTCAATGGATCATCGAGCAGCAAGCCTCGTCTCCTCATCGTGGAGGACAACCCAGATATGCAAACCTACTTATCCTCTTTACTATCCTCAAAATTTAGGCTCAGCACTTCAACTAACGGCAAGGTGGCCCTGCGTCAGCTGAGCGAGCAGCCTTTGCCGGACCTAATCATCAGCGACGTAATGATGCCCGAAATGGACGGCTTTGAGTTCATCCGGTTATTGAAAGCCAATGGAACCTACGCGGCCATTCCAAGTATTATGCTTACTGCCCGCGCCACCGAAGTAGATAAGCTGAAGGCCCTCCGCATTGGCGTTGATGATTACATCACCAAACCGTTTTCGCACGAGGAATTACTGGTTCGAATCGAGAATCTGTTAGCCAATGCCAGGGCTAGAACGACAAAGCCATTGCATGCTCCTCGGGTACTTGCCAACACCAATGGCGTCGCCACATCCGTCGATCCTAAAGTAAGCCAGCAATGGCTGCAAAAGGTGGAAAGCATTCTACTGCGAGAAATCAGTAACAAACAGTTTAATATGAATAGCCTGGCGGACGAACTGCACATCAGCCAGAGTAAATTGTCCCGACAGATTAAAGCGATGACCGGCCTTACCCCCAACAAGTATTTCTTAGAAATTCGTCTGCACAAGGCCAAAAGGCACCTAGAGGCTATGGACTTTCTCACCGTTGCCGAAGTCAGCTACGCCATTGGCTTCGATGATCCTAATTATTTCTCCCGAACCTACCGGCGGAGGTACGGCAAGCAGCCTTCTTCCTATCTAAGATGAATACCGCAGGGTGGACAAAATCGTTAAAATCTCGTTCCTTGACGATTTTGTCCTGTTTTTGCTGGTTTTGTCCGCGTAGTTGATGAGTTTTTCAGCATCCTTTTCCCCCATTATTGCATCAGCGATGTAAAATGCACAGCATCCCTGTGGATAGTTGTGACATTCGAAATTGCAATCATTTATTTGTTTCACCCCTAAATTTCTCGAATGATGAGTACCTATTTAGAAGGATCTTCCCAGCTAGGTAAAATTTATGATGTCAAAAATGGCAAATTTGCGGACTCCGATTCTGTGGTCAACGATGATGATCATCAGCTGTTTGAGTTCAGCAGTACTACCAAAACGCAGACGCTCGGAGGCGTAGATTACGTCTATTCTGAGAATATGTCTTACCAAAATCTGGTCGGCTCTAGTTACCAAAAAACAGAGAGCTACACGATGGATGAACTCTACACCACCACCAGCGTCAGCCTGAACCTTTCGGCCAGCTACGGCGCTTTTTCGGGAGAGCTGAAAGCCAACTACAGCGACAGCTACTTATCCAATGAAGCTTTTTATGCCTACGCCGAAAAGCGACTTTATCAGTTGTACACCCTTCAGATCAACGCTTCGCTTAGCGATACCACCAATCTGATCAGCCTGCTCAAAACAGAGGTCCAAACAGCTATTGATGGCATTGCTAATTCAGATGATGCGCTGAATTTTGTCACCAAATACGGCACCCACTTTTTGTACAAAGGCTACTATGGGGGCCGCTGGAAGTACACCGAGAACATTTCAGAATATTACTACTCCACCGAAAGTGATATGAGTGCGAAGTTCACCGCCAATTATGGTGGCTATGAAGGCAGTATTTCTGCTTCTGAATCCGTGGATACCATCCAGGACTATTCCCAATCAGACGGTATATTCGAGGCCAAAGGCGGAGATGCCAATTACCTCTCCGATGGCTTTGATGCCTGGGCCAATTCGATTGAGGATCAGAACAAGCATGTGCTCTGCGATTTTGACGACAACTCTCTACAGCCCGTGTCTATCCTGACCACCGATGCCACTATCCAGACCTTGCTTGAGGATGCAATCGACACCTACCTCACGACCAGTTACGAAATGACTGGATTTGAGTGGGACGATGGTGATGTTGATTCCACAGTGGTTAACAGCAGTGGTGATGAGGGGTATCTTTCTTTAGATGACGATACCGCCAGCTACCAAAGTACGGTGATCATCGGAATGGCCTTGCACTCCAGCAATAGCGAGATGAATCGGGTCGCTTTCAAAATTGCTAATCTGGATACCAATAGCACTTCCTGGCTAACTTCGGATGGTTCCCATTTCAATACCAGTGATTATGAGGAGATATTGGAGCTGAGCAGTGGCTGTGTAGCGACGGGTATTGGGGTTCGTGTTGGTGATGGAAAGGTAAAAAACCTCACGCTTTACTATCAGGACATCGACCCGGTGAATATCGATAAGAATAATTATCTGTCTAGTACCGTCCAATCTGCTACTGCAGGTTCTGGTGATAATTACTACCATGAATATGCGCCAGGTAACGGAAACGATCGGATACTAATCGGCGTAAGCTTCCATGTCAAAAGCAAAGAACTCAAGGGCTTAACTGTACGCACCTCTAGGTTGCAGACCAAATCTTCGACCATAAGTACGGCCCCTTCAGTAAGTGCCGAGGCGGTGTAAGTTCACCTTAGCTGGTCCTATCCGGTAGCGGACAAATTGCGTTGATTGTGGTTGGAGTGACAAACAAGTTGGCTCACTACTTGTTCTGTGTTCAAACATTGTTCATCTAAATCTAACCATATGAAAGCCATCATCTCTGCCAGCATCGAAAAGGGCCTCTCCTACGAAGCCTATCGCAGTCTGATTGATGAGTTACTGGCACAAGACAAGACGACAGGCCCCAATCAATCGGAAGCCTTTGTTCATTATACGCAAATGAATGCTTCGCGAATGAAGCGTATCGATAAGACGACCAAGGTTCAGGAGGAAAGCCGTGCAAGCGTGGAGGCCATCGACCGGCCGCAGACCTGGCTGGTCATCACGGAGGGCTGGTGCGGCGACGCCGCGCAGATCATCCCGGTGATTGATAAGCTGGCCAGCCTTAATCCCAAGGTGACCACCCGCTACGTCCTCCGCGACGAGAACCCGGCGCTTATGGACCTTTTTCTCACCAACGGCGGCCGCTCCATCCCGATGATTATTATCGTGGATGAAGAGACGCAGGAGGTATTAGGGAAATGGGGCCCTCGGCCTTCGGAGATGCAGCAGATTGTCATGGACCGCAAGAATGATCCCAATGCATCGCCCTACAGCGAGTTTGTTTACGAGGCACAGAAATGGTATGCAAAGGATAAGACGCGAAGTATTCAGCAGGAATTTACGGCCATGTTGAATTTGGTAGCGGTTTCTTAAACGATCATTTGTTTATAAAAAAACGCTTTGCTTGCTGAATGCAGGCAAAGCGTTTTTTATTTAAGATGATCATTATTCCACCACCACCTTCATACTCCTGGTCTGCTCCGCACTGCGCAGCTGCAGGATGTACAGGCCAGCAGGCAGGCGCTGCTGGTCGAAGCGGAGGCGGGTTTCGCCCGCATTGGTACTCAGCCGCTGGTTGTACAGCACACTGCCCTTGGTATCAAAGAGGCGGACATCCAACTCCTCAACCTGCAGGGTTTGCAGCAGCAGTTCGAATTGCCCATCGTTGGGGTTAGGCAGCACTTGTACGGATTGCTGGTTGTTTGGATCGAAGATGCTGACTACGGAAATGTCTACAGTCTTGGTGACAATGTGGACCCCGCAGGCATTGGAAATTTCGAGGACTACCGTATACTCCCCAGGACTGGCATAAGTATGACGAGGATTGACCTCGGTACTAATATTGCCATCACCGAAGCGCCAGAGGTGGTTATTGACCGCACCACCGGTGCTGCTGAAGTCGACTGTCCCTTCGTTGTCATCAAAACTAAAATCTCCGTTAGGATCGCGGGAGACCGTAATGAGCCGAGTGAGGGTATCGGCTCCGAAAGGATTGGTTGCAGTAAGGGTGACTGCGGTTGGCCGTGGCAGTTGAAACTGAACGAAATGTGGCCCGGGGCCAATCGCTGTGCTCGGCAAAGCACCGATACCAAAGTTCCATTGCAAGTCCAACAACTCTCCTTCAGATTCATTTATAAAAACCAAGGATTCTCCGATACAGACATCATCGTCAGAGCGAAACTCCGCCTGAGGTACATCATCATTTACCTCTTCAATGTTGATGTTATCGATAAAAATATTATTTCCTCCTCCGTTAATCCCTATGAATCGTACAATCACAGAGCTGGACCCCTTGAATGGGGTGAGGTTAACCACTTCATACTCCCATTCAGTACCTAATTCTGGTATAAAGTTTCCACCACCTGAAATCGAAGCCGTAACTAGTGCTGTACCAAAGCGTTCAAAAACCACCTCTTTAAAGCTCCCCTCGCAGTCCCCCCACACTTCGACGCGCAGGCCATCATTATTGGAGCTGTTGCGCACATGAGCGTACTCAAAAGACATAAATACTCCTTCTTCTATCTGGCTCAAATCGATGGGAATGGTACTGAAAACATCCTCCGCTCCGATATTGTCGTAATCTCTACAGCGTAAGGCCAGTGCCCGGGTAGTCTGCCCGCCTCTACCCTTAATATCAGAATTACTAGTTCGCGCCCAAGTTACCGAATTGTCCTCATTTTCTATCCCCCAAAAATTGCGAGGAAATAGAGGGCCTTCAAAGTTTTCAAAAATCGTAGGGGCCACTCCCGACGTATTCGTGTACAAAAGGGCTACACGAGTAATGGTATCATCAGGGCTATACATATCTCCATCAATATTTACCCAAACTTCTGCGGTAACGATTCGGTTTTGCGTGAGTAGGGGTTGTTGGTTAAAAACGTAAGTAAAGGTATCCGACGAAGCTAAAGCCTGCGGGATGTTTTCCACAATCGCACTTCCGCCATTAATGCGATAGCCTACTCGAATATCATCTTCCTGTACCGTGCTATTATTAACGATCTCTACTTGTATAGGCCCAGCATAATCATCGCAGGAATAAAGCACGCTACCTTTACCTAGATTATTCACTTTACTTAAGGTCATATTACGTGGTGATAAACAGTCCTGCAAGAACTGGGGGCTTCTTATCGCTCTAGTGCGGCGCCCCACTGTTCCATCAGCATACTTGGCACTGACCGCCAACCAAGCGTCCTCAGCAGGATTACTAATTGGTACCTCCGCAGTATTGGTTGTAACCGAATCAATCAATTCCATATAACGTTCTCCTAGCTTATAAATATCATAGCCAACAGCATTTGCAGAAGGATTCCACTCTAGCTGAATATAATCTAGACAAACACGCTCCACTCTTACGTTCTGTACTAGAGGAGCGATGTGAATCAAGGTATCGCTCACGGCTTCTACACCGCCGCGCGTCACTCTGAACAGGGCTTGATTGGTGATGACACTTGTAGGAACGGCCCAAGTAAAAATCCGATCCTCTGCATTGGTTCTAGCAACCTCTATCCAGCTTGCTCCAGCATCAACCGAATAGGATACAAAGAAAGGCTGAGTGCCGCTGGCTGCATCCCAGAACATCTTAAACTGCTCTCCAGGCACCATTTTTTCGCCTCCTTTGGGATAAATAAGGGTAATGTCATCGGTATAAAATTCCCAAACCACATAGTATTCATGTTCGCCGAAAGGCAGCTCTGATCCTTCTACTTCGAGGGTGTAGGTACCAGCAGCAGGATTATCAATCACAACTTGCTCTACGTTATTGAGATTATCTACTCCCCTCGTAGCAGGAGCATCTAGTAAAAATGGATCCGGCGTAGGGTTCAACAGCCAAGGCAGATAGGTATCTCCGCCGGCATCTCTAAGGCGGGTATCTAGGTTATTGACTAGTGCTTTGTTGGTATTATTGGAAGCCGGTGGATCCATCCAGTAGGTCATTACTCGAACTTCGCGCACGCCCGCAGGGATGTCGATGGTGTGGGTGCTGGTTTGTCCTGGCAGGACCGCCCCTTGCAGGTAGCGGTTGTCTTCTAAGGTTGTTGCAGCGCGTAAAGCATTGACATGCCCCCAGCCGTACTGAAAATCAGGGCCTCGGCGACCGAGGTCGTTGGCAGTATTTAGCATAATAGCTTTGAGCAGGGCGGCACTGCCGCGCTCCCCGCCGTTCAGTTCGCTGTAGGCCTGGTGCAGCTGGGCCATCACCCCGGCGATGCCCGGCGCGGCTCCCGAAGTTCCTCCGAAGAAAAAGTAGGTATGGGCGGAGTCGGTAGACACCTGGTTTTGCCCGTGCGCGGAGATGTCCGGCTTGATGCGTCCGTCGTGCGCCGGGCCCCGGCTGCTGCTGTTGGCCAAATCTGCATCGTCGAATAGGTTGGCCGTGGCGATGCAGTTCTTGGCTTGCTTGTGGCCACCAGTGATATTGCCCCACTGCATACCAGCGCCATAGCCACAATCATTACCATTGCTATTGCCCGCCGAGAAGACGTGCATCAGGGTTGGATTGTCGTACAATTGCTGATCTACTGTTCTGGTGCGGGTGGTGTAGCCACGGTTGCAACCATCACTGTAGGAAGAGTTGGTGACAATGACATCATCATCAAAAAACAAATCCATCGTCTCATCCAGGAAGTCAGATCGATAGTCAATAACGTAAAGGAAAGCGCCGCTGGCCATGCCCTCATAGCGGGGGTCGACGTTGCCCGCTCCCGTCATAATACCGCTTACCCCGTCGCCGTGATTGCCTCTGGACCCTCCAGAAGAGCTCTGATCCAATCGCCCCTGGAAGTCGATGTGCTCGCCAATCGCTCCATCATCCCGGCAGAGGATGTTGACGCCTTCGCCATTGTAGTGGCGGCCATTCTTGTATTCCACATCAATGGCGCTGGCGCGGTGCAGCCCGCGGCCATCGAGATCATCGGGGACCGCCGGGTCGGGCTTTTCGTCGATGTAGGAGACGTAGGGCAGCTCGGCGATTTCGGTCAATGCTCGGTCCGGCAGGCGCACCAACATGATATTATTGTAGTCGTTGTAGGCTAGCAGTTCCATACCATCAAACTCGCAGTAGGCGCGGGCAGTGGCCGGCTCGATGTCTTTATAGAAGACCAGAGAAACTTCCCGCTCCTGTTCCATGCCTCGTACCAAGCCTTGCTGCAAGCTATTGACGATTTTCATTTCGTTCTCAATCACTTGAATTGAGCGGACCTTGAGGCCTTCGAGGCGGCGCAGATCGTAATTTGTGGGCAGCGAGGCGACGTAGGTTCCTTTAGAGAGGTATTCCAGCAGGTGGATGTCCTGCTGTTTTAGGTTTTGGTGCATCGCTTGGTCGGGCAGTTCAAAGAATTGCAGGATGCGATAGTAGCGATCATTGACGACCTCACGGGCCGCGATGGTCGCTTGTTGGGGATAACTTTTGACGTTTTCCGTAAAATTATAGGTGCCGCTTTTGAGTTGAAGTTGATAATCGTTCTGTTGGGCGTTGAGGCCGCCAACAATAAAGCAGACAGCCCAAAGCAGTAAAAGTCGAGCAGTAGTCATAATTAGTGGTTAGTTAATCAAATCAGGCAATTAGAAGTCCTAAAAAATTAAACCTACCCAGGCACGTATAGTTTAACCTGGGTAGGGAGGATTAAATTTATCTTAGAGTATATCTCTAGTTTTGTACAATTACTTTCAAAGTTTTATTCTGCTGACCGTTGCTGAGTCGCAGGAAGTAGAGGCCTGCGGGCAGGCGTTCTTCGGTAAATTGCAGCGTTTGCTGCCCCGCTGCACTGTTGAAAGTTTTTTGTAAAATCAGCCGACCTTGGTTGTCCAGCAAGCGAATATCCAGTTGCTCCGCTACATTGGAGAGCAATTGCAGGTCGAAGTGGCCCCGATTCGGGTTGGGCATCACCTGAACGCTGTGTTGCAACTGTGGATCGAAGATGCTGACGATGGAAATGGAGACTTCTTTTTCGATCTCCAGGGTGTCGCAGGCGTTGGAGAGGGTCAAGATCACATCATAGTCGCCCGGCGCAGCGTAGGTATGTACTGGATTAATATCCGTACTGGTATTGCCATCACCAAAGTCCCAAGAATGGGGGGTGAGGTCACTAGCTGTACTGGTGAAGCTTACTGTTCCTTGTTCATCTTCAAAAGTATAATCTCCGAAAGGCTCCCGGACTACGTTGAAAATTTGCATCGTAACATCGGTACCGTAAGGATTTCTCGTGGTTAATTGTGCAGCTGTAGGCCGTGGCAGGGTGAAGGTCACTTCAATAGGTCCAGGCCCTAGTGCGGTCCGGGGAGAGGCTCCTAAGCCAAAATTCCACTCGTGGCTCAACAGGTCCCCTTGCGATTCAGCCATAAAGGTCAGGGTACTTTGTAAGCAAACTTCATCCGCCGAAACCGCCATTACCGCCGTAGGGGCGTCCGTGGAGATATTGCGAACATTAATATTGTCCAAAAATAAACGATGTCCCCAGTCATTGACCGCTACAAAGCGGAAAATCACCTGGTCTTGACCAGCAAAATCAGACAGGCTCACCGCCGCTTTTGCCCAATGATCGGCCTGAGAAGGGACAAAGACATCATCTTCAAATACGGTGCGCAGATCATCTCCGGCGCGATCGAATATGACCTGGTTAAAAGTTGCTCCACAATCCGTCGATACTTCGATTCGTAGTCCATCCTCCTCTCCTGCACCGAAGTTGAGGTAGGAATAATCAAAGGTGAGGTGGGTAGCCTCGTTAGCCTCCGTCAGATCAACCGGTACCGTCAGCAGGGCGTCTTCCGCTCCGACATTATTGTAGAAAAAGAAATTCATCCAAACCATAAAGCTGGGCTCTCCATCCGACCCTGTGAATCGGCTGATCCGCCAAGTCTCGTCATCATCATCATTTTCTATTCGCCAGAATAGGCTAGGGATGATCCCACTTTCGAAGTCTTCCACCACCTGTCCGATGGCGGCTCCATTGTCCGTATACAAGACGAAATCAAAGGAGAGCGTATCATCGAAGGGGTACAGCTCGTCCTCTCCATTCACCCAGGCATCTACATGAACCAGTTGGGATTCGGTGAGTATAGGCTGTTGATTGAATACATAGTTGATAGAATCCCCAGGCATCAAAGTCGTATTTATAGTTTCCGTCACCGGCGTTCCATCATTGATCCGGTAGCTGGCCTCAATATCCGTCTTGGGGTCCAATCCGTTATTGGCGATCACCATACTCACCTCCTCTTCGAAGTTTTCACAGATAATATAGTTATCGATCGTGTTGGGATTCTCGACTTCTCTAAGCGTAAGGTCGTTCTGTGCAATACAGTTAAACAGTCCTCCCGCATGGCCTACGGCTACCGTACGTCTTCCCTTCAAGTCATTGGGCAGATTCGCTGAAACCGCATACCAGCGCTCCAAAGAAGCGTTGTCAAGCACTCTTTCAAAGGAATTGGTGGTCACCGTTTCAATCATCTCCATATAGCGCTCACCTAGCTCGTATATATCGTAGCTGATGGCTCCATTGACTGGCAACCAGTCTAGTTTAAGCGAATTGTAACAGACCGCGCTTATTTCCAAATCCTCTGGAAGCGGTACCATATTAACGGGCGCATCACTTTGATCGCTAATGCTACCGCGAGACACCCGTACCAGTATTTTTCCAACGAACTGATTGGGCAGGCCCCAAGAGTAGACCATCACATCGCCATCCGTTTGGCCAATCGGAATCCAATTGTTGCCATTATTTACAGAAAATTCAACGCTGAAAGGTTCTGTTCCGGACTCTGCATCCCAGTAAACATTGACCGTATCACCGGGCACGAGGCGCTCATTACCGGCAGGATAAATCAAGGTAATTTCGTCCATACGGAATTCCCAGACCACGTAGTAATCGTGTTCACCGAAAGGCAGGGCACTTCCCTCTACTTCCAAGGTGTAAGTGCCGGGCTGGGGATCATCGATAGCTACCTGTTCGACATTGTTGAGATTGTCTACACCAGTGGTAGCAGGGCTTGACAAAGCAAACTCCGTAGGAGAAGAATCGAGTATCCAGGGCATATAAGTATTGTTGGAGGCATCCTGTACTCGAATATCCAAATCATTGATCAGGGCTTTGCTGCTCATTGGCGGTGCAGGGGGATCCATCCAGTAGACCATCATCCGAGCTTGCTTCACACCAGCAGGAATATCGATGGTGTGGGTATTGGTTTCGGAAGGTTGTACTGTATCCATGAAATAACGCTTGTCTTCGATGGTCTGCGCCGCCCGAAGGGCGTTGACATGGCCCCAGCCGAAGTTGAAGTCTGGCCCTTTATTGCCCAGGTCGTTAGCCGTGTTGAGCATGATGGCTTTGAGCAGTGCCGCGTGGGCGCGCTCGCCGCTGTTATTATCGCTGTATGCTTGATGGAGCATTGCAGTGATCCCGGCGATCCCCGGTGCCGCCGCCGAAGTCCCTCCAAAGGGACTATAGGTATTATCGGGGTCGGTCGATATTTGACCTTGTCCGTGCGCCGCAATATCCGGTTTGATCCGTCCATCGTGGGCCGGCCCCCGGCTACTGCTATTGACCAAGGAAATATCGCTGAACAGGTTGGCCGTCGTCAAGCAGTTCTTCGCCTGCTTATGGCCTCCCGTAATATTGCCCCACTGGTTTCCAGCGCCATAGTCACAATCGGTATTATTGCTATTTCCTGCCGAGAATACGTGCATCAAGGTAGGATTCTCGTACAATTGCTGCTCTACAGTCACCGTGGTAGCGGTGTAGCCCGTATTACATCCATTACTATAAGAAGAGTTGGTAACGATGACATCCTTATTGAAGAAGAGGTACATGGTCGTATCCAGGAAGTCAGCGACATAGTTGGTTACGTAGAGATTCGAGCCACTGGCCATTCCTCTATTGCTGGGATCGAGGTTGCCCGCTCCGGCCATGATGCCGCTCACTCCATCACCATGCTCTCCAGTTAAGTCGTTAGAAAACTGAAAAATCCGGCCCTGAAAGTCGATATGTGGACCAACGACGCCATCATCGCGGCAGAGTACATTGACACCGGTACCATCGTACTGGCGGCCTGCGCCGTATTCTACAGCGATGGCGCTGGCGCGGTGCAAGGCCCGGCCGTTGGTATCATCGGCGACATCTGGCCCGGGTACATTATCGATAAAGCTGACGTAGGGCAGCGCGGCGATTTCGGCCAGCCGGTGGTACGGCAGGCGAACGCGCAGGACGCTGTTGTAGCCGTTGTAGCGGACCAGTTGGATTCTATCGTGTTTGCAGAAGGCGCGGACGTTGGCCTGCGGCAGGTCTTTGTGGTAGGCCAGCAGGACTTCGGTCATATCGCCAAGGCCACGAAAGCCGTCAGAGGGGTCGACCAGGTCGGGCGCCAGCTTCATACTTTGGGGGATGGGGTGCAGCCCTCGGGCGCGAAAGCCTTCGAGGCGGTTAAGGTCATAACGCGTAGGTAGGGACACCTGATAGGTGTTGGCTCCAAGGTATTCGAGCAAACGGATGTCCTCATCACGCAGCGCCTCGATCATTTTTTGGTCGGGCAGCTGATTGAATTGCAGTAAGCGATAATAGCGATTGCTCACTACCTCGCGGTCATAAATGGTATTTCCGGCATCAAGCTGTTGGCTATTGTCCGGCAAATCGTAGGTTCCTGTCCGTAATTGAAGCTGATAATCAGCCTGTTGGGCAACTAAAGGTTGGGCTAGCCCTAACAGGAGAGCCAGCAGCAAAGAAAGAGGGTACTTCATAATAAGTATGGTTGATGTAGTGGCAATAACTTAGTATTTGTTGTTGAAAAAGAATCTACTAGGGCGGATTAACTCTTAAAAATAGGAAAAGAGATTGGAAAATTTAAGGTAAAAGGAGGAGAGAGGAAGGAAATGTCTCAGAAACATCAAAACGGGCTAAAGCTGCACAAAATGAGGGGTTTAAATCAACAATTTTATTCAAACATCATAATCAAACAATCTACTCTCTCTACAAACCGTCATCCAGCCAGAGCGTTATTCATATAAACCCACCCTTTGATATGAAACAATGGTTATCACAGCCCAAGCCCCTCTTCTTGATAGATGGGATAGGAGCGCTCGTATCTGCCTTCCTGTTGGGGGTCGTACTGGTGCGTTTGGAACCGATGTTCGGTATGCCGCCGGAGGCGCTCTACGTTCTGGCCCTGCCTCCTTGCTTTTTTGCCCTCTACGATCTGGGCTGCTATTTTGCACCGCTCCGGAGGCCCGGGCCTTTTTTACGGCTGATTGCACTGGCGAATTTGGGCTACTGCGCCTTGTCGATTTATATGGTCCTCGATCATGCTGTTCAGCTGACAGTACTGGGTTGGTTTTATTTTATGGGGGAATTGTTGATTGTGATTCTTTTGGCGGCGCAGGAGATGCAGGTGGCGAGGCGATTGTCAGCAGAAGAGGATTGATAAAAAAGCCCTCAGACGGGAAAGACCACCTGAGGGCTGTAAAATTCGCATTTGCCTTGCGATCTATCGGAGAATTGGTGCTTTAATTGTCCTCTCGATTCTCCAACCATGAATCAGAAGATGACTGATCGAATGGAGTAGAATGTAAGTTTCCAAATCTAAGCATCCGATTCAAATGGAAAGATCCTTGCCGTTGGTGCCGGAGGAATTGATTGTACTGATCTTGTATCAGAATATCATTAGACCCTAAGGTCCTTCCTAGAATCACATTACCAAATAGGAGACGAGTAAGAATAGTTCCTCGACGATGGACAGGTACTTTTCCACTCGACTCTTCACTAGTATACCGAGTTGTCCCTAATGCCAGCATACTCAACGTAGCATCAACAGCACCAGCAACGGCCTCATCGCGAATGCTCTTCCAAGTTTTACTTCCGAGTTTACTCCAATTACCTAGAAATCCACCAATGACTCCTTTATTGAGTCCCTTCGCGGCTCCCACTAATGTTTTATAAGTAAACTCTGCTATGCCGTTATTGAAACTGCCTCCATCTGCTCCCTTAAATTTCTTTATATCTTTTGAGATAATCCCACCGTGAATACTAACCACAAGATCAGTAAGATTCACTGGCTTACCTTCCACTAAGGAAGAGAATCCTTTGCCGAATATGCTAATCAATATTTTTTCCACAAGCGGCTCTCCCGGTATACTAGCACCAATATAATGGGTAATAGCCCCGGTAACGGCCCCTGCCAGGGCCGCTCGACCGACTCCTTTAAAGAGCTTTTTACCACCGATTGCATTGAGTGTCATTTTAGTTGCCCCAGCAAATATGGCATGAACGGCCACAGCAGTGAGAAAAGTAACAATTTCATCTCCATCAGGATCTTTAAAGGAAATCGGATTGCACCCCATACTGTTGTAAGGCGTTATGCTAACGAAAGATTCTGCCTTGGGGTCTACATTCCACCAGCGTCCTATGCTAGGGTCGAGCGTTCTGTATTTGGCAATATTGACATCCAATTTCAGCGCACTCTCAAAGTCGATTCCATTGTATTGATAGGGATGTTCTACGTTGATGGTAGGCGACCAGGGGCCGTCCATTTTCATGCCGTAGGGATAGTAGTGATTCTCTTGCATGATCTCCGTGTAGTCACCAGGATTGCTGCCTACTTCAATGATGCCATCGTTATTGAGGTCAGCGAAAGCAATCCGGGTATTTCCGAGATGATCATTGATAAAGTATTGGTACAGCAGACCGCCCGCGTCGACGATGGCCCGACCGTTGCTGTGGTGGATCGACTCTTGTTGACCGTTGACATATTCCACCATGTTTGTGTAATCACGAACTGTTGTACCTCCGCTGGCATCGACGACCTGCTTCTTCAGTCGCAGTCCTGTTGCAGTATACCAGAACTCTATCGTACCATCGTTAGACGCAATGCGCACGGGAAGGTTGAGGTGATTATAAGTAATCGAAATATTCTTATGCGGATCATGCCTCATATTTCCATTTTCGTCATAGAGGTATCCTACACCTGTGGGCAGTCCTTTTCTAAAGCCGATGTCCGTATCCGCAGCTTCATCTACACTTTCGAGTTGATTACTCAGCAGGTAGTAATCGTAGTCCAGATCATCGATCAGGCCGTAGCTGTATTCTCCATTTCCACAGCCACCGAGTACGCCATTGCGTTTCAGGCTGGTGATATTTCCTCGGGCGTCGTAGCCGATCTTTCCACCATCATCCCCCCATACATCATAGCGACCGTCTGTAGAGACTTCACAAATACCATTTTTCAGATCGTAATAGTATTCCGCATATTTGGCTTTCTTGAGCCGATTGATGCGGTCGTACTGAAAACCATAGCTCTTGATGGATTGCTTGGCGACCTGCCATTTCATCGAAGCAATATTTCCATTGCGCTGCCCTACGGCATCGACCTCACTATCGCTGCTGAAGTAGTTGATGCTCAATGCGAAGAGGTCCCTTCGGTCCACATTGCCGCCGACCAGGAAGGTCTTGCTAACATCTTCCACGGCAATTTCATCCAACACCACATAGTTACCGGTGATAATACTCAGTTCTGACTGGAAGACATTCAGCTCTGAATTGTCACAGAAGCGCAGACGGTAAAGACGGTTAGGGATGGGGAGATTACTGATGTCAAGGTTGGCCATCTGCACGCGCAGGTTGGCTAATGATAGGCGCTGGGCGTCAATCTCGGCCTGGCTACAGCTGAGGTAGCTACTGCTGCAATTGTCCTGACACTGGGTGCCAAAGGCAATCTGCCCCCCGACCAATTGAATCTGCATTTCTTCCAACCAATAATCATGCATAATGGCCAGGCGCATATTCTCAGCCTGTGCCCTAGTTGGCAGCACATCTGGCGTTAGGGTAAAGGTTTGGGTAGAAGTGCTATTAGACTGTGAATTGATTTCCAGGTAGGGACTGCCACCGTTGATGTTAACCAATGAGTTGCCATCAAACAGAGCCAAGCGTACAACACCACCAGACTTGGGCAGAATGTCCAGAAAGTCGGCTTCGAGGAAGATGCTATAGCTGGTAATGTTGACCCCGGTGTAGGTTCCAAAGTCATATCCGACTGTCCATTCGGCCTCCTGCTCGTAGCGGCTTACGGATTGGATAAACCAACTGGCCCCATTGTCTTCTAGCGACTGATCGGCATTGTCGTAGGCAGTGGTTAGGTCGAGGTAGGGACTGTCGCCGAAGTAGTTGGAGAAGAGGGTACTCTGGCTCACAGCGCTGGCGGTAAAGGGTTCATCAAAATCGCACTGTTCTTGCGGTGGCGTGGTGATTTGGTCGTAGCCTTCCAGCTTGATATTCTCTGAGGTTTGGCGCAGGGACAAAACGCTGGATAAGCTGTGCCTTTCATCGGCTCCATTTTCTCTGCGTACTTGAATGTTCTGAGCGGCATTGGCAAGTGGTACCGTTTGTAGGCCACGGTAGTCGCCATCCAGGATGGGCAGTTCGTCTTGTGTCAGGTGCATTTCCTTTCCACCGCACAATTTCACGCGGTAGAGGTTAGAGGGAAAGCTCAGGCTGTCGACGGTAGTGGCGGCCATTTTTTGGTAGAGGGTATTGAGGGCAAGGCCTTGCTGGTTGGCCCCTTCGGCATCGCAGTCGGGCTTCGCCGGGAGCTTGGTTTTATTGTCGCACTCGCAGGGGGTGTAGCAGTTGAGCCGGATGTCCTCTTCGATCAGCCGTAGCTTGAGCAGCTGATTCATGTCAATCTCCACGGTTCCGCATTTTTCGTCGCAGGGATCGATTTCTACGTCAATTTCTGGCAAGCAGCTGACCACATTGGGACCATTGCAAGTGGGAATGCGATTCTGGGGTTTGGCGTATAGATTTAGCCCGTTGATCGCAGTGAGCCAACCTCGTTGATTATAGCTGTAGTCGATAGATTGCAGGACGGGGAAGGTCGGCCAGCCGGAGACATAGAGTCGCCCGTGGATATTCTTTTCGCGCAATTGATCTTTGGCCGTGTAACCATAAGTTATCAGTTGACTAGGTTCGCTATTGATGCTGTATACTGTACTGGACTGACGACCACCATTATCAAAGCCATAGGATTCTAACAGAGAGGCCGTCTCTGATGACGTACTATGGTTCATCGTCTTAGTGAGTACCTTATCCGCATTGTCATAACTCGTCCCAGTTATTTCTACCCCCCCAAGATGGTTATCTGCGATGGTATTAATGAGGCGTCCAAAGTCATCGTATTGGTACTCCGTATGCAGCTCATCACCGTAGGTCCCATCAGGGTTGAGGATTACTTCACGGAAGGAAACCAGTTTACCAATCGTTGCTCCGACGCCCTGATCATAGGCACTATGTGTAAGATACTCTGGATCAGGGTCATTGCTTGTCGGTGGGACATTGCCCGTGTAGAAGCCTGTCCGAATTTGACGACTAAAATCATCGTACTCAAAAGCCATCCAACGATTTTGGGCCAGCATTTTTTCGTCTCTGGAAAACACGACCTCATCACGAATATTGTAGACAAATTCTGTAGCACCAGCGCCGGGGATAACTCTTCTGATCATCCGGTTGCGTTCATCATAATCATAATCGTAGAACAGCTTGGGGGTAACGATCTGAGCTCCGGGCGGCAGTATTTTATCTACCCGATTATAGGCATCGTAAACATAGCTGGTCACGCCGCCTTCGGCATCGATCTTTGCAATATCGCGGCCTACCTTATCTTTATAGATTTTCGTAGGATGATCATTCTCATCGTAGGTGATGACTTCGAATAATGTTCCGGGCGCATAGCCCGCTACCGCACTGGCGTTAACCTTATACTCATAATCTATTGTTCCCGGAGAGGAGAAGCCAATACTTCGTACTCGCCCCAGCGGGCTTCCATCAAAAGTAAGTAGCCTAGAGCCTGTCTTCAAATCCGTAGTCAGGTACTCACGTCCTTGGTCGTCGTAGGCGGCAGTGCCAAGAATAACATTGGCATAGTTGGTCCCATGATTCACAGCCGTCAATCCCAAAAATCTTCCCAGCCCGTCGTAAGTCTCCCGCATGGTCTGAGTTTCCGTTTGATTGGCATAAGAATCTCCAAATTCAGTGAAGGTGGAAACCGTATTGCCCAAAGTTCCTCCCATGTTATAGGTTGTGGTATTTTCTACTGCACCATTCTTAGTAATCGTTTTATGGAGTCTCAGGAATTCATCGTATTGGTAGCTAATCGTTTGACTATTAGGATCAGTGACTGAGGTCAACAGTTTTGCATCGTTATACCCATAATCAGTCCTCCAGAATCCATCTGCTCCATTAGAGTTCTCAATTTTGAACATTAGCCGCCCATTAATCCAGTTGTAAATGGTCGGATTAAAACCTGGTCGCTCTACACGTCGGGTAAATCCCCATATATCTTGTGCGAGGGTAGTACGCAATATCCAGTCGGTGGTACCCCATTCGTACAGCTCGTGCGGAGCCGTGATAGACACCGTACCAGAGATTCCTTGTGATTCCGTTGTTTTAAACCTCACTTTCTTTCCACCAACTTGCACGCCGTCTATTTTCTCAATGACGCGCATTGGAATGGCTACTCTATAGGCATCTCTCAGGTCCTGAATCGCCTGTGTTTCCCAGCCCACATCGCCTTGGGCATCAAAGGTATAAACATACTCGGTTCTATACTCCCGCCCATCGCTATTGATGACCCAAGAGGCCGTTGGGAAATGGTATTTGTCCTCCGCTCCGTAATTAGAATCATAATCTATATGCCGGGTAGTAACAAGGGTATTCCCATCATCTCCATAGAAGGTAGAGATGGTCTTGGTCAAGCGTTTATCCCCGGATAAGAAAAAAGTTTTTCCTACTGCGACATATTCAATATCTGGGTCTGGCCCCTCCAAAATAACGACATAGCTATTAACCGAATAAATGCGCTCGTGCTCCACCCAATCGTAGATGTTTTCCACTTCCTTGACCAGCGTATTATCGGTTGCATACATCTTAATGTTCATCAAGAGTCCATTGCTCCAATCGTAATTTGGATTTTGTGGGAAGGGAAATTTACTTTCTTGGCAAAAGCCTCCTATGTTATTTTCGGCAAAGGCCCTTTCGTAAATCCCATTATCGGCGGACTCCACGCCAGCGTAGGCCGTTAGATTGAACATGTAAGCTACTCTACCGTTGCTGCCTTGATTTTCTACAACCCTAGTATAACCTACTGGCGTTCCGTAGGTCGTACCGAACCCCGTACGGGCCTCAGAGTAGACCGCCGTATGATCGTTCAAATCATCTGCAATATTAGATGGATTACAAGCCGAAAGGCAACCTTTGTAACGGCCAAATCGCGGATAGTTGATCAACTTACCGCTGGTTGTTCCACCGTTGAAATACTCAAAACTTCTTACCTGATCGTTGCCGTTACCATCTGACAGAATGATCTCGTCAATGCGAAGACCGCCCCCTGTAGTGACGGCTCCATCTAACACGAACTGATGAGCACTGTAAGAAAAAGAAGAATAGCCACCGGTGGGATAGGTGATCTTCTCTAGCATCCCTATCTTCATTGCATTTTCGTTGGCCGAACGGTCCGCACCTGCGATCACTACGGGCGGATCGACATTCGTTGTGCGCGGAAAAACGGAATAGATGGATTGGTACTTACTGTTGTTGGCAGCATCATTGGGATAGGCATAAAGTGTAGGGAACATCGTTTGGGTTCCTGTTCCTCCATTGTAATATCCCCAGAAGTCCTGGTGCGGAAATAACCTTGGAGGCATTGGCGCAGCATTATAAGTAAACGTATAAGGAGGCAGCTCTACAACGGTCCCGTCAGATTGAGTACTCCGCTCCACAATACCGTCTAGGCGCAAGCGGAGGAAGGAAGGAAATAACCAGCTAGGAACATCATACACTGGCAAGCCATTTTCATCATTCCCCAAAAACACACATTCTGAATTACTGAGCGACATGATAGGAAAATAACTGTACTCAAACCCATACTCCTTTAACTTCGTATTATTGCTATCCAACCATTCAATTCTATTGAGGGAAGCCGACTTGACATAGTTATACCCGAATGGAGGATTCTGCGGATAATATACATCTGATCGGGGGGCTGAATTGTACACAAACTTTAGGCGGCCGTAGGTAGTAAAAGTATTTTGACCATATTTAATAGCCGACAATCGTGGCTTAATGGTAGCCGTTTCTGTGAAATAGGTAAGGTCAGTCAAATTAGAGAATCCGTTGACTCCATCTCCCTCACAATCGTTAATCTGCGGAAAGAGGGTCACCTGGTCCGAAGCCTGGGATACAGAAGTATGATCCAAAATCAGCTCCTTTTTATCATACTGTAGTGTAAATACTTGGTTGCCAAAAGGATTGATCACCCTACTCAAATGCCATGCACTAATGTACCCCATAGCGGGGCTATTAGGATCACTGTAGTTAAAATCATAAGAATAAGGAGAGAGGATTCCTGGATCACAGGGCGTTATATCGCGTTGTCCGAATGCGGTAGTTTTGGAGTAAGCAATCTCCCGATGGGCAAAAACATACTGCATCCCATCTGGTGTAGTGATGGTAAACTGAGTAATGCCTCCGGTGAAAGGACTGCTAAAATTTAATCCAGGCGTATCATCCTCGGGCTTTAGATTTTCATCCATTTCGTACTGGATTTTCATAGTAGCGTCTTTCAGCAGTTTGACTTTCCCATTTTTGTCAAAGACAAACTGCCCGGAGTAGTTCCCAAAGTTGAAAAAGAAGACATCGGGTTCGGTATCTTTCTTTCCTTTCCAAAGGGTTTGTTTGTCAGTATTAGAATAGAAACTGGGATGCCCCTGATACAAGTCTTCAATCAAATCACCTGTACCGTGTAGGTAGCCGGCATTAGGATAAGAAGGTGTATTAGCGCCATAGCTTACACGGTGGCAGTCATCAGGTATTCCATTCATACTACGTACGATAGTTCCTCCGGCAGCAAGGCCCCAGCCTAGGCCCACCTCGGAGGCCATTTGTGTGACTTTGATTCCGTCAGAACTGTATCCTAATCTTACAGGCAGGTCTGCATGATCACTCTCTAGATGAAAAAGCGGCACACCGATCTGCGCCTTTCCACTGTAGAGATTCACGGGAATATTGCTCTGTTCGCCCAGAGAGGCGGCCCCTGGCGAGGGTGCAGCGGGACTAGAAACAAAGGGGTTATTCTGTGCTGACGGGGCGCACAGAAAAAGCAGGTATACCACAGAAAATGATATACCCAATCGGAAATTGGTTACTTTCATAGTTTTAATGATTTTAATTTATAAATGATGTTGTAAAATCATAGACCTAGCATGCTCATTGGCGCCGTGCGCGTGAGCTTCACTCGTAGCAAAAGAGGGCTGCTGCTGTTGCAGCAACAACAGCCAAATTTGATGTTATGAATTTAAATTACTAGTGTTTTTGATTGAATCTAATGTGCTTCAACTGCCTGGAAAGCAAGGCGGCAGTGGTGTAAACTAAAGATGTTTGGAAATGCTATATCTGTGGGTTGATACAGGAGGATTAAAAAAGGTGAGCAAGAAAAAGCATTTTTTTTTGGAAATAGATAAAAAAAGCCCTCAGGCGGGAAAGACCACCTGAGAGCCGTACGCTAGACGAGCTAATCTAGACTATGAGCCGAGTTGTTTTTATTTAGTTACCTCCTGGACCAGAGTATTGCTCTTCTGGAGGTGAGTATAAATTACCAAATCTAAGCATCCGATTCAGATGAAAAGATCCCCGCTCCTGGTGTCTGAAAAATTGATTGTACTGATCTTGTATCAAAAGATCATTAGATCCTAAAGTTCTTCCTAGAATCTCATTACCAAATAGGACACGAGTGAGAATAGTTCCTCGACGATTAACAGGTACATCTTCATTCGCGTCTTCACTGGTGTACTCAGTTGTACCTAATGCCAACATACTTAGCGTAGCATCAACAGCACCAGCAATAGCTTCATCGCGAATGCTCTTCCAGGTATTAACTCCGAGGTTACTCCAATTACCTAGAAATCCACCAATGACCCCTTTATTGAGTCCTTTCGTACCTCCCAATAATGTTTTGTAGGTGAACTCTGCAACGCCATTATTAAAACTGTCCCCAAGTGTTCCCCTAAATTCTTCTATTTCTTTTGAAATAATTCCACCGTGAATACTAACAATGAGATCAGTAATATAAACTGGCTTGCCTTCTACTAAGGAAGAGACTCCTTTGTCGAAAATACTAACCAATATTTTTTCCACAAGCTTCTTTTCCGGTGGTATAACTGCACCAATGTGCTTAGTAATCGCCCCAGCAGCAGCCCCTGCCAGTGCCGCTCTACCGACTCCTTTAAAGAGTTTTTCACCACTGATTGCATTAAGTGTCAATTTAGTTGCCCCAGCAAATATAGCATGAACGGCCATCGTAGTAAGAATAGAAACAAATGCATCTCCATCAGGATCTTTGAAGGAAACCGGATTGCATCCCATGCTATTGTAAGGCGTCATTGTAGCAAAAGACTCCGCCATAGGATCTACACTCCACCAGCGTCCTATGCTGGGATCAAGCGTTCTGTATTTAGCAATATTGACATCCAAGCTTAGGGCGCTCTCAAAGTCGATTCCGTTGTACTGATAAGGATGTTCTACGTTGATGGTAGGCGACCAGGGGCCGTCCATTTTCATACCGTAGGGATAGTAGTGATTCTCTTGCGTGATCTCCGTGTAGTCGCCAGGATTATTACCGACTTCAATGATGCCATCATTATTTAAGTCGGCGAAAGAAATCCGGGTATTGCCGAGATGGTCATTGATAAAGTACTGATACAGCAGACCGCCTGCGTCGACAATGGCTCGACCATTGCTATGGTGGATCGACTCTTGTTGGCCATTGACGTATTCGGCAATGGTGGTGTAATCACGAGTCGTAGTATTTCCAAGAGCATCGACCACTTTTTTACTGATCCGCAATCCTGTTGCAGTATACCAGAACTCTACGGTACCACCATTAGACGCAATGCGATAAGGAAGATTAAGATGGTTATAAGAAACAGAAATATTCTTGTTGGGATCGTGCTTCATATTTCCGTTTCGATCATAGAGATAGCCCGTACCTGTCGGTAGTCCTTTTCTAAAACCGATGTCCGTATCCCCAGACTCCGCCACATTTTCGAGTTGATTACTCAGCGAGTAATAGCTATAATCTAAATCATCAATTAAGCCATAGTTGTACGCCCCGTTTCCACAGCCACCGAGCACACCGTTGCGCTTGAGGCTAGTGATATTTCCTCTAGCATCATACCCAATCTGTCCATTATCATTTCCCCATACATCATAGCGACCATCTGTGGAGACTTCACAGATTCCATTTTTCAAATCGTAGTAATATTCCGCATATTTGGCTTTTTTGAGCCGATTGATGCGATCGTACTGAAAACCATAGCTCTTAATGGACTGCTTGGCGACCTGCCATTTCATCGAAGCAATATTTCCGTTGCGCTGTCCTACGGCATCAACATCACTATCATTGCTGAAATAATTAATACTCAGTGCAAAAAGGTCTCTGCGGTCCACATCGCCGCCAACCAAGAAAGTCTTGCTGAGATCTTCCACGGCAATTTCATCCAGCACCACATAGTTTCCGGTAATAATGCTCAGTTCTGATTGAAAGACGTTCAGTTCTGAATTGTCACAGAAGCGCAGGCGGTAGAGGCGATTTGGAATGGGGAGATTACTGATGTCAAGATTGGCCATCTGGGTACGCAGGTTAACCAGCGATAGACGCTGAGCATCAATCTCAGCCGGGCTACAGCTGAGGTAACTGCTGCTGCAGTTGTCCTGACACTGCGTTCCAAAAGCAATCTGCCCACCGACCAGCTGAATCTGCATTTCCTCCAACCAATAATCGTGCATGATAGCCAGGCGCATATTCTCGGCCTGTGCTCTAGTTGGCAGTACATCTGGCGTTAGCGTAAAGGTCTGGGTAGTATTGCTATTGGACTGGGAATTGAGTTCTAGGTAAGTGCGGCCGCCGTTAATACTCACTAGTGAATTGCCATCAAACAAGGCCAAGCGTACGACACCGCCAGCCTTGGGCAGAATGTCCAGCAAGTCGGCTTCGAGGAAAATACTGTAGCTCGTAATATTGACCCCAGTGTAGGTTCCGAAGTCATACCCCACACTCCATTCCGCCTCCTGCGCATAGCGGCTCACTGACTGAATGAACCAGCTGGTACCATTGTCTTCGAGCGACTGTTCTGCATTATCGTAGGCAGTAGTCAGATCAAGGTAGGGACTATCACCAAAGTGATTGGAAAAGATCGTACTGCTGCTCACCGCGCTGGCGGTAAAAGACTCATCGAAATTGCACTGCTCCTGCGGCGTAGTGATTTGATCGTAGCCTTCCAACTTGATATTCTCGGAGGTTTGACGAAGAGACAAAACACTAGACAGACTATGCCTTTCATCCGCTCCACTTTCTCTACGTACTTGAATGCTTTGAGCAGCATCGGCAAGTTGTACCTTTTGTAAGCTGCGATAGTCGCCATCCAAGATGGGCAGCTCCTCCTGTGTCAAGTGCATTTCTTTTCCACCGCACAATTTTACGCGGTAGAGGTTGGAGGGAAAGCTTAGGCTGTCGACGGTGGTGCTAGCCATTTTTTGGTAGAGGGTATTGAGGGCAACTCCTTGCTGGATGGCCCCTTCGGTATCGCAGCCCGGCTCAGCGGGAAGTTGGGCTTTATTGTCGCACTCGCAGGGGGTATAGCAGTTGAGTCGGATGTCCTCTTCGATCAGACGGAGCTTCAGCAATTGATCCATCGTAACTTCAACCGTTCCACACTTTTCGTTGCAGCGATCGGGCTCCACAGTAACATCTGGCAAGCAACTGACCACAGTAGGGCCGTTACAGGTAGGAATCTGATTTTGGGGATCAGCATCGAGGCGCAACTCGTTAATTGCAGTCAGCCAACCCCGTTGGTTATAGTTGTAGTCAATAGACTGCAGGACGGGATAGGTTGGCAGGCCCGAGGCAAAGCCCTGTCCGTGGATGTTCTTTTCTCGCAATTGATCTTTAGCGGTATAGCCATAGGTTATCAATTGGCTAGGTTCATTATTGATGCTATAAAAGGTATTGGACTGACGGCCACCATTATCAAAACCAGAGACTTCTAGCAAATTAGCTGTCCCTAAGCGAGAAATGTGATCCACCGTCTTTGTCAGTACTTTATCTGCATTGTCATAACTCGTCGCAATCATTTCCACCCCATCAAGATGATTATCTACGATGGAATTAATGAGGCGTCCGTATCCATCGTATTGGTACTCCGTATGCAGCTCATCACCGTAGGTACCATCAGGATTGAGGATCAGTTCGCGGAAGGAAACCATCTTACCAATCGTTGCTCCAACACCTTGGTCGTAACCACTTTGAGTAAGGTAGGGCAGTTCGGGGGCATAGCTTGAGGAGGGGACATCACCGGTGTAGAAACCGGTGCGAACAGAGCGTCCGAAGTCATCGTATTCAAAAGCCATCCAGCGATTCTGGGCCAGCATTTTTTCATCTCTGAAAAGTAAGACCTCATCACGAATGTTGTAAACATAGTCTGTAGCACCAGCACCGGGGATGAATCTTCTGATAATACGATTTCGTTCATCATAATCATAATCGTAGATCAGGTCGGGAGTGGAGACCTGGGCACCTGGCGGCAGTATTTTATCTATCCGATCATAGGTATCGTAAACATAGCTGATCACGCCTCCCTCGGCATCAATCCTCGCAATATTGCGCCCTACTTTATCTTTATAAATTTTAGTAGGATGATCATTCTCATCGTATTTAATGACTTCGAATAATGTACCAGGTGCATAGCCTGCCACCGCATTGGCGTTAACCTTGTACTCGTAATCTACCGTTCCCGGAGAGGAGAAACCCATGCTTCGGACTCGACCTAGAGGGCTTCCATCAAAGGTGAGTACTGTAGATCCTGTCTTCAAATCTGTAGTGAGATACTTGCGTCCCTGATCATCGTAGGCAGCGGTACCGAGAATAACATTGGCATAGTTAGTTCCGTGATTCATGGCCATTAGGCCCAAAAATCTTCCCAGCCCATCGTAAGTCTCCTGCATGGTTTGGGTTTCGGTTTGGTTGGTGTAAGAATCCCCAAATTCGGTGAAGGTCGAAATGATATTTCCCGAGGTTCCTCCAAGGTCGTAGGTTGTAGTACTTTCAACTGCACCGTTCTTAGTAATGGTTTTGTAAAGTCTTAAAAATTCATCGTACTCATAGCGAATCGATTGACCATTAGGGTCAGTAGCCGAAGTCAAGAACTTCGCATCATTGTATCCGTAGTAAGTCCACCATTCACCATCTGCACCACCAGAGTTCTCAATCTCGTACATCAACCGACCTTTCAACCAATGGTAAACGGTCGGATTAAAACCTGGCCGCTCCACCCGCCGGGTAAATCCCCAGATATTTTGTGCAAGGGTAGCGCGAAGTATCCAGTCGGTTGTGCCCCATTCGTAAATCTCATGAGGAGCCGTGATCACTGCGATACCAGAGGCTCCTGGCGACTCTGTTGTTCTGAATCTCGCCTTTTTTCCACTAACTTGCACCCCGTCTATTTTCTTAATGATACGTAGTGGAATGGCTACCCTGTAGGCATCTTTTAAATCCTGAATCGCCTGCGTTTCCCAGCTCACCTCACCCGTGGCATCAAAGGTATAGACATACTCTGTCCGGTACTCCTTACCGTCGCTGTTGATGACCCAGGAGGCAGTTGGAAAATGGTATTTATCCTCCTCACCGTAATTGGTATCATACTCTACATTAGTGGTCGTGGTGAGCGTATTCCCATCATCCCCGTAGAAGGTAGAGATACTTTTGGTTAAGCGTTTATCCCCAGATAAGAAAAAGGTTTTCCCTACTGCCGCATAGGTAATATCTGGGTCTGGTCCTTCTAGGATAATGACATAGCTGTTGACCGAATAAATGCGCTCGTGCTCTACCCAATCGTAAATATTTTCCACTTTCTTGACTAATGTATTATCCGTTGAGTACGTCTTAGTCTCCAACAAAAGCCCATTGCTCCAATCGTAGTTCGGATTTTGTGGAAAGGGGAATTTACTCTCTTGACAAAAACCAGCTACACTATTTTGAGCAAAAGCTCTTTCGTACACCCCATTATCAGCAGACTCCACACCAGCATAGGCAGTGAGGTTGAAGGTATGAACCATTTTTCCATTGCTCCCTTGATTTTCCATAACGCTGGTGTAGCCTACTGGTGTCCCGTAAGTTGTACCGAATCCATTACGAGCTTGAGAGTAGACTGCCGTATAGTTATTTAAATCGTTAGCAATGCCAGCCTGGTCACAAGCAGAAAGGCAACCTTTGTAACGGCCAAATCGTGGATAGTTGATCAACTTACCACTCGTTGTTCCACCATTGGAATAATCATAACTTCTCACTTGATCGTTACCATTACCATCCGATAGAATAATTTCATCAATGCGAAGGCCTCCCCCTGTAATAACTGTCCCATCTAACTCAAATTGATGGGCGCTATAAGAAAAAGAAGAATAACCACCAGTGGGATAGGTAATTTTCTCCAACATCCCTATTTGCATGGCATTTTCGTCAGCCGATCGATCTGCACCAGGTATAACTACGGGAGGATCAACATTCGTTGTGCGCGGGAAAACGGAATAAATGGATTGGTATTTAGTATTATTAGTAGCGTCATTGGGATAAGCATAAAGTGTAGGCAACATCGTTTCAGTTCCTGTCCCTCCATTGTAATATCCCCAAAAATCCTGGTGCGGAAATAACCTTGGAGGCATCAGTGCAGCATTGTAAGTGAATGCATAGGGCGGCAACTCTATAATGCTCCCATCAGATTGAGTACTCCTTTCTACGATACGGTCTAAGCGCAAGCGAAAAAAAGAAGGTAATAGCCAGTTAGGAGTGTCATATACAGGCTGCCCATCTGGAGCATATCCAACAAGATCACAGCCTGAATCCCCACGCGACATAATGGTATAGTAACTATATTCAAATCCATATTCTTTTAGCTTAGCATTGTTACTATCCAGCCATTCAATCTTTTTGAGAGAAGCAGCCTTCACATAATTATAACCTCCTGGAGGATTCTGAGGATAGTAAAGATCAATTCGGGGTGCTGAATTATACACAAACCTCAATTTACCATAGTTAGTAAATTCACTTTGCCCGTATCTGATAGCGGACAATCGTGGCTTAATCGTAGCCGTTTCTGTAAAGTAGGTAACTTTAGTCAAGTTGGATCCTCCGTTGACTCCGTTTCCCTCACAATCATTGATTTGCGGAAAGGCAGTTACCTTGTCCGAAGCTTGGGAGAGAGAAGTATGATCCAAGATCAGTTCTTTTTGATCATATTCTAATGTAAAAACTTGATTCCTGTAAGGATTAATCACCTTACTCAAATACCAAGCTGAGATAAAACCAATAGCAGGATTTTGTACATCATCATGCCTAAAGGTGTAAGAGTAAGGATCAGGAATATTGGGATCACATGGGACAATATCTGACTGCCCGTACTCAGTTGTCTTAGAATAAGCAATCTCGCGATTGGCAAAAACATACTGCATCCCATCCGGTGTCGTAATGGTAAACTGGGTAATACCTCCAGTAAAAGGACTACTAAAGTTAAACCCAGGCGTATCGTCACTGGGCTTTAGATTTTCATCCAGGTCGTACCGGATTTTCATAGTAGCGTCTGTCAAGAGTTTGGCCTTGCCATTTTTGTCAAAGACAAACTGCCCAGAGTAATTTCCAAAGTTGAAAAAGAAGACATCGGGTTCGGTGTCTTTTCTTCTTTTCCAAAGGGTTTGCTTATCTGCGTTGGAATAAGTATCCGGGTGATCCTGGTACAAATCTTCAATCAGTGCTCCACTACCATACAAATAGCCAACATTGTTGGCATTGTATGCGCTGTGACAGTCATCAGGTATGCCATTCATACCACGTACAATGACTCCTCCGGCAGCGAGGCCCCAGCCTAGCCCCACCTCAGAGGCCATTTGTGCGACTTTGATTCCACCAGAGCTGTATCCTAATCCTACGGCCATCTCTGCGTGATCGCTCTCTAGATTAAAAAGCGGTACACCAATCTGCGCCCTACCGTTGTAGAGATTAACGGGAACATTACTCTGTTCTCCCAAAGCAGAGGCTCCTGGCGAAGGGGCAGCAGGGCTCGAAATAAAAGGGTTGTTCTGCGCTTGTAGGGTGCACAGATAAAGGAAGTATATCACGGTAAATGATATAACCACCCGAAAAGAATTTTCTTTCATGGCTTCAATGATTTTAATGTAAAATAATGTTATGCATTAGTGAATCTTGCCTGCTGAAAGACGCAGAGCACATGAGGTACACTTGTAATAAAGGGGTGCTATTGCTGTTGTAACAACAGCACCCGAAATTGATGTTATGAATTTAAATTACTAGTGTTTTCGATCGAATCTAATGTGCTTCGGTTGCTCGATGAGCAAGGCACGGGTGGTATAATCCAAAAGACAGGAATAATTAATCTATAGGTTAATACAGGTAGGTCTAAAAAGGTGAGCAAGAAAAAAGAAAATTTTTAAAAATTTTCTTTTAGGGTTTTGGACAGGGCCTTGGCCTCCTCGTGGTGGTCCGCCCTGCTGTCCCTGACCAGCCGTTCGAGCTCTCGGCGCGCCTCGTAGATTTGGGACTGGCGGAGGTAGATCAGTGCGAGGTACCAGCGGGCGTGGTCGAGGTAGAACGGGTTGGGCAGTTGGACGACTTGCTTGAAGCTGCGCTCGGCCTCCGGCAGCTTCCCCATCTCCAACAGACAAAGGGCCTCCGCAAAGCGCAGCGACGGCTGCTGCGGCTCCTTTTGCAACAGTTGACGGAAAAGCGGAAGAGCGATGGCGTAGCCTTCTTGGCCGAAGTAATCCGCCGCTTCTTGCAGCATGCGGTCGGGATTATCACCGCGGGAGGTGAAGGGAATATCGTAGGGGGCGTAGTATTGAGCGTAGAGCTGTTCGGGGGAGGAGGAGCGCGGAAAGAGCCAATAGCCGAGGGCCAACAGCAGCAGGACCGCCGCAGCGACGGCCAACCAGCGACCGATGCGGCGCGGCGGCGCGGCCGCAGGCTCCTCGCGGTGAATATTGCGATGAATGCCCTTGAGCTTGGCCTTAAGTTCCCGATCGCCGTAAGCTTCGATACTAGCCCGCAGGGCCTCACGCTGAGCCAGGGCCTGCGATAGGTCCTTGTCCTCGCTCAATCGTTGTTCAAAGCGCAATCGTTCGGCTTCCGTCATCTTTCCCGCAAGGTAACGATCAATTTGATGCAGTTGGTCATTCATTGTTACTCGTCTTAGTCTTTTCTAAAGATAGCCTTGTAAGCCGGTGATTTGAGCACCAACTCTTGTAATTTTTTCATGCAGCGTAATTTCTTGTTCTTCACCACTCCTTCATTCGCCAGATTCATTACCTCGGCGATGTCTTTCATGCGCATCCGGTCATAAAAATAATGCACCAATAATTTTCGGCAACCCTCCCCCATCTGATCCAAAATAGCCGCCAGTGCCGCCCGTTGTTCTTCTTCAATCATATGCAAAGGCTCCTCCATAGCCACCACATCGTCCCACTCCCCAATCAATTCTTGCTTGCGGTTGCGGCGGCTCAATTGTTTGAGCCATAAATTGCGGCAAATGGCATACAGATAAGTGCGAATGCTACACGTCAATTCTAGCTCATTATCCTGAATCTTTTTGTAAAAAACAATCATCGCCTCCTGGAATATATCCTCCGCATCAATTGTCGAGCCATTATTTTTCAGAATAAAACTGGCAATAACGTCGTAGTGTTGCTCATAGATATAGGCCAGCGCCCGGTCCCGCTGAACCATCTCTGCCGAACGTAGCGCCAACAGTAGCCGATCATCAGATGTTTTTATATTCTGTACCATGTGTTGCCTATCTGAACTGTCTATACTACAAATAAAACGCCTCTTTCTATGCTTGTCTTGCTCGTTCTCTGAAAAAGATGAACGTACAAACCAGCAGTAGCCCCATCACCCAAGGCAAAACAGAGCTGAGTTGGGAGAATCGCTTGTTGATCTTTAGCGCCCCCGTTTGCCCGAATTGAACAAAAGCCGACCAAAAATAGGGATGCTGATGTAATTTGTCTGCTCCTTTTAAATACTGTAGCTGCGCCTGCCGCAAAGCTTCATCTTTAGGCAGGCCCTGACTCAACTGCTCATAAAATCCAACCATGACCTCCGAACTCGCACAGTCGTCGATGGCCCAAAGGCTGGTGACGGTTGCTGCGCAACCCGCAGTGATGAAGTCCCGGGAAAGACTGATGATTCCCTCACCGCGAATCAGCTTTCCATTCCCCGAATTACAAGCACTAACGACAGCCAAATCAGCCTGCAAGTCGATATTCCCCAAGCTGTAGGACGAAATGTAATCATCAGCGAAATAAATTCGATTGAGCTGCGGGGCTTCCGGGTAGATGCAGGCATGGGTAGCCAGGTGAATGATCTGGTAGTCTTTGGCTTCTTCGATAAATTGCCGACTGTGCGCCAGCGGGCCTAGTCGAATATCACCGCCGGTAATATCCGTAATGCGAATCAGCTCCGGCTCATTGCATTTGAGGTTGTACACCTCGTTTTCTGAGCAGCTTCGGTTATCAGCAATCGGTGCAGAGCCAAAGCTGGGGGCGTAGCCCAAAAAGCGGTGCTTGGCGCGCGACGGCTTTAGCTGCAATTGGTCCAATAGTAAAGCGGCGGAGTAGTGATAGCTGATGCTGTAATCTTCTAGCAGATAGTCAAGGGATCGGGCCGAAAAGCTGACGGACTCCGCCGCCGCAGGGCGTCGCAACAGTAGGCCAAAAGACAGGGCATTCAATACATCGTCGCCGATAATTTGTAGGCGCTGTACTGCTGGCTGATCCTTCAGCGCCGGCGATAGGAGCTGGGCGTACAGTTGATGAGCGGATTGGGTAAATTGTTGATAATTAGCTACTACGTCGTTCTCCGGCGAATGGTTAACTTGTTGGTTCAAAGTTTCGATGCGGGACAGCAAGTCGGTATTGTCGATGCGATGTACCTGAATAGCTTGGGCGCTGATTTCAAAAAGGTAGAGCTGATGTTGCCCCACAAAATACTCCAAAACCAAGCTCTGGGTTTCCAGTGCTTGCTGCTGTAGGCGGGCCAGTGATACCGTTTGTTTATCGGTTTTAAACTGATAGTATTGGGGATAATCCGCTTCCAGCTCCTGCACCAGCAGCTTATGCGCTTCGCGCACTTCGAAGAGCTGCTCTTGCCAGCTGTTGATCTTATCGTTGGCCTGCTCTTCTTTGAGCCGTTCGTTGTTGATTTTTTCTTCGTAGAAGGCGATGTCCAGGCGCAGGCTTTTCTCCTGCTCTAGCACCTCGTTGGGGATGCCCGAGCTGGCGAGGGCCCGCCGTCCTTGTATGGACTCCAAGAGTAAGATGGCTTTGTTGCGCTCGGCGTGCTGGAAAGCCACTTCGAGGAAGGCAGGATCATCGCTCTGTTCGTAGCGGGCCAGGGCAATTTCGATGGCTTGCTCGTAGACAGGGAGGGCGGCGGTGGCCAGTACGAATTTAGAGCCTGCGGCGATGTAGGACTGGCGGATGGCGTCGACGAGCTGGATGGCGAGGGTGTTGGCCTGTTCGGCAGCGAGGAGGGCGGCGGCATCGCCGCCTTGTCGGTACTGTTCGAGGAAAGTGAGGGTTTTGTCGCGAACGATGTCTAGGGCTTCCGTTTTTTGGAGGATGTAATTTAGGCCCGGATTATCGGCCACATTGGTGAGCGGCGGGTGATCAATCAGGGCATTGAGTGCTTTTTGGTAATACGTTAATGCTTGGGAATAGTCTTGTTGTTCTCGGTAGAGGTTGGCGATATTGGCCACCATTTTAGCAATTTTGGGATGGCGATCGTAGCCAGTGACTTCGCGGGTAGCGGCGCTGAGGGCTTGGTCGAAGTAGCCGTAGGCCCGGCGGAAATTGCCGCGCTGCTGGTAGAGTTTGCCCATGAGTTCATAGCTGAGGCATTCGTCGTTGAAGTCGAAGTTTTGTTGGACTTTAATGGCCTTATCGGCGTATTGCTTCCATTTTTCGGCATTGCCCAGCTCCATGTAGATATTGGCCAAGCCTTGGTAGCAGTAGAACTCTATTTGTTTGAGGTATTCGCCTTGGAGCCCATTGTATTCGAGGACTTCAAGGCTTTGGTGATAGAGATCGATGGCAGACTGGTATTCGCTTTTGCTTTTGTAGCAATTGGCCATTTCCATGTAAATAGCTGCACTATTTTTACTTTTTTCCCCTAATGTATCAGAAAGGATCGGTAACACCTTACGGTAATAATAGAGTGCCTCATCGTAATCTCCCATTGCTCGATATGACCAACCAATATTTTGATAGCTGGTAGCAATGCCTATCAAAAACTTACGATCATTTATCTGAATATCTATTGAATTTTGGTAAAGTCCGATTGCCTTCAGATAATGACCTTTAGCTGCTAGTATACTTGCAGAAGAAGCAAGAGCATAACTGTAAGCTCCATCATTCCTATCAAGATATTTCTCTGCAGCCTTCAAAGCTAAATTACTGTATAATTGTGTTGCTTTAAAATCTTCTCTCAAATAATTCAAGGAGCTTAAATAATTAAAACAATTCACATAGTAAGACCATTCTTCAATTTCTTGAAAGAAAGGTTGTGCTTGCTCAATAAAGTAAATATTACTATCTGGACTGTATGCCGCATAATTTACCTGATCATAATAGTAAAGCCCTTTAGCCAATAAAGAGTCTTTCTGCACAGCCTCACTAGACTGCGCAGAAAGTACTTGAGTAAAACTCATAGAAAGAAAAACACCTAATATTGCTAGCTGTTTACTCATGCAGCTTGACAATTTTTTGCACTTCACTGGATTCCCGATTACGCAGTTGGACATAGTAAATTCCTGCGGATAAATCAGCCGTAGAAATACGCATCCACTGTTCTCCCCGAGAAGTTGAGAAATATTGTTCCGACCGAATCAATCGACCCTGATGGTCCAAAATCTCAATGTAGCTTGGTCCTTCTTCCGCCACTGTGAATTGTAAGTTCAATTCATTCAGTACAGGATTAGGGAAAGCCTTAAAAGTTGATGTGGCTACTTTTCCAGTTTTAACCACAGGATTTTGTAGCACATTTAACTCATTACCGCCTAGTACCTCTCCCGTCGTTTCAACTTCAGTATGCGCAATAGCATCTACCTCATCTTGGTTGATTACCATACCGGTATAACCAGGAATATGGCAGCAGATAGGCTTAGTCCCACTGTAAGAAGGCTCAGATCCGCCGTTACTCGTTTCCGCAAACCATCCAACAGGGAATAATTGAGGATGATTAGCTACTGGATAAGGATAATAATCAAATGTACTTGCTGGTGCTCCGGGGGGAGTAAACGCTCCAAAGGTGACCACCGTATACTCATAATCCATAGATACGGGTTCAAGTACCCAGGTAGTATCTCCTTTAACTTCACATTGATCCACTAGATTAATGGTAAAGTTAAATTCCGCCTCGTAGTACTGATTACCATCAATCATTACGGGCGATAGCTGAGCATTCGTAATCGCTTCTGTAACCCCTACAACAATATCTCCGAAGTTGTATTGGACAAAGATATCGGGATAGGGAGTCACATCATTAGCACCTAGTCGTACTCTCAGGTCAAGGTAGACGACATTGTCTTCTTCCATAGCCACGCATAGTCCACCATCGACAGCATTAAGCATGTAATTACCCCAATTAACTAGAGGTACTGTAGGCGGGTCGCCGCCACCAGCTTTTACATTGAGAGAAGTAATGAGAAAAACTGCAAACACGAAAAGTTTGCGAAGAGTTAGAGTGCATGTTTTCATGGATATATTTTTAGTATTAACAAAATAAATGCCTTACTAAATAATATCCGTTAGCCTTTTATTTCGTCAGCAATTTAGTACAAAGTCTGAAAATAATCAAGTTTGTGGATTATAGGATTCTTTGTGATTGAGACGATGGAATATTTGCAAAACAAACTATATTTTTTCATATTGCCAAAAAAACTCAAGCATATTACCAACAATGACAGCCAAAAAGCGAAGCCAACGCCCTGCTACCGATTCCACAGCGACTGTAAAACCTGCTGTTGATCACCCCGAAAAAAAACTATTTGAGGCGCGCTTTTGGGCCGACAAAATCCTGCCGGCGGCCCTCCTTTTTCTAGCTGCCGTCGCTTTATACATCAGCTCGGTGAATTTCGAATATGTCCTGGACGACAAGATTGTAGTGCAGGAAAACACCTATGTGGCCAAGGGCTTAGCGGGTATTAAAGAGATCCTGACGACGGAAAGTTTTCAGGGCTATTTTGGCGAACAAAAAGACCTGGTCGAAGGCGGGCGCTACCGCCCCCTGTCTATTGTTACCTTCGCTGTCGAGCACCAATTTTTTGGCCTCAACAGTAAGGTCAGCCATTTTTTCAATGTTTTGTTATACGCCTTGACTGGCTTGCTGCTGTACCGGGTTTTGTGCTTATTTTTTCCTCTAAAGAACGAACACCGTTGGTGGCTCAATATCCCTTTTCTAACCAGCTTACTCTTTGTCCTACACCCTTTGCACAGTGAGGTCGTCGCTAATGTCAAAGGTCGGGACGAAATCCTCTGCTTACTCGGCGCGCTGGCGGCCGTCTATCTGGTCTGGCGCTACCTGGCCAGCCAGCAATACCTATGGCTATTGCTCGCAGCCCTAGCCTTCTTTCTGAGCCTGATGGCCAAAGAAACCGCGCTGACCTTCATCGCCATCGTCCCCCTAAGCATCTATTTTTTCACCTCTACCCCTCCAAAGAAAATCCTTCTTCCTACGTTATCCCTGCTCACTGCAGCACTACTCTATCTGCTCCTTCGCTGGCAGGTCATTGGCTACTTCCTCAGCAGTGGCAAGGAAATCACAGATATTATGAACAATCCTTTCTATGGATTAAGCACCGGCGAAAAACTAGCTACCATCTTCCAAACCCTTGGCATCTACCTGAAGCTGCTTATTTTCCCTCACCCCCTTACTCATGACTACTACCCCTACCATATTCCCGTGGTGAATTGGGGCAATTGGAAGGCGCTGCTGTCACTGGCCCTCCATTTTGGACTAGTCGCTTACGCCGTTTGGCAGCTCAACAAAAAGACCATCATCTCTTACGGAATTCTTTTCTATTTCATCACGCTTTCTATCGTTTCCAACCTGCCCTTCAGCGTAGGAACCTTTATGAATGAGCGCTTTTTGTACATCCCTTCCATCGGTTTTTGCATCATCATCGGCTGGTTGATCGCTCGTAAACTACCAGAGTGGACGGGGCCGACCAATTTGCTCAGTCCGGCCTTGCTGGGATGCTTTGTGTTGGGATTTGGGGGGAAAACCCTGATGCGAGTACCCGACTGGGCAACGCCCTTCAGCCTGAATAGCGCAGCCATTAAAGTCTCGACCGAAAGCGCCCGCGCTAACCTCTTTATGTCCACTGCCCTCTTCGAGCAGTACAAAGTCGAAACCGACCAAAGCCGTAAATACGCGCTCCTCGACGATATTAATGTCTACCTCAATAAATCCCTAAAAATCTACCCCCGCTACGGCTCTGCACTGACCTTCAAAAGTGGCATCGTCGCCGAGAACTATCAGCGAGACAAAAATCTGGATCAGCTCCTCGAAGAATTTTACCAACTCCTCGTGATCACCCCCAACTTCCCCTTCATTGACCAATACATGGACTACCTGGTAAAGCGAGAAGATGCGGATAAACTGGCCCGCTTTTGCCTCCGCGTCGGCGCCCACTACGCCAATGAAAAGCGCAATTCGAGGATCGCCTTGAAGTTCCTGGAAGGCTATGGCCTGACCGCCGCTCCCAATGATCGTCCCCTCAATCGGGCCGTGGGGCAGATCTACGAAAAAATTGGACAGCCCAATAAAGCGGCTCAATATCTCATCAGAGCGCAGTAAGCGAGGCGCTTACGCATTATTCGAAACAAAATGTATTAAACTATTTGGAAATAATAAACTTTTTGTTTTAAATTTGTCAATAAGTAGTTCCCCAGAACTATTGATTAGCGAATTTTTAAAACAAAAACGAGGTCTCAAAATGGAACAGTGGTTCACTTCTCAACAGGTTAAGAATTACATCAGTGCCAATTGGTTCAAGATCGTACTTTTTATGATGATTGCCTTTGTCTTCCTGCGCAAAGATTTTAGCTTTTCTATTAATCTCAATAGCCCGATGCAACCGGAAGAACAAGAGCAAATGCACAACAATCCTTCGCAGAAAGCAGCGAAGAAAAAAGACCCCATGATTACCAGAAAAATGCCAGATAAGGCAGTAGCAAAGACCCAAACTTCTTTTTTTGACCGCTTTCCATTTATTGGAAAGGAGAAAAAGGTGGCGAAGCCAAAGAGCGAATTGGCAACGATTAGCGAGGATGTGAAGCAGGCCTATATCAAGCGGTTTTCACACGTTGCTGCTGTTGAACAGGAGAAATACGGCGTTCCAGCCTCTATTACTATAGCCAATGCCTTATTTCATAGTTTTGCGGGGAAAAGAGATATGGCCATTGCGGGGAACAACCACTTTGCCATTCCTTGTACTAGTAACTGGCTGGGCGACAGCAATACCTACCAAGATGCCTGCTACCGTCATTATGAAAATGCCTGGTCGAGTTTCCGGGATCACAGTCTGTACGTTACGCAGGGCAAATTTAAAGGACTCAGAAAGCTAGGGCCTAAGGACTACAAAAGCTGGGCTTATGGTCTGGAGAAAAGAGGATTCTCAGATCGATCTAATCTAGCAGCTTCATTGATCGAGTTGATCGAAAGCTATGATCTGCAGCAGTTCGACAACTAATCCGATTGATTGGTTTATTCGAAAGATTTAGTTTACTCTACCTTCTCTATTCTATGGTGCCGGGGTGTTTCATTTTATAATAATGGACTCCAGCACCGTAGACCCACCCTGTCTTTCCTTTAGTATTTCTGACTTTCACCCAAGGCTCATTAGCGACCTCTTTACCTAGATTGATTTCTTGTGTGGAATCCGTCACCTCATTCATAAAGGTGACTTCCTCGTAGAGCGACAATTGGGTCAGTACAGTCCCGTTGAGTTCAGGAGTAGCGCGCATATTGAGGCCATCGATGGTGACGTACAGTCTTGAGCCTGCATTAGGAGTAGCGGTATTGGCTCCGGCCCTGTTATTGCCGGGGGTGTTGGCACTTGTATTGGGGTTGGGGGGATTTGCGGCGGAGCCCGGTGCAGCCGGGTTGTTGGCGGGCGGGCCGGCGGCGGGATTGGTCGCTTGGGCAGGTGCAGCCGGGGCGCTGATGGTATCCTCCGCTGCCGCCTCTTCTGCTTCTACCAGGTCCTGCTCCTGGTACAGCGATTTGGTAGCACTGCATTTGGAAATAGCCCAAAGGCTGAAGCTCAAAAAGAAGATGCCAACGATAAGTAATTCGACGCGGGGCAGTAAGCCCTTTTTTGCTTTGCTCATAAGACTTGTAGCATTTTGACAGTGAAATATACAACCCAAGTCGCGATGAAACAGTGTAAATGAAGAAGATTTTGCTAAAAAAAACTAAAACACATGAATCAGCAATTGCTTTACCAGATCGCCATTACTAAAATTCCACTAGTTGGTGCCGTTACGGCCAAACAGCTGATCAGTTACTGTGGCAGCGCGGAGGCGGTCTTCTCAGCCAGTAAGCGATCCTTACTTCGCATCCCAGGAGTTGGTCCCCAAATCGCAGGAAGCATTCTCCGCCATAGTACCCTGAAAGAGGCCGAGCAGGAGCTGCGCTTCCTAGAAACTCACAGCATTCAAGCCTTTTCCTATCTGGACCGCCAATACCCTCAGCGCCTACGGCAGTACAATGATTGCCCCTTGGTGCTTTACTACAAAGGCCAAGCCTCTCTCAATCCTCAACGGGCCGTGGCCATCGTCGGTACGCGCAAACCCAGCCCCTACGGCCGTCGCATCTGCGCCCAATTGGTCGAAGAGCTGCACGCCTTCGATGTGCTGCTCATCAGCGGCCTGGCCTACGGCATCGATGTCACCGCCCACAAAAAATGCCTCGAACTGGGGGTAAATACCGTAGGGGTGCTAGGACACGGGCTGCACAAAATCTACCCCGCCGCCCATCGGGCCGTCGCCCGACAAATGATCGACCAGGGCGGCCTGCTTACAGAATACGCCAGCTACGTCGAACCGGATCGCGAGCATTTCCCCATGCGCAATCGCATCATCGCCGGAATGTGCGACGCCCTGATCGTGGTCGAAACTGGCCCGCGGGGCGGCTCGATGATCAGCGCAGAAATCGCCAATGGCTACCACAAGGATGTTTTCGCCATCCCCGGCCGTCCCAAAGACCAGCAGAGCATGGGCTGTAACCAACTGATCAAAGCCCATAAAGCCGCCCTAATCGAATCAGCCACAGACCTCGCTGCCCTGATGCGCTGGGACAGCCCACCCCAGACCGGCATTCAAAAAGAACTGTTCGTAAATCTTGATACCGAAGAACAACAAATCGTCGATCTGCTGCGCCAACACGAGGAAATTGGCATCGATAGGCTAACCGCTCTCACCACCAAAAGCACCAGCCAAATGGCCAGCCTGCTCCTACAACTCGAATTCAAAGGGCTGCTCAGAGTTTTACCAGGCAAGCGCTATATGCTCTCCTAAACCCCCATGTTAAGCCAATACTAAATCCACAAAAGCCAGGGTATAATCTTCAGGGTTTGGGGGGGCAGCTCGGTAGTTTTTACTACCTTAGCCCACTGTAATTCAGGTCTTTTTTTAATAAAAATTGTCCTTATGAAAAGGCTTTCTATGCTCCTCCTGATTCTTGTCATCGCTGCCTGCAATCCCATCGAAATTGCTATGGGGGACCGCTCTCCCACCTTGACCAAAAGCAATCAACCTAAAAACATTATTCTAATGGTCGGTGATGGGATGGGCCTCACGCAGATCACTGCCGGGATGTATACCAATGGCAACCAATTGCAATTGGAGCGCTGCCCGATTGTGGGCCTACACAAGTCCTATTCAAGTGATAACCTGGTTACGGATTCAGCGGCTGGGGCAACCGCCTTCGCCTGCGGCATCAAAACCTACAATGGAGCCATTGGCGTAGACCCCGACACCCTGTCCCACCGGACGATTCTCGAAGAAGCCGAAGAACAAGGAATGGCTACTGGCCTGGTAGCCACCTCAACCATCGTCCACGCTACTCCCGCCTCCTTCATCGCCCACCAAAAAAGTCGTAAAATGTACGAGGCCATCGCCGCCGATTTCATGAACACCGAGATTGACTACTTCGTCGGAGGAGGTAAAAAGTATTTCGATCGTCGCGAGACCGACGACCGGAACCTCTACGAGGAGCTACTGGCCAAGCAATACGTCGTTACTGATTATTTCAAAGAAGATTTTAAAAATATCCAACTGAATCCTCAGTCCAATTTCGCCTACTTCACCGCAGATGGTGATCCGCTGCGCGTTGTACAAGGAAGGGACTATCTGCAAGCAGCGAGCATAAGAGGAGCAAATTTTCTGGATAAGCGCAGCCGTGAAGGCTTCTTCCTAATGATTGAAGGTTCGCAGATCGACTGGGGCGGCCACGCTAATAAATCGGACTACATCGTCTCCGAAATGCTAGACTTCGACAAAGCCATCGGCGATATTCTGGACTTCGCTGAAAAAGACGGAGAAACCCTTGTCATCATCACCGCTGACCACGAAACCGGGGGCTACGCCATCCAATATGGTTCTAGGATGGACAGCCTATCGACTGCCTTCACCTCTGACTACCACACTGCGGTGATGATTCCTGTGTTTGCCTACGGCCCTGGGGCGGAGCAGTTCAGTGGCATTTATGAAAATACAGCGATTTATGATAAGATGCGAAGGGCGCTGGGGTTTGAGTAAATGCTATTAAGACAGGAGAGTTGCCGTGTAAATGCCTTTCCTTTTTGTACAAAGAGGAGTTCCTGTCAAATCCGAGCCGTTTCCTCTGCCAAGGAATACGACTCGGATGATAGTTCACAATTTTAGGCATTTGCCACTACTCCCGTATCTCAATCGGATCTACAGGAATCTCCTCGCCGGGACGAAGTGGGAAACACGTAATGCCAGTAACCGAACGACCACAGATCGGGAGATTCGTTCTATCCAACTGGCATTCTAATTTTACAGCACCAGTCGGTGTAATTCTAGAAATCTTCCAGTAGCAGTAGACAAAGAAATCACTTTCTTTGAGGCCCAATTCGGCCAAAGAAGGAAAGTCTTGGTTCAAGCCTCGCGCCTCTGTTGTCAATACGGTCTGGACAACTTTCTCGCAATTTTTTTCTCCGTAAACGGCATAGTAGTAGCCTTCGTCTGTTCCGTAGTGCAAATCAATCTGATCGACCCGATCAAAGATGCGGGGTAAGAACTGGTGCAATTTGGTCGTCAGGCTTTCGGAGGAAGTGGTGAATAAGTATTGCGCTTGCGTCCGCTCGTCTACAAGGTCAGCATAGGTGTTCTTAGCATCAACAGAGTCGGGTGCGGTGTTCCAATTCATAGTAGACAGTCCGAAGAGGACGACAAGAAAACTAAAGCTGATGGAGTAAAATTTCATGATCTAAAAGGTTTTGGTTAATGCCTACTTCAGAGTTGTGGATGGCGGTTCGGCGAATTCCCATCTTTATGCAAAGCCATTAATGGCCACATAGGCGATCTGGTAATTGACCTATAAGACCAACATGCAGCGGCCTGCCCCGGAGAGGGGATCAGCAGCTATTGATCAAAAATTGAAGTGAAATGTTTTTTAGACTGGTAATGTATACACCTTGCCAAAAGTGTATAGTCAATTTACAAAAAAATCCAGAGAAAAGGGGGCTAAAGCGTAAAACCCGTACGATTCTGCAGGGCCGAAGGCAGTATGATTTGCTCGCATGCGTTAAAATCTTGGAAGGCTTGAAGCGCAGAGCGAAGGGCCACCATCATGGCCTCCCGATCACGGGGGATTTGTTCCCAAACCAGATTTCGAATCAAGAGCTGCCGTTTCTTGCGATCAGCCTTCAGATCAATCTGCCCCACAAAATCGGTCCCCCAAAGAAGCGGTAAGCTAAAATAGCCGACCTTGCGCTTGGCCTGCGGCACATAACATTCCAAAATGTATTGAAAGTCAAACAGTTCTTCCAGCCTCCGGCGGCGGATGATTAAATTATCAAACGGCGAGAGAATATGCATCCGCTTCTTACGGCGCTTGCGTTCAAAAGCCTCCCAATCCTCCCGAAAGGCATAAAAAGGCTCCGCTCCCAGGCCCTCCACCTCGACCTCCAACAACAGCCCCTCCTCCACCATCGCCTGCAACTGCGCCTGCAATTCGGGCCGCTTGATCTTCAACAAATGCCCCATGTCTCGCAGCCGGACCAGCCCCTGCGCTCGAATGTCAAAACCGATCACATAACGCAGATAGTCCTCCCGCGCCGGCATGCGCTGATCCACCCAATCCGGCAGAACCCGCTCGGGCAAGTCGTAAACCTTTTGGAAGCCGCGACGGCCCGTCACCATGATTTTGCCTTCCATAAAAAGCTGGCGGAAGGCCCAGTTGGCGGGGTGGTTGGCCCACATCTCCGCCGTTGGTCCCGGAAAGTCTTTCTTGAAATCCTTGGACATCAAAGGGCCTTCCGCCTCTAGACGCTGGAGCACCCGTGCCATCAATCGAGGGTCCTTTTCTCGCCAATGTCCCTTCCCCGCTGCAATCTCTGCCTTGCGGTAAAGGCTGTAGCGATAGTCGCGCGTCGGCAGGTAGGCCGCAGCATGCGACCAGTATTCGAAGACCTGCCGATCCTCTTCTTCTAGCCGCCGAAGGTAGTCAGAATGGTAATCTGCGATGCGCGTGCGCAGCACATGATGATGAGCCCGTGCAATGACCGAGATCGTATCGATCTGCACGTAGCCAATTCGTTCGATAGCCTCAAGGGTAGCAGCCTTTCCCTTTCGATTGGTACTGCGCAGCTGCTGCCGATCGAGGATGTAATCACGGGCGTAGCGCGGTTTGATGGTGATATTCTGAAAGTTACTCACAAGGAATTAATGCTTGATAATTTTTTGGCTCGACACCTTATGACCATCAAAAATACTGAGTACATAAAAGCCTGCTGCTTGATCTACAAGATCAATAAAACGGCTGTTCTGCCCAGGCTGCACCTCCCAATCAAAGTAGCGAATCTGCCGGCCGTTGGCATCCATCAGCCGCACCTGTAAGTGCTGTGCTTGCGAGGCATCATAAAACAGCTCGCTGCCTGTTTCGCAAGGGTTGGGGCTCAAGCGAATAGCCCTTGCTCCTTGATCCAAGTCGGCAGTGGAAGTGGAGCCTCCCATAGGGTCGATGTTAATGACAATCGATTTGGATAAGCCAATAGTATCAATAATGGATGGCCCAACAATAGGTCGAACTTCAACTTCCCCATCTGTATAAGATAAGCTCATGACTGGTCCACTTACCCCAGGGACATACCATTGGTAAAGGGTTTGGGTAAGCCGAGTAATAGACGTAGAGAATCCGCTTTCGGTACTGTCCACTTGATTGGCAATTTGTACCATCCTGGTAACATCATTGTATGTACCAGAAGGCAGCTGAAGCGTACCAAAGGCATCAACGGTGAATTCTGCATTTCCCGAAAAAAAAGTGGTTCCGATAATAAAATCAGCAATTCCCAAGTAAGTATCTGTCACTAGATCAGACGGGCCAATATTAGCTGGTAAAGCAAGCCGAGGATCTTCGCGGAAATCAATAACAAAGCCCGAAGAGGCCGAACCCAAGAACAAAAATTGGGAGCCCTCCGTCCGATAATAGGTGTAGCTCGTATCCCCAGTCTCTACGTCTCTAGAGACGATATTAGCCGTTGTAAATAAATCGGCCTGTGGTGTAGTAGCAGGATCAACATAGGTCTCTACAAAGACGGGTATAGTGTCTATGACTTGAAGGTCGGAAAAATCCCAGACGACTCCATTGCCTGATGGTCCTTCATCAACACCGGTAGCATCCACCGTCGTGGTCCTGATGACATCTCCAATCTTTGGGATGACATTGCTGGGTATCGTTTGCGCATGGAGTAAGTTGAGGGTAAAGAGGGAAAGAAGAAGAATGCTTATCAAGGTTTTCATAGGTCTTAGCTTTAAATAATAAAATGATATTGCCATACAAAGATAAACTTCTTTCCCCGAAGAAGAGACCTTAGCAAGAGGAAGATCAATATTCGTAAAGTGAAATGGAAAAATCTGGTGGAAACACTCTACCTTTGCGCCCTATGTCCTACGATGCCATTAATCAACAATTGACCCAGCTAAAAGCCATCCTGAAAAAGGAGAAAGAGGAAGATTTGGAACGCTATCGCCGAGAGATCAAAGACCTGACGATCGCCGAAAAACAGGAGCGCGGACTTTGTTGGTATCCTCTACAAATCAAAAAACAGGACTACACCTTCGGCGATCGGGCCTTTGTTGTGTTTGAACGTACCACACAGCGCGATGAGCCCCATCGCTTCAAAGCCGGCGCCCCCGTCGATCTTTACTCCCTGGCCGACGATAAATTCAGCAAAGCCAATAATCGCAGTCAGAGTGGCGTGGTGCATTATATTGAGAAAAATCGGATGAAGGTGATTCTCAACACCAAAGACCTCCCCGATTGGCTACACAATGGCCAGTTAGGGGTCGATTTTCTCTTCGACGAGCGGACGTACATCGAAATGGACAAGGCCCTCAACAAGCTCATTAAAAGCAATGAAGGTCGCCTCAGTGAGCTAAAAGCCATTTTCTACGGTGCGATGCAACCTAAGTTTGGCGCCCTCCCGGAGCTACAACACCCCTACCTCAACGACACCCAGCTCAACGCCGTGCAGCATATCCTGGCGGCTCAGGATGTCGCCATCGTCCACGGCCCTCCGGGTACGGGCAAAACGACGACGCTGGTGCACGCCATCGAGCGGCTAGCGCACATAGAGCCCAAGATTCTGGTGACGGCACCCAGCAATACAGCAGTCGATTTCCTGGCCGAAAGGCTAGCGGATAAGGGCTTGAAAGTGGTTCGGATTGGGAATATTTCTCGAGTAGATGAAAAGCTGATTCACTTGACGCTGGACAGCCAGCTGTCTCAACATCCAGAGAGCCAGAACATCAAAAAGGTAAAAATCCAGGCGGCTAAGGCCCGCCGCAAAGCCCACCAGTTCAAGCGGCGCTTTGGCGATAAGGAACGCCGCAACCGACGAGACGCCCGGCGGGAAGCCAAAGAGCTAGAAGACTGGGCCCGCCACCTCGAAGATATGCTCATCGGTGAAATCCTGAGCCGGGCCAGCATCATCGCCTGCACCTTGGTGAACGCCAACCACTCCCTGCTGGAACGCTTCAACTTCCAAACCCTGATCATCGACGAGGCGGCGCAAGCCCTAGAGCCCGCCTGCTGGATTCCCATTAGCAAAGTCGAAAAGGTCGTCCTGGCCGGTGACCCCTTCCAACTGCCGCCCACCATCAAATCCAACGAAGCCCGTAGGCAAGGGCTCGGCATCACCCTACTCGAAAAGGCCGTCGAACAATTTCCTTCGGTGAGCTTCCTGGCTGTTCAATATCGCATGAATCGCCAAATTATGGGCTTTTCCAGCACCCGGTTCTACAAAGACCAACTAATTGCCGCCGAGATGGTTGCCGAATGGCGGCTCCCCATCGCTAACAACACCCCGATCCTTTTCATCGACACGGCCGGGGCCGGCTTTGACGAAAAAGTCAATCCCGAGACCAACAGCCGCTACAATGCCGGAGAGTTTTTCATCCTCCGCGAGCATTTTCTCAAACTGGCCCAAGCCTTCGAAGAGACCGCCACCGCCCTGCCCTCCATCGCCATCATCTCCCCCTACCGCGCACAGTGCATGCACATCGAAGAGGAGCTGGCCGAAGACCATAGCCTGCACACCTATATCCCTCACCTCGACATCAAAACCATCGATGGCTTTCAAGGGCAGGAGCGCGACCTGGTGTACATTAGTCTAGTGCGCTCTAACGGCAAAGGTGAAATTGGATTTCTCTCGGATTATCGACGTATGAATGTAGCGATGACCCGCGCACGGAAGCAGCTGGTCGTCATTGGGGACAGCGCCACCATAGGCAATGACCCCTTCTACGAGGCTTTCCTAGAATATGTGGAACGGGAAGGCCAGTATGGCTCCGCTTGGGAGTATATGGCCTAGAGGTGCCGCTCGGCGTGGTAGGAAGAACGAACCAGCGGACCGCTCTCTACGAATTGGAGCCCTTTGGACAGCCCCACTTCTTTGTACTCCGCAAATTGATCAGGATGAACATACTCTGCCACCGCCAGGTGCATGGCTGTAGGCTGTAGGTATTGGCCGATGGTCAGTACATCGCAACCGTGCTCAACCAGGTCATCCATCACTTTGAACACCTCCTCGCGGGTTTCGCCGAGGCCAACCATGATGCCAGTCTTGGTACGTTTGCCGAAATCTTTAATCAACTGTATTTGGTCGAGGCTGCGCTTGTAGCGAGCTTGCGGGCGGACTTTGCGGTAGAGCCGCTCGACGGTCTCCATATTGTGCGAGACGACCTCCTGGCCTCCACTGATCATGCGCATCAGCGCATCCCAGTTGGCTCGAACATCAGGAATAAGGGTTTCTATGGTAGTCCGCGGGCTGGTTTCTTTGACTGCGCGAATGGTTTGGTACCAGATTTCAGCACCGCGATCTTTGAGTTCATCGCGGTTGACCGAGGTAATGACGGCGTGTTTGACTTCCATCAGCTTGATGGCTTCAGCCACGCGGCGAGGCTCATCTTCATCGTATTCTGGTGGGCGGCCCGTCTTGACCGCACAAAAGGAGCAGGAACGGGTGCAGGTATTTCCAAGAATCATAAAGGTAGCCGTACCGGCGCCCCAGCACTCGCCCATATTCGGGCAATTGCCACTCTGACAGATGGTGTGGAGCTTGTATTCATCGACCAGGGCACGCACCCGTCTGTAATTCTGGCCGATGGGGAGCTTGACGCGCAGCCAGTCGGGCTTGCGGCGGCGAGGCTCTTTATCAACTTTAAGGACTGGTAGTTCAATCATACGACAATTCTTTTTCTAGCTATCCGTAACAGCAGCGTTCAGTCATTTCAGCAACTGAGGTTACGACTACACAGATTAACAAACAACGATAAGGGAAAGTTGTGAGAACGGTTGAAGGGTCTTACCAGCGTTTCCCTAATTGCAAAGTTAGGAAAAGATTAATGAAATACGGCCGGTTTTCGGCAAACTCTACATCAGCCATAATCGGCATTTCGCGGATAAAGATGTCGCCCATGATACCGGCCTCCATCGCTTTGACAAATTCATCAAAGGCTCCCCAGTCGAAATGTACGCTGGCTTTGAACTGAATACCGGGGACGAGAGACAACTCACTGAATCCTTTAGTGAAGCCGGAGGCGCCATAGATGCGAGTAACATCGAGGAAGGTACTGGCCGTTTCTTCGGTATAGCGGGTGCTGACGAGGAAGGGATCGCCGGTACCATTGCCTTCGTTGATGATTTCCAGGTAGTAGGGCTTGAGGATGCCGATAGCGGGGCCAATTTCGTAGGTGATGCCCAGTGCGAGGCCTTTTTGCTTGGCTTTTTCGGAGAAATAACGCTTTCTGCCAAGGCCGGCACGCAGTACAAAGAGGCTATTTTGTTTACCAAACATAAAGGAACGGGAGGTCCTGCTGAATCCACCGCTGGGATCAAAACTTTGCCGGTGTTCCTTCGGATGGCGCACCGCTCCGATTTCAAAATGGTAGTAGTGAGTCTTGTAGTAGGTCTTAATTTGGCCAAAATTGGCGGCCAGCGCGAAGCCATTGTTAGTGTGAATCCTTAGATCGATGGCCAATTCTTTATTGTAAATCACCCCTTCATTACTGTAATCAATCTGCTTAGGCTGAATGGTCGTCTGGGCAAAGCTAAGACTACTGAGAAGGATCGAGACAATTACTAGGGTGAATTCTTTCTTCATAATTCGACTGACGGTGATGAACTTTTATGAAATATACAAATTTTAACGCAGAAAAAACAGCGAGGTTGAGAATGGAGCATCATATTTTGTTGATATTCCAAAATAATTTAGGGTATTCGCTGTACTTACGACAATGGGTGGAAGGAAAAAGGGAAGAATTAGCGATCATTGAGGACATCTTCGGGCGTTTGAATGTCTTTAAAACGCTGCTCCAGGTGCTCACAGTACATATCCAACTCATTTTTCTGCTGCTGATATTTTCTCAATTCAATATACAATTCGGTGTAATCGTAGATGCTCCAAAGGATATAGGATTGCCCCTTCAATTGGAGGCGAACGAAGCTGAAGTCGTAAATGCCCGGTAGCCGTTCTGAGATGCTTTCTACCCCCGGAAAGCGCAGTGGCAGCGCCCCTAGCTGGATTTGCTCCAAGTTCAGGTAGAGGCTCTCAACAATGGGAAAGAGGGCCGTTACGGGCTGCTCCTTGAGGTCAACAGTCGAAAATATCGAATCACAGCTGTGCACGATACAGCCAGACTCCTCCAGTAGAATACGCTGATTAAAAGAAGGATGATGAATAAATTGATCTGTTGTGGTCGTCGTCATTATTATCCTGCAAGTAGCCCTTTGCCCAGTTCCTGGAACAATTCCTCTACATTTTCGCCCGTCTTTGCGCTGGTAACGATGTCCCAGGGCAACACAATTTCCTGTGCAATACCTTCTATTTGCTCTACGGTCACCAGGTCTTTTTTATTGGCTACAATCTTGGTGATCCCTCCTTTAACGATCTGATTGAGGTAGTCAATATCCGATTTTATATTTTTATAGGTCGAAGGGCGAGTAAGGTCGATGACATAGATGATGCCGCTGGCCCCCAGAAAGTAGGAAGTCGGCACCTTGTCCTGTGATACCTCGCCAGCAATATCCCATAGCAGGATGGAAACTTCACTGCCGTCCACTTCGATGACTTTTTTGTTGACCTTGACGCCGATGGTGGTCAGGTATTTTTCAGAAAAGCGATTATAGATAAACTGATTGAATAAAGAGGTTTTTCCTACTCCAAAGCTTCCGGTGAGTATTACTTTTTTGCTAGTCATAAATCTTAAGTTGAAACAATCTGGGGATTAATGAATCTGGTTTTTAGTTCTGTTGAAATGTATTCGTAGTTATCGCCATTCAGTTCTTGCCGACTAGATAGCACATCTTCCGCAAAGTCCATAATCTTATCGGAAAGATCGCCCTTTTCTCCGGTCGACATCGAACCACTCATAGCGACAGCAATGTAGAAAGTGGGGAAGTTTTGAATAAAAATCTTATAGTTGCCATACTCGATCATTTCCAGGTCTTGCTGTTCTTTTTTGAAGGCATCTTCGACAAATGATTTGATCGCTGTTAGCATTCCGGCGATAACATCTTGATCGATGGTCTCCTGCATGGAGGCAATGCCCATCAGCAGGCCGGAGTTGCGTTGTATGGCATAAATCTCTTCGATAACCGGCTTGTCGGCATCGCTGAGAATAATTTCGCTATGGTCTACGCCAAAAAAGCGGGATTTGACACGGGTCCAAAAGCCCTTGGTAGAAAAAGTCTTCCTGACCTGCCGGTCAATACTGTCTTTGATCATTTGAAACTGGTGGGTGATGAACTTCTTGATCATCTTGCCCAAAACCGGATAGATTACATTAAGGATTTCCTCCTGAGAGTCTTTGAGTTTTTGCTCGATCAGGTTGTTGACGACTTTTTCGTATTGTGCGGGGAAATTGGCCTTGAGCAATTCGAGCTGTTCTTCGATGATGGGTTGCACTTTGGGAGACAGCTGTTCGGGGTCATCGATGAGTTCTTGAATTTCGCGAATAGCGGTCCGGTCCTTCTTCAAAAGGATTTCTCTGAGCTGAATCAATTGCAGCTCCTCATCCGATCCTTTCCTGCTGCTTTTCATAAGAGAATTACTCACCCATCAATTGCTTGCTCATCTTGGCCAGCATTTTACCGAGGTTGGCCTTGTCAGAAGTGCTGACGTCGCCAATTTTGCTATTCAGGATTTCCGTAACAGAGGTGAAATGCTTATGTAGGTCATCTAGCTTGGTATTGAACATACTATCCAAGTCGTCCCCTCTATCCGTTGCTTTCCTGTCCAAGGCATAGATTTGCTCATTCATCAATTTATCTAGAGCCGCAAAGCGTTCTTTCATATCTTCCTCCATGGCGATCATGCGTTGCTGCAGCTGAGTCTCCAGCGCATCAATTTTTTCGTTCAGTCGAGTCTCTGCAGCATCGATGCGTCCTTCCAACTGGGTAAATCGCCCCTCGTACTCCGACATTTGTTGCCCCATCAAAATATCCCGGATGGTACTGATTTCGCCAAAAGGAGAGGCGACGTTTTTTTGCTCTTCTTGCTTTGCCATAGGTGGTTGATATTGATCTAAAAACAAAAAATAATAGCCAATTTAATCTGAATATTCAGAATATTCTACAATTTAGTAAAAAAGTCGATCCTCAACGATCCATATCCGGCTCTTTATGAAAATCATTCTTTACGCCTCAAGGCCGAGCAAGCGGCTTTACTACGTTGTCGATTTTCTCTTGGCCCAAATGCTGCATTTGGATTACGAGCTAACGGATCAGGTCGACCAGTATCAGGCCAGCCCGCTGCCCAGCATTAATTACGGCGAAAAGCCGCTGCGCGAGCAAGAAGTTTTTCTCCCTGCCCATGCCCTGCTGCAACAAAAGGGTATTCAAGCGCAAAGCATTCGGGTTTTCCAGCACCAGGGCCTCCCCGTCTTCTTCGAGCATCGCCTGCCGGGGGCCGACTGGCCCTTCGATTTCTTCGCCATGAGCTTCTACCTGCTCAGCCGCTACGAAGAATACCTGCCCTTCGAGGCCGACGCCCACGGGCGCTTCGCCGCCGCCCAAAGTCTGGCCCAGCGCGGAGGCTTCCTACAACAACCGCTGATCGATCAATGGGCCTATAAACTGTACGAGCTGCTGCGCCAAAAAAACCCACAATTGCCCCCTCATCAGCCGCGCTTCCGCTTCCAAGCCACCATCGACATCGACATGGCCTGGTCCTATCGGCACAAAGGGGCGCTGCGCAGTGGGGCGGCCTTGCTACGCGAGCTGAGTCAGCTGCGCCTGAAGGAGCTGCGCCAGCGGCTACAAGTCTGGACAGGCCAAAGCCCGGACCCCTTCTTCACTTTTGCTTATATGGCCCAATTGCACCAAAAGTTACAATTCCCTCCCCTTTATTTCTGGCTGCTGGGTGCCTACGGCCCCTACGATAAAAACACCTCGCCGGAGCGGCCGGCCTTCCGGCAGTTGATTGTGCAGCAGAGTCGGCACAGCCGGGCAGGTATCCATCCGTCCTACCGCAGCAATGAGGAGGAACACCGAGTGGTGCAGGAAAAGCAGCTCCTGGAAGGCATCATTGGGCGGGCGGTGCGGTGCAGCCGTCAGCATTATTTGATGCTGCGACTGCCGACGACTTATCGCAGGCTACTCGCGGCGGGTATCGAGGCAGATTACTCGATGGGCTATGCCGATGATACAGGCTTTCGGGCCAGCACAGCACAGCCGTTTTACTGGTATGATTTGGAGGTAGAGGAGGCGACGGCCCTACGGCTGTATTCCTTTCAGGCGATGGATGTGACCCTACAGCAGTACCTAGCCCTTTCGCCGGAGGCCGCACTAGAGCGGTTACAGAGCTTAGTGGAGGGCTGCCAGGAGGTGGGAGGCGAGTTCGTTAGCCTCTGGCACAACAGCTCATTTACCGAGCAGCCCCCCTGGGAGAACTGGTCGGCTGTATACGAACAGCTGATTGCGCTAGGAAGCTGACAAATTTTTTCAAACAAGCCTCCAGAATCCTCAGAATTTACTAGCTTAGGGCAATTAGTCCGAAACGCTACAAAACTGTACAGCACTATGATCGTCAACCTCAGCGAGCAGAATACCATTGCCAATCAATTCGTTTCCGAATTGCGAGATGTACACATCCAAAAGGACAGAATGCGTTTTCGGCGTAATCTAGGCCGATTGGGAGAGGTCATGGCCTATGAAATTAGTAAGACTTTTGACTATGTGGAACAGGAAACAGAGACGCCGCTGGGCATCGCCAAAACCTTTTTACCACAAAACCCCATCGTCATTGGCACCATACTAAGAGCAGGGCTGCCTTTTCACCAGGGTTTCCTCAATTACTTTGACCAAGCCGACAATGCCTTTATCTCGGCGTATCGCATGCATCACAAGAGCGGCGATTTTGAAATCAAGATAGAATACGTTTCCTCCCCTGACCTCGACGGCTGCGTGCTGATCCTCGTCGATCCCATGCTGGCTACCGGGGCCTCCCTCAAACTCTCCGTTGACGCCCTGGCCAATCACGGGCAACCCTCGGCCATCCATATTGCTACGGCGATTGCCTCGGCCAATGGCCTCAGTTACATCAAACGCGTACTGCCTAAGGTACATGTCTGGATGGGGGCATTGGATGAGGAATTGACCGCCAAATCCTACATCGTACCTGGCCTGGGCGATGCCGGTGACCTCAGTTTTGGGGGCAAGTTGTAAGATTGTGTAATTTTTTTACCTTTGCGATGAAGCGCTTCCGTTGATCGGGCTGTCTACAGCCTAGAACGGGCCGTTTTTACAACCAAAGAAACTATATCTGCATATAAGCATTTATGAATCAACTCAGTCCGCTCCTCACGCTGGGCATTGTCGCTGCATATTTCTTGGTCCTACTATTGGTCTCCTACCTAACAGGCAAAGATTCTGGCAATGACAATTTCTTCCTCGCTGGCCGCAAGTCGCCCTGGTACCTGGTGGCCTTTGGGATGATCGGCGCTTCTTTGTCTGGAGTGACGTTTATCTCTGTTCCGGGAGCCGTAGGCGCCGGAGGCAAAAACATGGCCTTTTCTTATATGCAGATGGTTTTCGGCTATTTGGTCGGCTACGCCGTCATCGCCACCGTCCTCCTCCCCCTCTATTACAAGCACAACTTGATCTCGATCTACGGCTATTTGGAAAAGCGATTTGGCTATTATTCCTACAAAACGGGGGCTTTTTTCTTCCTACTCTCCCGTATTTTAGGCGCTTCCTTCCGCCTCTTCCTCGTCGCCATGGTGCTGCAACTCTTCGTTATGGATGCCTTCAACATCCCTTTTTGGACGACGGTATTGGCCACCATCGTGCTGATATGGGTCTATACCTTTCGAGGAGGCATCAACACCATTGTATGGACCGACAGCCTACAGACTTTCTGTATGCTACTAGCCGTCGGCCTAACTATTTTGTCGATTGGAAATGCGCTAGATAAGAGCGTAGGCGAATTAATCAACCTGGTTCAAGCCAGCGATTATTCCCAGATATTCTTCTTTCAGGGCGGCTGGAGTGATCCCAACAACTTCTTCAAACAGTTTATCAGCGGGGCCTTTATTGCTATTGTCATGACGGGACTGGATCAGGATATGATGCAGAAAAACCTGAGCTGCCGTACGCTGCGCGAGTCACAGAAGAACGTCTTTACCTTTTCGATCATCCTCATCTTTGCCAATATGCTCTTCCTGATGCTGGGTGCCCTACTCTACATCTACGCGACCAATATTGGTTTGAGCATCCCGGAGCGAACGGATCAGCTGTTCCCGCTGATTGCATTTGAGCATTTAGGGCCAATTACCGGAATTGTCTTTGTGCTCGGCCTGATTGCCGCAGCTTATTCCAGTGCGGATTCTGCGCTTACCTCCTTAACCACTTCTTTTTGCGTAGATTTTCTAAATTTTGAAAAAATTGACCTCACAGAAGAGGAGAAAAAACGCAAGCGCTTTCTCGTACACATTGGCTTTTCGCTCGTCCTCTTTACTGTTATCCTTATCTTTAATGCCTTGAATAACGACAGTGTGATTTCCAAGATTCTGGAATGGGCGGGGTATACCTACGGGCCGCTATTAGGTCTGTTTAGTTTTGGTATTTTCACCAATCTTAAAATCCGAGATCGCTTCGTCATCCCCATTTGTATTCTTGCGCCCATCCTTTCTTACATCCTCAATATTTATGACCTTTTTATTGGTTTCAAGCTGGGCTTTCTCATCATCGTCATCAATGGATTACTGACCTTTCTGGGGCTCTGGGTCATTTCTTACTACAGTGAGGAGGAAGAGGAGCAAGGCAGCAATTAAAAATGGCCAGCTAAAAGCAGCATCTGCTCTTAACTAGCCATTACTATTGGATGTCGTTTTGCTTTTAAAACCAGGCCTAGTTGAACGCCAAATTCATCCCCACCCTCACATTCACATTTCGGGCGTCCAGAGGCTTAAAGGCGGCCATGACATTGTCGGTCACGCCGTAAAACTGTACGGGCCCCAGCTTAATCATCGCATTGAGCCCCACATTATCATAAGTATTTTTGAAAACGGAATACACCGCTCCAAAAGAAAAGATTTTTGTCAAATCGGCTGTGGCGCTGAGGGCGCAGCCCGAAAAGCTGTTGCCTCTAAAGCGCTCGGTGTAAATCAGTCCGCCAAAGCGAAAGAAGTCATTGAGACGATAGTTCGCACTCAGGTACAACTTGGCCGGCAGGGCCGTCGAATAGCTCTGATTGGTCTCTTGAAAATCAAAGATGGCCTCCAGGGTATCGACAATCTCACCGAAGTCTTCGTCCTCATCGCGCAGAATTTCGGAGAGGTCCAGCCCCTCATAGGTGTACTCGCCCCGGCTGATGAAGTTGGTCGTATTCGCTTTCCAACCGATGCGACCAATGTCCAGTAAGCTGGCGGCAAAGGTGAGCTTTTCGCTGAACTTATATTGAATGCCCAGGTCTAGAGCTACCCCGAGGTTTTGGGTCAGTAAGTCGCCGGGGCCAAAGTCGAACTGGGGATCAAAGTCATCGAGGTCACCGTAGGTACCCAGGGCAGACAGGTTGATCTGGTAGTTGGTGGCGGCGGCGGTATTGTAGTATGCATCTTCAGTAGTTAGGTTAATTGTTGAGGCGCTGGTAGAGGCGTCGAAGATACCAGAAAGCAGCTTGAGGCGTCCTCCGACGGTGAATTTCACCAGATCGACGGCGAAGCCGGCGGCCAGTTCGCTGTAGGCCATTGTCTGAAAGCTGGGGCCGATGTCAACAGTTTGGCCGATGAAATCAGCATTGCCATTCCAGCCCATCTGAACCAGCTCATCGGGATAGCTCACTAGGGCGCGAGTTTTGAAGGAATGGCTCAGCGATGCCCTCCAAAGTTTGGTACCGAAGGTGACGCCGAATAGATCAATATCGGCATTCATACGCACAAAATTATTGCCGTCCAGGCGATTCAATACATTATCCAGATCGAGGACCCGACTGCCTTCGGCATTCTTAAACACCACATCATTATAGCTGGCCAGCGTATGGTGATAATTCAAAAAGACCGATGGTAGAGCGTAGATGGTTTTCTGTGGCATCATCAACGCCGGATTGGTCTTGGTGGATTGCCAAACATTTTCCATAAAATGCAGGCTCAATTCCTGGGCAGAAAGTCCAGTGCACATCAGCAATAAGAACAGCCCAATTTGTATTTTTCGAAACATCATTTTTAAGATTGAGATAAATTCACAATACCCTAAAGGGCTTTTACTGGGTCTTCACTTTGATACCTAAATTAATATCCAACGCTTGCGTGGAAAGCAATCGAACCGCCTCTTGTCCATCATTATAGGTAGAAAAGCTGGCGTGAAAGATGATTTGATCCGCATAGATCAATAAGTCGATCAGCCCCCGCGGAATCTCAAAAAACTCTACTTTATCGCTTGCGGCGGTCACATCACCATTGTCATCCACCTGCGCGGCGGGCAATAAATCATGGGAGATAAAAAAGAGCGAATCGATGACCTGACCGGATGCATCAGCTAAGTAAATCTGTAAATCCAGATCAACCGGAATACCATTGCTGGACGTTACCTTAAGCTCTGCACTTTCTATATCATCCACTTCATCTATTGATAAGTCGCTGGTGCTTTCCAGCGTAAAGTCCTGGGCAGCTCCGTAAACCGGTACTTCAGCGTCTAGGGTCACCGTAATAGCACTTTGATCACTGACGAAGCCCACTTCGGAATTGTTATCCGGGTTGACAACGGCGTCTACTCGATAGACAATTTGAATCGGCTGGGCATTGAGAATTTCGTCAATATTGGAGTTGTTGCGGTCGAGTACAATCGTGGTCTGTTTACTCTGCCCCTGCTCGTTGATGGTAGGATAGTCCAGGCTCACCCCATTGCGAAGCGCCGAACTTTCCAGTGGAATCAGGCGATTGTCCAGCGTGCGGACCATCAAGGAATGGATAATCGCCTCGCTGGGAAAGCCAAAGGAATTGTCAATCGTTAAAATCAATCGGGGATCAGCGAAACTGAGATCGCCGTCTACCCAATTGTCATAAATATCCATCTCTACCGAGTCAACAGCCAGCGGGAATTGCTGCCGCGCCCAGCTGCCGGTCACCGTCTCGTAGGTCCAGTTCTCTGCCAGTCCAGTAATCAGCCCCACCTCTACGTCCTGCCCGTCGAGCGTCGCCGAGTATTCCAGGCTTAGGGAATCGGAGCTGACATCCAGTACATAGCCGCTAAGGTCAACCGGATCAATGCGGCCAACGGCCGGCAGTGAGCCATTATAAGGCACAGTGCTGCTGATGCTGAAAGGGACGCCGTCGCGTTCTAGGTTGGGAATAGTTATGGTAAAATTAATGTCGCTGGTATATTGTGAGCGAATCTCAAAAGCGAGGGTCCCTGTTTTTAGGCTCAACTCATCGATGCTTATAGCACCGTAGTTGGGAAAAGGAATACTGAAGGAATTTTCAGGAATGACGACGGGAAAGTCTGGAAAGCTGCCGAGGACTTCGGAGCTTTGTTTCGTAATTTCGTCGCCCTCGAAAATGAGTTGCATGGTACCGTCGGAGTTGATTTCCAGAAAGGACAGGTCGCCTACCTCATCCAGAATATCCTGCATGGAAAGGGTGCCGAAGGCTAGGGGGAGGGCAAACTCTCCATTCCAATTGACCTCGTCAATCTGACCGACCTCTTCAAAGCTCTGACAACTGCTAAGTAATAGGGAAAATACAAATACTGCGCCCCCCAGAAAAGCTAAAGGTTTTCTCATATTAAGTTTACTTTGTCCCAGGTTACGATACACCAACTGACGCCTGCGTGCATCAATTGACCGCAACTTGGGGTGTTGATGTGACTATTTATTTTGGAACTTTACATAGGTGAGTCAGGGGGATAACAAGGGAAAAAGCAAGAAGCAGGCCAAAACAAAAAATCTCCTACACCTGGAGGGTTAGGCGTAGGAGATAACAATATTCCAATACTATGAGAAAACTACACGATACAAATATACTAAAAAATTTTAATATAATTAAAATCATATTTATCTATTGGGAATATATTCCCTGTAAACGGTCGATAAAAATGAGGGAACGGAAAAGCCGTCTTCCCCCTTTTAGCTGGCTCGCAGGGTAGTGGGAAACAGGAGAGGCATAATTGTTTCTTCCAAGTGCCCTTTCATGAAAGGTTTTTCAATAAATCCCTGTACACAGCTGCCTTTTTGCAGCAAGTCAATCTGCTCATTTCGAACAACGGCGCTGGTCAGAAATACAAGGGTGTCGGGAAAACTATTTTTGAATTCTTTTTCGTATTCGCGTACGAATTCATCTCCGTCTTGTCCTGGCATAAAAAAATCGGAGACGATCACCTCGGGAAAGGTATCCGTATTTTGATCGTAGAGATAATGGAGTGCATCTGAAACACTTTGGACAAAGTGGGCTTGAATGGGCAAGTTTTCGATTTCGATGAGGGCTTCAATGTAAAAGTTGTCCATTACAGAATCGTCGATAAACAGAAATCTTGTAACTTTCATGGCTGTAGGGGTCTAAATTTTGGTTAAATATTTTCATTAGGCCAACCTGTGCGTCAGCCCCCAAGAGCTGAGTAGAAATGCGCAGATTGCAGATCAATTTAGGATGCTTTGAAAGTTGGTGCTCGATTCGTTATTGCCCCTTTATACTCATTTGATTCAATAATGTTACATTATCCTACCGAAATTATTTCCAAATGCCTCATAATGTGGGTTTTAAATATTTGAAGACTGAATGGTTTGAGCAAAACATCGGCGATCAAAGCATTGCAGCGCAGGCGCTGACGGTCGCCGACCGAAAGGCTAGAACTGCTCAAGAATAGCAGGGTATTGGGGAAGCTGTAGTAAAAAGCCTCGCGATAACGCTCTGCAAATTCAAAACCATCGAACAGGGGTAGACGTACATCGGCAATGATGACATCCGGAAAGTCGGTGCCCGCCATTTTACACAACTGTTGGAGGGCTATCTCGGGATTGCTCTCAAACTGAGCACGGATGGGAAGCTGATCTAGCTCAATGATGTTTGTAATTAAAAATTGGTCGTACTCCGAGTCATTGACAAAATAGAAGTGATACTTTTTTTGCACTGATTTGGGATTTATATTGTTCTAGAAGTTAATTTTCCAATAGTGTGTATCCTTCTCTAGTATAAGCTCAAAAACTGTCTTTATTCCACTGGATAAGGTTTTAGAAAAACGCGGAAGCTGGTCCCCTCGCCCAGTTCACTTTCTACCTCAATTCGGCCGCCATTTTTTTCCACCATATTTTTGACCAAATTCAGGCCAATGCCCAAGCCACTTTCTTGAGCAGTGAGGCGACGGAAGGGCTCGAAGAGCTGCTCGCCGTAGCGTTCCATGTTCATACCAATACCATTATCCCGAACTTCCAAGACCACGAAATCTTTCTCCTGCAAAGTTCGCAGGCCAATCTTTAGCCGTACGCCCTTTCGGCGATACTTAATGGCATTGCTGAATAAGTTGTACAATATGCTATTCAAGTAAGCCTTCACAAATTCGATGGTAGGTGATACCGAGAAATCTGCATCAACGGAAGGCTGCACCTTTTCGATTTCATGCTCTAGTATAAAACAGACCGACTCGAAAACCTTCGCAAACGCCAAAGACTCTGTCGGGCTTTGATTAGTATTTTGTAATTCTACCAATTTGACCAAGCCATCCAATACATTCTCGAAGCGGACGGTAGCAGTTTTCATATATTCCAATGCCTGCTCTTTTTTCTTCTCATCCTTGAATCGACGGATCAGATCAACATAGGACTTGAGGACGACCAGGGGCGAGCGCAGGTCATGAGCAGCCCCGTAGACAAAGCTGTTCAAATAGCTATTCTTTTCGCTCAACTCTGCATTCGATTGCCGCAGCTCTCGATTGAGAATGCGTAGTTGGGTGTCAGCAATCAATTGCTCCTCGCTGGTCGTCACAGTAGTGGCTGCCAAGGGGCTGTCCCAAATGGCAATCGCTACCAATTTCGTCGTCGAGTCGTGTTGCGATAAATGCACCTGTCTGAAGGTCAAGTCTACACGTACCGGATGGCTCTGCGCTTGCAACACCTGTCCGTATTTGCGCACGGAAACCCCATCTGCCAACACTTTACAAACTGCGTTTTGGAAGAGAGCAATATCATTCTCGTCAAATAGCTCTTCCAGGGGGATGGCGGTAGGGTTACCAAGAGTAGAAGTCGTTGGACGGGGTAAGCCACTACTGCCCATCAATTTCAACTCCTCGTTTACGAAGAGTACCTTAGGACAGTAGGTCTTGATCAGATAGTGAGATAAGGGCAAAGCCGCCTCTCCCTGCTCTGATTCTCCATAGACTTCAATATCTCCGGTAGTAAGCATATGCTCACTTAGCCAGTCTTTCGCTTCTATTCCTGCCATTAGATCATTCATTCATTTGGGTCGTTTGTATAAAACGACAGAGAGTCAATGTGTATGTTATTATGATAAAGCTATGCGGCCTCTTCCAAAGCCAGCATTTGATTCAGTGTATCTTCAGAATAGTTGAGATATTTGTCGCTGGTCAATAGATCGAGGACCAGTCTCGCATTTTCTGTAAGCAGATGAGTGCGGAGGAAGAGCAAAAGTTTTACCGAACGACTAGACTTCGCAATCTGTCCTAGCAGGTCCTCAAAATTGTTGAGCAAAGAGCGAGGTCCTGAGTTGAGATTCAAATGCAGCACATCTGCATCCTCTTCTCCTTTCTTCAAATAGGACCTAAACAGCTTATCATTTTGGTACTCCAAAAACTGAATGCGGGAATCGATAATGGCATAAACACTTTCCAGCAGACTGTACTCCATGGTAGGTAGAGGGACGGTTTTAGACAACTTTCTAGCGTGTTTCATAGTCGAAGATTTTTTAAGCACTTCACAAATATTCAAATGACCGAATTGGTCGGGCTTTCCTGTAATTCCAATAGTGTCTTGTAGTCTCACTCAGAGCAATAGCAGTGTAGGTAAGGTGGGGTAAAATCGTATAATCCTAGCAGAGGGATGCTTAGAGATCAGTTTTGGGAGAGTTAATACCAATTGTTTGTATGTAACAAATCTATAATATTAAAATTGATTGTGCAAGTTTTGAAATTAAAAAATATACATTTTAACAAAATTTATATTTGAAATGAAACGGAAGCAAGCCCTTGATAATCTTGTAGTCAAAAATTAAAATATTTATTAACATCATAGTACAAATTTGTGCTAACTTAGGCTTTACTTCGAAGTTAAACATCACCTGAAAATGAGCAAACTAACCATCAAATCCGGCAAAGGCGAACTCAAGCTGCGCAAAAGCCGGAAGCTGGTCGGCCTGAAGGCTAAAAAGAAAAAAGACTTCAAAAGAACGCGCTATGTCAAAGAAGAAGTCTACAAAAATCTGGGTGGCTTCCACATCGTCACCCTGGACCGGCAACGTAATTCTTTGGATAAAAAACTCGATGAAGTACGCAGTAAGCAAGACATTGAAGTGGGCACGCATGTCTACCATGCCGAAGGCAGTAATCGCCCGCTCGTCCCCACCGGTGAGATTTATATCATCTTTCAAGACAATACCAACGAGGAGGAGCAACAACTGGCTCTGGATGAATTTCACCTCAAGCTGGTCGAGCGCCGCGACGACAACCGGATCATCGCTCGGGTGACCAGCAAATCGCCCAACCCCATCAAGGCGGCTAATGCCATGCAAAAAACCTCGCTGGTCAAGCTAGCCGAGCCCGACCTCGACACCCTCCTCGATGAGTACGAGTTCAGTAAACCCAACGATGGCCTGCTGACCCACCAGTGGCACCTGGAAAACAGCGGGCTGATCCCAGACTCTAGCCGACGCATCAAAAAGGGAGCCGATGCCAAAGTCATCGACGCTTGGCGACGCATAGGTAATACTGGGTCTAACAAGGTTACGATTGCGGTTATTGATAATGGTTTTGATCTCAATCACCCCGATTTGAAGGACAAGGTCTTCCGCCCCTTCGACCTTTGGACCCAATCGCCCAACCTCGAAATGGGCGACCCCCGCTTTACCCACGGCACCCCCTGCGCCACTGTGGCCCTGGCCACCTCCAACGGCAATGGCATCGTAGGGGCAGCGCCCCAAGCCCGCTTCATGCCCATCAGCGGTACCTCCTTCAGCCTCCGTGCCACTGAGCAGATGTTTAACTACTGCGTAGACAATGGAGCCGATGTCATCAGCTGTAGCTGGGGTACGACCGACCCCGCCTTCAACCTCAACCCGATGAAGGAAGAGGCCATTGCCCACGCTGCCCGCAAGGGCCGTAAAGGCAAAGGCTGCGTCATCGTCTATGCCGTCGGGAATGATGATTTGGACTTCGTCAGCTTCTACTCCGCTCACCCTGATGTCATCGCCGTAGCGGCCTGCACCAGCAAAGACGAGCACGCCAGCTACTCTAACCGGGGTCGTGAAGTTACCATCTGCGCGCCGTCCAATGGCGACTGGCCCATCACTGCCGGACGAGCCTGGTGGGACGAAGGGGTCAGCTGGGAGACGGGAGCGTTTCGCTACTGGCGAGACGGCATCTCGCGGGGAAGCCATTATAAGCACTTTGGCGGTACGTCCAGCGCCTGCCCTTTGGTGGCGGGCATCTGTGCCCTGATCCTGACGGTCAACCCGGAGTTGACTGCCAAGCAGGTCAAAGCCATCTTACAGAAAACGGCCGATAAGATCGGTGCCCCTAGCGAGTATGTCAACGGCCATTCGCCCAAGTTCGGCTACGGCCGTATCAATGCCGATCGCGCCGTGGCGGAGGCCATCCGCCTCCGCGATGGTGGCAACATCACTCCGGTGATTAAGGATAGCGTCAGCAGCGGCCGAGGGCTCTTCCGCTTTAGTGCTCAACGCCAGGAGCCGAAGGGCTATGGGGTACAGATCGGTGCGTTTGCAGAGTACGGCAATGTGCTCATACAGGTCGAAAAGCTAGAGCGGCTCTTCCGCGTCCCCATCATCGTCAGCATCAATGAGCTGAACGGCAAAACAGTTTACAAGGTCGTCGTCGGAGCCTTCAGTCGCAAGGCCGATGCTAGAGCCCTACAACGAACCATGAAAGACAACGGCATAGATGGCTTTATCCGCAACCTCAAGGATTTAGAATAACCTGATCAATCAACTCCTCTTCTCATGAAAATACTCAAATACCTCCTTGGTGGCCTGGCAGCCCTGGCCATCCTATTTATCCTCATCGGGGTCTTCCAACCCGAAATCCATTATACCACAACCATCAGTGTCAATAAATCTGCCGCAGAAGCCTTCGCCGTATTTCGCGATGAAAACAAAACCAAGGACTGGCTCATCAACTGGGTCAGCTCAGAGCCGGTAAAGGGCACCCCCAACGAGGTCGGCAGTCAACATAAGATCACGATGAACTACCAGGGCAATCCCTTCGAAATGCTAGAAACCATCAAAATCTACCAACCTGGCGAGCAATATGCTATGCACCTCGATAGCGATATGCTGGCCATGGACATCGACATCCGCTTTCAACCCGAGGGTACCAACAAAACGGTAATTACCGCCGAAAACACCATCAAGGGCAAGGGTATGATTATGCGGTCGATTATGGCCCTTTCGAAGTCGGCGACAGCCGAGGAAGATCAGCAAAATTACGATCGGCTGAAGCAGTTGATTGAAGAGGGCTGAGCGCCTTTGGCGCTTGGGGTAAATAACCATAGAAAACGGTGGACGGCCTTACGGTGAATTATCTTTCGCGCTACACAAAAGAAAACCCCGCACTGCTGACCTAGTCAACAGTGCGGAGCTTCAGTTTTTTAACCGTCCATCGTCCACCCCGAGCACCGCAGGTGCTCTCTAACGATTCTTAAACTTAATCTCCCCGGCCAATTCCGCCTTCTGATCCAACATATCCAAAATCGGTACAGTTACCTTGACCGTCTTTTTATCCACAACGGCTCCTGGCATAGAGACCGATTTGACCTTGCCGGGAAAGTTATACTGTGTCGTGTAAGTGGCACCGGTGAACATCATACGCATCATCTGTATATTTTGATCTTCGGGATCAAAGAGGGGTTCTCCCTTGGGGGTGGGTAGTCGTGTAAGTAATTTCTTTTTAAAACTAAAATTACCGATCGGGAGCATCCCCATATTAGCTAGGCCGGCCGCTTGGCCACCTTTGTTTTGTAGTTCACTGTAAAAATGTTTGATGTCTCCAACATTATCAAAATCAAACGTGAGGTTCATGGTCATTTTGGACTTGGACTCGCTCATTAGCATTTCTACCTTAGCCGTTTCCCAGACCTTATCATGTCCTTCCGGCTTCACAAAGCCCTCGTCGTTCTTGAAGTACATGACCGAATCCATTTCCAGCTTTCCAGCTTTATCCAGCAGCTGCGGACCATCTTTTTTGACCCCTTCCAACAGCAATTGCTTCATCATTGGATCTTCCAGCATACTACTCAAGTCCATTCCTACCGTGTAGGTTCCTTTCCCTTTCTTGTCCAGCTGGATTTGTTCGAGTACTTCAAAGCAACCTGTGAAGAAAAGCAGGCAGGCCATAACGCCCAGGTATTTTAAATAATGCATATTGATTTTTTATTTGAACAATAATGATAAAGTGATTAAAGTTAAGGGCAATCTAGGCATATAGTCAAAGAAAAAATAGTGCTTTTCCCCAGAACCCTATGATCTATAGACAAACAAGCATCCTAGTTGTTGAGAGAGAGAAACTTTTTGTAGGGGACTGTCGTTGATTCAGAAGTGCCTTTGGCACTGAACGGTGGACGGTGGACGGCCGACGGTGGACGATGGACGGTAGACGGCCGAACGCAGTGTTTCGTAATGTTACGCGGACAGCCGTTCACCGTAAAGCCGTCTACCGTCTACCGTCTACCGTCTACCGTCTACCGTCTACCGTCTACCCTAAGCACCAAAGGTGCTCTAACAAAAGAAAAATGCAATTATCCAAATACCTCCTCAGCCTACACGAACTCGGAGAGGCAAGCCTTTCTCCAGACCTGGAAGCCTTTGCGGAGGTCGATCAGGAGGGAAGCATTACCATACTCCAGGAATTGTATCAATCCGACTGCCTGGAGATGCCGCTACAAGCTCCTGACTTTAATCCTTCCGCCGCCCTTTGGGCCGCCCAGCAACTGTATCGGATCAGCCAGCTGCTGCTGCAAAGGAACTGGGGGCCAGAGATCATCGACGAACACCTGTTAGCTTATCCACATCCATTAGAAGCCTCCAGCACCTACAGTGCGGACCTCTGCCTCCGGCAGCTCCCCACCCTATTCGAACTGGCCAAAGGGCTGGCCCCCTCGGATCATCTGGTCGTAAAACTTCGGCAATTGGGCGCTCAGTTTCCCTTCTCCTCCGTCGGTATTGAGCTGGATGACCATAGCCTGGATGTACAGCCCATACTAGCTCATCCCTCCTTGCGTTATGCTTACATTGACCGCATCGTTGCGAAGAAGGATCACAAGCGCCTGCAATCGGCAGGGATACAACCCGCACTGGAGGCCCAACTGGGCACTTATGCTGCCCAGTTTTGGCCAGAACTCAACACATCAAATCATTAAATGCTATGCCAATAGAACAGCAGATCGACCGCCTGAATAAAAGCCTCGGACAAATCAAAAGCCAATTTGTTGGTAAGGACGAAATCATCGACTTGATGGGCATTTGCCTGGTGGGGCGGGAGAACTTGTTTCTGCTCGGTCCTCCGGGGACAGCGAAAAGTGCTATGGTCCATGAATTGGCCAAGGCCCTGCAAGGCCAGACCTTCGAATACCTCCTCACCCGCTTCACCGAACCCAACGAGTTGTTCGGTCCCTTCGACATTCGCAAACTGCGGGAGGGAGAGCTGAGGACCAATACAGAAGGGATGCTACCGGAGGCCACCCTGATTTTTCTCGATGAATTGCTCAACGCCAATAGCGCCATCCTCAATAGCTTGTTGATGGTGCTGAATGAAAAAGTCTTTCGGCGGGGCAAGGAAACCCGTGATCTGCCCACCCTGATGATCGTCGGGGCCAGCAATCACTTGCCGGAGGACGAGGCCCTACAAGCCCTTTTCGACCGTTTCTTAATCCGCGTGCGCTGCGACAATGTCGCCCCCGATTTGCTGAACGGCGTACTAGATGCGGGCTGGCAACTGGAACAGCGACAGGCAGGCGAGGCGACGACCATTGACCCGGAAGCTATCCGCGAGTTGCAGCAGCAAATTGCCAAGGTCGACCTGCAAGGCATACGTCCTGCCTACATCGATCTGATCACCCAACTCCGCAATGCTGGCCTGCAAGTTTCTGACCGTCGGGCGGTGAAGCTACAACGCTTGATTGCGGCCAGCGCCCTGCTTTGTAAACGCCAGCAGGCCATCCCTTCAGATTTTTGGGTATTGCGCTACATTTGGGATACGGAAGAACAGCGGGAGGTCATTGCAGGTATTGTCAATGCAGTGGTGGAGGCCGATCCGGAACCAGCCCAGCATCCACGTGCTTCAAAGAGTAACCTGCCGGATGCCGAGGCGATTTTTAAAGAGGTGATAGCAATGCAACAGCAATGGGAAGGCGGTAATTTAAGTCCTTCCGAGCAAATGATCATCAAAGATCGACTGCGCTATTTGAATGGTCGCAGTGAGTGGATCAGCAATACGGAGCAACGCGAATATGTTCAAAAACCTATCAATGCGCTATGGCAACAAATCATCAGCAGTCAGGTACCGAGTTGATTCTGCGATTGGCCGCTTCTCAGCTGGATAGCCTGGGGACGCTTCGTCATTACACGGAGCTGCGACTGGCGCACGACGGCGACTGGCTTTGGCTCCGAGGCTTGCCCAGCACATCGCTCCCATTGGCGATGCAGCAGCTGCCTGCTCAGGCCCGCTATCGCCTGGACGCTGAAGGCTTGCTGTTTCCACTGGGGCAGAAAACGCCAACCGGCCGCCTACCCCAGCTAAACTGGCAACCTCTACCCGAGGCCCTGCCCGTCGAGCTACCGCCCTCGGCCCTACCCGCCGAAATCAGGACACACTGCCCCGTTCGGCTACAGCCAACCGATACGCCCCACCCGGGCTTCGCCCTCTGCTGTCAACTCCAACATTGGAAGTCCTTTGGTGAAACGGCCGCCCAAGCTCGGCTCGAACAACTGCGCTTCGCCGTTTCGGAAAATAATCAAGTGCTCATCATCGGTCAGCCCCTACCGCCACTGCCCGGCAAAGAATACTGGCGAAGGGGACAGTTACTGCTGCCCGCTGGCTTCGATTTGGAATGGCCCATCATTGCTCCCCTCCTCCACGATGATGCCCAATCCTATCTATTACTCGATAAAGCAGGGAATGCTCAGGAGGTGGAGCTGGACTGCTTTGTTGCGGCCCGCCGCAGCGCCATCCGATTAAGCCCCGTTGAAGCATGAGCGATACGCCAAAATTAACCCAGGAATACTTCCAAGCAGCCAACAATTATTTTTGGCGCTGGGCAGAGAAAGGGACGCTGCTAGAGTGGCGCGACGGCCGGACCATTTGCTATCGCGAAGACCTAGTACAGCTGCTTCGACAGCTAGAGCCTACCGGCCTCCCTCCGCTGGGAACGATCTTACTGGTGTTATCGGCCTGTCAGGATCGCTGGGGAGAGACATCAATCGACTCGCAAAAGATACTAGGACGAGTGGGGATATACATCATCAATACAATTGCTCCAAAAACAGCGAAGGTGACCAATCAAAGCGTGAAAGGAGCGATGCGGGCGATGAATATGATCCACAACCTAAAAAAAGACTTTCGGCAGGGCAACCGAAGGATACTGCTGCTACAGGAAATTGCACGACATACCCAGTATCGCATCCAGCCCGCTGCTGCTAGGGCAATCATCGATTATTTCGAAACGGGTAATCTCGACGAACGCATATTTAAGGAGCTCTACTTACTGCAAGCCCATCGCCTTCCGATGGACTTGCAGGCGCTGGAACAGTTTGTCCGTCAATACAAAAATACGGAGCAGTTGCAGCTTAAGTTGATGACGGGCGTTCAGCAGTTGCCTGCGCCGCTCACTGACCTTGAGCTGCCGGAAGAAAGCCCTCCGAGAGATTTACTGGAAGAATTGAGCCAGGACCAGAAAACAGTGGGCCTAGCGCAATTGACGCAGCGATTGATTGCGGCGCTGCATATCCCGATGCATCTACAAGGACGTAGCGATCAATCGCTGGGCGGCTATTCCGACATCAGCAACCGAGGAGATTTCGACAAGCTACTGATTAGTGAGCTGGCTTATGATGAGCTTTCTTTGACGGCCCGCCTGGTCAACAACGAAGCCTTGTTTCTGCACCACGAGTCGCCTCCGACGCCACTGACGCAGCAGCGGATGATTTTGTTGGATTCGACCATCAAGATGTGGGGCTACCCCAGGATTTTTGCGCTGGCTGCGGCGCTGGCCTGCTCCCATCAGCAGCGCGAGCAACTGACTATCGAGGCGAAGAGCCTGGGGGGCGAGGAGGTGCAGCCGGTTGATTTGCAAAATAAAGCGGGGGTGCTGAAGGCCCTTCAGCAGTTAGATGCCAGCCTGGATTGCAGTCCTGCATTGGAACAAGTTTTTCAACAAAACGCCTCTTCAACAGCTCAGGAAGTGATTCTGATTACACACGAAAAATCGCTGGACAGCCCAGCTTTTCAAATGCAATTGAGTCATTACAAACAGCAATTGGACTACCTGATCACTGTTAATAGAAGCGGGGCGCTGCAATTTTTCCGGTGGGTCAGCGGACGGCGCAAGCTCCTGCGTACTGCTCATTTCGATCTGCCTCAGCTGCTGCTGCGCTCCAAAGTAGCGCAACAAAGTCCTCATAAGGTCAGCGGAGATTTGCCGCTATTTTACCTCCAACAAACCTGGCCCCTACTCTTGCCCACCAATGATATTCGAGCGCAGTGGCGCAACACGACTAACTTGGGTGACTTTGGCATCGTGGGCATCAATGATATGCAGCGCCTGCTGTACTGGCCTATTCCCCAAAAAGGAGCCATCGAACTTACTCCTTACATTGAGTACGCCAAGGAATATCACTTTGGACTCAAATTTCCCAAGCTGTATATTTTGGTAGACATCAACGGTACTACCCAGTTCAAGCTGTACGAAGTCGATCTGATAGAACGACATACGCAGCCCTACGAATTTGAGCGGAAGCTGCGCAATGTCGTCAAGGCGGTATTCCACGATGACATTTTTTATGTGCATGCTGATTACAGTATTTTTGGTATCCATTGCCAGACCAAGCGTATTGAACCGAAGATTCTTAACAGAGAAAAGTTTGAAATTTTCTACAAAAATCATCATACGAGAAGCTTCAATCCTAAGATGATCAAAAAGACCATCAATAATGGATTCAGCACCTTGAAACGGGTTCACCAGATTTTTATCAGTCAGGAGGGTCATATCGCCTTGGATGATCGGGAGATCAAAGTGACCAAAGCGAAGCACCTCTGCATCATCAAGCGAGCCTCGGGTCGGGATACGACTATTCCTACACCTCAGTATCCGCTCACTTTCGCTGACCCTGATAATACGCAACTCGTTTTCCTCAAGGCCCGCTGGCCCAACGGCAGCGAGCTGATTATCGACCCTCGGGGCCTGCTGCACCTGCAAAGCCACAGCAGCGAACTCCCCGCTGTCACCCTGAGCCTGATCCTCGGTCGGACCCTCAGCGCCTGGTCCTCCGACGGGTACTCCGCCGGCTCCCCCTATTTTGTACCGAAGGACCATAAAGGCCCCCGAATGACGACCACACAATTTTACGAAACCAAAATTCAGGCATTCATCAATGCCTTGGCCGAATGATACAGTTGACCTTAAAATATCATCCCCAACAGCAGCGCGCAGCGGCAGCAGTCTTTATTCGCGGTCAAAATCCCGAAGATTGGCTGCCGATCATCAACCGCTGGGGCTTGCCCCTGTCGAAGTTGAGGGCCTATGCCCTGCCCGCTTCGCGGCAATCCCCGGAGGTGGCGGGCCTGCTGCTTAGCTTTCCCGGCGAGGAGGTGCCAGAGGCAGCGAGCTGGCTTCCAGCCTATGGCTGGCACGGCCCCCGACTTTGCCTGCCCGTCAACGCACAGCTCTACCCAAGTCTTAGCGATGAAGAGTTGGAGGGGCTGCTGCTCTACGATTTCCAGGTTTTTCATCCCAGCATCGGCCTGGTTGGCTTTGCCCAATCGGATCAGATTGACTTTTCTGACTACCTGCTCTACCCACTCCCTAAAGAGGTCAATTGGAAAAAAGCACACCCGGGGCTCCCCCTTCGTCCCAAACTGCGCAACATCAGCATGCCGAAAACGCCGCCGGAAGAATTACTCGAAAATCTAGGCGCTGAAATCGATCAAAAGCCCCTGGAGGAGCTGCCGGGCTTGGACAAAGAAGAGAACCCAGAGAGTCTGACCAACAAGCTCCGCCGGGCAGCCCTGCGCCGAGCCTTGGGCTTATCGGACAAACTGAATGATGCGCTGGACAAGCTGCCGCAAGGCCAAGGCGGCGGTGGTGGAGATATAACGGGCCCCTCTTCGCCCGGCTTACTCGATCGCTTTGACAGTTGGGCGCGACGCCAATTGGCCGACCTAGACAATCAGCGAGATAAAGAAATTCGCCGTCTAATGGATTTGTTTAAAGACAACCCCGAAGAGGCCCTGCGCTATGCCTTACCGCTCGATGGCAAATACGCAGGGCGAGGTAAGGCGACGCCTTCTGGCCGACTGTCTCGCCGCAATACTGATTTCAACCTGCGGAAACTGGGCGGCGGGCAACAAGTGGATGGCTGGGATCTGGGCGATCATTACTTCAAGTTGCGGGCCATGTACACCGATACAGCGAAGGAAATGATTCGACAAAAGGAATATCGCAAAGCGGCCTACATCTACGCCCAACTTCTGGGGGATTTTCACGCGGCAGCCAATGTTTTAAAGCAGGGGCAGTTCCATCGGGAGGCGGCCGCTTTGTATATGGAGCATTTGGAAAATAAGCAGTTGGCGGCGCAGTGCCTGGAGGAGGGCGGCTTGCTGTTTGAGGCCATTGAGCTGTACGAAGAGCTAGGAAAGTCCGAGAAGGTTGGCGACTTGTACCAGCAGTTGGGGGATCGGCCGAAGGCTACGGATGCCTATGAGGCGGCGGCGAAGCAGCGGGTAGTACAGATGAATTATTTGGAGGCGGCTCGCATTTATGAGGGGAAGCTGGAGCAGCCGGGGCGGGCCAAAGATATGCTGCTGCTGGGCTGGCAAGAAACAGTGAAGGCGGAGGAATGTTTGCTGCATTATTTTAAACTTCACGAAGAGGAAGAAGCCTTGTCTTTGGGCTTGAAGCAAGTGTACGAAAATCATACGCCCAGTTATAAAAAGAATAGGTTTCTCAGCGTATTGCAGGTCCTGAATAGAGGGCTGCTGTCGGAGGAAATACAGGCGACTTCGCGCGAGCTGGCCTATGAGATTATCAGTGAGCAAGCGGGCCGTGGCCAGTACGATCAGTTGCACCAGCTGCGGCATTTTCTGCCCAAAGATCAGCTGGTTTATTCGGATATTAACCGCTACATTTCTCAACATCCAGTGAGTCGGCCCAAGGTAAAATTGCAAAATTCTTTTCAACCCGTTCGGCGTTTCAATTTGGATGGCGTCACTCGCTGGCGAAATGCGATGAATGGCTATGATGGCTTTCTCGCAGCAGGCATCAAAAACGGAAGGCTCTATATCACGCGCTGCGATTGGAAAGGCAATACTTACACAGATTGTATGGGAGGCCCCTTATCCCATTTTTCCGTCCACTTCCTAGCGGCTCCACACTTAGGCAATCGGATGTTTCTATACACCTTGCTCAATGATCAATTGGACGCCGTCACCCTGAAGGCTGGTCAGCATTTTTATCAGGATATTCGAGTCGAATCCGCTCATTTCCTTCCTTTCCCCAATCTAGGATGCCTGATTACTTCTGCCACGCAAATCAGCGTACTGACCAATGCGGGAGGAAAAGCACAGTTGGAGGAATATTCCCTGGACGGTAAGCTACTATCTTCCCATCTGACGGCGATTTCGGTAAACGCACGTGATCGGCATTCTACCCTATGGACAAAAAGCGACCTGTTGGCCTATCACAACAATTTTTACTATTTCATCGATCAGGGCAACCTCATTCGTTTTTCCAAAACGATAGAAGCGGAAACCCTGGCGCTGAAGGCCAGCTTACACGGCCTTTATTTTTCTCCTCCCAACACCGCCTTCCGACTCATTGTACATACCAATGCGGGCTGCTTGTATTTCCGCCCTACCAGTGCCCATTTAGCCCCCATCGGTCAATTCTTTGCCACGGATTTAAATGTCATTGGAATGGTCTTTATTGATGAAGGGCTGGCGATTGCCACCAGAGAGGAGGTCCATATTTACGATGTCAGCAATCGGCAGACGACACCGGAGCTACGGGAGGTCGTTAAGGTGGGCAAACAGGAGATCATCGCGATTTTGCAGGCACCACTCCGTAAGGGTTTTGCCCTTTTGTTTAATGATGGGAAAGTGTCGATCTACCAAGCCGCTGCTTTGTAGCACTAATCGAAATGCTTACCTTTCGTATTTCGATCATGCACCAAATCTGACTTTATCTATGCGCAGAAGAAGTTTTTTGAAGAAAAATACCGCCGCCGCCTTCGGCGTCGGACTGACCAGTCTTCCCCTCCTAGCCGCTAATCCCCAAAGCCCCACCCCCTTCCAGCTCAACTACGCCCCACACTTCGGCATGTTCCAGCAAAGCGCTGGCCAAGACCTGATGAGTCAGCTCGACTTTATGGCGGAGCGGGGCTTTCGAGCTTTGGAGGATAACGAGATGCGCAAGCGCGAGGTAGCCGTCCAGCAAAAAATCGCCGATCGCATGGCTAAGCACGGGATGCAAATGGGTGTCTTTGTGGCTCATACCATCTACTGGCACAAGCCCAGCCTCAGCAGCGGCGATGCGGACAAGCGCGCGCAATTTCTTTCGGAGATCAAAGCGTCGGTGGAAGTCGCTAAGCGGGTCAATGCGAGGTGGATGACGGTGGTGCCGGGGCATGTTGATCCTCGGCAGGATATGGGCTTTCAGACGGCTCACCTGATCGAATCGCTCAAGCAAGCCAGTGCTATTTTGGAGCCGCACGGGCTGGTGATGGTACTGGAGCCGCTGAATTTCCGGGATCATCCGGGTCTGATATTGACCAAGATTGCGCAGGCCTACGCGATTTGTAAGGCGGTGGACAGTCCGGCCTGCAAGATTCTGAACGACCTCTATCACCAGCAAATCACCGAAGGCAATCTCCTCCCCAACATTGATCAAGCCTGGGAGGAGATTGCCTATTTCCAGGTGGGCGATAACCCAGGGCGCAAGGAGCCGACATCGGGGGAGATCAACTACCGCAATGTTTTTGCGCACCTCCACCGCAAGGGCTTTCAAGGCATTGTAGGGATGGAGCACGGCAACTCAATAGCGGGTGAAGCCGGAGAGCAGCGGGTCATCGATGCCTACCGTGAGGTAGACCAGTTTTAAGACTCTTACTCGGCCTCAACGACACTACGGACGCTGTTGGCTCCCTGGCCCATTGGCCACTCTATGGTCGTCCCGTCAAAAAATTCCTTTAGGTAGTCTTTAACTTCTCGACGGTGTACGATGCTCAGGTATCGCTGTGATTTCAATAAATCCAGTAACTGTTTTTTCTTACCTTTCAAAACACTCAACCCCGCTTCCAGCTCTTTTGGGTCCTCTTCAAATCCCAGATAAAGACGCTGACGAATAGATCTTTGCCCTAGATCGGGGCTAGGGATAGCGTAGGGAGCCGCCACCAGTCCAGAAAAGTCAAAATCGTACGGAACGACGATGATTCTTCCCTCTTTGCGCATCAGCTTCACATTGCGCAGGTGCTTGAGGCTCCAGTCAGCATTCCCGATCATATACTGGAACAAGGCCAGTTGCTGCAATTCGTCAGCATCGAAGCGGTCGGGGCTCAGGTTGTAGCAGCCCTCACACTTTTCCGCTCCCATTCTGGCCCGAAGCTGGGCAGTATCTTCGATGAGGAACGCCCATTGCTTGCGCTTCTTTTTGGTATTGGTATCTTTATAGGTAATCCGCAGCAGTTGCACGCGGAAGCTGTTTGGAGAAAGTTCGTTGTACAGCTTGTAGCCGAGAAATTCCTTTTTCAACAGAATCTGAGCCTCTGCTTTATCTTTGACGCACTGGGTTACCAGTTTCATATCGTTGAATTTGGCCAAGCCAGCAATGTGCAAGTCCGCTTTTTTGAATTTCAGTTTCAGCGGCGGAACATCGCTACAGGTCATCCGACGAAAGCGCCCGCGCTGTTCGACTTTCAGCCGCCAGTACTGCTCCTTGCCCGTGGCATCGACGAAGCTCAGACGAGCGGGCAGCGATTGCTCCAGCGCGCGATCACTTTTCAACAATTCAATGTCTGTCTCCAAGGTCACTTCCAACACTTCTTGATGGTGCATCAGATCAAAGATACTCGGTTGAGTAGAGGTCGTAGTGGCCGTTAGTGTTCCGACAAAGAGCAAGGCTATTATGACCCTTCCTCCTTTTTTGAAAATCTTTTTCATCCTAGTCGTTTTTATTAGTAACAACAGTGCAAATATGTACGGAAAAATAGGAACAGAATAGATCAAAAGAGGTTCAAATATGATCAAAACGGGACACCTCCTTTTTCTACAAAAAGAGCATAATTTTGGACTGCGCTGTGGTGTTCAGTAAGAAGTAGAGGTTAATCTTGCAAAAAATGAATTAAATAGAGCTGTTTCGAGGTACAGCAGAATATTATTTTATCTCTATCCTGGATAATTGATAGCTTTACACTGGGTTTACAGAGAATTAACATTGGGAGACGGGCGGTCTGACAATGATAATAATCAGACAGATGGTGTCCCTGTCCTCTGCGAGAGACACTGCGATTTTTCGTTTGTCCGGTCCTCCCTTAATGAAGTCCGAGCCGTGTTTCCTACGAAGGGACACGGCGACTTTCCACTCCTCAATCCAAAGCCCTTACATTCCAAAACTGTTTGCGAAAATCAGCAGGGGTTTGCCCGGCGTAGTTTCTAAAGAATTTTACAAAATTGGTAGGAGCATCGAAGCCAGTTTGGTAGGCAATTTCTTTGATGCTTAGGCTGGTGTTCATGAGGAGGCGCTTGATTTCCATCATGAGGACTTCGCTGATGAAGGCTTTAGCGGGGCGTTGGATGATTTCGTTGGTGATTCGGTTGAGCTTTTTGGTGGAGACTGACATGGTATCAGCGTAGAATTTGACCTTGCGGTTTTCTTTGACGTGATGGTGGAGCAGATTACGGAAGCGGATAAACTCTTTGTGGTAGAAACTATGGCTAGGCTGTTCACTATTGGCCCGGCGGATGCGCTCGGCTAGGCAGAGGATAACTTTCATTCCCGACTGCATAATTTCCTCGGTGACAAAATCATCGGGGGCCTCGTATTCTTTTTTGAGGTGGAGAATGAGATCGAGAAAGAGACGGAACTGCCCTTCTTTGAGCTGTAGAACGGGGCTGAACAGGTGGTAGTGGTAGAGGCTGAGCTGTTGCATCAAGTTGGAACCCAAGCTACTTTTTTCCAAAAAGGCTTCGGTGAAAATAAGGAAGTAGGCTTCCAGCTCCTCATTCTTTACAAAGGCGTGTACTTGCTCCCGGGAGATGAAGATGATACTGCCGGGGCGATAGGCGTAGCGTTTGAAGTCGATGATGTGTTCTCCCTCTCCCTTGACGATGAAGAGCAGGGCGTAGAAAGAGATGCGATAGGGCCGATAGGGATTGAAATTTTCCGGGCGGGCGCGCTCCAGGAGATCTTTGGAGAATAGGACTTCAAACTCAAAAGCCTTGCGTTGCCTTTCGCTAAAGCTTACCTGGGGAATGACCTTGGGATCACTCATGGTGGTCTGTTGGTTGGGTAAATAAAATATTGATTTTCCTTGGCATATCTTTTGTTTTCTTTGTGAAGAATATACTTGAAAGTATATCCACATTCCTCTCCACGAATTTTGACCTACAAACGGTGCCAACGGCACAAAGCAATACAGCTAAGATTCTAAGATCACTTCAATCTACTAATTTATAATGTATAACAATGTACCGCGTACACTGAATTCATGGTATGAAGTAACGATTTCTAATCGCTTCAATCATTCTGAACATATCTATCGCAAGGCAAAGATAGTAAGCACCATACATTTACTAATGCTGGTAGCCGCTGTTGCTTATGCATTTCTCAAAATGAGCTTGCTGCCCAAGCTACCCCTCCCGGCCTTCCTACCGATGTTGGCCTGCCTACCCCTGATCTTTCTATTCCGACACGGCGCCAACATACGCTTTTCCGGTAATGGGCTAGTCCTGGTTTTCTTCGCCCTACTGTCCGTATCCCTGTTGAAGCGGGGAGGCATCTACTCTAGTCAATTGCTTTGGCTGGGGGCCTTGCCACTGTTGGCCTTTGTGATCAACTCTCGCCTTTCGGGCCTCATTTGGCTATTGCTGGTGCAGGGGCTTGCACTCTATTATTATGTGCTCGAAAATAGTAGCGCCATCTCCTATGTCCATCAACTGCCCTTGGATCGCCCCGGCCATTACTACTGGAACTGGGCGCTGATCTTTGCCTTCAATAGCCTACTGTTTTACATCTATGCCCGCGATAAAAGTCGCATCGTCAGTCAGCTTAAAGAAAAAGAACAGCTCCTGATCCACCAAAAAGACGAGCTGACCGAACAGGCCGAAGCCCGAAAGATTAATGAAATAGAACTCCGGCAGCTCAACGAAAACCTCGAACAGTTTGCCTATGCGGTCTCCCACGATCTCAAAGAGCCGCTGCGTATGATTAAGATGTACACCCAATTGCTTAAACGCAACCTTGGCGATCAACTCAGCGCCAATAATGAAGAATTTATGGAATACGTCATGGACGGAACCGATCGCATGCACCGCCTACTGGATGATCTCTTACAATATTCTCGACTCAATAATTACGATCAGGGCGTCAAGGAAGTCAACCTCAACGATATGCTGCTGATTGTAAAAAATAACCTCGCTTTTAGTATTCAAAATAAAGAGGCGCAGATCAACATTCCCCGCCCGCTGCCCAGCATCACCGGCAATCCAACCTTCCTCGTCCAGCTCTTTCAAAACCTGCTCAGCAATGCTATCAAATTTCATCACCCTGACCGCGCCCCCATCATCAACATTACCTTTCAAAAAACAGGGATGGCACACTACATCAGTATCCGTGATAATGGCATCGGCATTCCAGAGGAGTACCAAAGCAAAATATTTGACATCTTTACCAAACTCCACACGCGCCAAGAGTACGAAGGCTCGGGAATTGGCCTGGCTACTTGCAAAAAAATTGTAGCGGCGATGGGCGGCGGCATTCACCTACAATCTACCCCGGGCGAGGGAACCAGCTTTACCATTTCCATACCTATTGATCAGCCGGATGGAGAATTTGACGAGAAAAAATTGTTAGCCCAAATGTATAACTAAGTAAATCCGAGTGAAATAGCCAGTCTACGACAATAATAAAATCAACTTCCTTCATCTACAGGTTAAAATTCGTATCTTGTGGGAATGAACTGACACAAAAAGATCAACGAACATGAGACTGCTATTTTGTTTTTTCGCCCTACTGCTATCGCTAAACTTGACCGCTCAAAACGTAATTTTCGAATTTGCTAATGCTGAAAACACTGCCGCTGGAACCTTCGGGTCCTATGAGGTTGATGTGATGATCTCAGCCAGCTCGGACTTTAAACTAGGTTCTGGCCAGCTGTATTTCGACTACAATACCGCCGCCTTTGGCAGCAGTGCCTTTAGCAATGGCAATTTTACGATTGAAACGATGGGATATATCTTAGGACAATCCGCTGGTTTTCCCATCTATGCTGACTTCACCACCAATGATAATACCTCCAGTAGGGTATCTGTCTCCTGGCAGCAAGCACTCTCCTCGGGCTGCTTCTCCGATAATGTGACGGGAGCAATCAATGCGCTGCTGCACCTTCGGTTCGACTACGTCGACGGGGGTTCTGCCTTTTCGCCAGATGTTTGCTTTACCTCTGCTCCCCCTTTCGATGATCAGACCTTCACCGCCTGCGGCCCCGACGGCAGCTGCACTTTCGATGACTGCAGCAACGATCCCGGTATCCAGCTGACCAACGATGCCTTCGACTGTACCAACGCTCCGCTCCCGCTGGAGCTGCTGAGCTTCGATGCCAAGGCGATCGATAAAAATCAAGCCCTGCTACAATGGCTGACTGATAATGAATACAACACCAGCCACTTCGAAATTGAACGCAGTACCGATGCGCAGAAGTGGAGCGTAGTTGGAGAGAAAGCCGCCTCGGGCTTCACCCAACAAAGTCGCGAATACCAACACATCGACAGCGAGCTGGATCGCATTCCAGCAACGGCTAGCACTGTTTACTATCGCCTGCGTATGGTCGACTTGGACGAAAAGTACACTTACTCCGCCATCAGAAGCATCGCGCTAGCGAAGCCTTCGGCAGCCATTTCGCTCTTCCCCAATCCAACTACTGACCTCGTCTATCTCAATGTAGAAGCACCGGGTCGCAAAGGAGAGTTGGACCTCCAACTGTTCAATACAGACGGAAAATTGGTTTGGAGTGGGGTGATTGAGCTGGGCACGGGTACAGCACAGCCGCTCGATTTTGGCGGAATCCTCTCCGATGGAGTTTACTACCTGCGTTCGAATGGCCTAGATCAGGACTTCAACAAGCAAGTGGTCATCATGCACTAAGCCATCGGTTTACTTCCAAATCGCTTCTGATATAAGGTAGAAAAGTAATGCGGGTCCGTAAAACCGACAGCGTAACTCAGTTCTGCTAAGGTCTCGCATTCTCCTTGCTCGATAATTCGGCGAGCTTGGTGCAGCTTGATCTCTCGCAAGTAGTTATGGGCCGTCAGGCCGGTCGCGGCTTTGAGGCGACGTTGCAGCTGCCGTTTGCTGATAAACAACTCAGCGGCTAACTTTTCCAGATTAAAATCCGAGTGGTGGAGCTGCTCTAAGACGATGGTTTCTACTTTCTTGAGCCATTGCTGGGCTTCTTTACCGATGGCAGGCCCTTCGGGCATTTCTTCCTCTTCCTTGCTGGGTTGCCGGAGGCGGGCCCGCTCTAGCAAATTATTGATCCGAACCACCAGCTCATTGGTATCGAAGGGCTTGACGAGATAGTCATCTACGCCGATGCGCAGGGCAGTGAGCTTGTCGGCCTGATCGGAGCGCGCGGTGAGCATGACAACGGGGATGGTTTGCCAGCGTTCATTGCTCTTGAGTTGGTGCAGCAGCTCAAAGCCATCCATGACGGGCATCATGATGTCGGAGAGGATCAGATCGGGAAGGCGCGGCGCGGGCGCGGGCTGATCGGGGCCTTCGTCGAGCGGTGCAGCCGCTAGGGCAGCGGGCTGAGGGACCTTCAAGAGTTCGAGTGCCGCCTGGCCGTTGGCCGCCATGAGCACGTTGTAATCTTTAAGCTCGGTGCGCAGGTACTCCCGCAGCGCGTGGTTGTCTTCGACCAGCAGGATGGTTGGTGCATTCTTCGCAGTTACCTCCGGTGAGACCTCTACAGCACTAGCATATACCGGTTCCAGGTTAACGTTTTCATCAATATCGACGATGATCTCCTCTTTGGGAAATTCAAAGCAGAATTTGCTGCCTTCGCCATAGGTACTTTCTACAGTAATCTCACCTTTCATAATGCGGGCTAGCTCGCGAGAGAGAGAAAGGCCAATGCCTGTTCCGCCCATCCCATTGCTGTTGTGTCGAGCCTGGTAAAAGCGCCCGAAAATATGGGGTAAATCATCGGGATGAATGCCCGAGCCATTGTCTTCTACGCAAAGCCGCAGCTTGCTACCCAGGTCGCTGAGTCGAATTCTTACCGTACCGCCTCCGGGGGTAAACTTGAGGGCATTGGAGAGGAGGTTACCAAAAATTTTCTTGAATTTATTCTCGTCCAGCATCACCCGGAGGTCAGCAGCAGCTTTGTAGTCAAAGCTCAGTCGGATTTTTTGCTGTAGGGCGAAGGACCGGAAGTTGGCGACTTGCTCGCGCATGAGGGGATAGACCAGCTGGGGGGATTCCTTGAGGGGGAGCTTGTCGGCTTCCATGCGCGAGAGGTCCAGCAGCTCATCGATGCGCTGCATCAGCTGACCGCCATTTTGCTGCATCAGCTGCAGCAGGCGGCGATCCTCACGCTCTAGCTGATTGCGGCGCAGGATACGGTTGATAGGGCCAAGGATGAGGCTGAGGGGAGTACGCAGCTCATGCGAAACATTGGCGAAGAAGCGCGACTTGGCCTTATCCAATTCCTTCAATTCCTCTGCCTGTTGCTCAATGGTATATTTATCTTTGAGCAACTGCTCGGATTGCTGGGCAATCTTGGCCGTACGTCTGGACACCTCGATCTCTAATGCCTGCTGCTGTTTTCTCATTATAGACAGGCGCCACTCATAGATTCGCCAAATTCCGAAAGCAAGAAAGCAAAGTACGAAGCCGATAAACCAGGGTTGGTGAAAAAGCGGCCGAGCGATATACAGGGGCAGCGTCAGTTCCCGATCCACAAATTGCCCTTCCGCCGAGCGGGCCTTTACCCGTAGGGTGTATTTCCCTGGGGTCAGATTATGGGTGTGCAGCTCGTTGCCCTGTAAGGCTGTCCAGTGCTCATCGCGTGGTGTTAATTTATAATAATAACGAATGCGATCGCTGTAAAAATAATCACTGAGGCTAAACTTGAAGTGAAGTTCTCTCTCGTTATGCTGCAAGCGAATCTGCTTTTCCTCCGTAATTTTCGCCCAATCGTCAGTCACTTTCGCGCGGTTCCAGGTTCGTTTTGTAAATGCCGTCAGTTGAATTTTTTGATCAACACGCTTTTCGTTTAGATAGGCAAAGTCCGCAGGGTCAAAGGCGGTAATCCCGTTCATTCCCCCAAAATAAATGTGTCCATCTACCGCAGACTGATAATGAGAGATGCGGTTAAACTCGTAGTGAGAAATACCGTCTTCTTCCAAAAAAATATGCACCGCATAGGTCCTTTTATGAAGGCGGTTGATGCCATAATCTGTACTCATCCACAGGGCATTGTAATTATCCTCGTAGACGGCATAAATATTATTATTGGACAGCCCCTGCTCTTGAGCAAACTTTTGCCATTGTTGATTTTGTCGATCCCAACGGATAAGCCCCGCTCCGTCAGTAGCTAGCCAGTAGATACCCTCTTCATCTTTATAAATGTGTTGGAATTTCTCGGCGGGAAGATGGTAGGCGCCCTCTGCTCCCGACCAGTACCGAGCTTTGACCCCTTGCTTTTTATCAATAACATACAAGCCCGTACTAGTAGCCAACATCAACTCATTGGCATTATCAGGAAAAATTTGCAGGACAAAGCTTTCTCCTAAGGCGGAAAACCCATTGTATTGACTAAACCGTGCAGCCACCTGAGTAGCGAAAGTTTCTCCTTCAAGCGTGTAGGGTCCACGTCCAGTCCCCAGCCAAATACGACCATCCTCCTCCTCAAAAATACTCCAAACTCTAGTTCCCGGGATGTCCAAGTTGACTGGAAGACTCATGGCCACTTCGCGATCGCTCACTGGATCATGGGCAGCCAATTTACCCTGGTTGATCCCCATCCAAAGGTGCCCCTGTCGTGCCTCAATCACCGGAAAGGGATTGGGAGGAGAAAGGTGATAGGGAGAGCTGCGCCCCATTGTAGTGGTTTGCCCACTACGCAGATCAATCTTTTTCTTCCCTCGATAGGTATTGGCATACAAAAAATCGTCCTGTACCAATAGCCCCCGGCAGCTGACAAGTTCCTGGCTTCTGACAGAATCTGGATGCTGGTAAAGGTAACGGTGAAACAGATTTTCTTGCAACTCGATCAAATAGAGGCCGTTGCTGGTTCCTACCCAGCCGATGCTGTTGTGATCTACTAAAAAACTCCGTATCTCCCGCTCAATCAGTTCATCAACCCCACCATCTTCAAATGCGTAAAGTAGTTGCTCTTCTTTATTGTAGATCGCAAAATGTCTCCCCTTAGCTACCCAGATGTGTTTTTGTTGAGGTTCGAAGGCAACGAAAAAGCGATTGGCATTTATCACGGAAGCTAATGGATAAAAGGGGGTCCCCTGCTGTTGATTGTTAGATCGTACAATGCTCTCATCTCTCCATGCTTCGCCTACCTGATGGCCAATTAGCAAATACTCCTTTGCATAGAATTCGATGGTCCGATATATTTCCTTCATTTGAGTATAGGACCGTTGCCGTTGCTGGGTATCCAAGTTCACTTCTGTAAGCCCGTCCTCATTTTTCAAAATCAGGATACGAGGATGATGATAGCCAATTACTGTTGTCGAAGGCGGGACTTCTACTTTCACAAAACCCCGCTCTGGCAAATACTCCCAACAGCCCTCCGTGCTTTTGAGCAAAATATGTCGCCCTCGGGTAACGAAAATATGTTCCAACTTGCGGTAGTCAACAGGAAAGGCCTCCCCAAAATGCTCCTCGATGCTTCGATGCGCTCCAGTAATGGGATCAAAAATATCAATCTGCAGAACCTCCTTGATCTGGTCAATATGGTGTTTGCGCTGATTGATTAGCCACAGTAAGCCTTGATGATCTTCAACAATGTGATGTATGGCATCGAAGGATAAGCCGTTGGCCGCTCGGGTCCACACCTGAAAATCATAGCCATCATAGCGATTCAGTCCATTGGCCGTTCCTACCCACATGTAGTTGTTTTGATCCTGAATCATGGAGTAGACTCGACGATGGGACAGCCCATCACCAATATTGATATGGCGAATATTGACCAGGTAGTCTTCTGGCGTGTTGCTGGCCAATAGCTCAGCAGGGCTGAAAGGGAGCAGGCCCAGCCAGAGGGTAAGCAATAAGGGGATGGTCTTTACTATCATGACCGAAATTTAAAAAATGCGCTTGATTTTACATTAAATATAACACAAATATGATGCTACTATCAGCTGACACACAAAAAATCGGCGGGTTACACGTCAACTTGGATGTCACTGTCTTATCATCCAAATAAAAGACACGTTTGCCTTTTCTGTACGTGAACCCGCCGAGTGAAAGCATAGTATTCTCGTAACCCTAGTACAAGCAACCAGTCATTAGGGTAGAGTAGTTGCTCCCTCCACAGGAGCATAATTAGCGCATAAGTCTTGATTTTTAGGGGTATAGTACCGCCCGTGCGTAAAAAAAAAGAGGTGTGTAGTTCAAGTGTTATCAGAAAATACAGTAACAGTTGGAACTAGGGGCAAAGGAGTGGATTTGTTGTTTTGTCTTATGGTGTATTGTACGTATGTAAACTTTGTTCAACAAATATGAAGGAAATTTTACTTAAGAAAAGGACAAGTCCACTGAGAAAGCGGACAATTTAAACCCGTAGGGTTTTTGTCAAACTGAAAAACAGGACTTAATTCCGTAACTACTCCAATAACCAGTTTTTTTCGGCCAGTGGATTGATGGCTTCAGCCTACTTACAGACCACGCGAATCAGGGCCATAACTTATGCTGCACTAGTTAAGCAAGCCTGCATAACCTTGGTTATTGCCTGTATCATCGCAAGCATTTTCTCTCTCAACATAATGATAGACAAGTACTGGCAGTTGGATATGCTCGACAATATCCGCTGCCAGGCTTTTCTTCATGATGGTATCCAGGTAATTGCGCTCTTGATTGACCAGAACAATGAGGTCAATGTCTTTGCGTAGGGCATATTCTTCGATCCCTTTGATAATGGAGTGATTTTTCGCAGAGCCAATTTTGAAGCTGGGCTTTTGCCCAGAGTAGGGCAGTTGCTTGAAGAGTTGCTTTTTGATGAGCTGATAATCCTTGGGCTGGGTCAGGTGCTGGTCAATGTGCAAGAAGTTCAGGTCGGCGTAGAATTTACGAGAGAAACAAACAATCTGCTTGATAATTTCCTCATCGGCTGATTCGTAATCGCTGACGTAAAGAATACGCTCTAGCTGAAGGAAACGGTAAGTCTTAGGCACTAAAAGGACCAAAGATTCTGCTTGCTGAGCGACGGCGTAGGCCGTGCGGCCCAGGGTATTATTAACAGAGGCATGAGTACCCGTCGCCCCCATAATCACCATGCTATTTGAAGGGTGCTGTGCGTAGCGAAGGATGGTTGTCAAGACCTCTCCTCGTTCGATTACAGTCTTGACATTTAGCCCAATGGCCACTCCGCTGTACTGCTGTTTGGTATGCAGACTGGCAAAAGTATTCATGTAGTACTCCAATTCCTGATACTGGGCTTCTAACAATTCCGTATCCTCTTCTATCGAATCATCGATTACATGCAGTAATGCTATGGACGACCCCGTAACGCGGGCGACTTTAGTAGCATAGAGGTAGGCATTCTGTGAGGCCTCCGAAAAATCGATAGGCACGACGATTGTCTTTCTCATGATTGCTAAATTTATTAGTTAAGTCGATGTCAGCCCATACATTGCTATATTATAATAAAATACAAATAATAAAGTTCATTAATATATATAAGTCCACACAAAGATACAACTAAGTGAATATTAAACACTAATAATAGAGATCATTTTTCTCGCTGATTTTTATCATTGAAAAAGAGTCTTGGACAAATCCCCTCTATTTAGCCCCATCTTTGTACCTTGTGGAGAAGAAAAAGGATATAAAATGGCCCTAAACACCAAATCGCTATGAGCAATAAAAAATACACTACCGTCCATTACCACAATTACCTACAGCTGGACAAAGTGCTGGGGGCGCAGCAAATGAGAAGTGAAGAACAACACCGCCCCGCAGCGCACGATGAAATGCTATTCATCATCACCCACCAAGCCTACGAACTGTGGTTCAAGCAGGTTATTCACGAGTTGGATTCGGTGCACGAGATGTTCAGTAAGGATCGGGTGGACGAGCGAAGCATTGGTACAGCCGTTGGGCGGCTGGGTCGCATCGGAGAGATCGTCAAGTTGCTCATCAATCAAATCAGGGTGCTGGAGACGATGACGCCGCTGGATTTTCTGGATTTTCGGGGCTATCTCTTCCCGGCCTCTGGCTTTCAAAGTCTACAATTTCGGGTGATAGAGGCCATGTTGGGGTTACAGGAAAAAAAGCGATTGACGTACAATAACCATCACTATGCTTCGGTATTTACAGAAGAGCAGCAGCAACTTCTGGCCACGATTAAGGAGGAGGGCTCTCTTTTCGAAGTCGTAGAAGCCTGGTTGGAGAGGACGCCCTTTTTGCAATTTGGTGATTTTAAATTTTTACGCCACTACAAAAGTGCGGTTGAGTCGATGCTGGAAAAAGAGCAATCGGCCATTCAATCTTCTGAGTATTTGGAGGAGGAAGAAAAAACCATGCGGCTCAAAATGCTGGGCAGCACCGATTCCTACTTCCAGTCGGTCCTCGATCCGGAGGTACATCGGCAGATGCAAGAGGCGGGTAAACTGCGGCTTTCCTACAAGGCCACCATCGCCGCCCTGCTTATCAATCTCTACCGCGACGAGCCCATCCTCCACGGTCCCTTCAAATTACTTATCCGCCTGATCGACATCGATGAATTGCTGACCACCTGGCGCTATCGCCATGCACAGATGGTACTGAGAATGCTGGGTAGAAAGATCGGCACGGGCGGCTCCTCCGGCCATCAGTACCTGCACGCTACTGCCGAAAAGCATCATATTTTCACCGATCTGCACAACATCTCTACATTGCTGATTCCTCGCTCGGCGCTGCCGCCGCTGCCCGCAGAGTTGAAAAAGCAATTGGGCTTTTATTTCACCCAAAGATAATTCTGCCTCATCATGGCTGCTCCCTTCAAGATCAATGCCCACGGCCACCTGCTGCCCTATCCCGAGCAGATTCCGGCCTTCATGCGTAAGCAGCGCCTGTTCTGGGTAGACGCCGATCGGCGATATATGCGGCAAGGCGATTGGAAGCGGCCGATCACCGATCCCAGCTTTTTCTTAAAGGAAAAAATGGAGTGGATGGCGAAAAATGAGCTGCGCCACGAAGTGATCCTTAACCTCTCCCAGCTCTACTGCAACGGCCTCCCCCAGGAGCAAACCCGCGATGTGATCCGCTTCCAAAACGATTTTAACGCCGGCGTCCAGCACGAACACCCCCAATACTTCACCGCTGGCTTTGTCGTACAACCCGCCTGGATCGACGATGCCCTACAAGAAATCGAGCGCTGCGTCAGCGAGCTAGGGCTAGGGCTGCTCTGCCTGCCCACTCACTACCTCAAGCCCGACGGCGAATGGTGCTCCGTAGCCGATGCCGACGTCGAACCCATCTTCGAACTGGCCAACCAACACCAGCTCGCCGTCGAAATCCATCCCTACGACGGCCCCCGTATGATCAACCTCAAAGACCAATACTGGCGCTTTCACCTGGTATGGATGTGCGCCCAAACCGCCGATACCTACCACCTCTTCACCCTCCGAGGCCTTCAGCACAAGTATCCCTACCTACGTTGCTGCTTTGCCCACGGCAATCAATTCGGCCAGATCAATCTGGGGCGGCGCGTTCAGGGCTTCGAGGGGCGGCCCGACCTCTTCGAAGGCACCGATCACCCTAATAAAGCCCTCTGGGCCAGCAACCTCTTCTTTGACACCCTAGTGCACGACACCTACGCTCTCCGCCTGCTGATCGATCGGCAGGGCGTCGATCAGATCGTGGCGGGCCTCGACGATCCGTATCCCTTGGGAGAGATGGAAAGCGTCCAGGGCTCCTACCCTGGCAAGGTCATCGATGAGGCCCTCGCGCACGGCTTTATCACTGCGGCCGAAAAGGGCCAAATCTGGCACGACAACGTCCTGCGCTGGCTCTGCGGCGATCGCCAACAGGAGCTGCTACAGCGCATTGTCGGCTAAATCTCGCACGGTTTTTGGAACCTTTCTGTTGACACAAAAGCAAAATCCCCTCTAGAAGATATTCTTAGAAATTAACGAATAGCAACCCAAACAATTGATTCTATGGCCAGTCCTGGGAAGAGGGGCTTCCTTCTGTCTGTATTGCTGTTTTTGAGTGCATTCCTACTGCTGTTTTGCTCGCAGTTGGTAGAGAAGAGTATGTTTATAGACGGCGTCTGGTATGCCGCCATTGCTCGCAACTTAACGCTAGGCCAGGGCAGCTTCTGGCAGCCTCAATTCTCCACCACCATTTTTGCGCAATTCTACGAGCATCCGCCGCTGGTATTCGGCCTGCAGGCGACCTTCTTTCAACTTTTGGGTGATCATTTTATGACGGAGCGCAGCTTCAGTCTCTTGCAATATTTACTGTCTGCGGCGCTTATTGTTGGGCTTTGGCGAATCAGCTATCCAAACAATCGGCAGGGGCAGTGGCTTTGGTTTTTACCGCTTTTGCTCTGGCAGGCCAATATGGTCAACTACTTCTACCTGCCGGCCAATGTGCTCGATGGCACCTTGAGCCTCTTTTCGCTGGCGGCCCTGTTGTTGCTGTTTCGGGCGACTAGGGCTAAATCTGTCGCGGGCTACCTGGCGGGGGCCGCTTTGATGATTTTTCTGGCCTTGCTCAGCAAGGGGTTTACGGGCCTGTTTCCATTAGCCTTTTTGGGTATCCATACGTTGGTGTTCCGACGGTGGTCGTGGGGAAAGACGATGGGGTACAGCTTGGTCTTGGTGGCTATGTTGGGGGGGCTGGTCGCGGGGCTTTTTCTGCTGGCTCCGGCCGCTGCGGACAGTCTGCGGCAGTATCTTGACGTACAGGTGATGGCCAGCCTGAGCGGCGAGCGGCGGATGTATCATTTTCGCCACAATCAGTTTTTCATTCTGGGGCAGTTGGGAATGAGCTTGCTGCCGATGGTGGCGGTGTTGGTGGCTAGCCGCTTGATGCTTTGGTTGCGCCCGGGTGGTGAGCGGCTGGAAGGCCGACATCGCTATGCGCTGTGCTTCTTGCTGGTCGGCCTGTCGGCCTCTCTACCGCTGATGGTTTCGCCCCGGCAGGCCCTACTCTATCTGCTCCCCTCCATGCCCTACTTCAGCCTGGCTTTTGCCCTCTGGGCCGCCCCCGGCGCTTCCGCCCTCTGGAATGGCCTGCTACAACATCCCTTCCGCCTCCGGCTGTTACACACCGCCTTTTCCGTGCTTTGCATTGCCGGTTTGCTGTTCAGCTACCACAACTACGGGCGCATCAACCAAAGGGACCGAGCGGTTATCTCAGATGCCCAGCAAATCGCAAAAATCGTCGGTAAAGCAACAGTATTGGCCTCAACCGAGTATAACATGTATATCTCTGGCTACCTGATGCGTGATTTTCAGATCAGTCTGGATACTAGCCGCAGCACTGAGGCACCTTTTCTCCTCAGCACAGCCGATCAGGTTCTCCAGCAAAAAGAATACGAAAAGCTGCCCATCGCTACGCAGCATTATGTTTTATACCAAAGAAAATTGAATCATCAAATATCCCTGGACAATGGAAAACATCAGTAATAAATTCAATCGTACCTACTCCCCTAACGAAGAGCTGACCTTCCTCAGCTTCACCGATCTGGACCGCGAGCAGAGCGAGATGGTCTGGGCCTGGCGCAATCATCCCGAAATCCGCAGATGGATGTACAATAGCCAACCGATTCACCTGCGGGATCACCTGGATTATGTCCGGCAACTGGATCGGCAAAGTCAGAAATTCTACTGGCTGGTCTACGACGAAGGGCAGGCGATCGGCGTCATCGATATTGTTTATAAGGAGGAAGTGCCCGAATGGGGGTTTTACCTCAACCCAGAACTGCTTAATTCCGGGATGGGCATCAATTTGATGTATTATGCGCTGGAATTTTTCTTCGTCACCCTCAAGCTCAAAAAATTGTGTGGCTATGTAAAGATGAAAAACATCAATGCTTTGCTGCTGCATGATCTTTTCGAAATTGAGGAGGAAGGACTATGGGAATTTCATAAACCCGGAGGATCCGAGTGGTTTCATAAGCGGATCGTCTACGCCCGCGATTGGTTCCGGCAGCAACTGGATATTCCGATGATTAAACATCGCCTTTTGGACCGCGCACGGCCCATGAAGCTGGACCGGATACAGGAGCTGAACGATCGGCTGTGGATTATAAACTCCCTGAATCCACAATAATTTCCTGGCCGGTGATGGAAGCAGCCCCCTCTTCCAGCAAATAGATGACTGTGCTGGCCACAGATGCCAGCTCAGCGGGGCCTTGCAGGGCATTGCGCCGGTAGATTTTGGCCTTTTGCTCCTCACTCAGTCCGGCGCTCATCTCCGTTTCCATAAATCCCGCCACCACGCAGTTGGAGCGAATCTCTTTGGGTCCCCATTCTCTCGCCAGGGTTCGGGAAAAAGCCTCCAGCGCCCCTTTGCTCGCCGCATACATCGACAGCCCCTTGTAGCCTGTATGGGCACAAACAGAAGACAGGTGCACCAGGCTGCCGCCCTGCCGATGCAAAAGCATATTGCGAATCACCTCGCGGCAAAGCATCATCGGCGAATAGACATTGACGGCAAACATTTGCTCCAAAGGCTCCATTTTCACATTGGTTAACAAATCATCATAGGCAATGGCGGCATTGTTGATGAGGCCATGAATAGGCAAGTCTTTGGGAATCAATGACCCAAAGACCTGCTCTTTCAATAGCGCTGGCTGGGCCAGATCACAGGCCTGCCAATGTAGCCGCTGAGGATGGAGCGCCTGTAAGGCGGCCAAGGCCTCCGTCTTCGAACGACTAATACCAAAAATCTGATAGCCCCGAGCCAGCAGCTGCCGGGCCAGCTCAAGTCCCAAACCTCGGGACAAGCCGCTCAGCAGTAGATTCTTCATATCGTTTCACTTTTCCCCGATCACCGACCGTTATTCGATCAACAATTTTGATGATTCGGGGGACTTTATAGGCGGGCAGCCGTTGCTCCAGCTGCCGTTTGAAATGTATAGCTTTCAATGATGGATTACGGAGTACCAGTTCGCAGCAAATCAGATGCCCCACCAGGGTGTTTTTGCGGGTAAAGACCCGACAATTTTTAATGCCCTCCAACTTTTCCAGTTGCTGCTCTATTTCAATCAGACAAACCTTATTGCCGGCAACATTGACAATATCCTGCTGCCGATTGGTAATCGTAAAGCGCGTTTTATCAATCCACTTAACCTGATCGCCCGTGGCGTACCACTCTCCTTCAATATCATTCGAATCGCCCAACAGCGAGCAGTGGACTTGCAGTTCTTCCTCTACAACTCTAATCCTTGATTGGAGCGCAGTGGGAATGGAAAAGTAAATGCCATTGGAGACCAGCAGCGTCCCACTTTCCGTAGTCGAGTAAATGTTATTGATTTTACTGCCCGGAAAATGCAAGCTTAAACGCTCGTGCAAAGCCAAATCTGAACGTTCGCCGCCGATCGTCAGGCGCTTTAGGCGCTCGTAGACGGCTCCATTGGCCAACAGTAGGCGGTAAAAGGTAGGGGTCGCCGAAAGGTGGCTGATTTGGTACTTGCGCAGTTGGGCAAACACCGCTGGAACAGGATACGCAAAGCAATTGACCAATAGATTGGCGTTGAGCAGGGCCTGGAAGAAGACCTGTAGCCCCGCCATATGCGCTGGATGGTAGGCCAATAGCCAGCGGTTGGAGCGATAGCGCGCTCCCGTTCGGGTCATCGCCAGGATTTTTTTCACCGAATGGGTAACCTTCTTCGGCTTACCAGTCGTCCCCGAGGTAAACAAGCTGATGCTGGCCTCCGACTGTCGAAGTCGATCGATCAGTTCATCGACATCCCTGATGGGGGCTACATCTGCATCTTTGAGCGACAATAGATTGATCCGCTCTCCAATGGAATAGATCGTTGAGCTGCTGTCAAGAATCGTAATATGATCATCGTGCAAACAGGCCAGAATAAGGTTGATATAAAAATCCGGTAGATACTGTGCATAATTGGTTGTGTAATAAGAAGGTTGATTGTTAAGCGTTTTGAGTAATTGAGCGTAGCTAAATTGACAATCGATTTGATCGTCACGAAAGAATTCATTAGTCATATTGTGGTTTTTAATGCTTAGACAAGGTATCTAGAGCGGCAACTTTTTCAGCACATCACCTAAGGTATTGACCAGCCCATCGGCGTAGATATCGACCTGAAAAGCATCCTCGATGCGTACGCTCAGCTCCGCCAAATCCAGAGAATCCAGTTGGAGATGATCGCGCAAGTGAGTCAACTCATCAATGTGCTCCAGTGTACCCGGAGGCAGCTCACGGCCTTCGCAAATCATACGGAGAATACCGATGACTTGCCCTTTAGTAGGATACATAATGCTTGTGTGTTGGATGAACCTTCAATGTAAGGTTTCAATCGCAACCAGAGCGGGCAGGATAGGCAGAAGAGGTGACAGTGCTCTAGATGATATGAGTACAATTGAGATGTGACGAAAAAGGGGGGCTACTCGATGAGGCCCAGCTTGCGGGCGCGGGCCTCCCACTGCTGGCGCGCCAGCTGCTGTAGGTTAACATTAGTATCCGATTCGTCGACGATCTCGAAGCCCAGTAGGGTTTCGAAGAGGTCTTCCATCGTTACGAGCCCTACCAGGCTGCCAAAATCATCGACGACGATGGCCATGTGAATGCGTTGCTCGGTGAGGGTTTCGAAGAGGGCTTGCAGGGGTTGATCATCACGAATAGCCTGAATGGGGCGGCTGATGGAGCTGAGGGGCACATCGTCATTGTCTTCGACCAGCTCGGCCAGCAGTTCATCTTTGAGGACCATACCGATGACCTCATCAGGCTTATCTTTGTAGATCGGGATGCGGGAAAAGGGCAGTTTGGTATGAGAGCGATAGAATTCCATGAGGGGTTTAGCCCCGTCGGCGATGAACATCACCCTACGCGGCGTCATAATATCGCGCACTTTCAAGCTATCTAGTGCAATCAGATTACGGATGATCCGGGATTCTCCTTTATCCAGGGTGCCGCTTTGCTCGCCAATTTGCGCCATGGCGGTGAAGTCAGCGCGGTTGAGCACACTGCCCGTCTTGTCTTTCTTCATAATCCCTGTAATCTGCTTGCTGATCCAAACAAAGGGCGATAAAATGAGCATCAGCACCCGTAGGGAGCGTACCGTAAAAGGCGCTAAGCTGCGCCACATGTTAGCCCCAATGGTTTTGGGAATGATTTCGGAAAGAATGAGAATGGCAATGGTCATCACGGCGGCGATGAGCGACTCGTAGCTCAGGTTCATAAAGCCGAGGTTGACACCTTCGCCGCTTTCGAACAAGGTGCTGGCCTGGGCCCCGACGCCAATCGCCCCAACGGTGTGAGCGATGGTATTCAAAGTCAGGATGGCCGATAGCGGCTTATCGATGTCCTTTTTGTATTCCTCCAACAGCTGTCCGGTCCGGCCTCCTTCCTGAATCTTTCGCTGGGTATATGAAGGGGTAACGCTTAAGAGCACCGCCTCCCAAATAGAGCAGAGAAAAGAGAAGAGAATAGATACCAAAAAGAATACAATAAGTAGAACCATGGAGCAAATGTACATATCCACCTATTGTCATCCTAATATGAAGCCGCTAAATATGTGCTTTTTCCATCATCCAAACCACCTCTTTCGTCCAAATAGCCCTTAAAAAGGCTATAGACAGCAGCATAAAAAATTAACCGAAAAGCCTCCTGGCAGATCATGGGGTTCTAGTAAAATACCATTATCTTACCAGCAGATTGGCATGCAAGCTGTCAATAAATATTACTATAGTGTAATAAGCGACTAAATAACTAATCAAATATGGCCATTTTAATTTTCTTCGTCTCCCATTGGTACACTTCACTATTCTCTCAGACCTTTTTTCACCACCGCTACGCTGCTCATAAGATGTTTACGATGAATAAATTTTGGGAAAAAGTCTTTTACCTCTTTTCCTACATTTCTCAGGGTTCTTCCTATCTCAGCCCCTACGCCTACGGCATCATGCATCGCCAGCACCACGCTCACGCCGATACAGAGCACGACCCGCACTCGCCCAGCAATAGCCCTAACCTATTCAGCATGATGTGGGAAACCAAAAACAACTACAACGATATTTTGAAAGAAAAGGTGGCCATTGATGACCGTTTGAGAATAGGGTTACCGAAGTGGAACCTCGTTGAGAAAATCGGCAACGCCTGGGCCTCGCGCATTGTCTGGATTATTCTCTATACTATCTTCTATGTCTTTTTTGCCACCTCCTGGTGGATGTACCTCCTTTTGCCCATTCATTTTGTCATGGGGCCTTTCCACGGTGCCATCATCAACTGGTTTGCTCATAAGTATGGCTACACCAATTTCGAAACGAAGGATACTTCGAAGAATTTCCTTCCTTTCGACTTTCTGATGCTAGGCGAAAGCTATCATAACAACCACCACAAATTCAAAGGCCGTCCCAACTTTGGTTTCCGCTGGTTCGAATTTGATCCTGTTTATCCAATCATTTTGTTGTTCAACAAGCTTGGAATTATTCACCTCAAAAAAGTACCAGCGTAGCAGAATCACAATTTCCCAATGACCGGACAAAGGGTCATGCCCTTTAATTTTTCTTCTAAAATTGGATAAGCCAGCTTGGAGTCCGCCTTCAGTTGATTGACCATAGTAGTTAGCTTATCCACGGCAATATTATTTTGCTTAATGTCTTTTTCGATCTGAAAGGCAATGCCCTGCTGTACGTCCATGCCGACCATCATGTAGTTGGATTTGATGCGATGGGCAATGTCACTAAGTGCAGCCCACTGCGCTTGCGCACAGGCTTCCTCCATCTTCCGCAGGGCCTCCGGTATCTCTCTGAGGAAAATACCAATCATGTCTTTGACAAAGCCGAGGTCGCCCTTGCTGAGGTCCTTCAGGTAGCTTAGATCGATCCGCAGCACATCCTCCTGTTTTCGGAGAAAAGGCACCTTCAGCTCCAGCACCTGCTCGCTCTCTGGATGCGCCCATTTGAGGATCATCTTGCGCAGCGCGTTGGGAGCGAACGGCTTGGTCAGAAAATCATTCATCCCGGAGTCCAGCGCGCGGTTCTTTTCGTCCAGCAAAGCCGCCGCCGTCAGCGCGATGATGGGCGTCTCCTGATTGGGATTATTTGCTTCCTCCCGAATTTTTACGGTGGTTTCGCAACCATCCATTTCGGGCATATGAATGTCCATCAAAATGAGATCAAACCGTTCGGCTTGTGCGTACTTCAGCCCCTCCTCACCACTGCTGGCAATCTCAAAAGGGCAATCCCAAAGCTCCAAAATCTTAGAGATCAACTTCTGATTCATCGGGTTATCCTCTACGACCAGCAGCTGCAAGGTTTTCATAAAATCATCCAACTCCTGCGTCTTGTCCTTTTTGATTTCTACCTCACTGAGCTTCACCTTCGAATTTCCAAAAGGCAAAGTAACCGTAAAGGTCGCCCCCTTGCCCGGCTGGCTCTGCACTGCTATCGATCCCCCTTGCAGCTCCACCAATTGCTTGACAATCGCCAGGCCCAGCCCCGTCCCGCCAAACTTCCGCGTAATGCCGACGTCGGCCTGCTTGAAGTTTTCGAAGATGGTTTCAATTCGATCCTCGGGAATGCCAATGCCGGTATCATGCACCTGGAATTGGAGGACGTACTGATCAGCCATCGCAGCGACGACGCGCGTCTGCACGCCAATGGTGCCCCGCTTGGTAAACTTGCTGGCATTGCCGAGCAGATTGGTCAAAATCTGAGTGAGCCGAACAGAGTCTCCAACGAGATGAGTGTCCAACTGTGGGTCAATATCGATGACAACGCTGACCGGCTTCTCCCGGACTTTGAACTGAAAGGTTTGCTGCAAGGCCTTCAGCAACTCTGTGAGATTGAAAGTTCGCTTCTCGAATTCCAGCGCCCCCGCCTCAATTTTTGACAGGTCGAGAATATTGTTGATGATGCCCATGAGGCTGTCGGCAGAGAAGCGCAGCGAGTCCAGGTAGTCGCGCTGGGCCTCCGTCGGCTGGGTTTCGTAGAGCAGGTGGGTCATTCCGATCACCGCGTTCATCGGCGTGCGGATTTCGTGGCTCATGTTGGCCAGAAACTGCTGCTCGGCCAGCTGGGCCTGCTCGGCGGCCTGCTTAGCAGCAATGAGATCGGCTTCAGCCTGTTTGCGTTCGGTAATGTCCCGCATGAAGGCACTGAAGAGGTATTTGTTTTTAATTTTGATAGAAGAAATGCTCAACTCCACCGGAAACTCTTTGCCCGCCTTATCCAAGGCCGAAATTTCAATTCTGTTGTTCAGCACCGGCCCCTCTCCCGTTGCCAGAAAATGCTCCATGCCCTTGTTGTGGGCGGCCCGATAGCGATGCGGGATGATGAGATTGGCCATGTCTTGATTCACGGCCTCGGCACGACTAAAGCCAAAAATCTGCTCCGCCTGCTGATTCCACTCTGCGATGATGCCTTTTTCATCAATGGCAATCACCGCATCCAATGAGGCGTCGATGACCTTACGCATTTTCTGCTCACTCTCAACGATCTTCTGCTCGGCCTGCTGTTGCACAGTCATATCACTGACGATGCCCATTGACCCGATGGTTTCGCCGTGAATATCGATGTAGGGCGACACCTTGATGCTGGCAATCCACCGTCGGCCATCCCGGCGATGGTGCTCCATCAGCAGCTCCTCGGTGGCTCCCCTGCGGCATTGGGCCAGCAAGCGTTTGATGCGCATGCGCTCTGCGGGCTGGATCAGCAGCTCCATTACCTTGGCACCGATCAACTCTTGACGGCTGTGGCCGGTGAGGAGTTCCATTTGTTGGTTGACAAAAGTAATGCGACCATTCATGTCCATAATCACAATCCCCTCCGAGAGGTTTTGCACGACCGAGCGGTATTTCTCTTCACTGCGATGGAGGGCCTGCTGGATTTTAATTCTTTCCTTGGTGGCATTGCGGAGACGTTCGTGGGCCAGGCTGCCATTGAGAAACAAGGCAAATTTATCTACGACATTAATCAGCTGAACGGCCTTTTTGCTCGCCATCCAATCCTTCTCCTCTACATAAATTTGCAGAAAGCCAAAGTTTTGCAATTTATAAATAATGTAGCAACCTTCTACGCCAGCATTGGCCTGCAAGGTGCAAGCCTCAAAAGCAGGACTTCCAGCAATCGCGATAAAAAAATTATTTTCTTCGAGCTGCTGCCAAATATAATGCTCCCGATCAATCTGGTCTTGCCCTACCTTATTTTTCGGACTGGCATAAAGCAGTTTTAAAGAATTGGTTTCGCAGGAAATCCAAACGGCAGCATACAAAATATTTTTACGAGCCATTAAGACATTCAGGAAATGCTCGCTGTTTTTCTTCGGGTCCAAAGAGACGCCGACCGCTAGTGACAGCTCATACAAAGTCGAAACCTCTTGAATGATATTAATATCGTTTTTCATGGCAGCTGTTTTAGTGTTCTTGCAAGGCACCGATAACCAGTGTCTTGTTGTAGAATTCGAGGAAACCATTTCCATTAGAGGAGATTTCGCCAAGGCTGAGTACGCCCTGAGGGATGGCTTCGTCGTTGGTGGGCTGCAAAAAGCGATTGACCGCTTTGAGTTCCTTGCTAAACTCTTGCTCTAAAAATAGGGTGCGAGAAATACAGTCGACGACTAGGGTGTGAGCGATGGGATACCGGGCTGCATCAACGCACTCACGGATGGCACTGCGGGCGGAATCGATCAGGGCCGCGGGCTCGCCTTTCAGGATGTAGAGCACTGTATTCTCAGGCACTTCACCGACACAAATAAGGTCACCATTATCACTGACCGCAATGGGATCGCGGACGACATCTTCTTGATTTTCTTTAAAAATACCAAAGGGAAAACTCTTGGCAATATCGAAGAAATTATTCTTGCTGATCTCCTGATCTGCGTAGTCTTTAATCGCTCCTTTGTACACCTCGAAGGCGTCGGTCCAGTTGAGTTCATGGATCACATTCTTACTGGTTCGGGTGGCGACCAGCGGCCCCATCATTTTCTGCCAGCCGTGCTTAACACTCAGGCTGACCTCCATCGCTACGGCACAGATGACCGCGGCGTCCTGAAAGAGGCCATCGTTGCAGAGGATGCAGGGTTGCTGTTGCAAGCTCAGGGAGCCGGCCCCGCCTCCGAGGAAGTTAACTTCATTACCAAAGTTGTGGTACATTTTGTTGAGGTACCGAGCGATATTGGCACAGAGGCCATCGACAAAGGTAAGTACGGTGAGCTTGGCTGTTCCGAATTGGGTATTGAGCTGGGCCAAAACAGAGGAGTCAAAATCTTCTCGGTCCAGACCTCGCACCAGGAGGGGCTTTTGCAGCAAGGGGAGTTTTTTGACGATGCAGCCTTTAACATCATTTTTTTCTCCAAAAATGACACTGGGGAAAATGCCGCCGAAAAAAGAAAGGCCAGCGGCGTTTAGGCGCTCAATCAATAAGGGGTAATCAATGCTGCACTCCTCCCCAAAGAGCAGTAGGAGCGATTCTTGGGCTTGCAGCTCTAGCTGGTCGGCAGTTTGGAGAATCAGATCAACATCCGGGTTCGCATAATACATAATAAAATAGTAGATTTTTGTGTGGCCATTATTGGCATAATTTAATTGACGTTTGGGTGGATATACTTTGCTTTGCTAGAGAGTTAGTTGAGGGACTCGACGATGTTTTTATCATTTTTTAACATCCGATAAATGGTGGACTTTCCGATGTCCAGTTTTTGAGCGACGAGTACAATGTCGTTGTCGTATTTTTCCAAAAAGTGACGAATGATATTGCGCTTGTATTCTTCGAAAGTCATTTCATTACTGAGGAAATTGGCTGTCTTTTTCGGACTGTTGAAGCGAATATCATCGGGCTTAATTTCTTCTTCATTACTGAGTACGGCGGCCAGCTCTACGACGGCCTTGAGTTCTCGGACATTGCCGGGAAAGGCGTAGCTGAGGAGCTTATTCTTGGCATCGCGAGCGAAGCATTTATCGCCCATTCCGTTTTGTTGGGCGAAGTTGTTGAGGAAACTGTTAGCCAACAGGAGAATATCGTTGCCGCGCTCGCGCAGCGGCGGTAGTTGGATGGGGAGGCCGAGGAGGCGATAGTAAAGGTCCTCGCGAAACTGTCCGGCATTGACCTCTTCGATGAGGTCTTTGTGGGTAGCGATGATGACTCGGGCGTCGAAGGCAATGGGCTTCTCCCCTCCAAGTCGGCAGACCTCCCGCTCCTGAAGGGCGCGCAGCACCTTGGCCTGTAGGTTAATATTCATCTCGGCAATTTCATCCAAAAATAAGGTCCCTTTATCCGCCAGTTCGAACATCCCTTTCTTGCGAGCGACCGCCCCCGTGAACGCCCCTTTTTCGTAGCCAAACAGCTCACTTTCCAGCAATTCATCCGGAATGGCGCTCATATTAACCGCTATAAAAGGCCCCTCGCTCCGCGCAGAATTGTAGTGGATACTCTTGGCCACCACTTCCTTACCCGTTCCCGTTTCGCCCTGAATAGAGACGGTAATATTACTCCCTACCGCTTTTTCCATCAAGCTAAAAACCCGCTGCATGGCTGGACTTTTCCCAATGATGGTTTTATCAAAAGCGTAGCTGACTTGCAACTCCTTCCGCAGCAGGCTGACCTCTTCGAGCAGCGTTTGCTGGCGCTTGATGTGTATAACGGTATTCTGCAAGCGCTCTTTGGTTTCACTGTCCTTAGTGATATAGTCGTAGGCCCCGGAACGCAGCAGCTTGACGGCCGTAGATACATTCTGCTGACTGGACAAGATGACCACCGCAATATCTTTATTGTATGCCTTTACTTTTTCCAGTACCTCTTCACCACTAATGTCGGGCAGAGAATAATCTAGCGAGATGATCAAAGGATTCAGGTGTAATTGTTGGATGCACTCCTCGCCGCTGGAGAAAACGTAGACCTCATTATCTGGGTCAAGCTCAAATACATATTTGACCATTCGCTGATACATAGGATCATCCTCGACCACAAAAATCCGGGTTGAATTTGGTTTTACACTCATAATAAAAATGAATTGAAAACAAAGAAACGCTTTGCTGATCGCTTAGGGAAGATTAGGGGAGTTGTTCGGTAATTAAAAAGCGGCCAAAGTCATGCCATATTCTCAAATAGATACCTCATTCCCAAAATTGTATTTCGAGTACGCTTCTATTTTTTTTCTCAAAATGAAAAAGGCTTCTCAGAACGAGAACCCAGTAAGAATATCGTTACTTCGTAATCAACTACTAACCAGGCTATTATTTTTTTTCTAGTCCCTGGCACAAAGCTGGTAATAAAAGAGGTGTAGCTTATCGAATGCAACGAATAAACACAAAGAGAAGTATTTTCAGAATTTAGGTTGATATAATTACAAAGTGCCGGGCCAGTACAGCCCGGCATTTTTTTATTGCACCACCAGCGGGGCCTCCTGCTGTTGCTCAACAGTTCGCATCCCCAACACTTTTTCAGCATAATCAAAACTCACCTTACGAACGGCGTCCAGGTCTTGGGACATTAGATTGGAGGTCAAAACGTGATTTTTGACATCAGGAAGTGGAGCCAGTTGCTTTTTATCCGGCTCCGTGGCCGTGACTTTATCAAAGGCGGTGATGGCCGCAGTGGAGATGACCTTGTCCTGTTCTTCCTCATTCTTGTAGTAATAGGCGATGAGGTAAGGGGTTGTAATTTTTCGAAAGTTCTCCTCCGTCATAGTTTGATCCAGCAGGGCTTGTAGGGCTATGACGCCTTCGGTGCGATAGGTGGTGGTCCAGAAATTTTCGGCGGGCTTGCCCTTCATGTGATTAATGTGGTAATAATCGCCGAGGATGGCCTGGGTCAGCTGTGCCCCCCAGGGGCCCGTCAGCAGCTGGGCGTTGACATCGTAGAGGGCGAGATTAGGGGCATACATCAGCTGAGCGTGAACGACCTCTGGGTGATGGGCCGATAGGTAAATGGAGAGGGTGCCGCCGGTAGAGCAAGACATCAGGATGACTTTATCACCGATGAGCTGGCCGACAGCGATGGCTTCTTTGGCGGAGGCGATCAGGGCCTCGGGCGTTAGCTCAGCGAAGGAATCGGGATCATCGAGGCCGTGGCCAGCGAGGCGAGGCAAGTATAAATTACTTCCATAGCGCGCTGCGAACTCCTGATGAAGTGGATTACCCTCCATCGGACTGGCCGAAAAGCCATGCAGATATACAATGCTATAGGGCGTCTTACGAATCGAATCCGCCCAGATGATTCGCGATTGATTTTCCTGTTTAATTTTATCAAATTTCGCTTCCTTTTGGGCCAAATAGGCGTCCAACTGATCCAATTCGACATTTAGCTCTACCAATTGCGCATCGACCGGCGAGAAGCTGGGCTTAGGCCCCAAGAAGAAACCCACTATTAATAAAAACAATAAAATCCCTAAACCCAGAAGAAGTATTTTTAAAATTTTCATGCATGAAGGAGGTAATTGAAATAAATGAGTAGACTATAAATATACAGTTTTCATCAAATTATTAGCCTACTTCGGAAAAAGAGATGCAATCTTTTCACAAATGGGATGGACCAGTGGATCGTCTGGATTGCGGGGAGAAGAGGTCTACTAAGACTCGAAGGCTTTAGAAGGTTGAGGTACTTTTCCTAGCTCCTGCGTTCTACAAATTTGGCGGTGCAGCACCTCAGCACTGTGTTCCCAGGAATAGGTAGTTTTGATTCTTAGCGCAATGCTTTCTAGGGTTTCTCCTGCAGGCCCTTGTCTCAGCACTTGCGACAAACATTGTTTTAAGGCTTTTCGATCTTCCGGATCAAAGCGATACGGGTCAAAGAAGTCATAATCCTCCATCGCCGTCGCATTCGAACAGAGGGTGGGAATGCCCGCAGCGGCGGCCTCTAGTGGTGGAATACCAAAGCCCTCTGCCTTGGAAGGATAGACAAATAAATCTGCACCACGACAGAGCAGCAATAAGTCCTCGTCGCTGACTTGCTTCATCCAGCGCACATGACGGGCCGAGGCCCCATCGAGTTGAGCGATGGCTTTAGCCAGCTCGTCCTGTCCGTAGGTATTATTGCCCACAAACACCAATTGTATGCCTTTATTGGCCAGCCGCAATTCCTCGTAAGCCTGCAATAGCAACTGCTGGTTTTTACGCGGTTCGACCCGACTTACATACAACAGATAATTGCTCAACTCATACTTTTGCCAAACCTTCATCATCGCACTGACTTTATCGTAAGGCTCAAAAAATTTAGTATTCACCGCATTGGGGGTCAGATGGATTGTTTCTGGCAGAAGACCATAGTGTCGGCAGATGGCTTGCCGGGAATAGTTAGAAACCGTCAGGCGAATATCGCTGCGTTCCAAAGATTTTCTAAATAACACATTACGGCTAATGCGGAACCAATCCGAAAATTCCTCTGGGAAATCATTAAACAAAAGATCATGGGTCGTAACGATAAATTTACAAGGCTTAACTAGTGGAACGATGTATTGAAAATGTGCAAAATCGATCTGGTGTTGGCGGATTAATCGCGGCAGCTCGATCCCTAAGCGCATCAATCGAGAAGGGGAATACAGCAGTAAAAAATTCTCTGCTTTGACCTGTGGAAAGCAGGCTCGCATAGCTTCATAATTGTAGCCCGCAAAATAAAAATCATAGTGCTCGCTATACTTTTCAATCATAGCCTGATAAAGGCCCTTGAGGTAGCTCACACTGCCTTGGTATTCGCCACCAATGGCATGGGCATCTATTAATATTCTTAGTTTTTCTGGAGTGGAATGATTGGTTGTCATAGGATTACAGTTGTACGATTTGATAATTAGAGGAATACCGGCGCTGGTGCTTCTGACTCAATTTGATAATGGAGACCATCAGGAAGCTTCCGATTAAAAACCAAAAAATCTGCGTATTAATATTGGCATTGGGCAACAGAAATATAAAGGTCAACCAAAAAGGAAAAGGGAGATTATTGGCACAATTCACAACAAACAACAGCAGTAAAACAAAGCCGACTAAACCATAGTCGTAGATGAATGCTGGAACAATTCCTGTATCAAACTCTGTATCTCCCTCGTCAATCAATACCCCTTGCATGAGTATCGGAATTTGAACTCCCGCTGCTCCCGCTCCCGCTCCTAGCCAAACATTGAGGTCGGCACTTTCTTCACTAAAAAATAAGGTGTAAGTGGGACCGATGCGGGCAAAAGCACTGGGGTCTTTCTCTTTAAGTTTGGTCAATTTTTTTTCCGTATCCGAAAAGGGATCGCCCAGAATACTACTCACAGTATAAATGCGATCGGTAGCTTCACTTTCGATCGACGGGGCCAACCGAACAACGACAGCTACAAAGGCAAGGACCACAAAGACACTCACCATTTTCAAAGAAGAATGTAAGCGATTGAAGAAATGCCGTACCCAATCGAGCAGGGTTAATAGCAATAAAATGAATCCGTAAGCCGAACCCATTAGACCAATGCAGAGCAGGTAAACTAGGCTAAGCCTTAATGTCGAGCGGTTCAGCCGATGCCCGATGATATGGTTGTAAGATAGATAGGCGATGCTCAGGATGAAGGCTGCATAGGAAGGTTCGGAGGAGAAGCCCATCGGGCGCGTCCCCGCTGTGGTTCGGGCAATGCCAATCCACTGCTCCATAAAAGGCCATCGCAGGCCGGCCTTGATTAGCAAGGTGCCTATGATGATGTTGGCAAAGTAGAGGTAAATGATCATCCTAAATCCCTTCGCCATCGTAGCCGGTGAGCAACGACGAATAAGGTTGTAAAAAATGGTCAACTCGATAATGAAGATCATCGAATACAATAAAGAAGTAAAGCGAAAGGAGCCGTGATACAATACATTGACCAGAAGAATATAAATCGCCAACAAATTAAGTGACATAAAAGTATAAAAGCTTTGCTTCCGACTGAACAGCAGGAACCAAGCGATCATGGCTGTCATCATCATATGGAAAGGTGAAAAGGCTCCTTTGCCGATGGTCAGCAGGTTGATTCCGGTAAATGAAAAGAGCAATAATCCGATCAGAGCGACTTGCTTCATGAGCTTAGGGCCACTGTTTGCTGCTGTAAAACGTGCTCGAAAGCCTCGCTGACTTGCTCCACATTCTTGGGGTCAAGAATAGCTTGATTGGAGATGGGATCAGAGAACAGGCCATCGAAAGAATTATTGAGCAAATAGTTGGTAAATTCCAATCGATTGTCGCCTTCGGCCCTCAGCTCTTCGATCAGCGTACGGAGGTCGTCCAGCTCGCTGATCATCTGTAGGGTGAGCTGGCGGCAGCCGTGCAGGCGATTGAAAAATACGGGGGCGAAGGTCAGCGCGGGAATGCCCATCAGGGCCGCCTCGTAGGCAATGGTTCCGGTGATGGTAACGACCAATTCGGCTCCTCGGATCAAGCGGTAAGCATCGGTTTGCTCTTGCACAAAGTGTACATTAGGCAACTGTTGCAGTCGGCGGTAGAAAGCGGGTTGGCGATCACCGATGGCGTTGGTATGCTCTTTCACCAGCAGCTTCCAGCCCAGCGGTAAAATCCGCCAGATGTTTTGAATGTTTTGAAATTGATCTTCGTAATACCGACCAAAGACATCCACCGAGGCCTCCGGCTGCTTGTGTAATCCCAAAAACACATAAGGCTCCCCATCAAAGTCCTCCAGGACCTCCCGTTGTATGGTTCGATAAGTTTCCTTATACAACTCCTCCTGCGAACGCGTCTTCAAACGCAGACCGATATGATTGAGCAGCGTCGGATCTTTCTTATCCATATTCTCATTGGTCACCAACCGCTTCACCCGATCCAGGCGTCCCATCAAAGAATTGGCCCGCTTCAACCGCTTATCATTAATCCGCAAATAATCTGGCTTCTTCACCTCCAAGACCTCCTGATAGCGCTGACGCGGCCACTGCCCCGTATAAATCACCGACTGCCGCTCATCCTCAAAAAACGCAAAGCGCCTATTCGGAATACGGACGACATGTGGATTAAGGAAACGCCCCTTCAAAGCCTCTTCCTTCCGTAGCATCCGATGGATCAAAATTTCGTGCGCCCAAGTCAGCTCCCCAAAGGTCACCTCAATCTGGTGGGTCGCAAAAAAATCGTAAAGCGGCCGCTGAATATTACACAGCCAACGCAATCCCTCCTCCTTACTGTAGCGCAATACACGATCACCGTACAACAGCTCATGCAGCTGGTAATCACCGACCGCCGGCTGGTCTTTTCCCAAATGATCCCAATTGATTAACAGGATAACTTTCTTATCGTAATGCTCACAAAGGAAATCGTACAATCGCCGATTGGTGGTGATCCAGTAAATCTGCCGTCCTCTTTCTTGCAGCTTCTGAGCGATGGCATGGAAGAAGTAGGTCTTGGAGAAGTTGGCGATGAAACAGCTATTTTTTTGGTTTATCATATTTTAGTTTTTGAAAGACGGTTGATGCCTGCGGCATTGAACGGTGGACGGTTGATGCCTGCGGCATTGAACGGTGGACGGTGGACGGCCGGGCGCAGTAAAGTGCGGAGCCTACGTACTACTACGTCTCTCACGATCGCCGTCGACCGTCGACCGTCGACCGTCCACCAGAGCGCCAAAGGCGCCCACCTAAGCGCCAAAGGCGCCCACCCCCAGCCCGAACACCACAAGGATCAAGCGGTGAACCAGTTGGGCTCGCCGCAGGCAGATGCCTCGATGAGTGTATAGCAGGTAGAACTGAAGCTCTGTAGCACCGAATAGCGTGAGCAGGTTGACGATGGCCAGCAGCTCTACGGTGAGAGAGCCACTATAGTGCAGCAGCAGCAGGATGACTAGCATAGCTGCAAACAGCAACAGGAGGCCTCGGTTCATACGGGCGGACAGGTTTTCGCGGTGAATAATATTTTCGTTAAAGGCCAGACATATCCAGCCAATGCAATGAAAGCAAAGTGTAAAATACAGCAGCCGGTACGCTTGTGAAGAAGCGGCGAGCAGTGGGAGGTAGTCGCTTAAAAATAGCGGGACGCCCCACCATAGGCCCAGGCTAAACAAGAGGATGGCTGCTAAAAAAGGCGCATAATAGCGATCCAGCAGGGAGGGCTCTGATTGATAGATTTTCCGAAAAAAAGCGATCAAAAAGACCTGCTGTATCATTATGCTAATCATGGCAAAACGCAGATAAAATGCGTAATGCCCTACGGTTTGAATGTCAAGAAAATACTCGACGAAGATGCGCGCACTCCCGGTCAATAATAGCAATAGGAAAGAAGACAACACTAAATGACGGCCGTAACGCAATGCAATAATGTAATTCATCCAGGAAAAATCTGCGCGACTCTTGTTCCAATGGTACGTGTATACTCCCAGTAAACTCAGCAAATAGCCTAAGAGCAAATACTGAAGTTGGTAAAATTCAAAATCTCGTTGGGTAAAAAACAGTACGGCGACCAGGACATTGACCAGCAGGAAAAAGCCTCCTTCGAGCAGTACGGCCCGGAGGATTTTCTCGTGTGACTTGAGGATGGCCGCCACCAATACTTGTAAGGCGATGACGCCCCCCAGCAGTCCTGCGGTCGCCAACTGCGGGGGGAGCCAATGGAAAAATAACATATCCGAACCAATCAACAGGGCTAAGGCTCCACCCATCAATAGGGCATGAAAATAAAAGATCGAGCGATAGCCGCGCTGACGCATTCGAAGGTTGAAGTAAGGATAGGCCCCTTGCAGGCCCATGTTGAGCGGCAGGGCCAGCAGCAGGCCTACGGCCAGCGCATACTCGAAGCGCCCATAGTCGGCCAGGCCTGCAATAGAAGAGAGCAAAAGCGCCGCAGAAAATCCGGACAACTTTACTCCGCCAAACAGCAGGGCGAAGAACAACAGTCGACCATACATCCGACTGCTGCCACTACGCACCAATTTTAACACTGTTGATTTTCCCCTCATCTTGTGGTCTATAAAAATTCCCAGCTGAGGGGCGTTCCTGCCTTGATGTCCTGATGTGCTTGCTTACCCAGCAGGCCCTCAAAATACTTGGGGGCCAAGCCATCGCCGGGGCGAATCACCCGCAGGTTGGCCTCGCTGAAAGCCTCGCCGGAGCGAATATCGCGGACGACGTAGACCGAACGTTTGAACCGTTGATTGCTGCGCTCGGCCGTCTGCACGCCGTACTGCACCCGACCCAAAGCCTGAAAGGCGCGCGTGCTTTCTTCAACCAGCTGCTTTAGCTCCTCCGGTTCGAGGGAGAAGGCGCTGTCGACGCCACCGTCGGTGCGACGCAAGGTAAAATGTTTTTCGATGACGCTCGCGCCGAGGGCTGTGGCTGCTACCGGTACGCCGATCCCGAGGGTATGGTCGGACAGGCCGACCAGGGTATCTTCGAAGAGTTGCGCCAGATGGGGAATAGTCTGGATATTCGAAGTCTCGGGAGAGGCCGGGTAGGTACTGGTACACTTGAGCAGCACCAGCTGGCGACAGCCGTATTGGCGCAGCAGGCGTACCGACTCGTCGAGTTCGGAAAGCTGCGTCAGGCCAGTTGACATGATGACGGGTTTGCCCGTTGCCGCGACTTTTTTGAGCAGCGGGTGATCGGTATTTTCGAAGGAAGCAATTTTGTAAAGAGGTACATCGAGTTCTTCGAGGAAATCAACCGCAGTAGCATCGAAGGGGGAGCTGAAGGCGATTAGGCCGCGCTCCCGCGCTCGTTCGAAAATGGGGCGGTGCCAATCCCAGGGGGTATGGGCTTTTTGGTACAGTTGGTAGAGGCTTTGGCCTTTCCAGAGAGAAGCCGCGTCTTCAATGTTAAAGAGGCCGTGGCGAGCATTGATGGTCATGGTATCTGCGGTGTAGGTTTGCAGCTTGATGGCATCAGCGCCGGCATCGGCGGCGGCGTCTACGATGGCCAAGGCCCGTTCGAGCGATTGGTTGTGGTTGCCCGACATTTCGGCGATGATAAAAGGGCGGTGGCCCCGGCCGATGCTTCGGGTTCCTAGTTGGATAGTCATCATTAAATATTTTGAGTTCTTCAATTTAATTGTGCCCCCACTTCGAAGGGCCACTCGTCGACTTGTAGTCCTTCGAGCCGGAGGGCCCCGTTCGGGGTTTTGACGATCATCTCTTGTTCTCCCAGCTGTAGAATCGTTCCGTTGGGCTGGTCGTAATGGAAGCCTGTATCGTCGTAGTTGGCTTGGTGAATGATAATTTTCTTTTCTTTAAAAAAGGTGAAAGCACCGGGATAAGGATCGGCTTGGGCACGTATCCAATTGCGGATGCGCTCACGGCTCCAACTCCACTGAATGCGTCCATCTTCGGGCGTTCTTTTGCCAAAAAAAACCGCCTTATTGTGGTCTTGTGTCGCTAATTGCAGACAGCCATTGGCCACATCTTCCAACACTAGAAAAATAAAGGAAGGGTATAAGGCATTAAATTTTTCCAGTATCGCACCTCCTGTATCTTCAAAACCGATGGGTATCCGCATTTGCTTGACGATGCGCCCGGTATCGACTCCTCCTTCGATGAGGTGGGCCGTAATGCCCGTTTCTTTTTCTCCATTAATAATCGCCCACACGTGAGGACTGCGTCCCCGGTACAGGGGCAATAATGACCCGTGAATATTGATAGCATACTGTCGAGGTAGGCGGATCAAATCTTCTTCGATAATGAAGAGGTAGTTGACCGACAGGAGGACATCACAGCGGAGGTCCTGAATAAAAGTAGCCGCTCTGCCTTTGCGTGGATTACCAACAAAAAGGGGGATAGCATTTTCCTCACAATAGTCAATAATCAGCGTAGACTTGCGGTCCGTCATCACCGCTACAAGCTGGTATTTCGAAGCGCCTATCTTTTCCAATACCGACCGTCCAAGACGACCACTAACCATTAGGCATATTGACAGCATCACAAATAGTATTAAAAATTTGTAAAATGTTTTTCGGAGAATCGCCACGGAAAACGGCTCGCTGTTGCTGCTTTATTTTCGCCTTCGCCATTGCATCTTTGATAGGATATTGGTCAAAGGAAAAAGCCAAGTGCTCACAGAGCATAAAGCGGCGCAGGCGATCCTGATTGTCGGCAATCTGATGCAAATAAAGCAGGCCACCTACGCAAAGGTATTCGTAGGCAATACTGCTAGGTGGACAAACCGCTGTACCGCATTGCTGCATTACCTTGACCATTCGGATAGCATCCAAATCCGAAAGTCGGATGATGTCCATTTTCGATTGTCGGATGTAGCGGTCCAGTTCTTCACCGTAGGCGTAGGCCGCTCCGGTGATGACAAAACACCGCTGGGCGTGGCCCTGCTCCTCACAGCGCCGTAGTACTCTAAGGGTATCGTTGTGCGGGTCGGCCCCTCCTAAGCAAATGAAATAATAATGCTCTTGGGCAGTTGACAAGCGATGCCGAGCTGCCGCACAAAATTCCTTGCGCAGCAAAGCATAATTAGGGCCTAAAAAAAACTGTACATAATCCTCCCCTCGAAAGTCTTTCTTCACCAGTCCTCCCGCATGGTTAATCACCACATCTGCGATATAATGGCCCTCCTGAAGGTCATCGATATAAACCAGCCGACTGCCAAAACTCCGGACAATGGTTTGATATTCTCTATCAAAATGATACCCATCCAGCACCACCACTTCATTTCCTGATAACAGCGGCCCTAGCAAGCTACGCGCCTCGTGACTATGGTCTTTGGTGGAGGGCAATTTGATTAAACTTTCGCAGACTTCCAGTATGCGCTTGTGCACCGAAGGCAGGACGCAGCGGGTCATAAAGCAACAGTAAAATTGTGCCTTTAGCATCTCAGCCAGCGCCAACGTTCGAAACAAATGTCCCAATCCCATTTTCCGATCGCCATCGGCGCGAAAGATGATTTTTGGTTTCATAGGGTTCTCATTTTCATCGGTGAAGCCTGAGAAGCTGCAGCAGTAGCAGCGAACTGTTCTTGCAAGAGTCGGTACTTGAATTCGGCCACCTTCCAGTCCTCTTCGGTATCAATATCGTGCGCTTCCATTTCAGACAATATAATGGCACCAGTGTGCGCCGTCCAAAGTTGATGACTCTGCTGAAAACGCTTTTGTTGAAAGCAGTAAAAAAGCCCACAATCGTGATAGGCAGTTTCCAAATCTTGAGAGCGACTGAACTGGTATTTCGGCTGAAACATAGTAACCGCCTCCTCTCTTCTACGCAAAGCGCGCTGTATCGGATAGCTAAAAGCCATCACTGGAAAAACGCAATCAAAATCGTGTTTCGCCATCAGCTCAAAGGCCGAGCGCAAGTGCTCAATCGTTGTAAAAGGGGCCGTAGGATACCAACAACAAACTTCATCAAACTGTAAGTCGTACTGCTCATACTGCTCCAGCACTTCTATCAAGACATCGACTGTGGTGGCATGATCATTCGCCGCCACCGAAGAGCGCAGGAAGGGTACTTCGGCGCCAAAGTGCTTGGCCACCGCCGCAATCTCGGGGTCATCAGTAGAGACCATCACCTCATCAAAAAGTCCCGATTCGAGGGCCTTCTCGATGGAATAGGCGATGATGGGCTTGCCCAGAAAGGGCCGTATATTTTTGCGAGGGATGCGCTTGCTGCCTCCCCGCGCAGGTATAATCGCTAAACGACGCATAGGCTGTAGTCCAAGACTTTTTCAATGACAAAATCCTGTTCTTCATCGCTCAAGCTAGGGTACATGGGCAAGCTCAGGCAGCCCTCGTAGTAGGCTTCCGCCTGAGGGAACATCCCCGGCTCGAAGCCCTGCTGGCGATAGTAAGGCATGGTATGCAGGGGGATGTAATGCACTTGGGCAAAAATCCCCCTGCTACGCAATGCATCGTAGAGTTCTTTTCGATTGTTGACATGAATCACATAGAGGTGGTAGGCGTGACCTACGCCCCCCGCTGGTGCGAACACCCGAATAGGCCGATCAGCAAAAGCCGCATCGTACTTCCGAGCAATAGCGCGGCGGCGCTCCAGGCCCTCCTTAGCCCGAGCCAGCTGCGACAGCCCCAGCGCCGACTGAATATCCGTCAGCCGATAATTATAGCCCAGCTGCTGCATTTCATAATACCAGCCTCCGTGCTGCTGCTTCATCCGCGACGGATCTTTAGTGATGCCGTGGGTACGCAGCATCATCAGCTGTTCGTACAGCGCGGAATTGCTAGTGGTGATCATTCCTCCCTCTCCGCAGGCGATGTGCTTGACGGGATGAAAGGAGAAAATGGCCAGATCAGCAAAGTGACCATTGCCGCAGGGCTGCTGCGCTCCACTGCGATCCGTGAAGTAGCCGCCGGGGGAATGGCAGGCGTCTTGGAGCAGCCAAAGGCCATGCTCGTCGGCCAGCTCGCGGAAGGCTTGAAGATCGACGGGATAACCGGCGAAGTCGACCGTGATGATTCCGCTGTAGGTCTTGGGGGGGGCAGCTTCCAGGAGCTGGCGGACAGCGTTGATGTCGAGCAGGGCGGTACTGGGGTCGATGTCGGCGAAGGCCACTTCGCCACCGCAGTAGCGCACACAGTTGGCCGAGGCAGCGAAGGTAATCGGGCTAGTGATCACCTTTTGGCCGGGCTGTAGGCCCAGCGCCATTACCGAGAGGTGTAGAGCTGCCGTGCCGTTGGAAACGGCGACGGCATATTGGGCATCTACATATTCGGCAAAAGTATCTTCGAAGGCCTTGATGCGCGGTCCCTGAGTCAGGAAGTCCGCTTGCAGGGCTTCAGTTACAGCGGCAATATCTGCCGCCGTAATCTCTTGTTTTCCGTAAGGGATGGTCATGTTTATTAATTTGGGTCTTTTGAGTAAAAAGGGATTATCCAGAGTAGGGTTGGCTAGGCGTTAGCGACCATCGGTGTGTTCACCATAAAGTTGGGATCGACGTGTTGTCGAATCTCTTCGCGGATGGCTTCGACGTTGAGCCATTCTTTGTTTTCGCCTGAATTATAGGTGAAATTATTGGGGACGCTCTTGCCGTTGTAATGCCGTAGGTAGTCCTCCTTGATGCGGCTCAGATAGCCCAGGTTGGAAGGGCAGATGATGAAGTAATTATCGATTTCGATAGTGTTGGGGGCATCGGCGATGGTGATCATTTCTTCGTGCATTTTTTCGCCGGGGCGAATGCCAGTGATGCGATGCTCACATTCGGGACCGATGGCTTTAGCCACATCGGAGAGTTTGTAAGATGGGATTTTGGGGATGAAAATTTCGCCGCCGATTGCGTGCTCGATGGCAAACATGACTAGCCGGACGCCATCGTCGAGAGAGATGGTAAAGCGGGTCATATTGGGATCGGTAATGGGCAGAAATCCTTCCTTTCGTTTGTTGAGAAAAAATGGAATCACAGAGCCACGCGAGCCGATGACATTGCCGTAGCGCACCACAGAATAGCGCAGTTTACGGCTACCGCGCATATTGTTGGCGGCGACGAAAAGTTTGTCTGAACAAAGCTTGGTTGCTCCGTAGAGATTGATGGGTGCAGCGGCTTTATCGGTCGACAATGCGACGACGCATTCGACATTAGTTTCCATAGCTGCCTCGATGACATTTTGTGCACCCAGTATGTTGGTTTTGATACATTCGATGGGGTTGTATTCGGCGGCGGGGACTTGCTTGAGGGCTGCAGCGTGAACGATTACGTCGATGCCTTCACAGGCCCGGCGGAACCGATCGCCATCCCGAATATCTCCGATGAAATAGCGCAGCGCCTTGTAACGCTCTGTAGAAAATTGTTGGGCCATTTCAAATTGCTTCAGTTCATCCCTGGAATAGACGACCACCCGCTTCACTTTTGGAAAGCGATCTAGTAAAGTGCTGATAAATTTTTTCCCAAAGGAGCCTGTTCCACCTGTCACTAATACAGATTTGCCATTTAAATTTAGCATTGCGTTTAATATGTTTGATGTTAGGAATTACAGGAAATAGGAAAGGCGGATTGGATTAGAAGACGTCGGTAAGATGCAGGATAGGAAAGAAAAAAAGAAATTGAAGCACGCAAAAATGTGACAAAAGGGAAGGAGACATTATAATTATTTCACATGTATCAAAACTCCTTAAAGCTCTGATGCTGAAGGCTCTAGGAGGCTTTCCACTTCGCTCTCCGTAAGAATATCGCGATAAATTTGGCGCATCACTAACAAAATTACCATCAAAAAAGCCCCATAAAAAGCCCCTTTAAACATGGCATACTTGACGGAAGGTTGATAAGGTTCGAGGGGCCAGCGGGATTGCTCAGTGATATAGATGAGGGGAATCTTGTTACTGAGATCGACCTCGGCGTCCTTAACCCGCTTGGTGTAGCCTAGGTATTCATTTTTCAACAACTCAGTATTCATCTCGCGCTTTTGAATCCGCTTGGCCAAACGAGAGAGGTCTACAGTGGTATCTCTGGCTTTGAGCTTTTTTTCAAAATAATCCCTACGGGACAACAAGGTAGTAAAGCTCTTATCAAAAAGCCGCTTGACAGAATCTCTTTTAACCCGAAGTCCATCCAGCGCAATGCGATCGGCGTGAATGATGCTTTTGTTGTAAAGGTCTTTAAGGGTAGTAAAAAGAATTTCCATAAAGGCCAACGACAGCTCTTGCGAAGGAGTGGAAATATTGAGATTGATAAAGCCCAGTTTATCTTTATTAGAAATGGTAACGAAACCGTCCGAAAAATCTCTGAGCGGCATGGTTACTTTATCCAGGATAAAATCAAAATATTGCAGTTCTTCCCGAGAAAAATCTTCGGGCTGGGTTTTATCAAAACGATACCCCAGCGGGATATAGGTATTAAAGGTTTTAGGATAAGTGGACTGGTAAGTCTGAATATAATGGTTAATCAGCAGATCTTCGACTTCGTAGATGGTTACGCTGCGCAGCAATGCATTTTCAATAACCTGACGGGAATTGGCCACTTCCGAGAATATCTGAGTAGTGACCAGGTTTTCCTTGGCTACTTCTTGGGTCTTGATCAACAGCGTGGTCTTGGCATTATAGGTGGGTAAAATGCCAGAAAATTTCTTGTAGTTGTAACAGGCACCAGGAATCATGGCCAGCACTAGTAGGTACCAACTCCCAAGCAG